>NZ_JBALCO010000063.1:0-105091 GCF_036919595.1 Nostoc sp. | reverse complement strand
CGCAGCAATTTACAACTACGAGTTAAGTTTAGCTGTCTCAAAATTCCAAACCCCCACCATAACATAAAACTTATTTTGCAAGAGGTCTATTAAACTCTGAACCAGAAAATATGCTAATTTGGTATTGAAAAAAGCGTTTAACTTCAATTAAAACAGGCATAATAATTAGTTCATAACGAGCTTTTTCTGTATTTATTGCTGTTACTAATGGTAGATGCTCAGAGAAAATCAAATTTAAATATTCACTAGGAGAAACGGTCTGTACATCCCCAAATAAATCTTGATTTTCAACAAAGATTAATTTAAAGTCGGTTTTTACTTTGCTAAGATTAAAGGTGCTGTACGGCATTGGAGCATCTTGGGAGTAAAGTGCAGCAATGCCAACTCTACCAGACGTTTTGCGTAGCAAGATTCCAGTAGGGGTACGGCGGGCATAGCCAACGCAAGCTGCGGAAGTTAAGGAAGTAAGTTTGATGATATCTCAGATCAAGAACAGCCTTCAACAAATTCAACTTCTGGCAGTTTACCTGACCAAAACTGAGTGACACGCTTCCCGTCAGTCTCGAATACCACACGATAGTTCTGATTAGCACGGTCTTTCGGGATAAATGTTAAGTAGTGTCCGCCTTGGACGTATTTATGAGGTGTGACTTTAATTTGTCCTGGGTAGAGAGACTTGATTTGCGCTTCGGTGTCGCCAATTTTTGCACCTTTGAGGGTAGTAATCTGGGTATTCTGCCGCACATCTACTCTAGAAATACGACCTTTTGTAACCATAAAAAAAAGATTTTTGGGTTCGTTTTGTGGCTTAACGTAGTAGCAACTGTTATTCGGTGGATCACCCATTAGCTTAGTAGCAGCAGCCTTTGCCGCTTGGGAAACAGTCATCCCAACTCGTACTTGTCCGATACCATTGATAAACAATTTCGATTGATTTGTCAGTTTTGCTTGTGCTACAACTGTGCCGACAGTTAGAGAAGAAAGAGCAAGTATTACCATCCCAAAAGTCAACAATTTAGCTTTGCTATTCATTTTCTGCAAATAAGAAGGGGTAAATATTTATATAGAATATTATGATCAATTAGAGGATGATGATTCCTTTTAAGAAGAATAGAGTTTATTTACATAATTGATGCGATGTTTGTAGTTACGCTTGGGCGCTAAATCCCAGCTAGGAGCCAGTATTTATAGGATCATACTTGTATAACTGTTCATTGATTTTTTGCATAAAATTTACGGTAGAGCTAAAAAAATGAGGATGGCACATACCATCCTCATTTGATTTCTATTTGCCATTCCCAGACATTAGCCTAGAAAAGATTCATCTACTACAGTTGTGGTACGTACTGCTGCTTCTCAGGTACTTCAGCGTACTCAGCGACAATCTGGCGGAATTCTTCGCCGTCAATGGTTTCTTTTTCGATGAGCAAATCGACTAAGCGATCGGTGACAGTGCGATGGTCTCGTATAATCTTCTTCGAGTTTTCGTAACATTCTTCCACGATCGCTCGCACTTGTCCATCAATGCGAGAGGCGATGGATTCGGAATATTCAGATCGGGTTGTCCAGTCACGACCCAAGAACACTTCACCCTGCTGGCTTTCTAACGACAATGGTCCTAAGTCGGACATCCCGAAACGAGTCACCATCTGCCGCGCCATTCCCGATAACTGCTGCAAGTCTCCACCAGCGCCAGTTGTGACTTCAGCAGCGCCAAAAATCACCTCTTCAGCAGCGCGACCGCCCAAAGCGCCAGTAATCCTTGCTCTCAATTGAGAACGAGAAATTAATCCCTGTTCTTCGTTGGGAGTAAACCAAGTCAAACCTTGCGCTTGTCCTCTTGGAATCAAGGTAACTTTCTGCACTGGGTCATGGTCTTTTAACAAAGTCCCAACTAAGGCGTGTCCAATTTCGTGGTATGCAATCAAGCGCTTGCTCTTGCTGTCTACCAAAGGAGTGCCTTCCATCCCAGCGACTACCCGATCTACCGCATCATCAATTTCGCGGAGGGTGATAGCTTCTTTACGTCTTCTAGCAGTGAGAATTGCCGCTTCGTTGAGTAAGTTGGCTAAGTCAGCACCAGTGAATCCAGGAGTGCGGCGAGCGATCGCATCCAAAGATACGGTAGTGTCTAGTTTCTTGTTTCGCGCATGGACTTGCAAGATTTCCAAACGCCCTTTGATATCAGGTGCATCGACTGTTACTTGTCGGTCAAAGCGACCGGGACGCAACAAGGCTGAGTCTAGTACGTCGGGACGGTTGGTGGCAGCAATAATAATGATGCCTGTATTACCTTCAAACCCGTCCATTTCGGTGAGCAATTGGTTGAGAGTTTGCTCTCTCTCGTCGTTACCGCCACCGATACCAGCACCCCGTTGGCGTCCAACGGCGTCGATTTCATCGATGAAGATGATACAGGGGGCGTTGTCTTTAGCTTTCTTGAACAAATCGCGGACACGGGATGCACCGACACCGACGAACATTTCCACGAATTCCGAACCAGAAATACTGAAGAATGGTACGCCTGCTTCACCAGCGATCGCTTTTGCTAGTAAAGTTTTACCAGTTCCAGGAGGCCCAACTAACAGGACTCCCTTGGGAATCCGTGCGCCTACAGCGGTAAATCTTTCTGGCTGCTTGAGGAAGGTAACAACTTCTTGCAGTTCTTCTTTAGCTTCTTCGATCCCGGCTACGTCGTCAAATTTAACCCCGGTTTTCGCCTCCATTTGGAAACGCGCTTTGGATTTGCCGAAGTTCATCGCTTGACCTGGCCCGCCGGGGAGGTTGCTAGAACGCCGGAACAAAAAGAACAGCCCGGTAATCAATAAAACTGGAAACACGAGATTGCCTAACAATCCCCAAATTGCGCCATCATTCCGCATGGGGTGGGCATCAAAACTAATCGCTTTTTCTTTGAGCTTGCTAATTAACTCAGGAGCGTTAACAGGCAAATCCACCCGCCACCTTTGGACACGATTTTCGATGTCTGGATCGCGGGCTTCTATAATTGCTGTCCTACCGCCTTCGTACAGATCCACACTGCTGACGCGATCGCCGTCCAAGTATTCTAGAAAGCGACCATAGGTCATGCGAGTATTGGCTGCATTCTTACTCATGTCAGCAGGAGCGCCTGCAAAGGCCCCTTGCCAGAAGAAAAAGCCAATTACCAAAGCCGGCAATGTCCAGAGTACTAGGACTTTCCAAGAGAATTTCATGTTAATTTGCCTCTAGATACCTATACAAGTCATCAGCCTTAGCAACCGAATGTTGATCACTTTGTCACTTTAAGCTGTTAAACGGATGTCTATAAATCCATTTTGTTTAATTTGATCTCTTATATGCACTCCCATAAAGCAATCAGGGCATTATGGCGATGCCAACAAGAATCTTAATCAAAGTTAACTTAATTTTAATACAATATCGCACGAGAAAAGGAAGCGCCAACAAGGGAGAGACGCCAATAAATTTTCTCGTCTCTGGTATGTCTCTTCAATCAAGGACTTTACCTACTTAACTTCTGTAATTTGTAGAGTGTAAGGAAGATACTTACCTTTTTCGTAGGAACCAACCCAAATTTGGTAATTTCCAGCCAACCATTCACCAACAATGCCAGCATTTTTACCGTCAACATCATCATTACACCAAGTACCACCGGGTCCCTTGATAATCAAGGTGGTGTCCTCAGGACTTTGCACTTGCAGCTTTAGGTAGTCAAATTTACTTGTTAGCACTAATGTGTGGTCTGGTGTTTCATCAACAAATCCAGTACAAGGGCCAGTCGCTGTTTCGCTTCTGGCGGCTACTTGACTCCCAGATATTGAACCACCACTCATTCCGCGAACTGTCAGGGGGTCTGGCGAAAACTGGGGGCTAATGGTGACATCTTCAAATATCGTTGGCGCTTCCTGAGCATCAGTCACAGTATTAGCTGTCAATGTAATCAAGAGCGTAACTATCATCAACGATAATCTCATCCCTCTGTTAAGCACTTTTGTCAGCATTGTAATTACGTTCGCTTCTAAGTGTTTTTAAGGACATTAATTTTACACACCAAGTTCCCAACCTGAGGAGAATTGACTACCTATTTTAGATTTAAAATTGGGGATAATTCATTAGTAATTAGTCAATAATTTCTTGTTTGGATAGTTGCTCTACCTTATGGATAGGGGCGCACGTTTGTGCGCCCCTAAAATCTAAATATAAAATCTGGAAATAATCGCTAATTAGCTTCTGTTATTGCCCTACTCAAGCGCGACTTATCTAAACCAATCTGACTTAGTAGTAACCAAGATTGGATCAAATCGGGGCCATGAACATCTCCAGTTAAGGCTGCTCTGAGCGATCGCATTACCAAGCCTTTTTTGACTTTTTGCTCTTTCACCACTTGTTTAATGATGTCCTGGGCGACGGCTTCCGATAGTTGCGGCTGATTTTCTAAAGCTGTGACAATCCCCTCAAGCACAGCAGTAGAACCTTCTTGCTTGAGTTGTGTACTGGCTTCGTCACTAAATTCAACTGTGTCGCTAAAAAACAGTTGGCTTTGAGCTACTGCATCTACTAAACGAGTCAAGCTTTGGCTAATTAAAGTTACTAGCTGTTCTAACCAGGGGCGTTGTCTTCCACCATCAAATTTATACCCAGCCGCTTGCCAATAGGGTATGAGTAAATCTGTGAGTTTATCTACTGGCATATGGTGGATATACTGACTGTTCAACCAATCGAGTTTTGCCCAGTCAAACTTTGCACCTGCTTTATTTACACGCTCAAAGCCAAACTCCTTGGCTGCTGCTTCTAAGGTAAATATTTCTTGCGTCGAGTCTGGTGGCGACCAACCCAGCAATGTCATGTAATTCACCAAGCCTTCAGCAGTAAAGCCCATTTGCTGAAAGTCAGAAATGGAAGTAACACCATCTCGCTTAGAAAGCTTGCGCCCTTCCAAATTTAAAATCAGTGGCGTGTGGGCAAACTCTGGGATTTTTGCACCCATTGCTTCATACAGTAAAATTTGCTTGGCGGTGTTGGCGATGTGGTCTTCTCCCCGAATGACATAGGTGATTTGCATGTCGATGTCATCTACTACAACTGCAAAGTTGTATAAAGGTTGACCACTACCTTCTTCTGAGGCGCGGGCGATGACCATATCACCACCTAAATCGCTACCTCGCCAAGACATATTTCCCCTTACTAGGTCATTCCAGACAATTTCTTGCCCATCTTCTATTTTGAACCGAATCACAGAGGAGCGACCTTCTGCTTCAAATGCGGCGCGTTGTTCTGGCGTGAGGTTGCGGTGACGGTTGTCATAGCGAGGAGCTTCGCCTCTAGCTTTTTGGGCTTCTCTTAAAGCCTCTAATTCTTCGGAAGTGGTGTAGCAGCGGTAGGCTAATCCTTGATCTAGCAGTTTTTGTACTGCTTCTTTGTAGAGATCCAGGCGTTGGGATTGAAAAAATGGTCCTTCATCCCAGTTAAGTCCTAGCCAGCGCAGTCCTTCAAGAACATTGTCAGTGTATTCGGGACGCGATCGCTCTAGGTCTGTGTCTTCTATTCGCAGTATAAATTTCCCACCGTGGTGGCGGGCAAATAGCCAGTTAAATACAGCCGTTCTAGCTGTACCAATATGTAAATTTCCAGTTGGACTCGGCGCAATTCGGACTCTGACAGTCACAGTTAATTCTCTCTTTCGCAAAGCTTGATGAATGTACCTTATATTTAAACCCTGAATCCTGAGTCAATCAATTTTTGATTTTGGATTGACGATAGCGTAGCGTTAGCGAGTCATCGAGCGTCTTTTGGATTGACCCCGACCACAAGGGTATGGGGCAAGCCGACTTTTAAATTGAGAATTTTGGATTTGTTCCGCCCACGAGGAGCGGGGGATGGGGGCATGAACCAAAAAATCTAAAATCTAAAATCTAAAATTTGTAGTTTAGGAAATGCTAGCTTAGGAACTAGTGAATAACAAATGCCCAATTCCTAATATTACTCAAGATTCACTACTGATAACTTTATAACGGGACTGACGGGGCTCGAACCCGCAACTTCCGCCGTGACAGGGCGGTGCTCTAACCAATTGAACTACAGTCCCTTGTTTGGCAACTTTGCTATTATCGCTATTTATTTTCTACTTGTCAAGTGTTTTGGAGTTAGGAATTATTTTTGCCCCGTCTACCTTGCGGGCGCTCACTGCTTGGGAGAACTTTTTCCTTAAATAGAACCTGATAATACAACCTGTGGCTCTGATTCCAGATGTTGTAATATCCGGGATTGCATTTGTTTATACTGCTGCTTTAATAGCTGTTTGCTCAACTGGGGTTGAGAAGCGGGTGGTAGACTATGACTTTGTTGCACCCAGGTTTTCAACATTTGCCGCTGAGTTGGCTCGATGCGACTGCTGAGAACGTTGGTGCAGGAATGTGGTGCTTCTACAGTAAAGAAAATCAAAGGATAGTGTTCATTTTCAGCCAGGAAACTTACCACCTTAAGATTTTGAGGATTTTGCATATCTAGGTAGCAGGGTAGCCACTTAGGAGCTAATTGCCGATTGTAGAGTATACTCACCCACAACAGCATTGGGTGAGGGGATGTTATGAAGATAAATTGATTATAACGGGTAGAAACCGCATAGTTTTTGATTTCTTGTTTAGGCAACATCAGCCATAACGCTGTCATAGATCCTTGTGCAGTGTCTAGAAGCTGGGAAAAAACAATTTCTTGAATTGGTTTATTTTCAGGCCAGAAAAGTTGCTGACAGCTTTGTTTTACTGTGATTGGTAATCCCGAATCTAAAGGACAGTTAAGAATGGAACTAGAGGCTAATGTTGTTGGGAAACTGGGACTATCGGGCTGTTCTAAACTGTTTAATACTTGCAGAATTTGAGCGATATTTTGTGGGCGATCGCTTGCTTTTTTAGCAAGACAAGCCATGATTAAATAATTTAATTTCTGAGGTAATTTAAGAGTGGGTTTAACATCTGTGATCGCTTTTGGTTCTTCAAACTGATGTGCTTTATACCAAGCACCAAAGTAATCAGTTTCTGGTTGCCAGGGTTTTTTGCCTGTGAGCATTTCAAACATCATCACACCTAGGCTATAAATATCAGAGCGACTATCTAATTTTTCCCCATCTAACTGTTCTGGAGAACAGTAGGGTAAAGTGCCATTAAATCCACTGCTTGTACTAGCTGTTGATGCATAATTTAAAAATCTAGCAATCCCGAAATCGAGAATTTTAACTAACTGACCCAATATCGGATCAGGAATAACTAATATATTGGCAGGCTTGATATCTCTATGAACTAATGGACAAATTTTGCCGTCAATGTTAATGCCTTGATGGGCGCACTGTAAGCCCAAACAAATTTGGCGGGAGAGAGTCAAAAACATGGACAAAGACAGCGGAATTAAATCCTTTAAACTCTTTCCACATAGATATTCCATGACGTAGTATGGTTTTCCTTGCTCATTCACGCCATAATCATACGCCCGCACTATATGTAAGCTCTTTTGACTCAAAGCTGCACTCATTAAAGCTTCACGAACAAAGTCTTGTTGCATCTTGGTATCGACAACAGTTTTATTCAAAAACTTGACAGCAACTGGTATACCTCCTAACAAAATATCATTTGCTAAAAAAACTTCGCCCATGCCACCGCTACCAATTAATTGCTTAAGTTGATAACGATTGGCAAGCAAGCCCGTACTACTTGGAGATGTAAATCGGCTTTGATTCACTTTGTTCACCTCTGCTGCTGAGTCGATTTAAAGTTAGCAGTACACACATAAGAATCTCATTGGGTAATGGTGGTAAGCATTTTGATTTTGATAGCAGACTTTCAAGGACGTGATAAAAGTTTAAAAAAAGTCTCCAAAAATTTAGTCATCCAATTTTTTAAACTTTCTTTCTCAGTTTTTTGATGTAAAGTTAACTTTTGTAAAATATCTAATTTTAGCTTTTCATAATCTATTTTTAATAGATTTTTAGCTTCATTAGGCAAAATTAATTCATTTGATTGTTGACTCATATCTAAGCAATCTACAAGTTGCTGGCGCTGATTAGCCGTAAGCTTTAAAGTCGTTACATGAGAGCACCGATTTGGATCTTCTAAGGCAAAAAATAGTAAGTGATAGTAGCCTACTTCTGCTAAACTACGTGCTATATTCTCCCCTTTATTATCTTTCAAATCCAGAAAATAAGGTAGCCACTTAGTCATTGAAGGTTGGGCATTGTATAGTACTGTTACCCATAATAGCATCGGGTATACATTCCTTTTACTAATAAATTCAGTACCATGTATTTTATCCAAGTATTTTGTAATCTCTTGTTTGGGCAACATTGACCAAAAAGTTGGTATAAGTCTTTGATGAGTATGTAGTAAATGGGGAAAACCAATTGATGCAATTGGTTTATTTTTAGGCCAACTTTTCTGCAAACAATCTTTTTCTGATAATAAAGTTGCAGGTACTAATTGAACTGGAGACGAAAGGTTAATAATCTCAGTACTTTTGTTAGGAATAACATCATTAAGTTGAATGTTAACCTTTCCTAAATCTTCTAATATTTGGTTAATATTTTGAGGGCGATCGCTTATTTCTTTCGCTAAACAACTCATCAGTAATTTTTCTAATACCTGCGGTATTTTTACTTGTGGATTCACTTCTTCAACTGTAGGTGGCATTTGAAAGCGATGCGCTTGATACCAAGTACCAAAGGAGTTACTTTTTGTCTGAAATGGATGTTTTCCTGTCAGCATCTCAAACATTAGTACTCCCAAACTGTAAATATCAGAGCGGACATCTAGCAATTTGCGTCCTTCCATATGTTCTGGAGAACAGTAAGGCAAACTGCCAATAAAAGAATCTGTCAGGGTCATCCCACTTCGTTCTGTTAAAAATTTGGCAATACCAAAATCTAGTATTTTAACAATTTCTCCTTGCTTACTATCTTCACTGATGAATATATTTTCTGGTTTAATATCCCTGTGAACAATGGGATAAATTTCTCCTTTGAGGCTGATACCTTCATGGGCACATTGTAAACCTAAACAAATTTGATTACAAATCTCTAAAAACTTTGATATTGTTAAGGGCTGAATTTTGAGAATTTGTTTGAGATTTTTTCCTTGCAGGTATTCCATTACATAAAAGGGAGTCTTATCCTCAGTAACGCCATAAGTTAAAATACGAACAATATGTTTACTTTTGCGACCCAATTGAGCGCCAATAAAAATCTCTCTGGCAAAGCGTTGGGACATTTGCTGGTTCACCAAACTGAGTGATAAAATTTTGACTGCGACCGCCATACCACCTTTAGCAGTATCTTCTGCTAAATAAACTTTACCCATCCCCCCTTTACCAATTAAATCTATGATTAAATAGCGATTATTTAAAAATTTTCCAATGTAATCATCTAATTCTACTTTTTGCCCTACCATACTCTCAATTTGATTTTGCGACATAAGAATTAATTATGAAAAACATTGTTTGTAAAATACTTTAAGAAGTCTAGCTAATTTTTAAATTTAAATCTCAAAAAAAATCTTACTTTTTATAATATTAATCCTCTGCTGTAATCATGGTTAACCTCTATACAAAATTCCCTAATCATTGTATAACATATTTATTAATGAATACGGTTGAGAAATTACACGTAAACTAAAAATAGGCAAGATAAAGTTGCCTAGTAAATTCAGTGAATACACAGGAATAAGCTTCAAACAAGTGAATAGCAGTAAAGGTGCGATGCCTCTGTACAGCTAACGGTTGAGATTCGGGAGTAAACGGCGTAATAATCTAATTAATGGTGTTTCAATTTTAATTTTAAAGGCTAATATCTGGGTGCGTTGCAGGGAGTTAAAATTGTTATCACTGATGAGAATTAATGATTGCTGTCCATCGGGTAGTTTAGGCCCAAGAGTTAAGCCTTCGATGTTATCTAGGAGTACATCTAAGGTTCTTAAATCTAACAGCAGTTTTTTCGGCACTGGTTTAATACTCTTGGAATTAATTGCTAAAAGGCTATCAATCTTATGAATATCATCGGCTCCTTCTAAAGAAACCTGAAACAGGAAAATAGCAAATCCTAAACCAGTAAAAGACCGTTCTAAACTTAGGAAGTGTCCTTGATTATCGAGAGCAAGTAAATCAGGTAATCCACTAACGAATTTGCCAGTTAAATTCAAATAGGGTGAAACTGGTTCAGTTTGGTAAAGAAATTCCTTTTCTGACTGGTTGTTGAGCAAGTTGTATTGCAAAATGCGGCAAGGACTACCGATGTTAGGTTTAGCTGCGACACCATCTTGAATTAGAGCATTTTCGGTAGCTGTGAATAGATGCTTTTTATCAGGTGTGATAGTGAGGCTTTCAAAAGCCAAATTGTTACGGATACCTTTCTGACTACTTTTATCTGGCAAAAATTTGCTTGGTATAGAAAGTGTTTTAATTTCTCTACCAGAAAAGAGCAAAAACTCTTTGATAAAAGGATTAATTAATTTTCCAGTATCGCCTTCAGAAGAAATAAACACAGTTGCTTTATTAGTTAAGGCAATACCTTCTGTATCACTTTCACCAGGGCGAAATGTTTGACCATTTTCATTTAATAATGTGGTAACACTGACAGGAAGAACTTTACCTTTTTGTAGCTCACCCTTGCTTAAGTCAATTTTCAGAGTGTAGAAACGGGCGGCAGCTTTTTTTCCTCGGTCATCAGAAATAGCATAATAAAGGTTGTTTTTTGCATCATATGTAATTCCAGATAAACCTCCAACTTCAGTTTTTTTAAAGATTAAACCTTTTGGTAAAGTGGCTTCCCCGATAAACTCTATGCTACTGACTTCAACGGCATTTGTATATAAATTTATGAATAAAAAAATGATAATTATAATTGCGAACAAGAAATAAATAACTCGTGGGATTACGAAGATTTTTTTAATTAGCTGCATAGAATTTTTTTTTAATCTAAAAATTATGAATAAGATATTATGCTAAAGGATGCAACATGTGTTAGTGCTGCATATCTGTGCGCCACTACAAATAACATGTATTCCAAGCAATTGAAAACCTTTAAAAAATACGAAATTACTTAAGCAAGTCGCAAACCATATTCATCTTGAAAAAAGTTGACAAGCCAATCTTTCACTCTGTGAGTAGCGCGGCAATCATCTTCGTTGTAACTTTGGATAATTTCTAATAAGGTGCGATCGCCTGTTTCTAGCCACTGATCATACCAGTAAATACATTTAGCGCCACTAGCTTCTTTTTCCCGCCACTCAAATCCTAACCAACGAGCGATCGCTTTCAGGGCATAGCTTTCTACAGGCAATGTTACACTTTGGGTTAATTGTTCATACACATCCACAAATCGATTCAATACAGGACGCACTGAAGCGTATGGAGTGTTGTAAAGCTTTGCCAACCGTTTGACTGTATCAAACTCGTAGACACAAAAATGATAAATTGGCGCTTCGGGATATTGCCAAACTAAATCCAAAAATTGCTGCCAAACTAATTCTTCATCTTCTGGTTTATCTGCTAAAAACGAATAAAACTGTTCTGTATTGGCAAGTCTATCAACGACCAAAACCCCCAAAAGATAATCTAAATCCAAGTCTGGTTGTGCCTCAATATCAAAGTAAAGCTCTATGGGTGCTGTGAATGTAATATCTTTAATTGGTAGCGGGTAGGGCAATATTATGGGTCGTCTTTCGAGTGCAGATTGAGCTTGCACTACTAGCTTGGGCGCTACTTCCCTGTCGAAACCAAGTAGGTTTTCTAAGGTGCTGGGACTGGTGTTGGCGAGAGATTCCAGTGTAGTGATGGCTAGGGCTTGCAGTTGAGTGTAGCGAATGGGTGTTACACCTGGTAACAGTGAGAGATGTTTTTCAGATTGAGCAACGGCATAACATTGACTATACCAATGGCAAAGATTGCACTTTTGCCGAGAAATAAACACCTCTGGCGGATTCGGTAACTCTAAAACTTGAATAAACTCCTCCAGAATCTGCTGCATCCGTGGTATCCATTTGAAAAGATCCACCGCATAACTTCTGTCATTGGTTCGCCGCAATAAAAGCCAAGCTATTTCTGGTACAACTCCCTGCACTGTCGCCAAAACTTGGGCATGAAATGCGGCGACAACTTGATATTCTTGCTTAGGGCGCTTACCCAGTTCAATACCAGCCGGGACGTACATCCAGTCTCCAAAACGGGACTGTCCTGGCTGTTTGACGAGTAAATTTGGACGACTCAGTAAAGTGTATCCTTCAGAATAAGTTGCTAATAGTACTCCTTTATAAATATAGTCCACCCCACGCTGCATCAATTCTAAAGTTGCCGCCTCTCCCTTTTCCCAGTTTCCGTATGGATAATCTGGTTGGTGATAGGTCAGATGTGCTAGAAAACTCAGCTGATGTGTGCTTTTATCCTGTTGTAGTTTTCGCAGCAACTCATTGGCATCATCGCGTTGACTTTTGTCACCGTGGATATCTAGAAAAGGCCGGCGTTTACAGCGTTGGTATTGCAGTAGGAGTTCAGCATTAATTAGCATCCTTTTAAGTTAACAAGAATTAGCACACTCTGGGAGGAACTCAGACAATTAATAATGGAGTGGGCGAGACGAGAGAGATCAGGGAGATGAAAAACTAATGACCAATGACTAATGGCTTTTGACTAATCCAAAATCCAAAATCTAAAATCTAAAATCTAAAATTGGTATGACCAGTACTTCTGTCGCACAAACCAGGTTGGATAGCCATCGAGAGCAATTTCCCGCTTTAGCGAATAAGGCTTATTTCAATTATGGGGGACAAGGGCCGATGCCCCAAAGGGCAATGGATGCTATGACCCAAACTCAAGCTCATGTTCAGCACATAGGCCCCTTTGGCAATGAGGCATATCGCTGGATAGCGCCCCAGACCCAAGCCGCAAGAGAAGCGATCGCTTCGGAGTTACATGCACCAAGTCAAACAATTACCCTCACACAGAATGTCACTGTTGGCTGTAATATCGCCATGTGGGGCATTGAGTGGCGGGCTGGCGACCATATGCTGCTCTCAGACTGCGAACATCCAGGTGTGATTGCCACAGCACAAGAAATCGCGCGGAGATTCGCTGTGGAAGTTACTACCTGTCCTCTAAAAGCGACTTTAAATGAGGGTGACCCCGTAAAAGTTATTATCCAGCACTTACGCCCTAATACTCGTCTTGTGATATTGAGTCATGTTTTCTGGAATACTGGTCAAGTTTTACCTCTTGATAAAATTGCCGAAGTATGCAGAAATAATCATTCTTTACTACTGATAGATGCTGCCCAATCTGCTGGTTTGTTGCCTTTAAATTTGACTGAATTGGGAGTAGATTTTTATGCTTTCACTGGTCATAAATGGTTATGTGGCCCTGCGGGTGCCGGTGGTTTGTATGTCCGACCAGAAGCCCGAGAAAGCCTGAAACCTACATTTATTGGCTTGAATGGCATTGTTGTGGATAGTCAATCTCAGCCTGTGGATTGGCTTCCAGATGGGCGACGATACGAAGTGTCTACATTAGCTTATCCGTTGTATGTTGGGTTACGGGAGGCGATCGCAATCCATCAGCAATGGGGAACCTCACAGGAACGTTACGAGCAAATTTGCCATAACAGTGAGTACTTCTGGCAGCGGTTAGTAGCGTTACCCGATGTCAAATGTCTACGAACTTCCCCACCCGAAAGCGGTATTGTCTCGTTCCAACTCCTAAATAATCAGCCCCAAGCTCATCTCAAGTTGGTGCAATTTTTAGATTCACAAAGAATATTAACTCGGACAATTGCCGATCCTAGTTGTATACGCGCCACCATCCATTACTTTACTTTAGAATCGGAAATCGACCAATTGCTTGAGGCGATTCAGAGTTTTAGCAAAATGTAGGCTAAGTCCAGCTTTGCGTGAAATCGTAGCGTTTTTAATGCAAGGGGACGCATTGGCATTGTCAGTCGATGCATTGGCATTGTCAGTCGATGCATTGGCATTGTCAGCCGATGCATTGGCATTGCCAAATTTAATTCGTTACGAATTAATGAAATGCTGTACTAAGTAGGCTGTGTTGTAACGCACTTTTACTAGTGCGTTATGCTATCTCAAGCTAAAAGGCTGTACTTAACTCTGCTGAACTAAATGAAAACCCTTTATTTACTTTGTGGCTTGGCGTTTTCTGGTAAAAGTACCTTGGCTAAAGCAATAGTCAATTACCTAAACTGTGCATTTGTAAGTCTGGATGATATCAATAAAGAGCGAGGACTTGGTTTTGGTGGAGATGGTATTTCCGTTGAAGAGTGGGAAAATACTCACCAGATCGCAATTGGTATTTTGGATAATTTAATGCAGCTAGAAGAAGACATCGTTCTTGATGATACAAACTGTTTTCGTTGGTTGCGTGACAGATTTAGAGAGGTCGCCAAACGACATAATTATGAAACCAAAGTAATTTACCTTGATATTCAGCTAGAGGAAATTTACATAAGAATGCAAATGAATGAACAGACTAAAAAACGTCAAGGAATTAAAAAGTAAATTTTCACCGAACTAATGCAAAATTTTCAGCCTCCTGAAATAGACGAAAATATTTTGCTATTCCAGAATGAATGCACTATCAAAGATTGGCTAGAACTGAATTGTATTCTCCAATAATTTCTAATTTTTAACATTAAAATGAAACGCCCAATCTTATACATAGCCATAACTAACCACGGCTTTGGTCATGCTACCCGCACGGCTTCTGTAGCTGCAACAATTCAAAAATTATATCCAGAAGTTCTGCTAATTCTGGTGAGTACTGCCCCACGCTGGTTGCTAGAGTGTTACATAGAAGGCGATTTTATCTATCGTCCCCGTGCATTTGATTTGGGTGTGGTGCAAACCGATAGTTTGACAATGGATAAAGTAGCGACTTTAGAAAAGTTGTTGGATATTAAGAAGCATCAAAATTCGCTCATTGCCTCAGAAGTGAATTTTATCCGCCAAAATCGCGTTAATCTCATTTTGGCAGATATTCCCTTCCTTGCTCCTGGGTTTGCCAAAGGTGCAAATATTCCCTGCTGGATGATGAGTAACTTTGGCTGGGACTTTATCTACCGAGATTGGGGAGGCGAATTTACCGCAGTTGCAGATTGGATTAGTGATTGGTACTCAAAGTGCGATCGCCTGTTTCGTCTACCCTTCCATGAACCGATGCAAGCTTTTAACAATATCACAGATATCGGCTTAACAGGCGGTTCCCCCCGTTACTCTGCTGATGATTTACGTTCTCTTTGGGGAATAACTACAGCAGTTGAAAAAACTATTTTGTTGACCTTTGGCGGCTTGGGTTTACAGCAAATCCCCTATGATAACCTGCGGCGATTTTCAGATTGGCAATTCATCGTATTTGATCAATCTGCCCCTGATTTACCTAATTTAGTGAAAATTGATGACCGCAAATACCGCCCTGTAGATTTTATGCCTATTTGTGGACGAGTCGTTTCTAAACCTGGTTACAGTACTTTTTCCGAAGCAACAATACTACAAGTGCCTATTATTACTATACCACGTGAAGATTTTGCTGAAGCGAATTTTATCCTAGAAGGCATAATTAATTATAACCAGCACCAAATCATCACCCCTTCTGAGTTTTTTCAAGGGACTTGGGATTTTTTGCGTGAGTTACCTCAACCACCAAAGCAATCTCAACTAATTGCCAAGGATGGTAATGAAGCGATCGCTCATGCTATTGTCAACTATTTTCGCAGTAATTAAGCTTGACTTAACTTATAGCCTTTCATCGCCTACTAGCTATTTGCTGAGAAGGTTATAACTGTTTTCAATTATGTAAAATACAGTAGGGAGGCGCAGATGTGCGCCCGAAGCGCGTATTGCATCCAAACCAGAACCGCTATAAACTTTATTTATATGGTGAGGCAAATCATCCAAACTAAAAAATCAACGGTTATTAGTCAATAATCAATCAAATTACAGATGACTCACTACCAAAAGTTACTGAAAATTTCCACCACGGGCAAATCTTTTTCTAACATCACCGCGAAAATTGAAGCTATAGTTGCAGAGTCGGGAGTGGAAACTGGTCTTTGTACTCTATTTTTGCGCCACACTTCAGCCAGTTTAGTGATCCAAGAAAATGCTGATCCCGATGTCCTTATGGATCTGGCTAATTTTATGGCAAAACTCGCGCCAGAATCAGGCAAATACATCCACGATGCAGAAGGCCCTGATGATATGCCGGCACATATTCGTACCGCACTCACTCATACTTCTGAACATATCCCTATTAATCGCGGTCATTTGGTGCTAGGAACTTGGCAGGGAATTTATATTTGGGAACATCGCCAGCGCAGTCATTCGAGGGAATTAGTTATCCACATTTCTGGATAGTGAGTTCTCAAATTTAATTCATTTAAGGTGTGACTTTGTAGAGTTGAAACGCCCTATTTACACTGTGTAACTTTTGGGTAAAATATCGTGAACTTCGCAGTCATATGCATTAAATAAATTTCGCTGCGTAGGCGTAGCCCGTCGTAGACATCGCTTTTTTACAAAAATTATTGATGTGAAATTTACCAGATAGACAATGAATAATTTATGAAAATTTGTAAATTAAAAAGTTAAGTTTATTTGTGATTCTTGAATAATCTATTTTTCGAGCTATAAACTAAAATTTTAGTGGAAGCTGTCTGGGCTATTTCAATTATTATGAAGCAAGAACTGACACCAACTCATACTTTCCAATTTATTGATAAAATCTTCGCCCAGCAGTCTGTTAATATGTTATCACTTAATCCCCAAAAAAGATTAATTACCAGTTTTGCAGAATTGGGGAATTTTATTACTGAACAAAACACCGATATTGAATTTATTACAACCCTTCAGGAAACTCTCGAATCTATAGTGTATACTCAGTTGCAAAATTTTCCAGAAAACATCTTCTGGGATTATGGTTTTCTGGTAAGTAGTATGCTCAGGCAGGCTATAGTCGCAGATGAGGGTGCTGTTGCTTTTTTAAAAGTTTTTGGCAAAAAAATGGTTTTACTGACAGAGATGTTCGGAAATAAAACGCAAATGCGCTTCCGTTACGTTCACGATTTTATGTATGGATTTGAGTGGGCAAGATGGGTACAAAAAGAACCACAAAATCGGGCACATATAGAGCCTTTTAGTCTGGTTTTTTTGGATTATTTGCTCGTAAAAGGCAAGGAACTTTTACAACGTATTAGTCACGGTCAGATCACATCTTATAAACTATGTGAAACAGGTTATCGCAATCCCTTCACATTTTCTCGTGAACCAGAAGATGAATACCGTCTGCTAACTTATCTTGCTGAAGAACAACTTATCCCAGTAGCAATGTGGAACTGGAATGCTAGCCCAGTATGGAACAAACCTTTTCAAGAAATGCGCCAGCAATTAGCATTAAAATTAAATATTCAACCACAGAGACACTGATAAAAAATTCAAAATTCGAAATTCAAAAATTGAACCCTTTACAAGGCAAGTATTTAGCTACTTGCTGCATACAAAATAATTGCCTGGAAAAATCGGATGAAAATTGGTGATTTAATTACTTGGTTTGAAGCATGGGCAAATCCTGCTTGGTGTGAAAGCTGGGATAATTGTGGCTGGCAGATTGAACCAGGAGTTTTGCACGAAAAAACACGGGTTTTGGTGTGTTTGACACCGACTTTGGCAGTAATGCAGGAAGCGATCGCTCTTAATGCTAATCTGATATTTGCCCATCACCCCTTGATTTTTACTCCTCCTAAGTCATTACGCAGTGGTGAAGCGATCGCAGAAATGATCCGGTTAGCTTTTACCCACAATATTGGTATTTACACTGCTCACACGAATTTTGACCAAGTACAGGATGGTACTGCTGACGTTTTAGCTCAGATTTTAGAACTAAAGGAAGTTACTCCCATAGTACCTACACAAGCAGGTTTAGGATATGGTCGTGTTGGTTGGCTAGAACCATTTCTGACATTACAGGAATTACTGGCAGCAATTAAAACCCGACTTGCTCCCCCTCATTTGATTTTTTCCCCAACTGCTGATTTACAGCAAACAATTTCACGAGTTGCCGTTTTGGGTGGTTCGGGGGCTAGTTACATTTCAGCTGTCGTTAAAACTGGCGCTCAAGCTTATCTGACTTCTGACTGTAAGTTTCATCAGTTTCAAGAAAGCCGCGATGCCTACGGCGGGCTGGGCCTACGCAATCTAATTTTAATCGATGCTGGACATTATGCTACTGAACGTCCTGCTTGCGAGCGCTTGGTACAAAAATTCCAGTCCTTAAATCTAGACTGGGTGAAATTGAGTCAAAAGGATGAGGATTTCCGCCAGTTTTTTGCTTGATTGCTTATGTTTCACTATATTTTTTGGATACTTGCCTAAAAGTTTTTTTATATTTTAATATTGTCAAACCATCCGGCTGATCAACATTAATACTGAATAATTTGTGTTAAATGCTTTGCGTATATAACTAGCACTCCCATCGAAAACTCTTATCATAACCTATTATAGTGATGCAGATCACTAATTACGTGTAATTATAATCACATGATTTTCATGTTCCATATCAATTAGTAGCAGCGGGAAATGTTCCACACTTGAGGTAACAAATTGTTTACTTTGCCCTAACCAAGATGATTCGCACAATCGTTGAATCTGCTTTCCAAACTGGATATCTTAGTGTTGAATCTGAGGGTTTACTCCATCAAGTGGTAGCTACTAAATGCTATCAGTCAGAAGATTTACCAGCCCTTGCAGCCCTATACAATGCAGTTCGCGCAGGTAAAATTAAACGAGAAGCGTCTTCGTCGAACAAGCTTATGGAATTATGCCCTACCATATAAATCTCCCTGCTCCTCCAAAAAAAGCAGAGGAACAGAGGGAAGCTACCTGATGCACTCCTCACTCTCTTGGCTTTTCTTTAGCCATGATCAGGCAAAAACCTTAAAAACTTAAAACTCTTTGGGTGTTGTTGTTGAAAATCATCAAGGTCAGCAAGAGAATGAGTTAAGATCAGATACACATGGGTAAAAGTAAAGCCAAGTCCTCGGACTTCCCAGTAATGCCAATGACTAAAAGTAGGCAAATTAAACAACCGCAATCAACGATTATTTTTGAGTATTCTTTATTACATAATGGTAATAATGACTCACCAGCATATATGAATCTGGTTAGGACTGATCCCGAATTGTTTGACTTCTATGAAGCAGACATTTCTTAGAATGAGCCGGAGGAGATTAAGTTCATTGCTAGATCAAACACTGATTTATGACCCAAAATTTCCCAATATTTTGACAACTATAAGCAAGTATTGGGATTGGTTTATGAAGCGTACTTGTTCTGAACGGTGAAATTAACCTCTTAAAGGTGTAATGTAATGGGGTAGAACCCAGATTTTGAAAGGTTTAACTACGTTGTTTAAAAAGGCAGAAACAATACATGCTACACCGCAAGATTTATCAACTGTGTTGCGATGGGCGCGAGGTATGTGTTTTCTTGCGGGACCAGCAACGCTGGATTGAACGCGCCCGCATCATAGACATAGAGGGAGATTTAGTGACCCTACGCTATGAAACAGAAGAAGAGGACGAAGTTTGTTCTTGGGAAGAAATGGTTCGCCTTGAGAGCATTGGTGCTGTAACGCAAAAATTAGCTTCAGTGCCACGCGGGAATGTGGAACCTCTGATGACTGAAGACTGTCCCGAAGCAGAGCGCATCCACAATCGTTACACTGACTCGAATCCAGAATAATCAGTGCTGAGTGCTGAGGGCTGAGTTAATAAATCCTAACTCAGTCCTCAAGACTCAGGATTAGATAAACCTTCAAAAGCAGGACAGTAACCTTCTAGAGTTACCTTAAAGTTATATAACGGGGAAGCTGGGTTCCAACACCGCTGCCCCCTTTGATGTCGGCAAGTACCGCAACAGTCTACATCTGTCCATGTATAGTGATCGCTATTTTGGTTGAGCAGTTCTCGTTGAGACAATCCCCTTAAGACTAGTTCTTCCCCTTGCCAACGAGCTTCGATTAAGCCAGTATCGGCAAATTGCCGCCAACGAGGATCGGTAGTAATCACATTAGGTAGGGTGATTGTGATTATTGTTCCCAACTCTGTCAGTTCGCCTTCGTAGTTAGTTTCTGGTGCTGCCGGTTGTAAAAATGTATCACCGATAGGCAGTTCTACTAAAGTCTCCGCAGCCGGAGAATGTATATGGTAGCGGTTTTGCAACTCCTCTAAGCTAGTCAGGTCTGCCAAGTAGGCAGGAGAACCGTGGACAAAAATGACGTGCTGGGGTCGCAAATTATGAATTAGCTGCGTAGTACCAGGGCCATCACTATGTTGAGCCAGGAGATAGCTTTCGACAGTGGTGGGTGCTAAATATTCTTTGTTAACTTTTATATCAATTTTTTCTGGTAGCAGGATCAGCCAAGGGCCAGTGTCTAATTGGCAGTGCTTACCCAAATCAGTTGTAGAGTCAGTGAGGACAATACAAGGTGATTTGCCGACAATAGCACGATGTTCTGGCTGCAAACGACGCACGCGGGGACGCACCCGTTCATCCCAAAATAAGGGTTGATGACGGGCGAAGTTTTGTACGGATGGGGGAAGGTGGGCTAGCAGTTCTAGGTAGGCATCACACCCAGTGGCCACAGCACCATCTACCCAGATATCTAAATCTCGTCCGGTGAAGTGGTGATGAGACCGTAGGAGCATTAATAATTCTTGACCCAATCCTAAAGCCGGGGTGGGAAGGATTACAGAACAATGGTCAGCGATCGCCCGATTAATTCGCTCTGCTAGTTGATTTTCTTGGTTGCGGCGGTGAGGATGGCGGGATGTACCGTAACTGCCTTCGATGATTAGCACATCCAAATCTAAGCCCCGCAGTTCCTCCAAGCGTAAACCTTCTACCAGGCGGGAGTTTGATAAGAAAAAGTCCCCTGTATATAGTAGCTTGTAAGTACGCTGCTGGGTGGTGTAGGTGAGCAGAATTGCCACTGCCCCTGGTAGATGCCCTGCGGGAAATAATTCTGCTACCAGACCATCTTGGAATTCCACAGGCGATCGCAATGGCAAGGCATGACAAAATTGGGAAATCTCCTGAGGATCTTGGTCTAGCCAATTCAGCGGCAGTAACTTGCTGGTTACTTCGCTACCATAAATCGGTAACTTTGGAAAAGCTTTATGCAGTGCCAGTAGGCCTCTGGCGTGATCTGGGTGGGCGTGACTAATCAAAACTAAATCTGCTGGTAGGGGCGAACTAGCTCCCCGTCCCGACTTAGTAAGCCCCTTAGCTAACGATGAAATATCCTCCAAACCACAGTCTAACAGGATGCGGTGTGGCCCCATCTTCACCAATAGACACACGCCCTCATCGTAATGCTGGACACTATAGGACAAACATTCTAATTCACTACCCGCTTCCCCAGCATCTACGCGAGAGGATGCCGACAGATTATCCCTCATGCTCTCCTCCCCTCAAACCTCATCATCATAGACATATCCCAAAATCCAAAAATTACACAAATTTTGGTTTTGTGACTTAGGGGTAAGTTTTATTGTGCGCCCCTACACCCGGAGAATACAGATTTTTGATTGGGGAGGACGCCTCCACCGAACCCGCACTGGTTCGGAAAGGTGGATTAACGAAAAGCAAACAAACTAAAAGCTAAAGAATGCCTCTTGTTTATTTTACCTTTGCAAATTCTGAGCGCTCTTAGCCAACTCATCCTATGAAAAGTCGCCCAAACGTCGTACAGATTTATCTCAGTGTGCAGAGCCATTGCCGTGATAGTTATCTGAATCATAGAATCCATTTTTCGTGCCAAAAAATAAGCACGAAAGCGTAAATATAACTGTTAATCCAGCTAGAATCAGCTTTACATCCATTTGTTTGCTGCCCCTTACTTAAAGACTTTCCTATATTAATTTAGTGCTTCTGCAATCAAATGCAATCACTAGAAAATCTTCACTATGCTTATGTGGATTGGGCAATAGGTAAATTTACCGCAATCAGTCAGATTGTAGAACTTTTCGGTTCACCTGTCTATCCATCTAGATGTGAAGCAGTATGACAACAGGAGCAATCCTCTACAGCCCGTAAAAATCCTCATCTAGAATCTGGTCAATGGAAAAAGGACAAACCGTGGGATACTCACTTTCCTGGGGTATCCGAACCCCAAATTTAGCCAGCTTACCTTCCTTAATCGCTAGCTTGTGAGCATCTGGGTAGGCTTCTTCCACTGCCTCTAACAGAAAACTTTTTAGAGATGGTTTGCTCAATCCATAATTGCAAATCCTGATCGTATAGGGTGTTAGGCATTCCTTAGATCAACTCCCAGTTGTTTAACATTCCAGCTAAACTCTAAATCTTGAACTTACTCAACGATCATAGGGATGAAAGCGATCGCACAATCTTAAGGAATGGGGATTTGGCGATCGCTTAAATTAAATTTCGCCAAGTTGGCATCATTGTCGCCGATGGTAGCAAGGGAAGCAGTCTGAGTGATCGCCTAATTGCAACCCACTCTTGATTTCCACTTTGTCGCCATTGGCAGTTCCCACCTGGGTTTGCGGCGGCACAGCAGTAACATCACCTACTCTAGCTAGTTTCTCGGCGATCGCTCCAGCAATCGGCGTACGCACCACAGTTTGTCCCAACTGAGTTTGTAGTTGTTGCACCTTAGCAGCACTGCTGCGGACATCAGCTTTGGCTTTGTTGATAATAGCTTGGGCGTTACCAATATTCGCCTGGGCACTGCGAATATTAGGCTGGGCACTATGCACATTACAACATTTTTAACAAGAGTAATTACTTAGAAAGATGCTAAAAAAGTTTATGTAGATTATGATACATAAAATTGTCTAATCTCATTTAGCTACTATAGGTCACACACCATTGGTATTTACCAAAGTAACCAGATATGTTTAATGCCACTGAAATTTTAATTGATGCTTTTGTAAATGAAATTCGAGAAGGCTACCGTCGCACCTATGGCTGCTTCAAAAATGATTATCAGGACATTATCGCCTGGGCTGGTAACATGGCTTTGGAAAACATTGCCAATAGCGACGCCCTTTACCACAATGTTGAACACACTGTCCTTGTCACCCTGGTAGGGCAAGAAATCTTACGTGGCAAACACATTAGGGAAGGCGGTGTTTCCAGTGAAGACTGGTTGCATTGTATCATTTCCTTACTGAGTCATGATATTGGCTACGTTAAGGGAGTTTGCCGACAAGACCGAGAAACAGCAGGCTTATATGCCACGGGTAAAAATGGCAAAATGATTTCTGTAGCTCCTGGCGCTTCTGATGCTAGTCTGACGCCGTATCATGTTGATAGAGCGAAGCTTTTTATTGATGAGCGTTTTGGAGGTCACAAGTTAATAGATGCTCAGGCAATTAAGAGCAATATTGAATTGACTCGATTTCCTGTGCCTGCGGCAGAAGATCATCAAGATACAAAGTGCTTTGCAGGGTTAGTCCGGGCTGCTGATTTAATTGGTCAACTAAGCGACCCACGTTACTTGAAGAAAATTACTTCTTTATTTTACGAGTTTGAAGAAACTGGTGTAAATAAAGTTTTGGGCTATAAAACCCCTGCCGATTTACGGAATAACTACGCTAAATTTTACTGGAATGGCGTCTATCCCTATATCCAAGAGGGACTGCATTATTTATCATTGACACAACAGGGAAAACAAATTCTCGCTAATCTTTACTCAAATGTGTTTGTTGTAGAACATGAAAAACAACAGGAAGAACAGCAGCGATATTTAAATAAGTTAGGAGTGGGGAGTTGAAAGTTAGAAGAGACGCGATTAATCGCGTCTGTACAAGAGTTTGGAGTTTGGAGTTGAGAATTATTAATCATGAGTTATGAATTAAGATAAAAGTTTAATAACTCATAACTCATAACTTATAACTCCTAACTACTATGGATTGGTGGCGACGACTAAAGAAAAATCCTTTGGCACGATTTGGGGCAATTTTGCTGTTAGTTTTCTACATAGCAGTAATTGCAGCCGATTTCGTGGCTCCTTATGATCCCTATGCTTCACAGGCCAATGGTTCACTGCTGCCACCAACTAAGATACACTGGGTTTCTCAGTCAGGACAGTTTATTGGGCCCCATGTTTATCCGACGACTCAAGGAGATACTAATTTAGAAACAGGCGATCGCCAACTCGTTGTAGACTTCAAAAAACCCTCACCTCTGCGTCTATTTGTCTCCGGGCCAGAATACCGATTGTTGCAGATGAGTTTGCCATTACCTCCGAAGTGGGATGAAGTCACAATCTTTCCTGGTATCCCCTTAAATTGGCATTTGTTTGGCACAACAAGTGGGGCAAAATTCAACATCTTGGGCACTGATGACCAAGGCCGCGACGAATTTAGTCGCCTGCTGCATGGCGGTCGCATCAGTATGTTTATTGGGATTTTTGGTATTATCATTGCCTATCCCCTCGGTTTGCTCATCGGGGGAATTTCTGGCTATTTCGGCGGTGTGACTGATAGCATTATTATGCGCTTGGCAGAAGTAGTAATGACTTTCCCTAGTATTTATCTTTTGGTGACTTTGGGAGCAGTCTTACCAGCTGGTTTAAGCAGTACCCAGCGCTTTTTGCTGATTGTGGTGATTACTTCGGTTATTCGCTGGGCTGGTTTAGCACGGGTCATTCGCGGACAGGTACTATCAATTAAAGAGCGAGAATTTGTGCAAGCGGTACGCGCAATGGGCGGGAACCCACTCTATATCATCCTCCGCCACGTTTTGCCGCAAACGGCTAGTTATATAGTTATCTCTGCTACTCTTGCAATTCCTAGCTTTATTGAATCAGAAGCGATACTGAGTCTCATCGGCTTGGGAATTCAACAACCAGACCCCTCTTGGGGCAATATGCTTTCTCTGGCTAGCAATGCTTCAATTTTGGTACTGCAACCTTGGTTAATCTGGCCGCCGGCTGTGCTGATTATCTTCACAGTGCTAGCATTCAATTTACTCGGTGATGGACTCAGAGATGCCCTTGACCCCCGGAGTTTGAGAAGATAAGCTCTCAAAATAGCAAATGCTGTCGCCGATATAGCAAATGCGTACGCTCTATTCTGCTGCTGCAAAACCCAACGGCGAAACAGTTCTACCATAATCCGCCTGCTTCCCTGAGTTTCCTCAACGACATCATGACGCTTCAGAGTATTCAGCACTTCATAGCTTAGAGCTTTTTTTAGTGCCATTCGGTTGTCAACCGTTTCATTACTCAACTAATCGGTTCGGTTTAGCTGTTTGGGGAATTCGCCAACGGTATGCGTATCTCGGCTCAATGCCTAATTGGTTACGCTCTCTAAACCAGTAGGTGAGCCAAAATCTTTGGGTACTGAAAGCACAAAAGGTGGTGACCGTCTGGAACTATATATTGAGCATTGATTTAAGCGAATATTATCTCAAAAATGTAAATAAAATTCTTGGTATTTTAGCCAGTGGTATTTCTCAAGAAAATTAACAAAATATGAAACAGCTTAATATCGAATTCGCGGATCTACATAAGCATTTAAAATATCAATCAAAATGCTGGCACTCACAACGATCGCACCAAAAAATACTAGCACTCCCTGGACTGTGGGATAATCGCGATCAGCGATCGCTTGATACAATCTATTCGCTAACCCAGGCCAAGAAAATGTTACCTCTGTCAAAATGGCCCCACCCAATAGAGACGCAAAAGTTAATCCCAAGACTGTAATTACTGGAATTAAGGCATTTTTTAAGGCATGGGAGGCTAAAATCTTATTTTCACCAATACCTCTGGCTCTAGCCGCTTCTACATAATCTGCTTGCAAGGTTTGCTTTAAATTCACCCGCACAATTCGCTCAAAAATCCCACTGAGCAAAATTCCTAGTGTGAGACTTGGTAGAGCAAGATGGTGCAAAGATGTGAAAAACTGGGTGAAATTTCCACCGAGCAAGCTATCAATTGTATACAATCCAGTCACAGGAGTGGGAGCCGGAAGATTGGGCGGAAAGCGGTTGGAATTGGGAAACCAACCCAGTTGGACTGAGAAAATCAACTGCAAAAGCATTCCCGCCCAAAACATGGGGAGTGCATAGGTGATGATCCCAAATAAGCGCCCACCGACATCGAAATATGTTCCAGGACGAGAAGCCGAAAGAGTCCCAACCGCAATTCCGATGAAGAGTGCAACCGCCATGCTACATACTGCTAACTCCACCGTCGCCGGAAAATATTGTCCAATTATGTCCCAGACATTCTCTCCCCGACTCAACAAAGAACTTCCCAAGTCAAAACGCAGGATGCTTCCCAAATAATTGAGGTACTGTAGCCACAGGGGAAGGTTTAAACCAAGTTGTTTTCGTAATTCTTCTTTAGCTGCTTCTGGCGCACGTCCACCGAGAATTGCATCTGCTGGATCTCCTGGTGTTGCTCTTAGTAAGAGAAATACAATGGTGATAATCGTTAATAGCTGAAGTGGTGCGAGAAGCAACCGAGAAACAATGTAATATTGTAAAGCTTTAGAGCGAGACATATTTATATTTAGTTAGAAGTTAGGAGTTAGGAGTTGATAATTTGGAGTTAGAAATTAAGAAAGACAGCAAGCCTGTAAAAATTATTTAATTGCTGCATTGAGTGAAGTGGAATATCTCTGTTTAAACCAGAATCACATTCCTGATTTTGGGACTTTTACAGGAAGTATAATTTTTAACTTCTAACTCCTAACTCAACTTACTTTTTAATTGTCTGGTAAATCAAAATTTGGGTGGGGTTAAGTTGTACGCTGTTCACACCTTTTTGGGCAAATACATAGTCTTTGCTTTGCCATAAGGGAACGTAAGGTACATCACTAGTTACTTGCGTTTGAATTTCTGTAAAAATTTTCTGACGCGCTTCGGGGTTTTGTTCTTTGCGTTGCTGATCAATCAATTTATTCATGGCTTCGCTATAGTAAAACGAACCCTGACTTTGACTGCCTCCATCTTCACATCCCTTAGCAACTGAACCTTTATCACAAGACAAAAACGGCTGCACGTAATTATCTGGGTCTAAAAAGTCTGGATACCAATCAAGTAAAGCTGCTGGATATAATCCCTTAGTAATGTCTTTAAAGAAGGCTGGCCCTTCGGCGGGGGTAACTTCAAATTGCAGAATTCCATCCATTTTGACATCGACAAGGGATTTGAGTGTCTGTGCTGCCAAAGTACGAGTAGGTGAACTAGAAGGATACCAAATTTGTACTTTAGCGGGATTTTCTTTGGAGAAACCAGCAGTAGTTAACAATTTTTTAGCTTGATCAAAGTTAGCATCACCATATTTATCTTTAAATAATGGCTGGGAAATATTGAACGTCGTGGGAATCATACTATAAAGCGGATCTGCTTGACCAAGCAACGCCCGCTCATTTAAAAGTGGACGGTCAATTATTGATGCGATCGCTTGTCTTACCTCTAATTTATCTAAAGGCTTTTGATTTCGATTTAATACCAGATAACTTACTACACTACCTTCAGCTGCGATCGCTTGCCAATCCCCTTTTTTACCACCTTCTTCCAAGCTGCGATTTTGATCTGGCTGTAGCGACAGATAAGCTACATCGACTGCACCTGTACGGAAAGCATTAAACAAATTAACCGGACTAGTTTGAATTTGGAGGTTAACACCCTTGTTAGCTGGTTTTTCTCCCCAATACTTATCAAACGGATCAAATCGGATTGAATCAGTACCATACTGTCCTAATTTGTAAGGGCCAGTTCCCACAAAAATATTTGGCTTAAATTTACCAGCACCGAGTTCGTAAGCTTTTGGTGAAACTGCACACACCCCAGGAAACGCCAGGAGTGAGGGAAACGCTGCAAAGGGCTTTTTCAGCTTAATTGTTAACTCATACTCGCTTGTAGTTTTTACCGAATCTACTATATCAGCTAATAAAAATGAGGGTTTTCCTTTATTTTGAATAAAGCGATTGATAGTAAACGCCATCGCTTGGGCGTTGAAGGGAGTCCCATCGTGAAAAACCACTCCCTGACGTAAGGGAATGGTATAAGTTAAGCCATCTTGACTAACTTTGGGTAATGCTGTAGCTAGCTGGGGCTTAATTTCTATACTTCCTGGTTCGTAGGTGTAAAGGCGATCGCTCATATTAAACACCAAACCTAAGGATGCTAACTCATAAGCATCAGCCGGATCAAGGGTTCTCGGCTTTGCTGTTGTACCTATAGTAATACGACCATCACCTGTAGGGCTATTTACAGAACCGGATGGCGGCGTAGAAAGCTTAGGACGAGGAGCGCAACTAACAACTAAAAATAAACATAGACAGAACAAAGATAGGAATTGTGTAATCCGACCCCACCGTTTCACGGACAAGGAAAACCAGGTCATGGCAATAATATTTTTGATATCAGCGGTCAGCAATTTTACTACATTTGTGACTCTTGTGCTAAATATTCATGAAATATAGTGGTTCTCGGTTCTCGTACCCTGCCTTAAGCTGTCACGTGTCTATGGATGGAACACCTGCTTTGGTTGCCAATGCCTATGGCTTAGTATATACGTGTAAAAAACAGAATTTGCACAGCCAAGTGAGAGAAAACTTGTTCTACATTATGACTCCGTAACCTTCTAAATCAAAAATTTGTGGCGGATGCTCAACTTCATGGTTAAGTTTATTGCTACTGTGCGATCGCACTATTTGTTACAAAAAATCATTGACAAAAATACAGAAACTTACATTTGTTAAGTACTGAAAAATTTTTATTTAATTAAGATTTTAAACATTGGCTGAATTTGTCGTAAATTCATAGTTACTAGTGAATAGCTTTGTTAAGCTTTGACCTTAGTCCAAGTAATGTACATAATAAAACGGGAGCATGTTACCGCTTGGACATAACTACCTGTTGAGCGATTTTTCGTAGAGATCGGGTGCATGGTTTTACTTAACAAATCTAGTGTTTATACATCAGCGAAATCAAGCGATCGCGACATCGTGAACAGCAGATTGAAAGTCTAATAGTGAGACTAAAACCGTGAAGTATTTCTTTCTATCTGAGGGATGGGCAGTTGCTAGAGTCTGGGCATCTGATGGACTCTGGCAAATCGCTGCATGGCGACGCCAACCAGATATTCAGCGAATGAATATTTGCTTAGTAGAACAAAACGAATTGCTATGGCTTTATCGAGTTGAAGAAGCCGTTTTAACCGTGGAAGTTAAACCAACAACACCAGCGATCGCCAGTAAGACTATAGGTCAAGTAGTACTCAAGCGTTTGATGAGCGCTGAACAGGTGATTGAACGCCTGGGTACGGCTGAGACGAAATGTCAACTGCAAAACATCCAATTGGTGGTTCAGTAGGAGAGCAGGGGGGCAGAGGGGAACTTTCTCAGGGTCTTCCCTATTCCCTCCACCTCTCTTCCTCTTCGCCTCTTCGTAAAGAAAAAATAAGCAAATTTAATCTATGATGGGTATTGGTAGCGAAAAAACTTGGAGATGCTACGCGATCGCATCAATTTACACGCTTGCAAACAATTCCATCAATAGTTACACTTTTTAAAACATTCTCATTTTTGCTTGGCGGTGGCTACCCTACAAGGTAAACCTCCCGAAGCGAGTAAGCATTGCCTCATCTCCCACGCTGTCTGACTTATAAGACTAAGCTGTGGTGAAACTCTGGCTCTGGCAATAACAAAAAACAAGAGAGAGTTTTCTGAGTGGCGACTTTCGTTTATCAGAATCTCAGTAAGAAAATTGCTTTGTAAACTAACTCATCGAGGAGGAGCGTAGTCAATGGGACTACCCTGGTACCGAGTACATACAGTCGTTCTGAATGATCCAGGGCGACTGATTTCTGTACACCTGATGCACACAGCCTTAGTAGCAGGCTGGGCTGGTTCGATGGCACTCTACGAACTAGCTGTTTTTGACCCTAGCGATCCGATTCTCAACCCGATGTGGCGTCAAGGGATGTTCGTCCTGCCCTTCATGTCACGTTTGGGCGTCACCCAATCTTGGGGTGGCTGGAACGTTACTGGTGGTCCAGCAACTGATCCTGGCTTCTGGTCATTTGAAGGCGTTGCTGCGGCTCACATTGTTCTTTCAGGTCTTTTGTTCCTAGCCGCCGTATGGCACTGGGTTTACTGGGATTTGGAACTCTTTAGAGATCCCCGCACTGGTGAACCCGCCCTAGACTTGCCAAAAATGTTTGGCATTCACCTGTTCTTATCTGGTCTACTTTGTTTTGGCTTTGGTGCTTTTCACGTTACCGGACTATTTGGCCCAGGGATTTGGGTTTCTGACGCTTATGGAATTACTGGGGCTGCCCAGGGGGTAGCACCGGAATGGGGGCCAGATGGTTTTAACCCATATAACCCTGGTGGTATTGCGGCTCACCACATTGCTGCTGGTGTTGTTGGTATTATTGCAGGCTTATTCCACCTCACAGTCAGACCCCCCGAACGGCTCTACAAAGCCCTACGGATGGGGAACATTGAAACAGTACTTTCTAGCAGTATTGCAGCAGTCTTCTTTGCTGCTTTCGTTGTTGCTGGTACTATGTGGTACGGTAACGCCGCCACTCCAATCGAATTGTTTGGCCCTACCCGCTACCAATGGGATCAGAGTTACTTCCGTCAAGAAATTCAGCGTCGCGTCCAAACAAACGTTGCCCAAGGTGCAACCCTTGACCAAGCTTGGTCGGGGATTCCCGAAAAGCTGGCTTTCTATGATTATGTCGGTAATAGCCCCGCTAAAGGCGGTCTATTCCGTACAGGGCCTATGGTCAAGGGTGATGGGATTGCCCAATCTTGGCAAGGTCACGGCGTATTCAAAGATTCTGAAGGACGGGAATTGACCGTGCGTCGTCTCCCCAACTTCTTTGAAACCTTCCCAGTGATTTTGACCGATGCAGATGGAATTGTCCGCGCTGACATTCCCTTCCGTCGAGCAGAATCTAAGTACAGCTTTGAGCAATCTGGTGTCACTGTCAGTTTCTACGGTGGTGATCTAAACGGTAAGACCTTTACAGAACCAGCTGATGTGAAGAAGTATGCCCGTAAGGCTCAAGGCGGTGAAATCTTTGAATTTGACCGGGAAACCTTGAACTCTGATGGTGTATTCCGCACCAGCCCTAGAGGTTGGTTTACCTTTGGACACGCCGTATTTGCTCTGTTGTTCTTCTTTGGTCATCTCTGGCATGGCGCTCGGACAATCTACCGAGACGTGTTTGCTGGTGTTGATGCGGATCTAGAAGAGCAAGTTGAGTGGGGTCTGTTCCAGAAAGTGGGTGACAAATCAACCCGCCGCAAGGAAGCCCTTTAATTTCAATGCTGAGTCATGAGTCCACAGTTGAGAGTTAAGGCTCTGACTCAGCACTAAAAACTTTAATTACTGGCTCGATAGGCAGGAACTTATAAATATGGAAAGCGTTGCGTACATCTTGATTTTTACTCTGTGTATAGGTACTCTCTTCTTTGCGATCGCATTTCGCGAACCACCTCGCTTTGAAAAACCAAAAGATAAGTAGAGCCTATTACCAGACCTGGAAGCGGATTTAATTTTAGTATCCGTTGTTACTAATTGTGGTAGCAACGGATATTATTGTTTTTGTCCTTTGTTGGTTTTAACTACCAAGTAAATGACCAACCATTTTAATATTGTGATATAATTCCCAATCTTGGGAGTAGATATGTGTTAATACTAGCTTTTCTGCGCTAGGATGAAAAAGGATGTGTTATGTAAGCTGCCATGAAACTGCTTGTATAACATACATCGCACTTGTGGCACAACCTTTACGGAGACTAGAACCGGGAACAAATAAGCATGGTCAATCAGAATTTAACCGCTACAGAAATTGGATTTACTCACGAAGATTTCGCTGCTCTACTTGACAAATACGACTATCATTTTAGCCCTGGTGATGTTGTCCCAGGAACAGTTTTCAGTATAGAGCCGCGCGGCGCTCTGATTGACATTGGTGCTAAAACCGCAGCATATATACCTATACAAGAAATGTCTATTAACCGGGTAGATAGCCCGGAAGAAGTCTTACAGTCAAACGAAACGCGGGAATTTTTCATTCTTACCGATGAAAACGAAGATGGTCAATTAACTCTTTCCATTCGCCGGATTGAATATATGCGGGCTTGGGAGCGCGTGCGACAGTTGCAAGCAGAAGATGCTACTGTGCGTTCTGGTGTGTTTGCAACCAATCGCGGCGGAGCATTAGTACGGATTGAGGGATTACGTGGCTTTATCCCTGGTTCCCACATCAGTACCCGCAAACCTAAAGAAGAATTGGTAGGCGAAGATCTGCCATTGAAATTCTTAGAGGTGGACGAAGAACGTAACCGCCTAGTTCTATCTCACCGTCGGGCGCTGGTTGAGCGGAAGATGAACCGCCTAGAAGTTGGTGAAGTAGTAATTGGTACAGTTCGTGGCATCAAGCCCTACGGTGCTTTCATCGACATTGGCGGCGTCAGTGGACTACTACACATTTCTGAGATTTCCCACGAACATATTGATACACCTCATAGCGTATTCAATGTCAATGATGAAGTGAAAGTTATGATCATTGACTTGGATGCAGAAAGGGGTCGGATTTCCCTATCTACCAAGCAGCTAGAACCCGAACCCGGAGACATGATTAAGAATCGGGATTTGGTCTACGATAAGGCAGAAGAAATGGCTGCTAAGTATCGTGAACAACTCTTAGCCAAGCAACAAAGTGCTACTGCTACGCCTGCTGCAACTGGGGAAGCTGTTGCAGAAGAAGAGATTCCACCAGCCGCAGAACTTGAAGAAGAGATTCCACCAGCCGCAGAACTTGAAGAAGAGATTCCACCAGCGACGGAAACTGAAGAGGAAATTCCAGCAGCTGCAGAACTTGAAGAAGAGATTCCATCAGCGACGGAAACTGAAGAGGAAATTCCAGCAGCGATTGAACAATAATACATTTATAGTTTTACTTGTCTTTAAGTAAGAGTATTAAATCATTATATAAAGAGGGTTTTCCCCTCTTTTTTTATGTGGAGAATTGGCCAAAGTTAGCAATAAAAACTCATAACTGATAACTGATTACAGATAACTAAATAAGTGGGGTAAAATATTGTGGCAACTATTAAATGTGGAAACATTACTTTTGATAATATCCAGGCAATTTTATTTGACAAAAATGGTACTCTGGAAGATTCAGAAACATATTTGCGATCGCTCGCACAAAGGGCAGCGAGGTTGATAGATGCTCAAATTCCTGGTATTGGGGAACCGCTATTAATGGCATTTGGCGTCAATGGTAGTAGCCTAAATCCAGCAGGTTTGATAGCGGTGGCGAGTCGCCGCGAAACAGAAGTTGCATCTGCGGCATATATTGCCGAAACTGGAAGAGAATGGTTTGAGTCCTTAAAAATAGCCCGTCAAGCTTTGGATGAAGCGGAGAAATACATTGAACAAACTCCTTCACCGCTGTTTGTGGGTAGCTTAGACTTATTGAAATACCTACGGGAAGGGGGTTTGAAACTTGGCATCCTCTCAGCTGCAACAACTAAAGAAGTACATAACTTTGTAGCGAATCACCAATTAAGTGATTATATCCAGTTGGAAATGGGAGTAGATGAGGGGCCCAGTAAACCAGATCCAGTGCTATTTTTGCAAGCTTGTGAAGCCTTGGAAGTGGAACCAGGCGCTACATTGATGGTGGGTGATTCAGTTGGTGATATGCAAATGGCGCGTAATGCTAAAGCCGCAGGTTGTATTGGTATCACTTGGGTGGGTAAGTCGGATAACGTCCGAGGTGCGGATGTGGTGATTAATCAACTTGATGAAATCCAGATTTTAGAGAATTAGAAGATGCGACTATTTCACCTTTACAGTTTGCTGATTTGAGTATTGCAGTTTTGGAAATGTTACCACCGTTGAGAGGATCTTAGGTAAGAGCAATGTCTGACGACAAGCCCTGAGTTCGATAGCGTCCCTTAGGCGTCTGGTAGAGAAGCGTTAGCAACTCTGAGTAGCGTGTAGACTGGCTATCAGGTTTGCTGTCACCTGCCCTTGATGATAGTTGCTACAACGGGGGGAACCCTACCAAAAGCGCTGTCTCACCGCTGTGCGTCTACGTACTTTCTCACAAGAAGTTGTCAAAATTTGCAAAAAATATGTCTTTAGATAGATAGAATATACTTCTCATGTAACTTATTGTAATAATTGACACATTATGGTGATAACAGTTCTCAATTGAAGAAATATACAGAAGTCAGAATTTAGGAGTGAGAATTCATTAGTGTGGGATTCAGACCCACCACTTTCTTGTTGACCACTAAATCGTTTGCGTAGCGGATGTACCAAAAGATTTAGTGGGGGTCTTAAACCCATTTACTCAGACGCTCGTGGATTCGCTAACGCTACGCTATCCGCCAGTCGTAAACAATTCAATTAGACAATTCTGACTCCTGACTCCTAAATTCTTTTCTGATAAGTGAAATACGCTGATAAATAATTTCAGAGCCAGAAATTAATTTTTTCTAGTTCTGTCTTCTTTAGCGTATTGCACACATCTAAGAATTGCTATAAATACCCAAACCCCAAAGAGGCTGCTGGGTAAAATTTCTTTGTGTAAAAGTATTTTAGGAATTTGAAATGGCAGCTAATGTGCACAGGAAACTACACGTTTTTGCGGAGTCCTTAAATATGAAAATTTTAACGGGTCTGATTTCTAGTTTGACGCTACTGAGTTTGAATGTTGTGGGTTTATCTCAGGTACAGGCTCAATCAAAAGGATTTGAATTTCAAAAAGTTCCAGTAACTCTTTTAGGAAATGGTTGCCCAGCGGGAACAGCAGAGGGAATTTTGAATGGAGATACTCTTTCAATAACATTTTCTGAGTTTGAAGCTTTAGCTTCACCTCCTAAGGTTGTATCTAAATCCTGCAATCTGCGGATCGGTCTTAATGTACCTTCTGGAGTGAACGTTCAGCCGATTAACGTCAAGTATATTGGCTTTGCAGATGTGCCTCAAGCAGGCAGTGCTGACCTAAACGTTAAAATACTCTTTCAAGGTGAACAAATTCCAACTAACAATAATCCAAACGCAACGTTTAAGACTGGCTTCTCAGATGTTTGGAGCAAAGATGTCGGTATTATATTAGGCACAATAAATGCATGTAAGAATCCAGTGAGTTCGATTTTTGGTATCAATACAAATCTGACGGCAAGAGCTAGAGGTATACCTGTAGGTCAAGAAACCCAAATCCGAATTGATACAATCGACACAACAATCGGTCCTGTATTGTTTCAAATCAAGTTTGCTTTTACTCCTTGTTAGGTTTTTTAAATGCAAAGTTAAGTTTTGCATTTAATTTGTCACAAAAGCTGCTTTTCCAACTTCTCGAAAGATTTCTTCCAATCGCTTTGAATAAATCTTTGACTCTTTGTCTTGAGAAATAATATTGACAACAAAATAGTAATTATCAAATCATTGAAATACGCTGATAAATAATTTAAGAGACAGAAATTCATTGTTTTTTTATTTCTGTCTCCTTTAACTAGAGCGTATTGCACACAATTAAGAACTGCTATAAATCCCCAAAACCTAAAGAGGCTGCTAGGTAAAGTTTTTTCTGTAGAAGTATCTTATGAAGTTTTCAGTTGCAGCTAATATGCACAGGAGATTACACGTTTTAACAGAGTCCTTAAATATGAAAGTTTTGAGTGGTCTGATTTCTAGTTTGACGCTACTGAGTTTAAATGTTGTAGGTTTATCTCAGGTACAGGCTCAAGAACAAGAAGGATTTACGTTTCAAAAAGTTCCAGTAACTCTTCTCGGAAATGGTTGCCCACGGGGAACAGCAGAAGGAATTTTGAATGGAGATACTCTTTCAATAACATTTTCTGAGTTTGAAGCTTTAGCTTCACCTCCTAAGGTTGTATCTAAATCCTGCAATCTGCGGATCGGTCTTAATGTACCTTCTGGATTTAACGTTCAGCCGATTAACGTCAAGTATATGGGCTTTGCAGATGTGCCTCAAGCAGGCAGTGCTGACCTGAACGTTAAAATACTCTTTCAAGGTCAAGAAGTTCCAACTAGCAATAATCCAAACGCAACATTTAAGCCTGCATTCTCAGATGTTTGGAGTAAAGATGTCGGTATTACATTAGGTACAATAAATGCATGTAAGAACCCAGTGAGTTCGATTTTTGGTATCAATTCAATTCTGACGGCAAGAGCTAAAGGTATACCTGTAGGTCAAGAAACCCAAATCCGAATTGATACAATAGATACAACAATCGGCCCTGTATTGTTCCAAATCAAGTTTGATTTTAATCCTTGTTAGCTTTTTTAAATGTATAGTAAGTTTTGCATTGAATTTTTCTGAAAAGTTGATCCCTCTAAAAGGATGTTTTAAAAGGGTCTTTTACTCTCATAGTGAGCACAGCAAAGCATCTCACTAGATGAGTGAAACCTTGTTTTTTCGTTGTAATTGATCCAAGTCAGAACCAGAAAGTTATACCTTCTGAGACTTTTAAAACATCCTCTAAAGCTGCTTTACAAAGTTATCGAAAGATTTCTTTAGAGCAATTTGAAGAAATCTTTGATTGTCTTTGTTCAGAAACAGTATTGACAAAAAAGCTGATAAGCTATCATAGAATTATATTTCTTATCTTTGCTGTTTGATATAAACTAAAAATTGAACGAAATCATAATTAGAAAACATATATCTTTTGATAGATAGAATGTAGTTATCATGTGATTTATTATTGATTAGAGACTCATTGTAATAGCAATTTTCAAATAAGTGAAATGCGCTGATAACTAATTTAAGAGTCATAAATTTATTGTCTTTTTCTATTTATGTCTCCCTTAACCGGAGCGGATTGCACACATTTAAGAATTGCTATAAATCCCCAAACCCAAAAAATGCTGCTGGGTAAGATTTATTTTCATAGACTAATACTACGTAATTTTAAGTTGCAGCTAATATGCACAAAAAATTACACATTTTCGCGGAGTCGTTAACATGAAAGTCCTAAGCACTCTTATTTCCAGTTTGACGTTACTGAGTTTAAATCTTGTAGGTTTATCTCAGGTACAGGCTCAACCACAAGGATTTCAGTTTCAAGCAGTTCCAATAACTCTTTTCGGAAATGGCTGCCCGTCGGTAAATCCCCAAGCAACTTTGAATGGAGATACTCTATCTGTAACTTTACCTTCATTTGAGGCTACAGCTTTACCTCCTAAGGTTGTATCAAAATCTTGCAATCTGAGGATCGGTCTTAATGTGCCTATTGGGTACAAAGTTAAGCCAATTAATATCAGGTATGTTGGCTTTGCAAATGTGCCTCAGGGAGGCAGTGCTGACCTAAGAGTTAGATTAGTGTTTCAAGGCAAAGATGTTCCAAATTCTAGTAATGATCCAAACGCAACGTTTGCTGCCGGCTTTTCAAATGGATGGGTAAAAAATGTAGATATAACTCCAGATACAATAGATGCGTGTACAAAACCAGTGAATTCGGTTTTCGGCATCAACACAACTTTGATAGCGCGTGCCAGAAATGTAGCTGTAGGACGGCAAACCAAAGTTAGAATCGATAAGGGCTATCAAATTAAGTTTGCTTTTACTCGTTGTTAGTAGGGGCAAATATAAGCCTGTGATATAGTAGAAAGTCAAATGTTAGAGGATTAAATAAATTCCTCACAAGAAATGAGTGAAAAGCCAGCACACCAGCCTCAGCATGATACTGTCCTGGTGCGCGCGTATATGCTTGTGAAACTATCTCATCAGCATCTACAATTACACAGCCTACTGGTGGATTAGCCAAAGATGATGGCAACACTTTTTTGCTGCGATATCAACTAGCAAGTATAAATACTTACACACTGTAAATTAAACTAAATAAGACAGTGGGAAGGACTTCGCGTCCTTTGGCTTCACATATACTCGCTGTTTCGCTTCTAACTTTAAGTCATTAAAGCGATCGCGTGTTAAATGCGCCGTCACTACTTGTCCATCATCGAAAGTTAATTCCACCTGAATTTCCCAACCCAAATGTACCAACCGACTCACTGTTGCAGGTGTAGTGGTACCGTTGGCAACTTTTTCCAAAATCACATCTTGCGGGCGCAAAAATACTTGTGGGTGTGGCGTATCAAACCCACTACTTTGAAAAATCTTCGAGGTGCTAGGTAATACGTTCACTGGGCCAATGAAGCTCATTACAAATGCGGTGGCAGGATTATCGTAAATTTCTGCTGGTGTCCCCACCTGTTCCACACGCCCTTTATTCATGACCACAACTTCATCGGAGACTTCCATTGCTTCCTCTTGGTCGTGGGTGACAAAAACCGTGGTAACATGAACTTCATCATGGAGGTGGCGTAACCATGCCCGTAGGTCTTTGCGAACTTTAGCATCAAGTGCGCCAAAGGGTTCATCTAGCAATAATACTTCTGGTTCCACTGCCAATGCCCTTGCTAATGCTACCCGTTGTCTTTGACCACCAGAAAGCTGTGATGGATAGCGATCGCCTAGTCCACTCAATTGCACCAATTCCAGTAATTGTTCTACCCGCCCCTTAATTTTCTTTGGCTGTGCCTTACGAATTTCTAAGCCAAAAGCAATATTCTGCCTGACGGTCAAATGCTTAAATAGAGCATAGTGCTGAAATACAAAGCCAATATTGCGTTGTTGCACGCTTTGATATGTAGCGTCCTTACCAGTAAGCAGGATTTTGCCGCTATCTGGCATTTCTAAACCTGAAATTAACCGTAATAGTGTAGATTTACCCGATCCTGATGGCCCAAGCAACGCAACTAGCGAACCACTCTTAATTTCCAGGCTAACCTGATCAACTGCTTTGAAACTCCCGAATTGTTTGGAGACGTTCTCAACTACTATGCCCACTGCTGCTGTACCTCTGCAACTAAATCTACAGATCCTTGGTAGGATTACTGTGTCTTACATATACCATACATAGTTATTTATAGATGAACAAGATTTAGGCTCTACTTTTCAGCACGCACTAAATGCTCTATACTCCATGCAAACTTATCCTAGTTCGCAATAACTGCACAAAAGTATTACTCACCGTATTGTCTCTAGTATCGGCGGCGTATTGAATCAATTTTTTCTGCAGTTCTTCGGCTGCATCTATCTTAAGTAAGGTTGTTAGCAACAAATAAACGCCATAAAAACGCGGATCGCCCATTCTATCAACTAATAGTCCTTTGGCGGCATCACTTTCGCCCAAAAAGTTCTGCACTAAGAAGAAGTCCATAATTTTATCGTGGCGGAAGCACCATTCTGTCTTATCTTCACCTTTTTGATCTTTCCACTTACGGCTGACTACCATTTTATATTTTTCATCTTCCAAAGATTGCAACACTTGATAAAATTCATCGGCGGGTAAGGCTTGTTTGTCGTCGAGTCGTATTTGATAGACGGCGGTTGAAAATCTCGTTAATGGAAATTCTTGATTCCATTTTCGCTGGTATTCTGCTGCTATCAAATTGTATTGCTGTTCTTGCAGGCTAAATAAGTTAGGAGATTCGCCTTGTGATAACATCAGCGCTACCACAGTTAAATCCATTGGGTTAGAAAGAATTCGGCGGGCTGCATCTAACTCTTGTTTAGGCTGCTGGTTATTCAGGGCTTCTTCGAGGTAGTTAGTGTAAGCTTTTTTGTAATTAGCACCTTGAACTTGGGCATCTTTGGGCAGTCGCGGCTGGCGGCCAATCAAAAATTCTTTAATTTGTGGTGACTCAAGGGGTTGCAAGTAGTATGTTTTTGCTGTTGAGGGTGGTGTCCACTCTAAAGGCTGGGTAGTCATAATAATGTCGCCCCGGAAATAGCTTTCGACAAAGTTGACGATTTTGGCGCGTGTGTCGGCGGTGACTTCGTTGAGTCCGTCGATACAGATATCTATCGCACCACTGTAAATCAGGTTTTTCAGGAAGCCGGCATCTTAGGCTTGGCCGTGTAGCTTGTCTTGGATGGCTTCAATTACGCCTTTATGACATTTCTGGGCGGGGAGATAAACGACTATGCGCTGGGAGTTTTGCAACAGATGACGGAGAAACATCGATTTGCCTAAGCCAGACTCACTTTCTAAGATAATTTGTCCTTGAATACTGGGTAAGGCTTTGGTAATTAGCTGGGTGTCTCCTGAGACGGTAACTTTGACTTTAGATTTTAGGAAGTATGATTGGTCATTAAAATTATCTAAGTCAGCATCGGCTAATAGGGAAGGTTTGAACGGCTCAAACAGTTTGCGCCGGAAGAAAGGAACCCAGGTGAGGAGAAAGCCGACATAGCCGACACCGAGAATCCGGCGTACACAAGGGTTCCAGAAGAAGATGGCTTGGACTTGGGGAAATTTGGGGTAGGCAAAAATCAGGACAAGCCAAAAGGCAATGTGAGCGATGATGATGTTTATGGCTTTGAAAAACCACTGCCAACCCTTGAGGTTAACTATGACTGATTGCAGTGAATCAGCTTCGTTGTATGCAATTTCTTGGAGATTGTTGCGGTGAGTTTCTAGGATAAAAATATCTTGTGGTTGCCATTTAACTTTTCTTGCAACCTCGGCGATTTGCCTTGCTAAGTCTTTTCGTAATTATGGCAGTTTTTGACTGGGTTCCCAAGCTTTGCGAAAAACCTCCAGTGTTTTCTTCCCGTCTTCGTATTTTATTTCACGAGGAATTGCTTTAGGCTTACCAAGCCATGTAAGCAGCGTTTTCACATCGTCAGTACCACCAGCAAGGAAATAGGTTAAAAATCGCCACTGTACTTCTAATTGATCTGGGTAATAGACGCTATCCAGAATTACCACAATATTATTTAAGTTGAGTTGTTCTATTTTCCCCAATGTCACTGCTGCATTTATAGCACCGAAACGAACATCTTTATCAACGGATTTATCCTTGAGGATGTCAGCGATGTCTTTGACGTAGGGTTTGGTAGCCTCCCCCAGATTTCCCAATGCTATTGCTGCATCTCTACGAAGATTGGGGTTAACGGATTTATCCTTGAAAATGTCAGCGATGTCTTTGACGTAGGGTTTGGCAGCCTCCCCCAGATTTGCCAATGCCCATGCTGCACCGAAACGAACATCTTTATCAACGGATTTATCCTTGAGGATTTTGGCAGCTTTTTGAGCAACATCCTCCAGTTTCTTGCCCACAAATTTAAAATCTTTGAGATCGTATTTAACTAATTTGTTCAGAGCATATACCTTAACTTTGTCGTCTCTATCATCAAGGGCTGCTACTATACCGTTAATTTGCCAATCTTGGGGTTTAGGTTTGGGGGTTTCTTTGGCGCTAACCCAAGGTAGACAAAGGAGGAAAGAAAGGATAAAAGCTAAAGCATAAAGGAGAAAGCCAGAAGGCTTGCTGCGGTGGTGGGGAGTTGTGACCATGTTTGGAGCAAGGTGGCAGATTACAAGCTGTTACGAATCTAATAACAACCTTGCAATCCGTAATTCCTGATTGAGAATGCAACTTGGTTTCAACAAGTGGTAGGCGATCTGCATTCACAAGTATCAAAGACTCGTCCACGAGTATCAAAGACTCGTCTACGAGTATCAAAGACTCATCCACGAGTATCAAAGACTCGTCCGCGAGTATCAAAGACTCGTCCGCGAGTCTTTAATACTCGTGGACGAGTATTAAAGACTCGTCCACGAGTATTAAAGACTCATTAATGAGGTTTAACTACTCATTCACGAAGTTCAAAGACTACAGCACTTATTGTTAGAATGCAGTACACCAGATACGCGGTAGGGGCACAGCAATGCTGTGCCCCTACGAATGGTTGTATTTGACGCAAGCGAGAAAGGCTATGAACCGAATGGCAATATTTGCCTATGAATCAGAGTTAGTTTTAGCAGGTTTACTTTTAATAGCTTTAAACCTTTCCCCTAATTGTTCAGCAATCGTTTTTAATCCCGGAGTTTTCTTAGCAGCAGTCTTCACGTAGTCGTAAACTGTTAAGCTGCTACCCATTGCTTCGCTGCCAACTGCCATTAGGGTATCATCTACTTGTTCTGTCAGTTGTTGCAGTTTAATCAACAGTTCGGTGAGGGTTGCGGCTAATTGATAATCCCGCACAAATTCCTCTACATCAAAACTGGCTGGTAAAATGTCTCGGTTAGACTAGGCAGAAGTCAGGCTAGTGTTGACAAAGGCTAGGCTTTTATCGCCCATCTTAAATAACTTGCGTCGTTCTTCCACACTCAGAGTCACGAGAAAAGGCATCTTTGCTTCGATAGTCGCAAAGGCTGCTTTAATTTCTTGGATATCTGCTGGGGAAAGGGAGCCTGTAATGTTTTGGTAAGCCATTGGGTATTTACTGTGGTGAATCTGTTTGTTATGATTCCCACTGGTAAATGCGATCGCACAAATTTGGGCATGGCGAGTAAGGAAATTAACCTCTCTGGTTGTATACACAAGTCGAATTACCCCCCTTAATCCCCCCTTAGAAAGGGGGGAAAAAAGAAATCTAGTACAACACGGCGGAAATAAACCACCCATTCCAAATCAACGAAACGCTTACGCTGTATTCATTTTTAATTTTGTTAGCGCAGCGTTAGCGAGTCCGCGAGCGTCATTTTGAATTTTGAATTCCGCCTTGCGGTACTAGTTCCCTCCCCTTTATAAGGGGAGGGTTAGGGTGGGGTAAAACTTACGCTTCAAGCTAAATGAGTTGTTATGATTCCCAGTGATAAATGCAATCCATCCCCCATCTCGCTTTTCGTATCGAAACATTAAGGAATATTGCATTTGTGCAGAAACCTGAAGGTAAAGCGCCAAATCACTAGAAAGACCGTGGTAGTATGCTCTCGGTAAATGTGAAGATTGGGAGAAAGACCTTTGACACTACGGGTTGCTGTTATTGGGTCAGGCCCTGCTGGTTCATCTGCTGCAGAAACACTGGCAGCCTCTGGGATTGAAACCTACTTGTTTGAGCGGAAGCTAGACAATGCGAAGCCTTGCGGGGGTGCAATTCCTCTATGTATGGTGAGTGAATTTGACTTACCACCAGAGATTATCGATCGCCGTGTCAGGAAGATGAAAATGATTTCGCCTTCTAATCGGGAGGTTGATATCAATTTGGTAAATGAAGATGAATATATAGGAATGTGCCGCCGGGAAGTGCTGGATGGCTTTTTGCGCGATCGCGCGGCAAAAGTAGGCGCAAATTTAATTAATGCTACTGTTCATAAACTCGATATACCAGGAAACAATACTGACCCCTATACCATTCATTACGTTGACCATACAGAAGGTATATCACAGGGTATTGCCAAAACCCTGAAGGTGGATCTAATCATTGGGGCGGATGGGGCTAATTCTCGCGTTGCTAAAGAAATGGACGCTGGGGATTACAATTATGCGATCGCTTTCCAAGAGCGAATTCGCTTACCCGAAGACAAAATGGCCTACTATAACGACCTCGCCGAAATGTATGTCGGCGATGACGTTTCTACTGACTTCTACGCTTGGGTTTTCCCCAAATATGACCACGTAGCTGTCGGTACTGGCACAATGCAGGTTAATAAAGCCAGCATCAAACAGTTACAAGCTGGTATCCGCGCCCGTGCTTCCGAGAAACTCGCAGGCGGTAAAATCATCAAAGTAGAAGCGCACCCCATTCCTGAACATCCCCGTCCCCGTCGTGTTGTTGGTCGCATCGCTTTGGTGGGAGATGCTGCTGGTTACGTTACCAAGTCCTCTGGTGAAGGTATTTATTTTGCTGCTAAATCTGGGCGGATGTGTGCCGAAACTATTGTCGAAGCATCTAACAGTGGTAGCCGTATTCCTACAGAAGATGACCTCAAGGTTTATCTGAAGCGTTGGGATAAAAAATATGGACTCACTTACAAGGTGCTGGACATTCTGCAAAGTGTGTTCTATCGTTCCAACGCCACCCGCGAGGCGTTTGTGGAAATGTGCGATGACCTCGATGTTCAGCGGCTAACATTTGATAGCTATCTGTATAAGACAGTTGTCCCAGCTAATCCCATCACCCAACTGAAAATTACTGCCAAAACCATTGCTAGCTTAATTCGGGGTAATGCCCTTGCACCTTAACTGAGTGGGGGATATTGGGACTTCTAACAAATAAATTACCCAATTTTGCGGGGTGGAAAGAATGTCAAGTTGAAATTGATGGGTAAACAAGTTCGTAGTAAGGACTTTAGTCCCAGATTTTTAAGCACTGAAGTGCTTACTACAAACTCATCATATTTAATGAGACATACCACTTGGTAATTTGTGAAGTTCGTCAAAAGTATTTATTTCTACTCACAATCCATGCTTGCTATACCAATTAAGATAGCGTTGTAGGCGATCGCGCTGGTAAGTTGGCTTGCTAATATCGTGGGATTGCTCAGGATAAATAATCAATTGAGTATCAACCCCTAAACTTTTGAGTGCTTCATACATCTGCTCAGAGTTGTGCAACGGAACCTCAGCATCGCGATCGCCACCCAGAAATAGTGTTGGTGTTACAATTCGGTCGGCGTGCAGGAATGGAAAAGAAACTCGTAGCCAAGTCTTAAGGTTTTTCCACGGCACGCCCAGTTCCTGTTCGTAGTCATAAACATACTCGTCAGTACCGTATCCTGCCAAAATATTGGAAATGCTAGCTCCACTTACCGCAGCTTTGAAACGGGTATCTTGGGCGATAGTATAGTTTGTTAATATACCACCGTAGCTCCATCCACCTATTCCCAACCGAGATGGATCGGCTATCCCTTGTGCTTCAACGTAGTCAACAGCAGCAAGGACATCTTGAACATCTTTATTTCCCCAGTCAGCGTAAATAGCCTTCGAGAAGGCTTCACCCCGTCCCGAACTACCCCGTGGATTAACTGCAACGATAACATAACCTTTTGCAGCAAACAGTTGCCAGTCAAACATAAACTGGTTTGTGTACTGCCCGACTGGGCCACCATGAAGCTGAAGGAGTGTTGGGTATTTCTTTCCTGGTTGAAAATTCGGTGGTTTGACTGAGAAACCGTGGATTTGGGTGCCATCTTTACTCTTGAAACTAATTTCTTCCGTCGTCCCTAATAGAAGTTGGACAAGCAATTCCTGGTTTTGGTGCGATATTGAACGCAGTTCAGTGCCTTTGAGGGCAAAAACTTCACTTGGCTGCTGCGGCATTGAGGATAACAAGGCAATCTTGTCGTCACCCCCTAAGTCAAAAGCGCTGATATTTCTGCGTCCAGCTAGCAATCGCTCTATTTTACCGCCTGTTACTGGTACTTTTGCTAGGTGAACATTGCCATCGTCTTCCAGCAAAAACAGAATTGATTTGCCATCAGATGTAAAGCGTGGCTTAACAACATTGCGATCAAGTTTTGCTGTTAACAGGCGTGGAGTACCTCCTTCCGATGGAATAACGGCAAGATGGTAAACAGCGTACTCAATTAGCTTTTGAGGGCCTCCTTGCAGATAGGCTATTAACTTCCCATCTGGACTCCAAACAGGTCGGCTACCCCAGGATGGATCGCAATCGGGGACTTCATTGGTAGTTATTTGATGTACTTTTGCTCCTGGTTGGGCGTTGATTGTGTAAACATCCCAATTGTTATGCCGATCAAAATCAGCACCGCGCTTGCTGACAAAAGCAATCTCCTTTCCATCTGGAGACCAGCTGGGCAAATACTCATTAAACTCACCTGGCGTTAGAATATCTGCTTTGTGTGTTGCTAAGTCAAACACGTAAAGGTGTTCACGACTTTTTCCGAGATATCTAACGCCGTCTTCCTGAAATTGAAACCGATCAATGACAATTGGCTGTGCCGTCTTTTGTTCGTTGTAAGTTTTTTGGGGTGGATCGTCGGCGATTACAGCCAGTTGTTTGCCATCGGGCGACCAAACGAAATCAGAAACGCCTCCTGGAAAATCTGAAATCTTTTCTGCTTCTCCACCGGCAAGATTCAGCAGCCAAATTTGATTGCCTTCACTGTCGGACTGACGACTGGAGAGAAAGGTCAGATACTTTCCATCAGGACTGAAACGAGGAGAACTTTCGCTATCTTTACTGTTAGTTAATTTTAGGGTGTGGGAGCCATCCCACGAAGTCATATAAATATGGTTGTTGACAGAATCATTATTGATATCGGTACTCTTGACCGTATAGGCTATCCAAGCTCCATCGCTAGAAATTTGCGGTTCGCTGACTTGGTGGAGAGCAGACATATCGTCTAGGGTAATCAGCCGCTTGGACGTTGCTTGAACCTTGAGACTCGTACTGATCAAAGCAGCGATCGCACCACAAGCGAATACCAGTTGCCTAAACCTTTTCATTTTTCTTGTAAAAATTAGCACAGACGCTAATCTTACATCTGTTGGTCACTTTGGTGGGTGTTACTTGCAACTTTATTTTACAAACAGCCTCCTCTAACTTGTCACGCTTCCGGAGAGGCATAGATTTAGGTATGCTGTATTCTTAACTTCAGTGATAAATTGCTTTTTGAATAAATGCTTAATTTTATTTCCTATTTGTTTTTGGCTCAAGCATCGCCTTCTCCTGCACCGCAGGAAATCTTCGTTCCCCAACAAACAAGACCTTTAACAGGACATCTTGATGCAGTACCGGTATTTAACAGTAATAACCCAGAAGTAGTTCAGAGTGAAGGAATTCTGCTGTCTACATTTCCTCCTCAAGGCAAAAGAGTGCCTAGCGCACATCTGAACTTTCCATTTCAGGGACGGTTTGATTTATTTTCTCACCATATTGCTAGAGCAATTGAAACTCCAAATGATTTGCGAACTCTTTATTTGGGGGTGATTGTTTACAATCCCAGTGATCGCCCTACAACTGTCAACATCTTGCAAGCAGCTAGTTATGTTAGTCAACCTGATGCACCTTTTATCAAACTTCCCGCCATGCAATCAAATAATTCGGGAAATATTTATGCTGGGCCTGGCGATCGCGTCATGAATGATCTACTGCGAGTCAGACGGCAGTCAGGATGGCCAGCCCAGTTGGTAATTCCAGCAAAACAAAGTCGGATGTTAATGAATCTTCCCATTCCAGTGCGGACTTTAACACCGCCATTGAATGGACGTTCTACTTTGTTGCATTTGTATAGTGATAGTCCAGTTTATCTGGCGAACCTGGCCATGTTTGCTAAACCCAATCCCGATGGTAGTGAACGAGCACCCACTTTAGAAGAATGGGAGAACTTGTTAGAAAATGGTGATTTTGCAGGACCCCGTGAACCTGCCCCCAGTCCTCCAAATCACCTTGCAGGGGCAACAGAAATTTACGGACGGGTAGCGGGGGTAGCTGTTGGCTCTCGTTGGCAAGCACTAGTTACCGACTCTAATAGTTCATACCTGACAATTCCTGAATCAGGACAAGCTTTTTCCTATGGTTTAAGTACCCTTTTAGCAGGCAAAATGGGTACTGGACAAAACCAAACTGCTAAACTAGTAGCGCGTTATTCTGGTACTGCTTACGAAGCTCACGGCAACTATGGCATTGAATACAACATCTCTCTACCATTAATCAACAATACGGATAAGCCGCAAACTATAAATGTGCTTTTCCAAACACCTATCAAAGAAGATGAGTTAAGTAAACCTGGGCTTCGCTTTTCTTCACCACCCCAATCATCCGTCTTATTCCGAGGCACAGTTCGTATTCGCTACAATGACGATAATGGCTTACCCAGAACCCAATACTGGCATTTAGTTCAACAAGAGGGACAGATGGGAGAACCGCTTGCTCAATTAAAAATATCTCCTGGCCAGCGGCGAATGGTAGAAGTGGATTTTCTCTACCCACCTGATGCTGCCCCCCCTCAAATGCTGACAATTCAAACTGTAGGCTAAACATCAGGCAGAGGGCAGACGGGAACAAAAAAGTTTACCCTTAAAACGTTTACCAGCGCGAGTTTCTCCGTTAAGTTAATACAGATGAACTGCTGTGGTTCCCCTACAAATTGCGTGAAGTACACACAATTGAAAACTTTTAAATTTAGCATTTCTCATCTGCATAGAATACAGGCTTTTCATTTTGGGTTTAGTGCAATTTCTGATAAAACAGATGTTGAACTAAATGTGCTGGGGCAAAATAGAAAACATGACGATTGAATCCGATTCCTCTAATCTACCAACCCCAGAACCAGTCCCGGAAAACGACTTACAACCAGATGACTTTGAGGGTGGTGCAACTGAGAAGAACCTAACCTCAGAACCACTAGCGACACAACAAGCCCTAGCGGCGATCGCATCTTTGAAATCTCCGCAATATACAACTGCTCTTCAACTAACACGTTCTGATCTCAATCAACCTACTACCAAGCAATTTCTAGTTAAGCCGAGGGCATTGTTAATTACTTTAATCGCGATCGCCATCACCTTCGTTGGAATTATCCTCAATAACTGGATTATCGGCATTATCGGAACGCTAATAACTTTGCTCTTATCCCTAGCGATATTATTGCCTTGGTTCCGAGAAGTTTTAAACGACTGGTTTTCACCCCAAGAACGCACCCTGTTTGTAGCATTTTTGGGATTACTAGTAGCTATTGTCGGCTTGATTCGGTTTACAGGTGTAGGCGATCGCTTACTGCTTTGGGGACACCAGATTGACTGGGACATTGCTGGAACCCTAGCAGACTGGTTTGGCGCTTTGGGGCAAATTCTCATCGCCGTCATCGCCGTTTACGTGGCATGGCGACAATATGTCATTTCCAAAGACTTGACAATTCAGCAAAACCTGCTCACAGTTCAGCAAAATATTATTACTCAGCAACAGACAATTGATTCCTATTTCCAAGGCGTTTCAGACTTAGTATTAGATCAAGAAGGATTATTAGAAGATTGGCCCCAAGAAAGAGCGATCGCCGAAGGACGCACTGCGGCAATTTTAAGTAGTGTAGATGGCAGTGGTAAAGCAAAAATTCTCCGCTTTCTCTCACGTTCCAAATTGCTCTCACCCTTACAACGCGATCGGCTATTAGGTCGAGCCATTCTCGACGGGAGTGGCGGTTATGCAGAAGACCGCCTAGAAGGTGTGCGTGTCATCGATTTAGGCGTAACCCTAGCAGGAGCAGACCTTTCTGGTACTGATTTACGTTGGACTGATCTGAGCGAAGCTAATCTTGTCCGCGCTAATTTGGTCGGTTGTGACTTAGTAAAAGCCAATCTTTCCCGCACAATTTTATATAATGCTAATCTCAGTGGTGCTGACATCAATGGGATTCGCCTATTCTACGGTGTAGTAGATAAAGCATCACCCCGCAGTCGCACTGAACCACCAGATTATGAAACCGGCGAACAAACTGGCGCTGTGGTGGAAAATGCTGATTTCAGCAATGTGCAACGGATGTCTGAGTCTGCACGTAACTACTGTTGCACTTGGGGTGGCGAAAAAACCAGAGCTACTATTCCCGGCGGTTGTGAAGGTATCCCTAATAAGTTGGGAAGATAATTATAAGACTAGATAAAAAATTAGTTAGCTGCATTAAAAATCTGCTGTGCAGTTAAACTTAATTGGGGAAAGGTAGGTGATGAAATCGCGGTGTTACCTTGAAACGCTGTCATTTGATATTCACCATCAACTAATTCGCATACAAAAATAGTGGGTTGTTTGGGATTGCCAATAAACTTTCTTGCACCCAATGCAGCATAATCAGCAATCCAATATTCGGGAATTTCCATTTCTTCATAATCTCTAAATTTATTGTAGTAATCATCTCGCCAGTTGCTTGAAACAACTTCAATAACTATTGGAACCGATGCTGCTTGGCTCACTGTTGACTGTTTTTTAAAAAGCGGTTCATTGTCGAGATTATTAAGATTTAGCAGCAACACATCAGGCGAATAAGCGGATTCGGCAGAAGGAGTTTTGACTAATGCAGTTTTGGGAATTCCGTAGGGTAAATTAAGACGATCAAACTCCACAGTTAATTTCCGCGACAAAAACGCAATAACTTTCTCATGTTCTCCGGTTGGAGGCGGCATTTCAATAATTACTCCTTTGTGCAATTCATAGCGTTTCCCATCGTTGGGATCCCATTCGATAAATTCATTGAAGGTGAGTAATTTAGGCAATGCTTGGGTCATAATCCTACCTCCATAACAGAGAGCGCTGAGAAAAAAATAAGAGATTTGACGACATCCTTGAGCGAAAAAAATATAAGTCTTTCATGAATTGGAACTAGTGACTTTGGTTCCTTCCAAATGAAAGGAATTTTTCATCATAAATGTTGTCATATAGTCCAGTAATTCTCGCTTTCAGGTAAGGTGAGGATTTCAACACCATCTTCAGTTACAGCTAACGTATGCTCACATTGAGCAGAAAGTTTGCGATCGCGCGTTACCGCAGTCCATTTATCGCCCAGAACCTCGACTTCGTAAGTGCCTTCGTTAATCATTGGCTCAATGGTAAAAACCATCCCTGGTCTGAGGCGCTTGCCTTTACCACGTGTGCCATAGTGGGGAATATCCGGCGCAGTATGAAAAATGTTACTGATGCCGTGTCCAACGAAATCTCGCACTACAGAAAAGCCTTGTGCTTCAGCATACTCTTGAATGGCTGCACCAATGTCGCCAATGCGTCCCCCAGGTTTAACTTCAGCAATACCCAGGCGCAAACACTCCTCTGTCACCTCTACCAGCTTTCTCGTTTTTGGGGAAGGGCTACCGACAAAGAATGTCTTGGATGTATCGCCGTGATAACCTTCAACAATCGGCGTCACATCAATATTAATGATGTCACCTTCCTTGAGAATTTGCTTGGCGTTGGGAATGCCGTGACAGATTACCTCATTTACACTGGTGCAAATCGATTTAGGATAGCCCTTATAACCAAGAGGTGCGCTTTTTGCTCCATGCGCTTGCGTCCAACGTTCGGCTTCATCATTTAGTTCAAGAGTGCTAACCCCTGGCTTCACAAACTGTTCCAAATGCTGGAGAAGTTTAGCTGCTAAACGCCCAGCTTGACGCATTTTCTCTAATTCTCGTTGGGATAAAATAACAATTAGTTCGGTTTTCATTAACTTTTATCTAAAGTATCTTTCATAAACATAGTTAACCCTGTCTGTGCAGCTCTTTGGGCCGCGTCAGCAACCTTTAAGGTATATAAGCTCTCCTCTGGGGTAACGTACAAAGGAGTGCCATCAAAAAGATGGTCTAACACCATACTCATGTCTTTGGCAAACAAACCCCGGCGAGGGCCAACCTCTATAGTTGTTGTTTCCTCTGGCTGGATAAACAATCCTGTGTCACCATCAAAAATTAAACCGCCCTTTTCCCCGTGAACTTCAAACTTACGTTCTGATTGCCAAATAGTTTCACCTTTGCCATATACTATTTGGGCTAAAAGTCCACTGGTAAAGTAGAGTTGACTAGTGCAGAAACAAGTTTGGTAGTATTGCGGTTCTATTTCCCAATATCGCTGGTGACAGTTAATAGTAAATACTTTACCAAATAAATCGGTGAGACGATGTAGGCGAGACAGGGCACCAATTAAGGGAAAGCCGAAAAGCTCGTGGTTATAAGTCCATTTGCGGGGTGCAGGATTCTGGGGGTTGATGGTGCTGTAGCGAACATAAAACACCTCACCAATTTTGGCTAAGTTTTGCTTCAAGGCTTGATGCAAACCACCCAAAAGTTCTAGGTGTTCAACGTGCAGAAGTTTTTGTTGTACCTTGGCTAAGGTAATCAGTTCCTCAGCTTCTACTACATCCAACGAAAGGGGATACTCTACAATCAGATGTTTGCCGTTGGTAAGGGCTGCATGAGCGATCGCCCCATGATCTCGATTAATAGTGGAAATTATTACTAAATCTATATCTTCCCGCTCTACTAGCTCTTGCCAACAACTCAACGCTTCAATCTGGTACTCTCTGGCAAAAGCTTCTGTTTTTTCTGCGGTATGACCAACAACTGCTATTAACTGCGATCGCTCATCATGGAGCAATGCCTCAGCGCGAAACTTTGCCGCATACCCAGTACCTACCAAACCTACACGCACTCTTGCTTTTTCCAAAGCTGCTTCTGAATTATACATGATCCTCCTAGTTCTATTTTCGATCCTCCCACACTTCTAGTGGTGGGATTCTTTTTTCATTCCCTAAAACAAAGGCACTGTTTCCAAGCGCCTAAGGTAAAAAATCAGGTGATTAAAAAATCTGATTGGATAAATTATCAGGGCAATGGCGAACGCGAACAGCGACTGGCACAGAACCTACTTAAGTTTTCGGAGTTGTTGCAGGAATTTTTTGATTACCAACTTACCCAAATTTATTGAACATTATCTTGACAAAAATTGTATTATATGGGCAAAAACCATTTTCAAAATTTATAATAATATTTTATTTACTAAAATATAATTTTTTATTATCATTGCCTGACTATGGCAGTAAATATATAAATAAAACTTATCTAGATTAACCAACTAAATTTCATTACTAATCGGGCTCAATTTCCAGTTACATCGTTTAATTTTTCTCGTAGTATCAGAATTGAAGCAAATTTAAACTAGCGGCTAATCCCACGGAACAGCCGTGACCTTTGCCTTAAAATAACTTATACTGCCGTTTTCAAAAGAGAGGATTATTCAATGGCTACTTTTAAAGTCACACTAATCAATGAGTCCGAAGGGCTGAACAAAACACTTGACGTTGAGGACGACACCTATATTCTAGACGCTGCTGAAGAAGCTGGTCTTGACCTGCCCTACTCTTGCCGTGCTGGTGCTTGCTCCACCTGTGCAGGTAAACTGGTATCGGGTACTGTTGATCAGGGTGACCAGTCATTCTTAGATGACGATCAGATAGAAGCTGGATATGTACTAACCTGTGTTGCTTACCCAACCTCGAATGTGACAATCGAAACTCACAAAGAAGAAGAACTCTATTAAGAGTTAGGAACCTCAACAATAAATCTCTTGCGAGAGTTACTGATGATAAAAAAATAGAAGCCGGGCATTTAGGATTAACACCCTCGAAGTACCGTGTGTACCTCTGAAAGCGACTTTGACAAAAAGCGTAATTTAGTGTTGAGCAGGAACACAAAATTTATTGTGTTCTTGCTTAATTTTTCAGTATGGAGTTTCCCTTCTACGACTGCCTCTGGCCTCTTTTGTTAAAGCTTAATTTCTTTACTAAGAATTTTAATCTGAGTACCAGGATAATAGAATTGGAGAATTTTTGGACTCGACCAACCTAGTTTTGCTAAATTTTGAGCGCCAGTTTGACTCAAGCCGACTCCATGTCCTAATCCACCACCAATAAAAGCGTATCCCCACAGTTCTGGTTTGCCTTTATTCAGAGGTTCTATATAAAATAGCGTACTCACAGGAGCAGCAAAGGCACTGCGAACTTCGTCTTTGTGGAGAATAAAGGTGCTGTTATCGGTTTTAACTGCGAGTTCAAGGATGCGTCCACTCTGGCTTCGCTTCACTACTGCCATAGCCTGAATTGTCTTAAATTTGGCATAGGGATTGTTTTTCACCTGCAAAAATTTCTGCAAGTCCTTGATAATATCCTCTAAAGGGGTTTCCTTGTGCCAACGAAACATATCCCACTTGCTTTCATTAAATCCTTGTTGGATATTAATAAATTTCTGGAAGTTATTTTCATCTGCCAAACTCTGCTTAGACAAGTTCCAAAAATTAGTCGCAGCATCTAGTACAGGACGCAGATAGGGACGATCATCGCCATTCCAGATATCGCTGAAGGAGGCGGTAACACCACCAGTAGTGGAAGAATACAGGGCATCTACTAGTTCGTTTTTATAAGTTACTACCTTACCTCTGGTAGAGGCGATCGCTCGGTCTGTTTTGGCAGCAGCTCCATTCAGCCCATAATAAACTTGGCAATGAGTATCAGCACACAACTGATAGTTATCTGCAACAAACCTGCGTAAATTTCTCAAGGCATAAGTCCGGGCGATAATTGCTTGGGCTTCCAGCGCCGCTGTTGGTGCATCTGTACCTATTTCGTAAGGCAGAACCCCACGCAAATAAGTTTCTAAGGGTACTTGGTTAACTAGAGTGTATGTGCCGTATGCATTTGGCTGCAAATTCAGTCGTCCAGCATAAAGACGAGCAAACTCTTGTTTTTCGCTTTTATTCACCCAAATCAAGTTTTTATCAGTGCTGATTTCCAAATCATTTGGGCTATAGCGTTTACCATCCACCACCCAACTAACTCGCGGCACTTGTTTAACAATCTTAGTATCAAGATATACTTTTTGTTTGGTAGAAGCTTGGATGTTCTGCAATAACAAGCGTCGCAGTAAAGGAGTGCTATAAACATCTCGTTTTGCCCAAACCTGCCAGCGTTCTGGCTGGGCTATTTCCACTTCCATTCCCTGAGAACGCCATTTATTAGCACTGTCTTCCGCAGTTTCAAAGGTACGATATGTGCCTAAAACTACCACTTCTTCAACTGCTGACTGGGGTAAAGCTTGGATGACTGTTTCTAGCTTTACAGGGTTCTTAGTAACCAGTATTTGCTGCTTGTTGTCCGCAAAAAATTTTAGCTTTAAGCGATCGCCTTTTGTGGGTTCCAGTTGCAGCTTGGCTGTGGGTTGTGAGCCAAATCGCTGTACAATCCCAATTTTCAGTTCCATACCCTGGATGTTACTCTCAGGCCCTGATGCAGCAGTTAGTCCCAATAGACAAAATGTGGCCAGTACAGTGTGGGAAAAACGCCAAAGCGAAAATTTCATGGCTACCTGATGGCGAAGCGATAGCGAGTAATCGAGCGTCTTCTGCCCCTTAATGCGGTGTTGGAGCTGATTTTCCAATTGCTTTGTAGTGCGGTTTTTTTGTCGCATGAGTGCTCCAATGATACCATTACCAGTTTTGCCCCAAATACTAGTGGCAAAATGAAGTCATAATGACTATGATTTATTAAGAGACACAAAACAGAACTAGTTGGATAAACTTTTTATGGTTAAAGTCCAAGAAATTCCATTGAATCAGATAAAACGGCCGTTGCCCCGTGCAAACGATCCAAATAAAGTGCAAGCCTTAATGGAATCGATTGCGGAGATTGGGCAGCAAGAAGCTATTGATGTCCTAGAAGTAGATGGACAATATTATGGCTTCTCTGGTTGCCATCGGTATGAAGCTTGCCAGCGTTTAGGCAAAGAAACCGTTTTAGCCAGAGTCCGTAAAGCACCCCGCAGCGTTTTGAAGATGCACTTGGCATAGAGACTTGAGTTTGGGGCAGGGGGCAGGGGGCATGGGGCATGGAGACTTAATTTTCTTACCAATGCCCAATGCCCAATCCCCAATTACATATAACCTAATTAGGAAAAAATTATGTCATCGAAAGTAACAGTCAAAAATGTAAATATCGGCATTGACGAGACAAGTAGGGCTAAAATTGCCGAGGGTTTATCTCGCCTGTTGGCTGACACTTATACACTGTATCTGAAAACTCATAACTTCCATTGGAATGTAACTGGGCCGATGTTCCAAACATTGCATTTGATGTTTGAAACCCAGTATACAGAATTAGCCTTAGCAGTTGATTTAATTGCGGAGAGAATTAGAGCGCTTGGGTATCCTGCACCAGGAACCTACAGCGAATATGCCAAACTGAGTTCAATTCCAGAAACTCCCGGAGTTCCTAAAGCTGTGGAGATGATCGGTTTACTAGTGGAAGGACAAGAAGCCGTAGTCAGAACTGCACGGTCTATTTTCCCTGTGGTAGAGGAAGTTAACGACGAACCTACCGCTGATTTATTGACTCAGCGGATGCAAGTACATGAAAAGACAGCTTGGATGTTGAGAAGTTTACTGGAAGAATAGGAATGGGGCATAGGGCATAGAGAATAGGGAATAGAGAAAAAACTTAATCGCCAATGTCCAATGACGCCAGTTGCTTCTCCTGTCGGAGACGCTGCGCGAACAACGGAGGGAACCTCCCTTCGGGTTCACCAGTCGCCTACAGCGCTGGATTCACCGCAACGCACTGGCTCCCCAATGCCCAATACCCAATACCCAATGCCTAATACCCAATACCTAATACCCAATACCCAAAAGTTGCAAGATTTAATGCAACAAGTGGGTATTTCTAGTTTTAAAGCACTGAGTCGGGCTGCTGGTGTCTCAGAGCGTCAACTTTTGCGCTTACGCCAAGGAAAGCTAGAGCAGATGCGGGTAGAAGTGCTGCTCAAGCTGTCGCCAGTGCTACAGATGCCATTGAGTGAATTAGTCACAACTTTTTCAACCGTAGAGTTATTACAAGAGAAAACAGCGCCCACTCAGGAATTGTTACAACAGATTGCAGATTTAAGAACAGAGTATGATCGCTCGCAGCAACAAATAGAACAACAGCAAGAGATATTACTACAAGAACTCCAGCAGTCGAGTTTGCAACTGCTGGAGTCTTTATTATTGCAATGGCCAACGGCAGTACAGAAAGCGCAAGAAAATCCCCAGCTGGCAGCAGTCAAAATAGTACCGTTGGTGCAGAAACCCCTGGAAAAGCTTTTACAGGCGTGGGGAGTGGAAGCGATCGCACGTGTGGGAGCAGAATTACCTTATGACCCCCAACTGCACCAATTGATGCAGGGTACAGCACAACCAGGTGAAAAAGTCAAGGTGCGCTACACTGGCTACCTTCAAGGTGAAAAGCTGCTTTACAGAGCCAAAGTCAGTGCTGTTTGAGGGGGTTAGGAATTAGTTAGTAAGGGGTTAGAAATTCATAACTCTTTACTTTTTGTGTTATCTGTTGATAAATGAGAGATATTGGGAATACTAAAATAGCCGAGGCGATGACCTCTGAGAACTTCTGTTAGAGCGTTGGTGTGCGTTTGAGCTTGCTTGGCGCTGTTGAAAGCGAAATTTTTGGCTCTAGAGCGGTAGTCCAGGGGTAAATTATTTCAATTATGTAAGTAATTGGACATAAATAAATGTATATCCTAGTTACTATCATAAATACTCAGTAGTCAAAAAATGGTTATATGTACTAATGATTCTGATGTGAAATCCTGATAGTTGAGTAATTTTCATAGTATTTTTGCTTATAGTGCTAAATTAGGGGCTAGAGACTGGAAAAATTTGGTGGGTGATGCAGATCCGCCGCCAAATTGGAGAATAATCTATACCTACCACCCAGTATCCAGGCAGAGGAACGCCGCTGCTAGACTCGGTTTAGCTGCACTATCGCTGCAACCCCTTGAATTTTGAATTGTTTAATTACGGCTATCATCATGAGGTTTATTCGAGAATCTCAGTTTTGCAAAAATATTTTGTAAATAATCTGAAAAGCAGTAACTTCAGGTTGTAGATCAGTACATACCTACATTAATCAGATGCAAAAGTTGGCGTTAAAAATCAACATATGTAACAAAACATCAAAGCAGCAAACAGCTTATAAATCGGTCATTCCAATATTTTTACAAAACTAAACATATATAATTTTTATCGTACCGACTCACTTACCTGATTTATTTTTAATTGGTCTGTTACTAGTAGGAAAGCTATACTTATTTAATAATATGTTTTTTATAATTACAAAAAAGCCAGATTAAAATATTTATAATTAATCTTTATCTATAATGATTAATTATTAATGATTACTCAAGATGTAATCTTAGCTTTTATTTCACAAGCATTTTTAAATGTTATATAATGGCAAAATAAGAGCATCATTTACACAAATCAGCGTGACATAATTATGAGAGAAGAAGTAAAAGTTATTAAGCTCAATGGTAATTTAAACGCCACAACTTCACAAGATTTTCGACAAAATATTAATAATATTCTAGAAACTGGTGCGAAAATTGTGTTAGTTGATTTTAAAGATGTAACATTTATGGATAGTTCAGGTTTGGGAGCTTTAGTCTTAGCTTTCAAAACCCTGCGAGCAGCAGATAGTAAGCTTGTTCTTTGCTCAATTAGTGAGCAAGTCAGGATATTATTTGAACTGACTAATATGGATAAAGTATTTGAAATATTCCCCAGTCAAGACGCATTTAATCAGGTTTTAGTTTCCAAAACGTAATTAATCAAACTTCATTTGCAAAATAGATAAATCATCATCAAAAGCATCTTTGGAGTTCAGAGCGATTAAATAACTCAGTATGCGCTCAAGTTGGCAGTCAACAGGATCTTGCAGACTAACCAGTAGCTGAATAAAAGCATCCAAACTCCAAAGTATGCCATCTGATTTATTTATTTCATAAGCACCATCACTAAAAATATAAAGGGTACTGAATTTTTCAATATTGCAAAACGCATCAACATATTTTGCCTCTGGAAACATGCCAACTGGCATACCAGGGGTTTTCAAAAGTTTAACTTCAGACTTTCTGGGAGATGTGCCGGTTACTAAAACTGCTGGTGGATGACCTGCACTAGCATAAATTAACTGGCGGTTGATTCGGTTGTAAACTCCATACCAAATCGTAAAATATTTGTCATTTTGATAATTCATTTGAAAGGTATCATTCAAAGCCTTTAATACATCACTAGGTTGATGGTAATTCAGACTTTTGAGCGCACGGGAACGCAGTAGATTTAGGACTGAAACAGAGGGAAGAGTAGCTTTGAGTCCATGTCCGGCAGTATCGAGTAAGTAAATTGCCAAATAATCAGCATCGAGCCAATAGTAATCGAAGCAGTCACCGCCGAGTTGCCGCGAGGGAATGAATCGGAAATTTATATTAAAGGGTTCCGTCATGGAAAGAGGCAGTAGCGATCGCACATATTCTGCGGCTTCTGACATTTCTGATTCTAAAAGCAACTTTTGAGCCTGCAAATCTCTACTCAACTGATGCAGGCGTAATCCCGCTCTTACCCGTGCTTGTAATTCATTGTGCTCAATAGGTTTGGAGATAAAATCATCAGCACCAGCATCTAGACCTTTGACGCAATCGGCAACGGAATCTAAGGATGTTAATAAAATAAAGAATGTAGTATAAAATTTTGGGTCTGCCTTAATGCGGTGGCAAACTTCCAATCCAGTCAACCCTGGCATGATCCAATCACAAATAATTAGTGCTGGACGGTAAACTAGTGCCTTTTCTATTCCTTCCTCGCCGCTACTGGCAGTAACTACCTCATAACCCTGTTTTTCCAACATCCTTTTCAGGAGTATTTTTATTGAATAGTCGTCATCAATTATTAGTATTTGAAACATAGAAAGTTGTAGGAAACACTCATTAAAACTTGCTGTTCAAATAGAAAATAAAAATATGGTATCGGCTAATAAGCTAGTAGTATCTATATAGAGATACTACTAGCTTATTTATATTTTTCCGTCAAATTCATGACTTTTTAACGTCATAAAACATTATGGGGGGGCAAGAGGATTCACCCACAAGAGGATGGAACTTTTTAGCTGGTTCAAATCGCGGTATGCTTCTTGCTTGAACCATTGCCCTAAGGCATCAAAGGGAGTGAAAGATGTTCCAGTTTGCCATTTAATGTCTTGACCTAAAGGTGTTGTGTGATTTCCTGGTAAGGTCTGTGCTGTCACCATCTCATCAAAACGTTCTTGTAATATTTTGGTTAACGCTGCTGATTGATCAATGGTATCATTGCTAAATTTTATTAATAAATTGCGCCGGATATTGTAACGCTCTTGGACAAGCTTATTGGTTTCCAACGGTGAGGGGGTAAACTCGATCGCAAAAGTAGAATTGAATTGTTCTACTAAGGGAATAGCTTCTTTAGCAGCGTAGTTGTTGAAGGATATTAAAATATTGCCTGCACGTTCTACTTGAAAGAGGCTACCAATTAGTAAGTGAAGTTTGCAGCCCATACTGTGTCCAACGCCGTAGATGGGGAAGTAAAGCTTGCGTAATGCCCCAGAATCATGCAAGCGTTCGAGGGTACGGTCAAAGTTTAACAGCACGGATTTTGCGATCGCAGTATGATCCAATGTATTGACGAAAGGCGTAGCAATTACAACATAACCTTTACTTGCAAGTTGTTCGAGTAACCAGCGATAAGTAATGTGCGGTGCAGTGGCGACAAATGCACCTCCTAAAAAATGGATGATCCCTATGGGATTTCGGGGAATGATTACCCAGTTACCTCTGACTTCTTTCCAGTCCATGCCAATGAGCGATCGCTTTAGGAATATTCTTTATGTTAAACCGGGGATCGCAACCGTGGGAAGGATTATCTAAAAAGCCATTGAGGATATCTGGCAAAGAGATTGGAAACCAACCCACCCAGCAGCATCTACGCATTCTCCAACTCACTTCTGTTACGCACAGCCGCCCTGAGTATTGGTTTTAAGGCTGAGTCTGTAATCTTTTCATTTCGTGTTGCACATCTAATGCAATCTGTAATGCTTCATTGAGTAACCTTCCATGCTCAGTAGCCTGTTCATTTACTTGCATGGCTGTTAAAGTTGCTAAATTGTTGACGAATAGGTCTGTATTACTAAGGATAAAGCTCTTATTTTCTCTCAAAATCCTTTCTGTTTTCAAAGCGCGAACTAAATCGGCTTTGGTGAGCTGAAGCGCTGCCAGAACATTCTCTCTTTCTTTTATAAGTACTTCTGGATTACCAGCCTCTTCTATTTGGTCATTGATATCTATTGCTCTAATAACACTATTATATCTTTCTACATCATTTAACAGGATTTGCAGAGAATTTGTCATGTTGAGTTTGACAACTTTACTTTTACTTCTCCAGATTAAATATAAGATAGTTTGCGTAAGACAGCCAACCCAAAGACCTAAGATAATTAATACTATCCAGGATGGAATTGTTATCCATGATAAAAATACTTTTATAATTATATCAAAGAAAAGATAGCCAAACACAAATGTAGCAAATCCAATAAAAATTACAGTTGCTCCTTCCGAACTTTTAATTTTTTGGATGTATAGTCTTGCTAATTTTTGCAGAGGATTTGTAATGATTAAAAGTTGATCATTGACAGGTAAATTAGTCAGCTTTTGCAGTTCATCCTGACTAATTTCCAAGCCCTGTAAATCATCCCGCACTGCTTTTTAATCCTTGCCAGAATAGTTATTTAATCTAATATAGCAATCAAATTTCTTGAATGCTGGCATTTTGTCTAAACTTTTTTAAGCAAGTTAATATTTCTAGGCAATATCAAAATTTTTTGTGCAGTATGATACTCTTTTGCTAAGAGAACTATTTGTACTATAGCAATCTTATTTGAGTTGTGAAAACTATCGTAGACGCACAGCGGCTTGCCGTAGGCTACCGCCAACTCTTGGAGAGGCTTTGCCAACGTGCAGCGTCTTGCACAGAAGCCGCTTTCTCTACGAGAGGCTTTGCCAACGCCAACGCGCAGCGTCTCGTAAAGAAGAGCGCCAAGAGGAGAAACAGAAAAGTTCATAAATCATTTAGGACTGCTATATAACAGTAAGGAGAACAAAAATAAATCAATTACTTATAAATGTGATGAAAATGCAACAGGTTATTGTCGTGGTAAACAGTTCTTTGCAACTATAAGAAATAATAATATAAAAGTCTGCAAAAACGGACTTTTTTGTTGATTTATAAATAATGGCGTCTCACTTGTTACATTAACTTCGCTTTGGAGAAGATTGTTTCTGTTTTGAAACACTACGCTGAGGGTTTAAAAATGGAGGATGTGACAGTCTAGCGTCATGGCGATCGCTCTTAGTAAATCTGCTTCTGAATCTATAACTTTGTTATCTAATAATACTGTGTGGGCACAGGCATCAACAACAGCTTGCTTGAGTTTGGGACTGGCAAGGCGGAGGCGCTCAATACTCTTCTTGAGTTCAGTGAAATTACAGATAAATGGCGTGTCTGGTTTTTTTAGCTCTCCGGCTTTAGGAAGTCGAAAAACTCCAGAACGAAAAACATAGGTTATGTCTTCACTGGACGCATCGGGTTGGGACTGTCTGACACGTGTAATTACGGATATAACTAAGAGACTATCTGGCTAAATCTGTTCTATAAAGGTAAATTGTACCGTTGTAGCCGACAGAAAATTTCTACTAGGTCGGAGACGATGCCACAGTATTAACTGCAACACAAAAGAGCAATTGCTTTTCCCCCCGCCCGGAGACGAAAAATTTTATATATACTTGCTAGAGCGATGTCTACGACGGGCTACGCCTACGCAATTATTGTAATTCCTGCCACGTAGAGAAATAATCCTGGATGGCACCAAATATAAGGAGCCATACGGAACAGAAACAAGGTAGCAATATAAATCGCAATAATCATGACTGCGATCAACAGGGCAAATAACCCGATTAACTGTTGCGTATTTTGGTATGCTTTATCCTGATGTTCAAAGAAATTCATAGATACCTAAAAAGAGACGCGGGGAGCAGTTTTCATTTCAGGAGTAGCTTCTGGCAGTAATTCGGCAGCAGTAAAGTTAAAAGTATTGGTTACCAAATTGGTAGGGAAAGATTTACTCTTAGTGTTGTAAAGTATCACCGCATCATTAAAAGCTTGACGTGCAAAAGCAATCTGGTTTTCGATGGAAGATAATTCCTCCATTACTTGGCTCATGGCGCGATCGGCTTTGAATTCTGGATAAGATTCCGAAAGTACCATTAAGCGACTTAAGACCCCCGTCAGCGCCCCTTCAGCATTACCCAACTGCTGCATTGCATGGGGATCACCAGGATTTTGCACGGCACGACTGCTAGCATTAATTGCAGAATTTCGGACAGTAATAACTGCTTCTAAGGTTTCTCGCTCATGTTTCATGTACTCTTTGGCAGTTTCCACTAAGTTGGGAATTAAGTCATAGCGGCGCTGTAATTGAACATCGATTTGAGAGTAAGCATTTTTGTAACGGTTGCGATAGTTGACTAAATCGTTGTAGCCATCAATGATAATTACAGCAACAATAGTAACTAAAACAACAGAAAATATCAAAAGCCCCATATTTTTAGATTATTCGCATCAGGTACTTACTTTTTTGCATATTTACCAATCACGGTAATCTTTATATCCAGCAAAATTTGTCTGGATATAAAGATGAGTCTACTTTTAGCAAGTTACCTTCGTCGTCTGTAAAATTATTTACGCAAATTTACTGATACTGCACGAGATACCCGACAACTTTTACGAAGTTGGGGATTTAAACCTTGCGATTTTCACGGCTCAGATAAAATTGCTATATATTATTAGATAAGTTACCTATAAATCTGGGTGAATAGGGAATAACCGCTGAAAGCAAAAATGAAAAGGATGGCAGCAGGAAAAATTACTACATCCCTGACAATAAATAAAATCCAATCTTTTCTTAATTCTTGTTTAAATTTTAATTCTCGCAGTTTTTGCTCCGGTTCTGAGTCTTCTTGTGACTGCAAGTTTACAGTTGAGATAATTAGTGGGTTGTCGCCTTTGCTGGCAATTATTTTTGATAAATCTCTTATATCTATCATGTTATTTAGATACCAATAATTTCAGTTTCAATATTTTGGTTATCATCTACAATCCAAATATGCTTGCCTTTTTGCTTGGCTTCTATAGCTACTTCTAAGAGTGCGATCGCTTTTAGCAGCACCTCAGCATTATCTCCATTAATCTGTTGTGCCAAATTGTTTAGTGTCTCATAAACTTCTAGCGATAAATCTAAATTTATTTTAATTCGTTGATTTTTTCCTTGTGCAGTCATCTTTATTTTATTTAATATTTTTAAGGTAAAATCCAGTTTTCCAACTGTAAATTATAAATGCGGCTGTCATGACGAGTATTGTTTGTTACTAAAACTTAATTTTTTCCAACTGCAACACTAGCAATTAGTAAATCAAATTCAGCAATTGTTTGTCCTATTCTACGGAGTTCTGCCTTTAATTCACCATACTTTTTGAGAGCAGGAACAGTTAAAGGTGCTTTCATAATAAATCAATCTTTTATATAGCATCTAGAAGAAATATAACGCTCAAAAAGGCGATAAATTAAGAGACAACTGGCGATAAACTAAAGATAAGGATCTAGGAGAGGCGGATTGAAACTGCCGAATTATGAATTGGCAGTTGTGCCACAGCGAAAAATCACTGAGTATCTGTTGTCGCCAACTCACCCTGATGGACGCAGCAAGCAAAAGTTTTTCACTGCATTTGGTTTTTCAGTAGAGGATTGGGAAACTTTTGCTAAGGCATTACTAAATCATGTTGCTGATAACTGTGTTACAAAGATTGAAGATTCACCATTTGGAACTCGATATGCCGTAGAAGGTATACTGCTTTCACCAGATGGCAGAAACCCCATGATTCGTTCGGCTTGGTTTATTGAAACAGGGGAAACTATTCCTAAGTTTGTTACTTCATACCCACTCAAACGGAGAGAAGAATGATTCAAGAACTTGATAGGGTTATTCTGACTAGTAATATCCCAGAATATAGTTTAGAAGAGGGTGATATAGGTACAGTTGTTTTAGTACATCAAAATGCCAAAGGATATGAGGTTGAATTTGTCACATTAGATGGGGAAACTGTGGCAATTGTTTCACTCTACAGCATACAAGTACGTCCAATCGGTAGGAGAGAAATTGCGCGATCGCGGCTGATAAGCTAATTTATAATGGCATACAACCAAATAATATTTCAAATTTTAAAATATATCACTATGTTCCCAAACTTTTGATGTAAATGCTTCTGAAATAATTTGTGTTGTTAATTAATTTATATATATATTAATACATTAATATTATAAAAGTAACCGTGAATATACGCTTGAAAATACTAATTTATCGGCGTCTATCTGCGTGCATATCCGGTTAACAATTCAGACTTTTCTACCTATAAAACCCAGCTTAATGCACTAACCCGATCGCAACTTTCGTCAAGCCTTTACAGTCAATCCATTGAACGCCTTTTCATAAAGGTATCGCGCTTTGTCCTGGCTAAATCAACTTTTGAACCCGTAAACTAACTTTTGCGACTCGTAAACTAGCTTTTGCGACTCGTAAACTAAGTTTCTGACTCGTAAACTAGCTTTTGTGACTCGTAAACTAACTTTTGCGACTTGTAAACTAAGTTTCTGACTCGTAAACTAGCTTTTGCGACTTGTAAACCAGCTTTTGTGACTCGTAAACCTTTTATTCTCAAAGAATTTCAGTAAATTTATCTCTACTTCTCCTGTCTGCTAAGTTATCTGAAATAAAAAAACGCAAATATACGCATTGCAACGCAATCTTTCAGCGTTTATATACGTATATTTGCGATAAGAGGAGAAACAATTCCAGCTTTAATGCACTAATGCGATCGCACGTTTTGTTAACGCTTCAGCAGTCAATCCATTAAACGCCATCAACTCTCCAGCACTGGCTGTAGTTTCCCCACGTTTCCAAGCAAAGGTGTCGCGCTTGACTGTACTCCGTAACAAAATTGGTTCTAGCATCGCCGCAGCGCCACCAGTGACAGCAATTAGCGCATCACCATCAAATAATTCGGCAAATTTGGCATCATCCAAGAAACCGCCTTCAGGTTCAGAACATGTATCCCAAGCGGTATCATGGCTACGGTACAATTGCCGAGGATTGATCACAGAAACTATCTTGGCACCAATACCTTCAGTTTCCAAGAAAGCAGCAGCTTCAAATACTGGCATTAATGTCATATCGCCAATCACAGCAAATACAACTTGCTTATCACCAGCGACTTCATGTAACAGCACCGCACCATCGCGCAACCCTTGACGAGTTTGTTCAAAAGTGGTACGAATTTGCAATGGCGACTTACTTGCAGTAATTACAATTCCCTTATTTTTACTTTTCAATGCCCAGTCATAACAAACTTGAATACTGTTAGCATCGGGGGGAAATAAGGGGAAAACATTGCCATTTCGCATCAAGGAAGCGAAGTAAGCTTCAATTTCTGGACGTTGGTGAGTCCAACCGTTACGCCCTTGCTCTAATGCGCCTGCTGTGAATAAAGTAATAGTCGAGGGAGTTTGACGACGTAATTCTGCCATTGATTGGGTTACAGTTTGCCAAATTGGTACTCCATTGATGGCAAAAGATTCGTAAGAACACCACAAAGTTCTCGCACCCATTAACGCCAAACCCGCAGCTAAACCAGCACAAGCATCTTCACTCAATGGTTCATAAACTTGTCCATTTGGTGCTTGGTAATATAAATCGTCGGTTGTGGGGTGGATTATTTTTAATGCTTGGTTGATGTTGGCAATTCCAGATGCTTCGTTACCGTCGGCGTTGGTGACGAGGAAATTCTGATCTTTATTTCCAACTATTCCTACCAATCGTCCCATCGCTGTTGTGGAAACTTTGGGTTCAACACCGACTGCATATTCTTCTAAAGGTAATTCACCTAAATCTGGTAATGGAAATTCAAATTCTGTCACCACAGTTTTCGCCGCCGGGCCACCGCCTGCGCGTTCTGCATTTGTGCGTACTAATTGCCAAGCTTCCGCAGACAAAGCACGGCTTTGCAATGCACTGATAATATGGGGAGCATTTAGCGTATCTTTGGGATAGAGGTTGTGAGATTTTGCCCCGCGCGCGTGGACTCCTGCACCTTTAAGTTGTTTAATTATAAATACGGTAAGTTTCCCGCCTAGTGCCGATCGCACTGCTTTATCTACACCCGAAAGTACTGCTTGAGTGAATTCTAGGCGCTTTTCAAAGGAAAAAGCAGTACTATCAACGTAATCCCCCGGTTGGTTTTGATCGTCGAAGTCTTTGGCATTAACTAATATAACTTCATCAAAACCGTTACCTTGCCAATATGCTTGCATCTGTTCATTGGTTTTGAGGGAAACCATGCTGTGATGTTCTTGGCTGTAACCGTTCCACACCAACACCGGTAAGAAGTTGGTGACAGCAGGATAAGCAGTATGGAAATGGGCGATCGCACTTACAATATATGGTTCACCCAATCCACCATCACCAACTGTAAAGGGGAATAACTTATCTTTGTGCAGCAGTGCAGCCGCCATTGCAAAGTGTTGTCCTTGCCCCAAAGGCCCCGCAGGTGCAAGAATACCAGGAATGAAACCAGAAAGGTGTCCTAAAAGTCCGTGCTTTTCTCGGAAGCGATCGCGCAATTGTTGGACTGTAAAAATTCCCATGTCCTCTAGCGAACGATCCAAGAACATGGCACTATAAAATCCAGGGGCGTGGTGTCCGACTTCAGTAATTATGTTCTTGTATCCCAGCATGACAAGAGATGCGTAAGCTTCTGCTTGGCTGGCGAATCCACCGGGATGCCCAGAGGCTTTACTAGCGGTAACTTGCAAAATCAGGTAGCGGAGGGCATCGGCAGCTAGTAAAGTTTGATATACAGCTGCTTTATCTGTGGGATCTGCGATCGCTACTTTGCCCGATTCTATAGCAGGTGTTGCACCATGAGTTTCAAAATCTGGTAACGCTTCACCAAAATATTGAATCCCTTCAAAAAAATCGGGAAGCGCTGAAGATGCCTTTGGGGTGATTGCGGTCATGCTGAGTACCTTATGACGAGGAAATGAAACTGTAGATGCTCGTTGAATTTAACAAAAATTTTACATCTTTGAGGTTGTAACAGTTTATTGGTTTTTTGCAACGTTAGAATAAGTACTTTAAATGGTTACGCAACAAAATTTCAGTTAGTTTAAGTAGCAGAGAAATATTAAGTAGCAAAAAAATTTATGAAATTACCAAATGGGCCGCAAATCCCACCCCTTGCACAGATGGTGCGCTGGATTGCTAATCCGATGTCATTTATGGAAACTTGTGCCAAAAGTTATGGCGATATTTTTACTCTCAGATTAAGGAAAAATTTTCCTCCTTTGGTGATGGTCAGCAACCCCCTAGCGTTACAGCAAATTTTGACAAATGATACCAAGGAACTAGAAGCGCCTGGTGATCTGAATGATCTGTTTGAATCTTTGCTGGGCAAGCATTCTGTAATTACTCTCAGCGGCGCAGAACACCAACGCCAACGCCAGTTGTTAATGCCTCCCTTTCACGGCGAAAGAATGCGAAACTATAGCCAGGTGATTACAGATGTTACCCAGAAAGTTATCAGCCAATACCAAATAGGCAAACCCTTCAATATTCGGTCTACGACTCAAGCCATTACCCTGCGGGTGATTATGCAAGCTGTGTTTGGGCTACATGAAGGGACTCGCGCCGAAAAACTACAGCAATTTTTGGGTGATATTTTAGAAAAGGGCAGTTCTCAATTAAATGTGGCTTTGCTTTATTTCCCCGCTTTGCAAAGGGATTTTGGCCCAATCAACTTCTGGGGAAAACAGATGCGCCGTCAGCAGGAAGCTGATGAACTTATCTACGAGGAAATTCGGGAACGTCGAGAACAACCAGATTCATCACGCACAGATATTCTTAGTTTACTCATGGCTGCTAGAGATGAAGCAGGTCAACCCATGACTGATCAAGAGTTGCGCGATGAATTGATAACTCTGTTAGTTGCCGGTCACGAAACCACAGCTACAGCCTTAGCATGGGCATTATACTGGATTTACAAACTACCATCAGTGCGCCAAAAGCTACTGCAAGAATTAGATAGCTTGGGCGATGACCCAGACCCCAGTATCATTTTCAAGTTACCCTATCTCAACGCTGTTTGCTCCGAGACATTACGCATTTATCCAGTAGCAATGCTTACCTTTGCTAGAGTAGTAAGAACACCTCTATCGTTGGGTGGTTACGAACTAGAACCGGGTACAGTCGTAGTTGGTTCTATTTATCTGACCCACCAGAGGGAAGATATTTACCCAGAACCTAAGCAGTTTAAGCCAGAACGCTTTTTAGAACGGCAATTTTCTGCCTATGAATATTTGCCCTTTGGCGGTGGTGCAAGACGTTGTATTGGTCTAGCATTTGCCCAGTTGGAAATGAAGTTAGCACTTGCCAAAATCCTTTCTAGCCTTGAATTAGAACTAGTTGACAATGGTGAAGTGCGACCTAAACGCCGTGGTTTGGTGACAGGACCAGATCGTCCTATCCAGATGGTTGTCACGAGTCAACGTCAGGTGAAGTCGCCCATCCTACAGACAACCACTGTTTAATACTCCGGCGGTTGATGGTTGTATTCAGCAAATTTTAAACTCCCATCTATATATTTAGATAGATTTTCAATACTTCTACATAATCCCCCATAGTCTTTTTTTAAGAAGGTCTATAGGGGTATTTTAATTTAATATATTGCAACATTTGGAAAAAATGAGTTATCAAACTGGTATATTACACCAGAAAGCGTAATTTAAGTGGGTATATAACCAAAATATTTTTAGTAAGTTTTTCCATAAATGCTTCTAAAGATTCAGAAAAAATATTATTATTAGCCTTGTAAAAATTAATGTTAATGATTTGCCAATAGGGTTTACTTAGTGGTAGTTGACTGTGGAACATCCCCCCAAACTCTTAAAAAGGCTTGCTATAATTCCCTGCTTTTTAAGGAGCGTTAGAGAGGGTGAAGTCTTAACCCAAGCCCATTGAATTATTTGCAGCTAACTAAATCCTAAAAGGATCGAATAAACAATGAAAGTACTTGAGAATATACGCACACCAGCGTTGCTACAAACTTTGCAATTAATTACTCAACCTATAAAAAGTTTAGAAAATTATGCTACCAAGTATGGTGATATTTTCACAATGCGGGTAATGGGTTTAAAGTCGCCACCGATAGTATTTTTTAGCCATCCCCAAGCAATTAGTGATTGTTTTGCTATACCTGCACACAAGTTAGATTTTAAGAAAGCAACACATGTATTTAAACCTTTGTTTGGAGAGAATTCTCTGGTATTTCAAGAAGGGCGATCGCACCAACAACAGAGGCAGTTATTACTACCAGCCTTTCATGGGGATAATTTAAAGTCTTATGGGCAAGCCATTTGTCAAATAACTGAAGAAGTTACACAAAATTGGACATTAGGTACAGATATTTGTATATACAACTTAATGTCAAATATCACTTTAGAAATTATCTTACAGGTGGTATTTGGTATTAGTCATGGTGCGCGTTACCAACAATTAAAAGAAAAATTGAGTTCTTTGTTAGAAGACGTAACTAAACCTTGGTATTCCAGCTTATTTTTCTTTCCTTTGCTGCAACAAGATTTAGGTGCGTGGAGTCCTTGGGGAATTTTCCTAAAAAGACGAGAGGAAATTGACAAACTCATTTATGCAGAAATTTATGAAAGACGTTTGCAAAATAATGCAGCGCGTACAGATATTCTCAGCCTGCTGATGTCAGCGCGTGACGTAAATGGAGAACAGATGACAGATAAAGAATTACGCGATCAACTAGTTTCATTATTGCTGTTGGGTTACGAAACTACATCTGGCGTATTAGCCTGGGTATTTCATTTAATTCACTCTCACCCAAAGGTTGAACATCAGTTAATGCAAGAACTAAACACTTTGGATGATCTCACAAATTCGGAAGCAATTACACAGTTACCTTATCTCACCGCCGTTTGTCAAGAAACACTGCGAATTCATCCAATTGCTTTAATTTGCACACCGCGAATGGTACAAGATAGAGTGGAAATTATGGGGCATAATTTTACATCAGAAACAGTTTTAGTTCCTTGTATTTATTTAGCCCATCGCCGAACCGAGACTTATCCAGAAGCAGAACAGTTCCGCCCAGAAAGATTTCTCAACCAAAAATTTTCCCCTTATGAATATTTACCCTTCGGTGGCGGTTATCGCGGTTGCATTGGTGGCGCATTTTCTATGTATGAATTAAAATTAGTAACAGCCATAATCTTATCGCATTTTCAACTAACCCTTACTGATAAACGTCCAGTGCATCCAGTCCGTCGTGGCATTACCATTGTCCCTAGCGGCGGTGTAAAAATGGTTGTTACCAAAAAGGCAAAAGTTAAAAAACAAACAAGACTTTTTACTTGATACTCAATCCTCTGACTTAGATATACCGCAATGTAGATTCGCTCCTTAGTATTTAGCCTTTACAGTGAGTAGTAAGAGGATATTTAGGAGATACTAACTCATGCAAGACGAACATAACTTGGAAGAAAAAGTTCTATCTCAGAGCGCTGAAATGATGGTATCCCAAGCGTTAGATGAAGTAGAAAAAATAGACATAAATGTAGAAACTGATTTATTCAAAATAGTTCAGGGACAAGCGGATGGAGTTTCGTTCGCTGGTAAAGGATTAGTGATTAAAGAAGACATTCGCATACAGGAAATAAAACTGCAAACAGATAGCATTGACATCAATCCCTTCAGCGCTCTTTTTGGTAAAATAGAATTCAATGAGGCTGTAAATGCCATAGCTCGGATTGTCCTCACAGAAGCGGATATGAACCGCACTTTGGCATCAGACTATGTTAGCAGCCAGATGCAAAACTTTGATTTTGATGTAGATGGCGAGATTGTGAGTTTTGAACCACAAAAAATTCAAGTATTTTTACCTGGTGAAGGCAAAATTGAATGTAGAGGAAGATTGCTGTTAAAGGAAAAGGGAAATACTCGCCCTTTAGCCTACACTGCGGTGCTTCGCCCACGGACTAATTCACAACCCGCGATGCTGGAAAGTTTTAACTGCACTGAGGGAGAGGGTGTTTCAATAGAATTAGTTACAGCATTAATGCAGAAAGTCAAAGAACTGATGAATCTACCATCTTTGAAATGGGAAGATATGGCGTTCAAGATTAAAGATATAAAAGTAGAAAAAGGTAGTTTGACACTTTTGGTAGAAACTCAAGTGAAGCAAATACCCTCATCAATAACTGAACTATCTCTTTAGTAGTATTGACACTAGTTAAGAATAATTTTTGTAACTAGCGAATGATGTAAATTTTTGAAAAGTTTTGTAAGCTTTTAAAAGCTACTTAATTTAAAAGTGATAACTATGCAAGAGTATGATGTTGTGCTGATCGGTGCTGGGCACAATGGGCTAGTTTGTGCAGCTTATTTGCTGAAAGCTGGCTATAGCGTTCTGCTACTAGAAAAGCGTTCTGTTATCGGTGGTGCAGCAACAACTGAAGAATGTTTACCCCAAGAAGCTCCTGGATTTAAATTTAACTTGTGTGCTATTGACCATGAATTTATTCACTTGGGGCCAGTTGTTGAAGAATTAGAACTAGAAAAATACGGCTTGCATTATTTGGATTGTGATCCGGTTGTTTTTTGTCCTCATCCTGATGGCAAGTATTTCTTAGCACATAAGTCAGTAGAAAAAACTTGTGCAGAAATTGCTCGTTACAGTGAACGTGATGCTAAAAAATACGCCGAATTTGTAGACTTTTGGCAGCGATCGCTAGGTGCAATGATTCCCATGTTTAATGCACCGCCGAAATCAGTTATAGAAATCCTGGGTAACTACGATATCACCAAACTGAAAGATTTATTTTCTGTTATTGGTTCCCCAAACAAAACGCTGGACTTTATTCGCACAATGTTGAACAGCGCTGAGGATTTACTTAACGAGTGGTTTGATGAGGAATTTCTGAAAGCGCCACTAGCCAGACTAGCAGCAGAACTTGGTGCGCCACCATCGCAAAAAACCCTTGCTATTGGTGCAATTATGATGGCAATGCGTCACAATCCTGGAATGGCTAGACCTCGCGGCGGAACTGGCGCACTTGTGCAAGCTTTAGTGAATTTAGTCACAAGTAAAGGTGGGGTTATTCTCGCAGATCAGCAGGTTGAAAAAGTTTTAATTGATGATGGAAAAGCTGTGGGTGTGCGGGTTGCTGGTGGTAAAGAATATCGCGCTAAACATGGGGTTATTTCTAATATTGATGCCAAGCGGTTATTTTTGCAAATGACTGATAAAAGCGAAGTTGATGGAGCCAATCCAGATTTATGGGAAAGATTGGAACGCCGCATCGTTAACAATAACGAAACCATCCTCAAGATAGATTTGGCTTTAGACGAACCACTGCGCTTTCCATACCACGCCCACAAAGACGAATATCTCGTTGGTTCCATCTTGATTGCAGATTCTGTGGCTCATGTAGAACAGGCTCATAGCAAATGTACCTTGGGAGAGATTCCTGATGCTGACCCATCAATGTATTTGGTGATGCCTAGCTATTTAGACCCCACATTAGCACCACCAGGTAAGCACACCGCATGGATTGAGTTTTTTGCCCCTTATCAAATTGCGGGTGCTGAAGGCACTGGTTTGAAAGGTACTGGTTGGACAGATGAATTGAAAAACAAAGTTGCAGATAGGGTGATTGATAAATTGGCAGACTATGCACCGAATGTCAAGGATGCAACTATCGCCCGTCGTGTAGAAAGTCCAGCCGAACTAGGAGAAAGATTAGGTGCGTACAAAGGGAATTATTACCATGTTGACATGACTTTAGATCAGATGATATTTTTCCGTCCCTTGCCAGAAATAGCGAACTACAAAACACCAATTGATAATCTATTTTTGACTGGTGCAGGAACTCATCCAGGCGGTTCGATTTCGGGAATGCCAGGACGCAATTGTGCCCGCGCATTTTTACAGGCAAAACATCCTATTAGCCAAACTTTGAAGGATGCAAGAGATTCGATAAAGTCAACTGTTGAGTCAGTGTTTGGGATTAGTTAGGCATTGCAAAGTTAAAGCCTACTATCTGTTTTATGCTTTTGTGTCTTTGTGCTGAAAATATGATTTTGTGATTACAAAGACACGAAAGTATTATATTAATTCCGGTTTAACACTTATCATTAGAGCTGACACGGTGAGTTTTTTTGATAAATAATTAGACGGGGATGGTATTAGGGTATAATGCTCAATACTTTTTAAATAATATCCCTCTATTTACCCCCTTTTTAAGGCGGGAAACTAGCATTACTGTTTTTGGGGGGTGAGGGAATCTTTAACCTTTAATTTTACTGAATTGATTCGGTCAGTTTTAATAAAATAATACAGCTACAAAAGCTCTCTCATAACATTCAACATTCATTCTTCTGTAATTTGCATTCCAAAATCTAAATCTACCAAGCGCGATAATGTCTAATGGTACGATAACAGAAGCATGAAAGCGTGAATACAAAACTCCTCATTTCTCCTCAAGAACTCACGTCTCTGTTAGCAGAAAATTTTTACCAGACTGTCATTATCGATACGCGAAGTCAAGAAGATTATAGTATTTCTCATATTCCTCAATCCATAAATATAAGAGATTTTTTTACCTATCTTTTAGAGAATTCCTACCCAGCAGGATTAAAGAAATTACAAGAGTATTTTGCAGAAATTATGAGCAGGGTAGGAATATCTGGTGCAGAACAGCTAATTGTTTATGAAGATACTTTAAATAAAGGTTATGGTCAATCATGTCGAGCAGCTTTCTTACTCAAGTATTTGGGTTGCGCTCAGGTATCTATCTTACATGGAGGATATAGAGCATGGCAGACAGCGGGATTACCTACTACCGATGAAGTCCCTAAACGTGAAAGCAGCATATTTAGATTGCATCCCAACGCTGATATGATGGTGACCACCGCCGAGATGTTGCAAGCAATTGACAATTCAGCAATTATAAAATTAGATGTGCGCGATCGCAACGAATGGCTTGGGCTGAGTTCTTCTCCCTACACTGTTGATTTTTGTCCTCGCAAAGGTAGAATCCCTAACGCTGTATGGATAGAATGGCATCGGATGATGACATCTGAATCGGAAATTTCCATGTTCCGCTCAAAAACGGAAATCTTAGAAATTTGTCAATCTGTAGGTATTACTGAAGATTCTATTGTGTACGTTTACTGTTTTAAAGGTTCTAGGGCGGCAAATACTCTGATTGCTCTGCAAGTAGCAGGAATTTCCGTTAGAAATTATTTTGGATCTTGGAATGAATGGTCTCGCGACTTTTCATTACCCATTGATAGCAGAGTAATGTGAAGAAGGCAGTTCTTACTGGAGGTTGCAACGAGCGTGTAAGCTTCAGATAGTTAGGGATCGCACCCTCGTTAATTGAAAAGGAAATTACCAAACGCGTGCAACGTTTACGATGGTCACTGAGCAGCTGGTGAGCATCTCGGCTTCTCAACGAGACGCTACGCGAACGCTCGATGGAGCCGCAATCGAACCATCTCGTACCCCTACGGGGATCTTGCTAGTAAGAGCGTCTCGTAGAGAAGTGCGGGCTACACCTACGCTACCTATATTATTGCAACACAAATAATCATTTTTTGAGTGAGATAAGCTCTAAGCAATTGCTTTATGTGTATTTAATATGATAATCTAACATCCAGTTTATTTTTATAAGCTTTTATACACTGATAAAAAAATTATTTCTCAAAATATATATAAGTAAGTAAATTAATGGGTAAAAACTAGTGTATTTTAATAATACTCACAAAAAAACTTTGAAGATCATCTTTATCAGTTTTGTAGGTACAGCATGGTTTTTCGACGCTGCTTTGTTGCATCTGGCTTAATAATTTTCTTTGCATTTGGCTGTAGTGGTGGGACAAACTCATCAACAGAAAATACTACACAGGTTGTGCAAGAAACTAATGTAACCCAACTTTTGATAGAAGCGAAGGCTACGCAAAAAGCAGAAGATTTCTTTCATCAAGGCAATCATTTATTAGATGGACAACGTTACGAAGATGCAATAAAAGCATACGATGAAGCGATCGCCATCAAAGTTGACAGTCCTGAAGCTTGGATTAACCGTGGCATAGCTTTAACATCGTTGGAACGCTACAAAGATGCTCTTGCATCTTACGATAGAGCGATCGCCATCAAACCCGACAAATATGAAGCTTGGTATAATCGTGGCATAGCCTTAACATCGTTGCAACGCTACAAAGATGCTCTTGCATCTTACGACAAAGCGATCGCTATCAAACCCGACAAATATGAAGCCTTAATTAACCGAGGCATTGCTCTGACAAAGTTGCACCGTTACCAAGATGCTATTGCATCTTATGATAAAGCAATCGCTATCAAGCCAGATTTGCACCAAGCATATTACAACAAAGCTTGCTCTTATGCTTTGGAAAGTAATCTAGAATTGACAATTGAGAATTTAGATAAAGCAATCGAGCTTGTTCCTGATAAATATAAAAAGTTAGCAAAAACTGACCCAGACTTTAAAAAACTGCGTAGTGAAAAGCAGTTTCATAAATTACTTCAATAGTTTGTTGTAATTGTTTTGTAAAGCACAATCAAAGCGGTCTTTTGAACCAAATTAATTTTTAAAAAAATAAAATATGAAAAAATTGCTAATCACCGGAGCAAGTGGCTTTTTGGGATGGCATCTTTGCCAGCTTGCAAAACAAGAATGGGAAGTTTATGGTACTTATTTTTCCCATTATCTAGATATTCCTGATATCAAAATGTTTAAAGTGAATTTAACAGATTTTCAGGAATTGCAGCGCATATTTAGTAATATTAAACCAACAGCAATTATTCATACTGCTGCACATTCGCAACCAAATTTTTGTCAAAACCATCCCGAAGAATCGCACGCAATTAACGTCATAGCATCTGGTAATATTGCCGGACTTTGTGCGGATAATTCTATACCTTGTGCTTTTACCTCAAGTGACTTAGTTTTTGATGGCTTAAATGCCCCCTATCGAGAAACAGACCCCGTGTGTCCTGTCAATCTTTATGGTGAGCAAAAAGCCATAGCTGAAGTAAGTATGCTAGAGCGATATCCCATGACCGCAGTGTGTCGAATGCCGTTGATGTTTGGCACAGCAACACCCACAGCTAAAAGCTTTATTCAGTCATTTATTCAAACTTTACAAGCCGAAAAAGAACTAAGTTTATTTATTGATGAATTTCGCACACCAGTAAGTGGAACAACTGCCGTTAAAGGACTTTTATTAGCATTGAAAAAAGTTAACGGCATCATTCACTTAGGCGGCAAAGAACGAATTTCTCGCTATGATTTTGGGCGGTTATTAGTTGAAGTATTTCAACTTCCAACCACTGGACTAAAACCCTGCCGGCAACAAGATGTGAAAATGGCAGCACCTAGACCAGCAGATGTTTCTTTGGATAGTTCCAAAGCTTTTGGATTGGGGTATCAGCCTTTATCTTTACGAAAAGAATTGGAGGAGTTAATCAGTAGTCAATAATAAGCCTGAAAAGATAAGAAGGAAGGAACTATAAAAAAATCCCCCAACTTTCTAAAAACGAGAGTTGGAGGGAGCAAGTTTTAACTAAACTGTATGGCTTTATGAGGAATAAGCATCCATTGGCAGACAAGAACAAACAAAATTCCTATCGCCAAAGGCTGAATCAATGCGACCGACAGCCGGCCAAAACTTATGTTCACGAGTCCAAGGCGCAGGGTAGGCAGCTTGTTCACGAGAATAGGAATGATGCCATTCTCCGGTGATCAGGCTTTCGGCAGTGTGGGGTGCATTCTTCAAAACATTATCTTGGATATCCACCCTACCTAATTCAATCTCAGCGATTTCTTGGCGAATAGAAATCAACGCATCACAGAAACGATCCAACTCTTGTTTAGATTCACTTTCTGTGGGTTCCACCATGATTGTACCCCCTACAGGCCAGGAGACAGTCGGCGCATGGAAACCATAATCCATCAGACGCTTGGCAACATCATCGATTTCGATCGCAGCTGATTTTTTAAGCGATCGCAAATCTAAAATACATTCATGGGCAACTAGATCATTTTTCCCCTGATACAAAACTGGATAGTACGACTCCAGTCTCTTGGCGATGTAGTTAGCGCTGAGAATCGCCACTTTAGTTGCTTGGGTTAAACCAGCTGTACCCATCATGGCGATGTACATCCAAGAAATCACCAAAATACTAGCACTACCCCAAGGCGCAGCTGCCACAGCACCAATACGTTGGGAATTAGAGATTTCTTCCTCACTCCTCACAACAGCGTGTCCGGGCAAAAATGGCACCAAATGAGAGGCTACCCCAATGGGCCCCATACCAGGCCCACCGCCACCATGAGGAATACAGAAGGTTTTGTGCAAGTTTAAATGGCAGACATCCGCACCAATATCTCCAGGACGACAAATTCCCACTTGGGCGTTCATATTTGCCCCATCCATGTAAACTTGTCCACCGTGGGTATGGACAATAGCGCAGATTTCCTGAATTGGCTCCTCAAAAACACCGTGAGTTGAGGGATATGTCACCATTAAGGCGGCTAGTTCATTGCTGTATTTTTCTGCCTTAGCCTTCAGGTCATCAACGTTAATATTACCTTGTAAGTCACAGGCAACTGCCACCACTTTCATCCCGCACATTACCGCACTCGCTGGATTTGTCCCGTGTGCCGAAGTCGGAATCAAACAGACGTTGCGGTGTCCTTCTCCACGGCTTTGGTGATATTGGCGAATCACTAAAAGTCCGGCGTATTCGCCCTGAGAACCAGCATTTGGTTGCAGAGAAATTCCCGCAAAACCAGTAATTTCAGCTAACCATGCCTCAAGTTGCTTAAATAAAATTTGATAACCCTGAGTTTGCGATGCCGGGGCAAATGGATGAATCTTGCCAAATTCTTCCCAACTTACCGGAATCATCTCAGCTGTCGCATTCAACTTCATTGTGCAAGAACCCAAGGGAATCATCGATGTTGTCAGCGACAAGTCCTTAGCTTCTAGCTTGTGCAGATAGCGCAGCAACTCAGTTTCTGAGTGATAGCGGTTAAAAACTGGGTGGGTGAGATATGTACTTGTACGGGAGAGAGAGAGATGGGGAAGACAGGGAAAAGTTAATTCTTCTAAGGTAAAAGGTAAATCATCTCTACCAGCGAAAATCTGCCAGAGGTCGATTAAGTCTTCTGGTGTAGTTGTTTCATCCAGCGAGATCCCAACAGCAGTTGCATCAAAAATCCGCAGGTTAATTTGAAGTTGTTCGCTATTTGCCAGAATATCTTCTAAATTGTGTGTTCCCAGTTCTACTCGCAGCGTATCAAAGAAAGATTCTGAAACGACGTTGTAACCCAAACGCTTCAGTCCTTGTGCCAGTAACACCGTCAAGGAGTGGATATTTTCAGCAATTTGCTTCAGTCCAGCAGGCCCATGATAGACGGCGTACATACTTGCCATTACTGCCAGCAGTACCTGTGCTGTACAGATATTACTAGTAGCTTTTTCGCGGCGGATATGTTGTTCGCGGGTTTGCAAGGCCAGACGTAATGCAGGCTTCCCTTGGGCATCTTTTGATACTCCCACAATTCGCCCAGGAACCAGCCGCTTATACTCTTCCTTTGTAGCAAAGTATGCCGCATGAGGTCCCCCAAACCCCAACGGAATACCGAAGCGCTGGGTACTACCGACCGCAATATCAGCGCCAAATTCCCCTGGAGGGGTGAGCAAAGTTAGACTTAAAGGATCTGCTGCTACCGTCACCAATGCACCCTTAGCATGGGCTTTTTCTATAAAAGCGCGGTAGTCGTAAATAGTGCCATCACTTGCAGGATATTGCAAAACAGCCCCAAAAATTGGTTGATCAAAATCAAAGGTTTGATGATCCCCGACAATAATCTTGATCCCCAATGGTTGAGCACGTGTTTGTAACACATCGATAGTTTGGGGATGGCACTCACCAGAAACAAAATAGGCATTTGCCTGATTTTTGGAGACACCATAGCTTAGGTTCATCGCTTCAGCTGCTGCTGTAGCTTCATCAAGTAACGAAGCATTAGCAATTTCCAAACCTGTGAGGTCGATAATCAGCGTTTGGAAATTTAGCAGCGCTTGGAGTCGCCCTTGGGCAATTTCTGGCTGATAAGGAGTGTAGGCAGTATACCAACCGGGATTTTCTAGGATATTGCGCCCAATCACAGGTGGGGTAATACTGTCGTAATATCCCATACCGATGTATGAGCGGAAAACCTGATTTTTGGCAGCAACTTTATTTAACGATGCCAGTGCTGCGTACTCACTTTCTGGTTCTGGTAACTTTAGCGATCGCTTCAGCCGGATTGCCTGTGGAACTGTTTGGTTGATTAGCGCATCCAGGCTGGAAAATCCCAAAACCTTAAGCATTTGCTGGATGTCATCTGAGTTAGGGCCAATGTGTCTGGGCACAAAACTACTTAACTTTTGACTTTTTTCGTCCAGCACTTGCTGCTGATTAGACTTGAGAATAGGGGCGTTTAATACCACAAATTACTCTCCAGATAGTACTATTTAATATTTTGCAATAAATACTCATTAGAAGTAAGTATAACTTTTCAGTTTATCTAAATTTCATGACTTATCTTCCGGTGGAGTGAGAAGAGACTCTTGAGTAGAGGAGTAGGGGAGCAGAGGGTAAGTTGCTGCAAGTCTTTCCCTCTGCCCCTCTGCCCCTTTGCCTCTTTCCTACTCTCCTTCCACCAGAGCGCGATACTCATCCGCTGTCAAGGCATCCTCAACATCACCAGAGTCATTGATACGCACTTTCAAAAACCACCCTTCCCCGTAGGGGTCTTCTGACACTTCTTCGGGAGAATTAATTAAGGCTTCATTGCGTTCTATAACTGTGCCTGTGACGGGTGAATTTAGTTCTTCAACGGCTTTCACAGATTCAATTGTGCCAAAGTTTTCTCCTCTGGTAAGAGCGTCGCCAATTTCTGGCAGTTCCAAAAAGACGATATCACCCAATTCATGTACGGCAAACTCAGTAATGCCAACGGTGGCAATTTCGCCATCTAGTCGCACGTATTCATGAGAATCCAGGTATCTGAAATCTTGAGGGTATTCAAAAGACATATCACTTCCTCTCCCTTATCAAATAAATTATTGCCCCAATCATCCAAGCCATATCTGGTAATGAACCTGACTGTAAATTGAGTAACTCACAACACATTATTCCTCAAAAACCTTGGCACTTATCAGTTGGTAACACGATTTTTTGACCGATAAAAGGGACGTTTAACTACAACTGCTGGATAAGCTTTGCCGCGAATTTCGACTTCTAGCTGCTGACTGACAGTTGCTAACTGGGTGGGAACGTAAGCTAATGCAACGGGATAACCAAGTGTAAGTGACAGAGTGCCACTGGTAACTTCTCCCACAACTTTACCTGCGGATAACACTTGGTAACCGTGACGGGCAATGTTGCGTCCTTGGGTTTGCAAACCTACCAATCGGCGATGCACTCCAGTAGCTTTTTGCTGTTCCAAAACTTTCCGACCAATAAATTCGCCTTTGGTATCTAAGTGAACTAGCCATCCCAAACCTGCTTCTAAGGGTGTGGTGGTCTCATCAATATCTTGTCCGTAAAGTGCCATCGCCGCTTCTACCCGCAAAGTGTCTCTCGCACCAAGTCCACAGGGGATAACACCAGCATTATGGAGATTTCGCCACAATTCTACCCCCACATCTGGGTCTACCATCACCTCAAAGCCATCTTCTCCGGTGTAACCTGTGCGGGCCAAGAAGGCAGGTTTCCCTAGTAGGGTTGCTTCTAAATGTCCGAAGGCTTTGATTGGTTGTAAGTCTTCTTGCACTAAGGATTGAAGATATTTAATCGCTTTTGGCCCTTGCACAGCGATTAAGGCTTTTTCTGGTGAAAGGTCTTGGAATTGTACTTTATCCAAGTCAAGGTGTTGCAATAGCCATGCTTTATCTTTACTGGATGTTGCCGCATTGACGATGATCAATGCCTTCTGTATACCACTGGTGTCTTCACCTTGGTAATAAACAATGATATCGTCAATAATTCCCGCTTGGAGATTTAACAATACAGTGTATTGAGCTTGACCAGCTTGTAAACGACTCAAGTCTGAAGGCACTAGAGGCTGGAGTTGAGAAATCAGGTTTTTACCTTGGAGGGTAAATTTGCCCATGTGGGAAATATCGAACATTCCGGCTGTATTTCTTACAGCATCGTGTTCGCGGCTAATGCCACTAAATTGCACAGGCATTTCCCAGCCACCAAAGCTGGTAAGACGTGCTTTGAGTTCTACACCCAGTTGATATAAAGGGGTTCGCGCCAGAGATTGGGCGTTTTCTTCTTGATTAGCCACAGATAATTATTATGCGATCGCACCTCAACATCTATCATCCTAAGAGATGCTTTCTAGGTTTTACAGTATTGTGTATTGAACTGGAGCATTGGGCATGGTTATTTTCCTTGTCCCCCTTGTCCCCTTGTGTGAGGTTTAATAGTTAATGGTGAAAGTGTTGAGATTTGTTAAGAAGACATTATGAAATATTGGCAACTGTTAGCTAGCTTTGTCTTAGCTATGGTTCTTTTTTCGTTTCCCCTATCGGCGCAAGCTGCAAGTTCTTCCAGTATTACCCGTTCTGTGGCTAATGATGTTAAAGGCAAGGATTACTCTGGTCAAAGTTTAATTGGCACTGAGTTTACCAATCTCAAATTAGAGAATGCTAATTTTAGCAATGCTGACTTACGTGGTGGCGTGTTTAACGGTACCCTATTGGAAGGAGTAAATCTGCACCACGCAGATTTTAGTGAAGGCATAGCCTATCTAACAAGGTTTAAGGACGCTGATTTAAGTGATGCTGTGTTGACCGATGCAATGATGCTGCGTTCTACTTTTGATAGCGTGGATATCACAGGTGCTGATTTTACGAATGCGATTTTAGATGGAACGCAAGTGAAAAAACTTTGTGTTAAGGCAAGTGGTGTTAATTCTAAAACTGGTGTAGATACTCGCAAGTCTTTAGGATGTAAGTAAACTTTCACCGAATTTATGATGTTTAAATTTTGGATAATGAAATTGTTGGCAAAGCCTCTTGTAGAGAAGATTCTTGCGTTGCATTATTTAATGCATGTTTGAGACTTGCGAATTTAAACGCGAGAATAATTCTATTTTTCCATTATCCAAACATTTTTTGACAAGCAAGTGACTTTCGGGATGGGTTAATCTCAATACGCTTGGGTTAAGGCTTAACCCAAGCGTATTAGCTTTTGAAGGTAGACGTTGAGCTTCTGAACCTCAAGTTTCAAGTTTGAAATTCAAAACGGTTATCCGATCGCCTCCTTTTGCTACGCGATCGCTAGTGATATGCTTCTCTTAAAAAGCTTACATAATTTGCCCGAATCGTCATAGTAGTAGAATGACTTACACCTAAAGTTTGTTCACAAATTTTCAAAGCTTGCTCAAATAAGGGTTGGGCTTTCTTGTAGCGTCTTGTATGACGGTAGAGTGCTGCTAGATTGTTCAGGCTAATGGCAACATCGGGATGGTTATCTCCTAGCAGGCGTTTACTCAGTTCTAAAGCTTGCTGATACAAAGGTTCGGCTTTGCTGTAGCGTTCTGTAGATTCGTAGAGTTGCGCTAAATTATTCAGGCTAGTGGTGACATCAAGATGGTTGTCTCCCAGCAGGCGTTTTCTCATTTCTAAAGCTTTCTTGAGCAAGGGTTCGGCTTTACTGTAGCGTCCTGTATAACAGTACAAAGCTGCTAAATTGTTCAGGGTAGTGGCGACATGGGGATGTTCTTCTCCAACTAGGCATTTCCACAGTTTCAAAGCTTGCTGATACAAAGGTTCGGCTTCGCTATAGCGTCCTGTAGATTCGTAAAGTAATGCTAAATAGCTCAAGGTAGTGGCGACATGAGGATGTTCTTCTCCCAGCAGGCGTTTCTGGAGTTCTAAAGCTTGTTTATACAGCGGTTCGGCTTCCCTGTAACGTCCTGTAGAATCGTAAAGTTGTGCTAAATTATTCAGGGTTGTGGCGACATCAAGATGGTTGTCTCCTAGCAGGCGTTTCTGGAGTTCTAAAGCTTGTTTATACAGCGGTTCAGCTTCTTTGTAACGTCCTGTAGATTCGTAGAGTCCTGCGAGATTGTTTAGGTTAGTGGCGACATCGGTATGTTCTAAACCAAGACGATTTTTAGTCAATTCTACACACTGCTGCAACCAAAGTTCTGCTTGCTGATAAAGTCCTTGACCTTGATAAAACCAGGCTAATTTGGTAAACAGAGTGATTAAATTTTCATCACTGAGATACTGTGATAGGTGGATTGCAGCTTCTATAATGTGCGGGATATGTGGAGTGAGGTTGAGAATATCTTCAGGGTTAGGCTGTTGCGGAATTAGCTTTGCTACCTCTAGCATCATCACTGCAAATTTAGTTTTTGCTTCATCCGCCTCACCTGATTTATCCAACTTCATTTGAAAAAGTTGCCGAATCAGGGGATTTAGACGATAAATTCCTTTACTTTCCTGTTGTAACAAATGCAATTCTAGTAAATCGGCTATGGCTTTTTCATTGAGTCGTTGTTTTTTGTCATCTCCTATCGTCTCAACAGATAAGGGAATATCAGCTAAGGCACACAAACTTAGCAAACAGCCAAAGCTTTGTGCATTCTCATCCAATTGTTCCCAACTCAATTCAAAAACTTCAGCTACACCGTATTCATAATGCATCAATGAGTTAGCATTGACCACTGATTCATGTTCCACTCGTTTCTTCTCTAACCGCTTTAGCACTGTTTTCAGAGACAAATCTAGCATTTTATTCAGATATCGCCCCACTAACTCTAACGCTAAGGGCAAATATCTCAAAAATTTACAAATTCTTCTCGCAATCCAAGCTTCTTGTTGCAGTCGTTCCCTGCCAATTAGCGATTTTAATAATTTTATCGCCGCCAATGGTTTAAGGACATCCAATTCGCTATTATATCTTGCCCTCAGGTAAGCTTGTAACTTCTCTAGTTTATCCTGACCGTTGAAAGTCGCTAACTCACGATAATTCTGGGCAAACTTGTCATATACCTCACCCATCCACATTCTGAAAGCAGCAACATCAACGTTTAATTCGCTGGCAAGTTTAGCTTCACTTTTACCTAAGTTTTCTATCTTAAAATCCTTTGCAAAAGCTGCCGTTTGCTCTGGAGATAAACCATTAATAGCAGCTTCTTTAGCTAGAAAATTAGCCCATTGCATAGATAGTTTGTTAAATATATTTTTGATTCTACTTTGTCTCCATTTGGAAATGTCCTCTCTTTGGGGTAAAAATCCGATTTGCATGGGAACATTTAAAAGCAGTGGCTTGCAGTTATAGCGGTTCTCGTTTCCATGAGGTATACCTATAGGGGTACGGCACTGCCGTGCCCTTACACTTGGCGATATAATTTTGTACCGCATCTGAATAAGAACCGCTATAGACATCGCCAGTTGAGCCTTTGAGGCTGAGGATTAAGCCTTTGAACCTCAAATTTCGAGTTTTGTACTCAAAATGGCTAGGCAATGTCTACGACAGGCTACGCTTACGCAGTATTATTGACTTTTACTATTGGCTATGTAGAGTATGATGCCTAACGGCAAGCCACTGCGCTTCTACGCTGCTAAAATTTAAACTACAACTGTTGTATCGCATCAATTATTGCTTGCAGTTGGGCAAAGATTTCCACAAGTGAAGGGTTATGATGTAATTTGGCTAGAAAGGTGCGACGCGAAATAGCCCGTCGTAGACATCGCGTAGGGAAGGGAGGCAATTGTTAGCGAGATGTTTCTCTTAAAATGATTGCATAATTTCCTCTTATCGTCATTGTATTGGGATGACCTACACCTAAAGTATGTTCAGAAATTGTCAAAGCTTCCTCAAACAAGGGTTTAGCTTCTCTGTAGCGTCCTGTAAATTTGTAGAGTAATGCGAGATTGTTCAGGCTATTGGCGACATGGTGATGATTGTTTCCCAGTAAACGTTTTCTCAATTCTAAAGCTTGCTGATATAGGGGTTCGGCTTCACTGTAACGTTCTGTAGAACCGTAGAGTAATGCGAGATTGTTCAGGCTTGTGGCGACATCGGGATGTGCTTCTCCCAGTAAGCGTTTTCTCAATTCTAAAGCTTGCTGATACAGAGGTTCGGCTTCGCTGTAGCGTTCTGTAAAACGGTAGAGTTCTGCAAGATTGTTCAGGCTAGAGGCGACATCGGGATGTGCTTCTCCCAGTAAGCGTTTTCTCAATTCTAAAGCTTGCTGATATAAGGGTTCGGCTTCGCTGTAACGTTCTGTAAAACGGTAGAGTTCTGCGAGACTGTTCAGGCTAGCCGCAACATCGGGATGTGCTTCTCCCAGTAAGCGTCTTCTCAGTGACAAAGCTTGCTGATACAGGGGTTCGGCTTCGCTGTAGCGTCCTATGGAATGATACAGTGCTGCGAGATTGTTCAGGCTAGTAACGACATTGGGATGGTTGTCTCCCAGTAAGCGTTTGCTCAGTGCCAAAGCTTCCTCAAACAAAGGTTTGGCTTCACTGTAGCGTCTTGTAAATTTGTAGAGTCCTGCGAGATTGTTCAGGCTAGTAGCAACATCGGGATGGTTGTCTCCCAATAAGCGTTTTCTCAGTAACAAAGCTTGCTGATACAGAGGTTCGGCTTCGCTATACCATCCTGTAAAACCGTAGAGTTCTGCGAGATTGTTCAGGCTAGTGGCGACATCAGGATGTTCTAAACCAAGACGATTTTCAGCTACCTCAATACATAGTTTGTACCAAAGTTCTGCTTGCTGATAAAGTCCTTGACCTTGATAAAACCAGCCTAAACCTGTGAAAGGCCCAATTAAATCCTCGTCACTGAGATACTGGGATAGATGGGTTGCAATTTCTGCAATGTGGGGGATAGCAGAAGTTAGGTTGAGAATCTCTTCACGGTTAGGCTGTTGAGGAATTTGCTTTGCTACCTCTACCATCAGCGCGACAAAAGCAGTTTTCACCTCATCTGCTTCACTTGACTCATCCAACTTCATTTGGAAAAATTGCCGAATCAGTGAATGTAGACGATAAATTCCTTTAGCCTGGCATTGGATTAAATCCAGTTTCCGCAACTGGGCTATAGCTTTCTCCCAGAATTCTTGTTCTTCGTCATCTTCTATCGTCTCAACAGATAAGGGAATATCAGCCAAGGCATACAAACTCAGCCAACAGCCTAAGCTTTGTGCATTCTTATCCAATTGTTTCCAACTCAATGCAAAAGCTTCAGCTATGCCGTATTCATAACGCATCAATGGGTTAGCCTTGGCTACTGCTTCGTGTTCCAGTCGGTTTTTTTCTAGCCGCTTGTGCAGTGTTTCCAGAGGCAAATCTGGCATTGTATCGAGATATCGCCCCACTAACTCTAACGTCAAAGGCAAATATCCCAAGAATTTACAAATTCTTCTTGCAACCCAAGGCTCACTTTTAAGTCGTTCTCTGCCAATTAACGACTTTAATAATTTCATCGCCGCCAATGGTTTGAGAACATCCAGACGTAATTGCAGTAAAGTTCTGTCAAACCCCAGGCGCATTGTCAGCAATACTTTAAACCGAGGTGATTCCAAGGGTAGATAACGCTGAACTTGTTTTTTGTAGTTGGTGACATCATCAAATACCAGCAGCACTTCACCTTGTTGCCAATTCTCCCAGCAGTATCGAAGCTTATCTGCTAATTCCCAGTCGTCCGGTGCAATGAGGTTAAATTTTAATTGGGCAAACCTGAGAATCTGAATTCCGACATCAATTCCCTGTGCTGATAACCAGCAAACCCCACCTTGATAATTCTGTAAATGTTGTTTGGCGTATTGGGTAGCCAGTTCAGTTTTCCCCACACCACTCATACTCATCCCAGCTACAATGGCAACTTGCCCAGATGTTTGTAATGAGGAGTGCAAGTTTTGTAGTTCCACCTTACGTCCCACAAATTTTTCAAATGGGACAGCAGGGGGAATATTTTGATGAATTTCCTTAATTGGCGTATGGGCAGCGTTCGACTGACTTATACTGAGCATCTCGACAACTCTTGGAGACGCTACGCGTAGCTTGCTTCCCCGTAGGGGTACGCTCGATGGAGCCGTTACCGTTGGCGCAGCCTCTCCAAGAGTTGTAGCGCTCACGCCGAAGTCTTGCCCGCCATTATATTTTGCTCTCAAGCAAGCCCGTAACTTTTCTAGTTTGCCTCGACTTTTAGAAGTCGCTAACTCAGGACAACTCTGGGCAAACTTGTCATACACCTTAGTCATCAGCTTTTTGAAAACACCAACACCGATATTTAATTCGGTGGCTAGTTTCACTTGACTCTTATTTAAGTTTTCATTCTTCAAACGCTCTACAAAAGCTGCCGTTTGCTCTAGGGATAAGTTATGAGTAGCAGCTTCATTGGCTAGAAAATCAACCCATTGCATAGACAGCTTCTGAGATTTCTTCTCGATTCTACTTAATTTCTATTTATTTCGAGGGAATCTCCTCTTCTGGCTGAAATACCATTTCCATAGAAAGAATTTTGAAGAGGTTCCAGCCGTGAAAACTGCCTTAACAACTCCAGTCAACTCCAATCAAACCACCTAAACTTCGCAATTAATCTCCACTTCACCAATATCGGTAGAGAATCCATCTACTTAAATGCAAGATGTATACAGTTCTACTGAAATCATCTTCGCAGCGGCAATTTTAACTTCATTATTGATTGGGGGAATTGTCTGTGTGATTGTGGTGATTACAGGTTTAGTTAAAACTTTAGTGTCTCTAATGGTAAGCCCGACAAGGGAAAAAAAGAAGTCGTCAGGATAATGGGATTCACAGCTACACAAACTCTCGTCCGCCTGCGCGGAATAACTAAAAATTTAAGGTATTCAAATCTGCCTCCGTGGGTTTTACCTGTGTAAATGCGGTTTATAACCGCCTATTAAACTCATGATATCAGAGAACAAAAATACTGCGACGCCGATAGCGTTCGCAAGAGCGTCTCCAAGAGTTGCTCTCTTCGAGTCTTCTCCTTTGGCGTTAGCCTCTCCCTTTGAGAGAAGGGGAGAGGCTAACGCGCAACGAGCGTCATAGCCCATCGTAGACATCGCCACTTGAGCTTCTGAACCTCAAATTTCGAGTTTTGTACTCAAAATGGCTATGCGATCGCTCTATTTTTCAATGTATTTTGGATATCAGGGGTTAATTGCACGTTGTCAATTAGCATGAGAATCGAACCGCGAAGGACGCCAAGAGCGCCAAGGAAGAAAGAAGAGGGAGCGATCGCCATTTGAAGTTACAATTTGTAGGCGATCGCTGCTAAAATTTTAACTATTTTGCGTATAAATACAGGAGATTATTTTTAGATTATTTCAGGCTCTAGCTAGAAAAGAGCCGATTTGTAACTTGCTCTAACACCTTTAATGATTTTAATGAACCTCGAATCAGCCGAGTAGCAGTAAGGGGTTGTCGAAGCATTCCCATCGCTAAAGGAAAAGGGTTTAGGGAACCATCAGAGTTAATTGCTGATGTGAGATCGGGGATATTGTGCTGACAATCGTCGCTGACTACTCGCAGCATTGCCACGTCCACCCCAGCCGCATTGAAAAACTCTAGGGCGGTAAATCCTTCCATATCAACAACATCAGCCGCCAAAGTCTCACCCAAATGGCGTTTTTCGGCAGCAGACCAAATCACATGCTCGCTTGTCAGTGACTTGACTAATGATACTTTTTCTGATAAGTAAGAATGCAATTGTGCTGTGAAAGTGCGATCGCATTCTTGCCGCTTCCCAGAGTAAACACAATCTTGATAGAGGACAATATCACCAACTGTATAGCGATCGCTCAAGCTGCCACATAGACCCATAATCAGCACCCTGGATTTGGGAGCCAGAAATTGTCTATTTCCTTGGGATTGTTGCAGATATTTGAGTAAAGGCTTCATCCCAATAGGTATGGCTATGATAGTTGGGATCGAGCCAGTAATGCCGCTTAATCCGCGACACACAGCTTTATATTCTGCTCCCTGAGCCACCAAAATTGTGTCGATAGGCAAAAAATTAGGCACTAGCCCTCTTAATATTTTGAAGTTTGCGTCTGGATATTAACTCAAGGGTGCAAAGAGCAACACTGGCAAATCTAGGCAATAAAGTAGTTGACAAATAAAAAAATTGGGTGTGGGGCTTCGGATATCATCGGCTTAAAGATAGTGAAGATTGATGGAAAAACATCAGCTTCAGGGCGATCGCAAATAGTCTATAGGCAAAGAAGGTATCCAGACACTCTTTAATGCCAAAGCGCGTAAAGACTGGCTGAATATTTTGGGGAACTTGAAGGCGTTCTTGGCGTCAACTCTTGGAGACGCTGCGCGTTGGCGTTGGCGGAGCCTCTGGTAGAGTTGCCTCTCCAAGAGTTGGCGGTTCGATATTATTAAGCTTTTTGGCAATTTTTGCGTAAGTTTTGAGAATAATTCCTTATGCTCAATAGAACCAAGTTTCATTTCTAAAGTTCCATTCTGGATTAAAAATTTTGCCATATCTGAGTGACAATAAGTAATATTGCCGTCTCGTGGAGACCAAAACTCGCAAACCGAAGGTGATTACTGTAGCATGACTAAATAATTGTGTCACCCACACGATAATTTTCCAAGATGGTAAAGCTTGATCGCTCAAAATCCGTACGAGAACTCTTCAATATTTCCAAATTAGCGATTCAATTTTCGTGGCTGACGGTGAGTTTTTGGATTGCCGTAACGGTAGCTGGTGTTCTGGCTTTCAGTTCTCTCAAGTATGCTTTGTTTCCAGATATTACCTTTCCAGTGGTGGTTGTGAATGCTACAGCTCCCCTGACAACTGCCGTGGATACAGAGGCGAAGCTCACCAAACCCTTGGAAGAACGCCTCTTGTCCCTAAAAGGACTGGAGAATATCCGCTCATCCACTTATCCTAGTCAAACTGCTGTTAGCCTTTCTTTTGCCGTCGGTACGAATTTAGAAACATCGACCAAAAAGGTTGAAACTGCCCTTAAACAGTTGACTTTGCCTCAGGGAGCAACTGCCAAAATTATTCCCTTGAATCTAAATGAGTCAGCCGCCATTAGCTATGCCATTGAGAGTCCCTCAAGGAATCTCACAGATTTGACAAAGTTGGCGAAAGACGAGATTGTAAGTGCGATCGCTAAACTACCAGGAGTCCTGAAAGTCTCACTACTGGGCGCTGCTACTGCAACTCCCCTAACTCCAGCGAATGCAAGTGCCGCGGCTCCCCCCCAAGCAGGGGCGACATTAGTCAGGTTTAACGGACAAGATGCACTGGCATTTCAGGTGATCAAACGTGGCAATGCTAACACCTTGGAAGTAGTGAGTCAGGTTGAGAAAGAAGTCCAAAGGCTGCGATCTAGCCTTAATGATGTCAAACTCACTTTAGCTGCTACTCAAGCAGAATATATCCGCCAAGCCACCCAGTCAACAATCGATGCTTTGCTGGAAGCAGTCTTGTTGTCCATCGTGGTAATTTTTCCTTTTTTGTGGAATTGGCGAGCCACGCTGATTTCTGCCTTGGCAATTCCTACGTCTATTTTGGCGACGTTTATTGTCATGGCAATTTTTGGTTTCAACTTAGAAACGATTACGCTGTTAGCTTTAGCTTTGGTGATCGGTAGTATTGTTGATGATGCGATCGTGGATGTGGAAAACATCATGCGACACGTTGAAGATGGGGAAACTCCTCGCCAAGCAGCACTTTTAGCTACAAATGAGATTGGATTAACAGTCACCGCCGCCACCTTGACAGCAGTAGCAGTTTTTTTACCTATAGGTTTGATGGGTGGCGTAATCGGTCAATTCTTCAAACCTTTTGGCATCACTGTATCAGCGGCGATGCTTGCTTCTATGTTAGTTGCTCGGACTTTATCTCCAGTTCTGGCTATCTACTGGCTGAAACCTAAATCCTCGCTTTCCCCACGTCAGGAAGCAAAAATCTGGGTGGCGTTTACTCAATCTTACAGAAACTTGCTGAGTTGGTCTTTGAATCACCGCAAGATAGTTATCGGATTAGCTGTCCTCAGCTTCATTGCAGGTATAGTACTAATTCCACTAATTCCCAAAGGCTTTATTCCTAAACTCGATCGCGGCGAATTCAATATTGCTTATACGGCTCCTTTGCCGAGTATCCCCGGAGGGGCAGGGGAGCAGGGGACACCCAGTCCGCAGTTCCCAATTCCTAACCCTTTAAACGATTCTCTTGAGGTTGCTAAAAAACTAGAAGATGTAGTCAGAAAATCACCGGCAGTAGAAACGGTATTTACTACTGTTGGTTCTCGCGAGGGTGAGCCGAATAAAGGCATACTATATATAAAGTTAAAGGGCGATCGCACAATCACAACTGCTGAACTACAAGACCAATTCCGCTCCTCCTTACCTGTCATTTCTGGGGTAACTGCCAGTGTGGAAGATATTCAATTTGTTGATTCTGGCGGTCAAAAACCTCTACAAATAGCATTACGAGGTGATAATCTCCAAGCTTTGAGCAAAGCAGTCAAGGCAATTAAAGAGAGAATTCAGAGAATACCGGGATTTGCCGATGTCACAGTTACAGGTGAAACGAATCCACAGGGCACAGTTTCTCAAATCGAGCGTCTGAATAATCAGCGGGTGGCCTATGTCAGTGCTAATCTTGGCAAGAATCTATCCTTAGGTGATGCTACTGACAAAGTAGTAGCTGAAGCTAAGGCGGTGTTACCTTATAATGTTTCCTTAAATTTAGGAGGAGATTCTGCTAGTCAAGGTGAGGTTTTTAGCAGTTTCGGCAGTACTTTAGCTTTATCTGCCCTGTGTATTGTTGTAGTACTAATTTTGTTGTTCAAAAGCTGGATAGACCCTCTGGTAATTGGTGTCTCTTTGCCCTTGGCACTGGTGGGGGCAATGTTGGCACTACTGATCACCAAGAGCGACTTTGGGATGATCTCACTAATCGGTTTTGTCTTTTTACTGGGGCTGGCAAATAAAAATGCTATCTTGCTTGTGGATTACATCAACCAGTTACGCAGTGCTGGCTTAGACCGCACCGAGGCGATCCTCAAGACGGGGCTAGTGCGCCTCAGACCAATTATGATGACCACTGCTTCCACTATTTTAGGGATGCTACCGATCGCCTTAGGTTTTGGTGCTGGTTCCGAATTGCGATCGCCTATGGCTGTAGCGATCGCTGGTGGACTCGTAACTTCAACTATCCTCAGTTTGATTGTTGTGCCAGTAGTCTACACTATTTTGGATGATTGGTTTCCTCGCAAGAAATTTTAGATTTTAGATTTTAGAACAGGTATGAATGGTCTGATTGAGAGATTTACATTACTAAGTTCCACCTAATTATTGCGAAACTTCTGTATCCAAAATTATAAAATAGGGGAATTCCAAGTTGATAAATCCAAAATCCAAAAGGGTTTTTGTCACTGGGGGTACAGGCTTTATTGGTGCCCACTTGGTACGGTTGTTGTTGCAACAAGGATATGCTGTCAAAGCGCTGGTCCGCTCAAGCAGCAATTTGGAGAATGTCCGCGGTTTGGAGGTGGAAATTGTCAAAGGCGATTTGAATGACCCAAATCTTTGGCAACAGATGGAAGGTTGTCAATACCTATTTCATGTGGCAGCCCATTATTCCCTATGGCAATCAGACCGAGAGTTACTCCATCGTCACAATGTCCTGGGTACACGCAATGTGTTGGTAGCAGCTCGCAAAGCTAACATTGAGCGCACGGTTTACACGAGTTCAGTGGCGGCAATTGGGGTAGGATCATCTAGTCGAGTTGTCGATGAAACACATCAGAGTCCCTTAGATAAGTTGGTGGGTAACTACAAAAAGTCTAAGTTTTTGGCTGAACAAGAAGCTATGCAAGCCGTTGATATAGGTCAGGAGGTAGTTATTGTCAATCCCAGCAGCCCGATTGGCTCGTTGGATATCAAACCTACCCCGACGGGTGATATAATTTTACGGTTTTTACGACGGCAAATGCCTTTTTACTTGGATACTGGTTTGAATTTTATCGATGTGCGGGATGTGGCATGGGGGCATTTACTGGCTTTGCAACGGGGTAAATCAGGCGATCGCTATATCTTAGGTCACCAAAACCTCAGCTTAAAGCAACTGCTAGAACAACTCGCCGATATCACAGGTTTAAGCGCACCTCAACGAACAGTACCCGCTTGGTTACCCCTTAGTGTTGCCTGGGTTGATGAAAAGATTCTCGCACCTTTGGGGAAATTGCCTTCAGTGCCATTGGATGGCGTTCGGATGGCGAAACAACCTATGTATTATGATGCCGCAAAGGCTGTACGAGAGTTGGGTCTACCCCAATCTTCGCTGAATGCAGCCCTCAAGGATGCTGTGGATTGGTTTGTTGCTCAGGGATATGTCAAATGAAAAATATAGCGATTTACGTGTAGATGCAATAGACAGTAGGGGCGCAAGGCCTTGCGCCCCTACGAAGGTTTTATGTTTTCCAGTGGTGTATTTATATCTAAAAGAGGAGCGATCGCAACAATGGCAGTTAATCTACAACAAGCTATGGATATTGGGAAGTATCTGGTTACTCAACGTTTGAAAGGACGTAAACGCTTCCCTTTAGTATTGATGTTGGAACCTCTTTTTCGGTGTAATCTAGCCTGTACTGGTTGTGGTAAAATCCAACATCCAAAGGAAATTTTAAAGCAAAATCTCACCCCAGAACAGTGCTTTACCGCAGTGGAAGAGTGCGGCGCACCGGTTGTCTCAATTCCTGGGGGAGAACCTTTGTTGCATCCCCAGATTGATCAGATTGTCCAAGGATTAATTGAGCGCAAGAAATATATTTACTTGTGTACCAATGGTTTGTTGTTAGAAAAGAGCCTGGATAAGTTTCAACCTTCTCCTTACTTGACTTTTAGTGTGCATTTAGATGGGATGCGGGAGTTGCACGATCAGTGCGTCGATCGCAAAGGTGTTTTTGACATTGCTGTCAAAGCTATTCGTGCCGCTAAAGCTAAAGGCTTTCGTGTCACTACCAACACAACTATCTTTGAGGGAACTGAACCTAAAGATATGCAAGAGTTCTTCGACTTTCTGAAAACACTAAATACTGACGGGATAATGATTTCTCCCGGCTACAGTTACGAGTGGGCACCAGATCAAGATCATTTTCTCCACCGTGAACAAACCCGCGCCCTCTTCCGGGAAATTCTAGCTCCATACAAAGCTGGTGAAAAAAACTGGAACTTCAATCACAATCCGCTGTTCTTAGATTTTCTCACTGGTGAGAAGGACTACGAATGTACGCCTTGGGGTAGCCCTAGTTATAGCGTTCTCGGTTGGCAAAAACCTTGCTATCTACTGAACGAAGGTTATTACTCTACCTTCAACGAATTACTGGCAAAAACTGACTGGAGTGAATACGGCCAGAAGAGTGGTAATCCCAAGTGTGCTGATTGTATGGTTCACTGCGGCTACGAACCCACTGCTGCAATGGATGCAATGCAACCGCAAAATATGGCACGTGCCCTTGGTAGTGTGTTTGGCAGGAATTAATAAGTAGTAAATACTACATATTAAAGGGTGCGATGCCTGCGGTGGGCTACGCCTACGCACCCTTTAAAGATTCTGATTGCACTGGAATGTGCCTAACAACATCCGCTAAAAGTAAAAAGAGGATGCTTGTTCAGAAATATGGGGATAATTCCCTCAGCCAACTTTTACGAAATTCATCAGGAAAAATACTCATGCCATTTGTATCTGTTCGCGATTTGCAAATGTATTATGAGATTCGTGGCACGGGTCAACGCCTGCTCAGTATTAGTGGTACTGGAAGTGACTTGCGCCGCTTACCCACTATTTTTGAATCACCGCTTGGTCAACACTTTGAAATCCTAGCTTACGATCAGCGTGGTCTTGGCCAAACCTCGAAACCCGATATTCCCTACACCGTAGCAGATTACGCCGCTGATGCTGACTCTTTACTGAATGCAGTAAGGTGGGAGAACTGCCATGTCATAGGGATTTCCTTTGGGGGTATGGTAGCCCAAGAGTTGGCACTGCGCTATCCGCACTGCGTTAAACGTCTTGTTTTGGCGTGTAGTAGCAGTGGCGGTGCTGGTGGGTTGTCATATCCATTGCATGAACTTGTGAACCTCCCTAGTAAAGAACTGGCTCGTCGGCAGATAACAGTTGCTGATACCCGTTGGCAAGACCAGGCTTGGCTCTTTAGCCGAACTACACAATTTGAGGAACTAGTGAAGCTGACAGTAGCGGTTTCTAAAGAGGGTGCAGACGAACCAAGTCGTCAAGTTGGGCGTCTTCGGCAGCTTGAGGCTCGTGCTGCTCACGATACCTATAATCGACTTTCTCAACTGGATATTCCTGTTTATATCTGCGGCGGTCTTTACGATGGCATATCTCCTCCTGCCAATCTTGAGGCAATGCACAAACAGATACCAGGTGCTTATTTAGAGTTTTTTAAGGGTGGTCATCGCTTCCTTTACCAAGACCCCCAAGCATTCAAGCAGATCATAGCGTTTCTGCAAGATAAATTCGATTAGGGAAGCTACTTACCTGGCTTTACTTGGAATACCAGTAAACTTAAACAACTGTTGCTCTTTGGGTGCAGCCAAACTTTTACCCAAGTAACGATGAATACCTACTCCTATGTCTCCTGTTGTAGTGAGTTTGAAGTTTACTTCTTCAAATCCATATTTACGGAAAGATTTACGGACAGTCTCAGAGTGGGGAATACCGTTAGAGTGTCCACGAGTCCAAATCACAAAAGCACCTTGTTTGCTCAGAAAACTCAGGTTTGCCAGCAAGCGATTGAGCTCAGATTCATCTGCGAGATTGCCGAATACACCACAGTCTTTTTTCTTTAGTTTGTGAATCCGGCAATTCAACAGTTGAGAGCTTGCGAGACAGCTTTGTATTCCAATCGAGGAAAGCTCACAGAAATACTGGGCTGGAGTCTATGCGACAAGATAAACACAGATGCACTACATATTTCAGTCCGATTCGGCCAAAATTCAAATTTGTATTACTCAAAACTTAATTGCTCTGTATTCCTCCAGTCGGATAAAATATACTACGGTAACTGGATAGTTACTTAGTAGTAGTTGTGTTGTCTAGAACACCAATTCAGTAATCCTGGAAGAACCTTTCCCCGTAACTTTCTCTTATGAGAAGAGGGGAACAACGCAAAAAAGTGAGATCTTCATGAAATGAGCTTTCTGGCCTGAGTCCTGTAAATGTGGTGGGTAGTTTACCCTAAAGCTATTCTTTGTAACCCGCCAAAGCAGGCTTTATTTATATTGGATTGCAAATCTAGAGCTTCGGCCGCGCTAGTAATAATTCTAAGTCTGCCGATTGCATGGTTCACAGCGGCTATAAACTCACCCCTGCAATAGATGCAATGTAGTCGCAAAATATGATGTGTGTGTTTGGCAAAAGTTACGAAGTAGCCAATACTACACTAATTAAGTGTGCGATGCCTGCGGCGGGCTACGCCTACGCAATTATCCCATCTTTTGGAGTAGAGAAAAAAGTGTTAAGTTATGTAACTAAAATTAACAAACATAACAATAATTTGTAATAAATAATGAGGCTGCTGCATTGTATAAAGAGAACTTGGGAGTAAAAAACAACATCTTAATCAGGTTTTCCAGTCGTTCATAGAAGTTTTAAGTTTTTTAACAAAAGTTTTAATCTGAAAGCCTGGAGATCGTAAACTTATTTCTGGTGATGTCTGTTTTAAACCTTTCGGAACTCGTCAGGCAGTGCGGGCATCCAAAAAAAACTGAACCATTCAGTTTTGAGTCCAACTATTCTTAACGAAGCAAATTAGGAGATTTAAGGCAATGGTTTTAGATGCATTTGCAAAAGTAGTTACCCAAGCTGATACACGTGGGGAATATCTCTCCGATGCACAATTGGATGCATTGAGCGAACTAGTCAAAGATGGTAACAAGCGTACAGATGCCGTTAACCGGATCACCAGCAATGCGTCTGCTCTTGTTGCTGCTGCAGTTCGTGATTTGTGGGCAGAACAACCCCAATTGATCGCTCCCGGTGGTAATGCTTACACCAGCCGTCGCGCAGCTGCTTGCATCAGAGACTTGGACATCATTCTTCGCTATATCACCTATGCAATCTTTGCTGGCGATTCAAGCGTACTAGATGATCGTGCCCTCAATGGATTGCGGGAAACCTACTTGGCATTGGGAACTCCAGGAGCGTCAGTTGCTGTTGGTATTCAGAAGCTAAAACAAGCTTCCCTGGCCATTGTCAACGATACAAATAACATCACCAGAGGAGATTGCAGTGCTCTGTCATCTGAAATAGCTAGCTATTTTGATCGTGCTGCTGCTGCTGTGGCTTAAGCCAAGCATTGCTGATGTTGACTAAATAATTGTCCATCGGACAAAACAAAATTTCAACCATAAAGTTTTGAAAGGGAAATACCAAAATGTCAAAAACACCTCTAACTGAAGCAATTTCATCGGCTGACTCTCAAGGTCGCTATCTCAGCAGCACCGAGATTCAAGTTGCTTTTGGTCGCTTCCGCCAAGCGCCAGCTAGCTTACAAGCAGCAAAAGCATTGAGCGGTAATGCTCAACGCTTGACCGAAGGTGCTGCTCAAGCGGTGTATAACAAGTACCCTTACACCACTCAACAACAAGGCCCCAACTTCGCAGCTGATGCACGCGGCAAAGGCAAGTGTGTACGTGATATCGGCTACTACTTGCGGATTATCACATACGCTTTAGTTGTTGGTGGCACAGGTCCCTTGGATGATTTCTTGATTTCTGGCTTGGCTGAAATCAACCGGACTTTTGATCTATCTCCTAGCTGGTACATTGAAGCCCTCAAGTACATCAAAGCTAACCACGGTCTAAGCGGTGATCCAGGTGTTGAAGCCAATTCCTACATCGACTATGTAATCAATACTCTAAGCTAGAGTATTTGTTTAGCCCGGAGAGGAAATCAGCTCTTATGACAAGGAAGTTCTATGAGTTGCTTACCTCTCCGGGCAGTTTTATTTTCAAAAGACTGTTAAAAGACTAGAAAAAAATTTTCTAAAAAGTTTTCAGTTTTGTAGTTAAAACTGAGGAGGTTTTAAAGATGGCAGGTTTGGGACAAGCAGCAAGATTAGGAATTGGAGCATTTGAAAACTCACCCCTGGTAGAACTACGTCCTGATCGAACAGAAGAGGATGTGGCAGTGGTTATCCGGGCGGCTTACCGTCAGGTTTTGGGTAATGCATATATACTCGAAGGAGACCGTCTAGAGAGTGCAGAATCGCTGTTGCAGCAAGGTACAATCTCCGTGCGGGGATTTGTGCTAGCCATTGCTCAATCAGAACTCTATCGGGATAAGTTTTTCCACTCCAACTCACAAACTCGGTTTATCGAGTTGAATTATAAGCATTTATTGGGGCGTGCCCCGGAAGATGAGTCAGAGATTTCTTTCCATGTTGAGCTTTACAACTCAGAAGGTTACGAAGCTGAAATTAACTCTTACATTGACTCATTAGAATATCAAGAGAATTTTGGCGAAAATATTGTGCCCTACTATCGAGGCTTTAAAAGTCAAGTAGGACAGAAAAATGTTGGCTATAGCCGACTGTTCCAACTGTATCGGGGTTATGCCAATAGCGATCGCGCCCAAGGACAAAAACAAGGACGGCTAACCTGGGAAGTAGCTAAGAATTTGGCTTCACCGATTTACCCAGTCTCCGCCGGAGCCTTAACAGGCCTCTCTACAGGTGGTCGCGGCGAAACATACCGGATTAGAGTGCTACAAGCAGCTTCCCCGAACTCAGCTGTAGTGCGGCGAGGGACTGCGGAATTGATCGTTCCCTACGAGCAACTTTCTAGTAAATTGCAGCAGTTGAATCGCAAGGGCAGTAAAGTGATTAGCATTACTGCCGTATAAATAGAGAATCGAAGGGGAGTAGAGAGTGGGGAGGAGCTACTGCGGTCTTGGAGTTTACCCAAGTGGAGCAAGTAGCATTAGGGAGTAGGAATCACTACTCCCCATTCTCCACTCACTACTCCCCTTAGCAATTACTAATTACAAAAGGAGAATTACCAATGGCTATTACAACAGCAGCGTCTCGTCTGGGGACAGAGCCTTTTACTGATCAGTCTCCTGTAGAATTGCGTCCAAATGCAACCAAAGAAGACATAGAGAGAGTAATTGCTGCTGTCTATCGTCAGGTGTTGGGCAACAACTATATATTGGCAGCTGACCGCCTCACAAGTGCTGAATCTATCCTGCGTGATGGAAAAAGTACAGTGCAAGAGTTTGTGCGTCAAGTAGCTAAATCAGAACTGTACAAATCCAAGTTTTTCTACGACAATTTCCAAACTCGCGTCATCGAACTGAACTATAAACATTTGTTGGGTCGTGCCCCCTATGATGAGTCTGATGTGGTTTATCACTTAGACTTGTATCAAACCAAGGGATATGAAGCCGACATTGATTCTTACATTGATTCGCCAGAGTATCAATCTAACTTTGGTGAAAATATTGCGCCTTACTATCGCGGGTTTGAAACCCAAACAGGACAAAAAACTGTCGGATTTACCCGGATATTCCAACTTTATCGCGGCTATGCCAGTAGCGATACCTCCCAACTCAAAGGCAAAGACACCCGCCTAGCCAGCGAACTAGGTCGCAATAGTGCATCCGTCGTTGTTCCTCCCTCCGGTGGTCCCTCAGGCTTTTCATACGTTGCTTCCGAAAAAGGTGTTACCCCCAACAGTACTTTCGGTGGCGCGGGAACTTTTGGTAAAGAAGGCAGACTTTACCGCATTGAAGTGGCAGGCGTTTTTGGTTCTGGGTATCCGAGCACACGCCGTGTCAATCAAGCGGTGGTTATACCATATGAAGAACTATCAAGTTACTTCCAGAGAGTGGTAAAACAAGGTGGTAAAATAGCGAGTGTGAAACCCCTTTAGTGTCAATAGTCATTAGTCATTAGTCATTATTAAAGACAAAAGACTAATGACAATTTAAAATTTGGAATTAATTTTATGCTTGGACAAATTAGTAGTAGAACTAGTAGTCGCTACTTTCGGTATGAAGTAGTCGGTCTGCGCCAAAGCGAAGAAAGCGAAAAAGTAAACTATCCGATTCGTTCTAGTGCCAGTGTGTTTTTCACAGTGCCTGAGAATCGGATGAATCAAGAAATGCAGCGGATTACTCGCTTGGGTGGCAAAATAGTCAGCATTCAGCCATTGAACGCTGAAGCTAAAACAGATAGCGGACAGAGCAATCCTCCTTCTTCTAATGAATCCCAGTCCGCATAAATTTGAAGATTTATCACCGACAGGTGGCTTTGCCAACGATGAATCTTTAACAGTAGAGCAAGCGATCGCTAATCTTGAAAGTGCAGATTTAGGCTTGCGGTTTTATGCTGCCTGGTGGTTGGGTAGGTTTCGGATAGGTGAAGCAGCTGCGATTACTGGACTGATCAAAGCTTTAGAGGATGAAGCCGACAGGACACCAGAAGGCGGATATCCTCTGCGACGGAACGCAGCTAGAGCCTTAGGAAAACTAGGCGATCGCCAGGCAGTATTACCTTTAATTGAGTGTTTAGACTGCTCAGATTTTTATGTCCGGGAAGCGGCGGCACAATCCCTAGAAATGCTGGGTGATCCGGTTTGTATTCCCGCCCTAATCAAGCTATTACAAGTAGGTTTGCAGGATGGGCAACTCATATTAAAGCAGCCTGATTTATCTCAACCCTACGACGCTATTTTAGAAGTCTTGGGAACTTTGAGAGCAACTGAGTTGATCCCTTTGGTAAAACCATTCTTAGAGCATCCAATCGAATTAGTGCAATATGCTGCCGCACGAGCCATGTATCAATTAACCCAAGAATCAGTTTATGGAGAACGGTTGGTACAAGCTTTGGCGGGAGAGAAATTGCAATTGCGTCGGGCAGTGTTAGCAGATTTGGGAGCGATTGGATATCTACCCGCAGCAGATGCGATCGCCCGGACTCTTGCTGAAAATAGCCTAAAGCTAATTTCTCTTAAAGGATTACTAGAACATCAAGTTAACCACATAACACCAAGCACTTTCTCAGAAGGTGCGATTAAAGTCATCAATTTGATGGATTCGCTGTTGTAGTGATAAATTCTAGATAATCAGTTGTCATTAATGCGTTTAAACTAAATATTTACCACAGATAAACCCCCAACCCAACTGCAAAATCAGGGCTAGGGGGTTTATGTATGATGTCAACTACGGATAGCTTAAGCTACAATTGGCTGACGACTAATTACCCATGAAAAATTATTATGAATAATAATGATGTTACTGAAATATTGATCCGGGCTGTGAAAGAAGCAGATTCCTCAGATCGCTTATTAGATGCAGTTCAGGAGTTAGCAGCAGCTGGTATGGAGGAAGCTGTTCCCACACTAATTGCAGCTTTGGGCTACAACAATCCAGGGGCGGCGGTGGCGGCGGTAGATGGACTAATTGCGATCGGGGAAGTTGCAGTACCGCCACTATTGGAACTAATTGATGACTACAACTACGGCGCTAGAGCCTGGGCAATTCGTGCCTTAGCGGGAATTGGTGATGTCCGGGCGCTGGATACTTTGTTAGAGGCAGCAAAAAACGATTTTTCCTTAAGTGTACGGCGGGCAGCTGCCAGGGGATTAGGCACTTTGCGCTGGCATCAAGTACCGCCTGAAAAAGTGGAATCTGTTCAGACTCAGGTGTTAGAGGCGCTATTACTAATTTCTCAAGATCCAGAGTGGGTAGTGCGCTATGCGGCAGTGACGAGTTTAGAAACACTAGCCGTTGCAGTGGCAGTCACTTCACCTGATCAAGCATTGCGGATTACAAATCAACTCCAGCAAATGCTCGATACAGATACCGATCTCGGAGTTCGCACCCGTGTAAAGTTTGCACAGGAAAAAATTCAGCAGCAACAACATCAAGAACAACAACACCAAGAAGTGTTTGCACCTAAAAGAAAGCTAGAAGACACTGAAGTGCCTTATCGTGGCGCTGGAAGACGTTAAGCAATTTGTTTATTGCCGATTCCAATTGCATAGAATACAGCCTGTCGTGAGTGTTTACTGAAAGTTTCACTTTCCCAACTTGAAGTTTCATGTTCCAAGCTTAGAGCTTTCTGGCACTATCGTATTTGGGACAAAAACGATATTGAGGAAAACTTTTTGGATGATAGGGCAGGTGGCTTTGAGTTAGAACGCTCTCAATTTTAGCAAAATTCCCCTCAGAGTTTGCTTTTGCTACACAAAAACCTAAGACTCTGGTAGCCAAAAGCAAGTCTGTAGATGCAAACGGTGTTGAGTTGCATTCAAGGAAATAGGGGAAACCATGTGCCAAGAGCGATCGCAACGGACAATAGCAACTGAATATTGCGGCAATGGTGGAACTTCTTGAATTACAGAAGTAGTCTGATTATCTTTAAGAACTTGAAAAAACCCTCCCCACTCTGGGTTCCATCCCTCATTGAAATAGAAAAGTTGAGTTACATGTTTACGCGGGATATCTGTATGAGGACGGTTCCAGAACCCTAAATCATGTCGTGTTAAATAAATTGTTAGTGAATGGTTTTTCAAATCCAAATTAGTAAGATGCTCCATTGCCTCTCGATAATCAGGAGTGAGAAGTTGTTCAATCAATTTTTGCCAACTAAGACTCAGATCCTTGATATCTTGTAGACCTTTGTACTTACTTTCATCCAGAATGCAGCGTGCAAAAAACCTGTAGTCATCATATGTATATTCCGGGTATCCATCTGGCTCAAAGTCTCTAGCATGATATTCTTTATAGTTTGTAGTAGCAAAACTATTTGCTAGTTCAGATTGTACTGAAGTGTCAAGCAAGTTTTCAAACACAATCCATTTATAGGGAATTGACTGCATAGTTGCATTACTAATTGCACTCAAGTTCAACATAATCCCTCTTCTAAAAAACTTTCAAATAGTTTATTGCTGTTTAACTAAATATTGCTCCAAATCGTCTATCATCCGATTGGCTGCAAGGGGGCCAAACTGAACCCAGTAAAACCCCACCTCATGAACTTTTTCCTGTTGGACAACTTTCAACTTTGACCACAACGGTTCTGCTTTAAGTTGCTCAAGTATTGGGTGTAAATCTTTAATGCCCAATGCGTCTTCTGATACTAGAAATAAAATATCCCCATCTAACTCACTCAGGAGTTCCTCTGATAAAGCATAGGCAGCAGGGCCACCCCCTAGACTTAGGGTTGCTTGACTATCCAAAGTTTGAGAGTAAGGACGTGTAACACCCGCATCTTTAAGAATAACTCCTGGAAAACTTGCCTTTGCCCACAGCCAAAGTGCATCAGTACGCAATTCGGCAACCGAGACTAAAGTTGTGTTCAAGCGATCGCCCATTTTTGCTTTAAACTGTTTTAAACGTGCATAATAATTGTCCATTACCTGCTGGGCTGTTTTAGTTTTACCCAGAACATGCGCTGTGAAAGCAAAAGATTCTTTCCAAGCTCCACTGGCTCCAGGAGGAGCCAAAACAGTGGGTGCAATGTGTGATAACAGTGGATAAATATCTTGATGAAAATGCATACCAATAATTAGGTCTGGTTTGAGAAACAAGACTTTTTCGATACTAGGAGAGAGCCAATCTACATCTTCAATACCTGATAGCGGGCCTACTAATCGCTGCAATTGTGAGACAAATAACTTTGAGGCAGCTATAGGTTTGATCCCCAATGCCAAAGCATTTTCTAAACAACGACCACTAAGCACAACAACTCGTTGAGGATGAGCAGGAACTATTGTCTTACCCATCAAGTGCTGAACGACTCGAATCTGACTTAAAGAAGAAACACTCTTGTTATGGCTAACTTTTGGGTAATTAAAAAAGAAACAACCGTTTAGCCACACTACCACAGTAAGCAATCCTAAAAGGGGCAGGGATATGACAAAACACTTGGCTAACCAATGAGTTGTTCTCATTAAAATTCCCACTTTACTGACAACTCTGCTGTATACGGACGACCAGGAATAATTCTTTGGAGATAGTCAAAGCTTGCTTCATAATATCGAACATTAAATATGTTATTCAAGTTGAGTCCAATGCTAAAGTTGTTATTCCGATAGTACAGAGCTGCATTGGTGAGAAAGTAGCTTGGGATCGTATATGTATTCAAACTATCTGGCTTATTATCTCCAACGTAGTTAAAGCCAATTCCACCTCCAAAACCTTTGAGAGAGCCAGTACCAAAGGTGTAAGTTGTCCATAAACTAGCGACATGAGCTGGTACTCCTTCTACTCGATTCCCGACTGGAATATCATTGTCTTTGGTAATGCGTGCGTCTGTATAACCGTAGAAGCCAATCACATTCCAACCGGGAAGAATCTCTCCGGTGACACTCAGTTCTACTCCCCGACTTCTTTGTTCTCCTGTTTGCACACTATAATCGGAATCGGTAGGATCGGAAGTCAAAATGTTAGTTAATGTCAAATCATACGCCTTATGTGAGTGAGAAGGGGTAGCAAAAAAGAAAGGGAAACCACAAGATAAAGGTAACGAAACCAAAGCTTGAGGTCTCCCAATG
>NZ_JBALCO010000062.1:0-872 GCF_036919595.1 Nostoc sp. | reverse complement strand
AATTAGTAGTATAGTTTTTTAAGTTATCGGTAGTTGTGTGAAAACCCTGTAATTACAAGGCTGAAGTCAGTTTGAGTTTCCCTCATCACCTAAGCTCAAAGTAAGAAAATGGCAACGCTACATACCTCACACTTGCAAGTAAATCACGCAACTTCTACCTCCAATACCGATAGTCTAGTCTTCATCGACATGGCAGTTGAAGACTATAGCGGTTTAGTCGATGGCGTGGTTGATAATACCCAAGTGTTCCTGCTTGACTTGACAGACAACGGTGTAGAACAAATTACGGAAATTCTGAGGAGTTGCGCTGGCGAGAATTTGACTAATATTCATCTTGTCTGCCACGGTGCCCCAGGTTACTTACAATTGGGGAACACGCATTTAGGACTTGATACCCTCAAAGAATACAGCCAGCAACTGCAACAATGGCAGAAAATATTTTCAGCCTCTACTAAAAGCGATAACCCCTGGAACTTACTCATCTATGGTTGCAAAGTGGCTTTTGGTGATGCGGGGGCAGAATTTGTGGAAAAACTGCACCAACTCACAGGAGCAAATATTGCCGCTTCCTCTAAGCGGATTGGCAATGCAGCATTGGGTGGGAACTGGGAGTTAGAAGTTCGCACTGCTGATATGGAAGTAAATCTTGCCTTTGCAGAAACAGTGCGAGAAGCTTACGCAGGAGTATTGGCAACGTTCACGGTGAATAATACCGGAGACACGGATGATGGAAATGCCAACAACGGTATTACTACCCTCAGAGAGGCAATTAAATTAGCCAATGCCACTCCTGGGGATGATACGATAACTTTTGGGGGTGTATTCAGTGATACTACCCCAGATGTGATTACCCTCACTTCTGGACAACTGAC
>NZ_JBALCO010000061.1:0-11305 GCF_036919595.1 Nostoc sp. | reverse complement strand
CCCTGAATACTTATCCATCTGTCTATGTATATACATGGTCATGCCATTTTATCATGTATATACATGGTTGATTAGTTAATTTTCCGAGATTTTTTTTCTTATCCCGGTTTTCTGTTCCATTGATACTCACGCCCCTAAATAGGTGATTTAGTACCCGAATTTTAAGCACCTCACAAAATCGCATTGCTCCCTTCGTAACAGGAGCATCGACTCTAATTAAATGAGAGGGGCGGGAGATGACACTCCCCCTCGACTCAACCAGTTTTTCAGTTTCGGTTTGTTGAGAAATCAACATCGCCTGATAAACTTCCTGTAACTTTTATATTTGGTGTGATCTGGCTATTTATGGAACCAGCAGGACTTTTCTTCCCTGAATGGTTTTAATGGGGATGGTGGGGTTATGGTGGATTGTTTTTACTTTCCTTACTAATTGCGATCGCACTGAACCTTCCTCGTTTTTCGGTTTCCAGGTCATTGCCTTCACCCAGCCAGTTTTGCGCTTCGGACAAGAACTATTCAGCGACATTCTAATTCGTTCAAGGGGCGTTTCGCAACATATTTAAATAGGTTTAAGATGGGCGAAAATTACCTGGGGTTCACCGTCTTGCCATTCATACTTACCCCAGCCTTTACGAATAATTTCAGGCGGCAGATTTTGAATAGGGTTATTTTTTAAGACAAGCTTTGTGAGATTAGTGAGTTGTGCGATCACATCCGGCACAATTGCGATTTGGTTGTTATTGAGGTCGAGTCTTGTGAGATGGGTAAGTTGTGCAATTGCATCCGGCACAATTGCGATTTGGTTGTTACTGAGGTCGAGTCTTGTGAGATGGATGAGTTGTAAGATCGTGTCCGGCACAACTGCAATTTGATTATAAGAGAGGACAAGCTCTGTGAGATTAGTGAGTTGTGCGATCGCATCCGGCACAACGGCGATTTGGTTGCTACAGAGGTAAAGCGTTGTGAGATTAGTGAGTTGTGCGATCGCGTCCGGCATAAAGGCGATTTGGTTGCTACAGAGGTCGAGCTTTGTGAGATTAGTGAGTTGTGCGATCGCATCCGGCACAACGGCGATTTGATTGGCATAGAGGACAAGCTCTGTGAGATTGGTGAGTTGGGCAATTGCATCCGGTACAATGGCGATTTGATTTTCAAAGAGGCGAAGCGTCGTGAGATTAGTGAGTTGTGCAATTGCATCCGGTACAACGGCGATTTGGTTGTCAGAGAGGGAAAGTTCTGTGAGATTGGTAAGTTGTGCGATCGCATCCGGCACAATTTTGATATCGCAACTATTGACGCGAAGCGTTGTGAGATTAGTGAGTTGTGTGATCGCCTCTGGAATCACTTGAATTGGGTTGAAAGAGAGGTCAAGCATTTTCAATTGGGTCAACCGCCCAATTTCTGGTGGGACTTCTGTGAGTTCCTTCCCCAATAGGTTAAGCGCTTCCCAGTTTTCGGTGTAGGCGCGATCAATAAGGGCAATGTGCTTTTGGGAATCACTCATGGATTGAACCTCTAAATAATGCTGACAATAAAATTCATTCATATACTACCAGGAGTAACGATCTACTTTGCCTAGCCCTTGATCAAGTACTGAATGGCACTAAGAAAAGCTTTAAGCTGTGTAGAATAAGGGCTACAGCTTTAATACCCACTCCCGCAGTCATGGTAAGCTGTTGGACATTTAAGTTGCAATAACAGCATTACCTTTATTCTTAATCTTTCTATCCCATTTAATAATTAACTCACCATCATTAAGCAATCTATCTAATAAATTTTGCAAATCTGGAACAGATTTAAATAAGCGGTGTACTATGTATTCTTTGGCTGAGTGCCAAACTAATTCAGCCAAATTAAAATCGGGACTATAGGGAGGTAAAAAATAAAGTTGTATATTTGGCATTTTTTGTTCTATTTTTTCTATAATATCTTTCTTTTTGTGATAACTGGCGTTATCTAGTATGAGCAGTATTTTCATCCCAGAGGTAATGAAAGTATCTCCTAAGTTTCCTTGACTAATCCATTCATTTTTGATAGATGCATATAAATTTTTGATTTGCTCATAAAAACTTACTGAGTTTCCTTTATCAATAAAAAAACACGTTCTTTTTTTATCGTGATATCGAACACCTCCCATGACATTTACTTTACCTCTACTACGTTGACCAGTTACTTTTTTTCGACTACCTTTTTTCACCCAGATTCTACGCCTAATTACTCTCAGGCTGAAACCACTTTCATCCCAAAACCAGATTTGGAGCTTATCTGGGTTAGCTTTTGACGCTTCTAAGTATCCTCTTAACTTTTCTTTAAACGCTTCCCTCTTTTTCGAGTCTTGTCTGTCTTCCAGGGTGTATTTTGCCCAGAGGTAAGCGTACTTTTTTTGTTCTAATATCCTCCTTACTTGCTTGCCTGTTAATTCAATTCCAGTTTGTTCTGCCATATATGTCGCTAATCGTTCACCCGTCCATCTTCCGAATTCATATCCAAATTCTGATGGTTCTTTTTCAATCACTGACAACAGTAGCTCTATATATACATCTGTAACTTTACGATGATTCCCTTGCTCTCGCTTATCTTTTAAACTTTCTAGATTATCTGGGTCTGCGTGAACGCACCAATATGCTACGCTTCGATAGCTGCAACCCAAAAAATCACTGATTTCTTGGTAAGTCTTGCCATCATTCATTAACAACAGTATGAGTACTCGTTCACGCAAATGCTTGTCATCGCTTTCTCTGACAGTTTTTTGCAGATTCTCTAGTTGACCTGGTGTGAGAAAACCTTTTGCTGGCATGGGAATTGATTCAGTATTTCTCCAATTTCCATTTTATGCAAATTAAAGGTACAGCAGCTTACTAGTTCAGCGTTACGTGTGTTCCAAGCATCCTCTGCGATTCGGACTTTTTGGATAGCGGATTCATTATCGAAAGGCGGCAGGGGTAGTCGAGGATTTTCGGGGTTGTTCATAGTATGGGTTCTGTTGCAAAAACTTCTTAGTGTCTGTCTCAAATTGTTGTCATTTGTGTTGCCTTAAGCCAGAGCGGCGGAAGCCGCCGCTCAACAGGGCTATTTCATTCTAAATGTAGAGACAATATGGTAGAATGCAGCACAAATACTAGGATATTGCGTCTACTACTGTGTCTGAAATCGAAATTATAAAAGCCTTTGTAGATATAAAAGACCCCCGTCGCCGCGCTGGACAGCGACATAATCTTCCATTATGCCTAGCACTGTTCACATTGGCGATCGCCGCAGGCAATAAAGGATTTTTAGCAATTGGAGATTGGATTCTAAGTTATCGTGAGCAGTTGATTGACCTTTTTAAACCCACAAAAAATAGGCTCCCTTCTTACAGTACAGTACGTCGTACTTTATTACACATAAATTATGAACAGTATTCCGTATGCCTCGCAAATTTCTTTGACATCAAACCAGTCCCTGGGGAAACTGTAGCGATGGATGGTAAAGTCCTCAAGCGCTCATATCAAGTTGAAAATGATAATCCAAATTCTGATTCTCATCCAGCAATTATGTTGGTCAGCGCCTATCTTGTAGAGCGTGGATTGATTTTGGAACCTTGTGAGGTTGATGCCAAAAGCAACGAAATTAAAGCTTTACCAGAATTGATTGAAAAACTTGCTCTCAAGGGAGTTGTTTTTGCATTTGATGCTATTAATACCCAAAAAAAACTTGCAAGTTGATTATAGAAAGTAGGAATAATTATATCGGTGCTTTAAAAGGTAATCAATCGGGTTTGTTTAAAGATGTTAAAAAGAACTTTCTAGCCGAATCGACTTATCAGCAGATAAATAAAGGGCATGGTCGAGTCGAAAAACGTATTTGTCAAAATCTTGATGGTATTCGTCCATGACCCGGACTTACCACTTTGATTCAAGTCAAATCAGACCTTTGAGGGTTTTCACACACAATGTTATTGAAGTAACTAATGAAACCCGTTATTAGATTTCGTCTTTAAGTGAAACTGCTCAAGAAATAGCTGAACGGATTAGAGGATATTGGGGTGTTGAAAATAAAGTCCACTACGTCCGTGATGTTACCCAAGGTGAAGATGCATCCAGAATTCGTACTACCCCTGCGATCCAGATATTTGCACTCGCTCGGAACTTTTCACTAAATTTATACCGGGATAACATGTTCAACAATATGGCGCAAGCTCAACGTTTATGTTCTTTTGGATTAGACACACTCAAGCGGCTTTTTAGAATGAAATAGCCCTGCTTAAGCGCCATGCTGAATACTACCAAAATCAGCAGATATTAGTTCATCGATTAAGTTATCTATTAAAACATCCTGTCACAATTATCGAATATGATGAAAAACCTTTTTTAATAGTTTCTGGTGAGGTGTATTGTCTTGTTTCCCGCTTTATTATTGGCAACGGAATATCATCCAATACGGTTCGGTTAAAGGGGAAAGGGAAAAGGGGAAAGGTTTTGAATACATCCTTTACCCTTTACCCCTTAACCTTTCCCCAGACCACACTCGATTGTGAAAAATGCTTATCCGAACCGTATTGGAATATCATCGTCGTTGGCAAGTGGAAAGTACCATTGATGAACTCAAAGTCCATCTTTTAGGGCGCAAAACTTTGATTCGTTCTCTCAATCCCCGTGAAGTTGTTCAGGAAATTTATGGCTGGTTGCTTGGAGATTGGGCTGTGCGTTCACTCATGTTCCAAGTTGCCGAATCTGCCCATATCTCCCCTTTACGTTTAAGTTTTACTGGCACACTGAATATTGTCCGTCGCGCTATTCCCAAATTTCAGCGACTCCAAACAGAAGAATTTCCTTTTTTTTCACCTGGCTTGTAAAAGAAATTTTGGATGAGCAGATTCCAGAACCCGAAGGTAGAAGTAATCCGCGTGTAGTCAAAAAAACTAGAGCCAAATTCCCTTCCAAGAAACCACTACATAGAGGGCAAAGAGCTAAATTAGAAACACTCACTTTTTCTATACTTAATACCGCTTAGAGCTTAACCGAACCGTATTGGCTCCGCTCCAATATTGAAGAACCATTAAAACTTGGTCTTCAATAATTAATTTAGGACGGCGACCTGGTTTCTTCTTCTTTTGAGCATCAGCTTTAACTATATCAACCATTAACCCAAAGGTTTTACGGCTCACTCCACATAAGCGTTTGAACTCCCCTTCTGAAAGTGTTTCTAGCTCGCTATATGCCATTGTTTCTCCTCCACTACTATGCTACCAGTGTCTTTATTGTCCTATCTGCGATCGCCAGCTGGCACACTGTCTCACTATTCATGCAGGAGGTCTACTGTCCTTGAGTCATTTTGTGCTTCTTAGTCTAAAGTCCAGATTTAAAGTATAAGGAAATACTCGTGTTTATCTGATTCATCCCGCATTTATGCAACGCCGCTTTTTATATAATGATGTGTGAATGCCCTATCTGCGTGAAAATACTAAAAAATTAGAACTGTGATTAATTTAAAATTAATCACATCTTAATATTACTTTAGTAGGTTAATTAGATAAATTGAGGCTCTGATTCTAGGTTTTTTAATTTAGCTTATTTTTCCATTAAGATCCATGCCCAGCAAGGGTTTTATGAATCACGTGCGTTTGCACTGAGTAGCTGGGTAGTTATACAAGTAAATTTACTAACTAAGTAAATTGAGAATTAGGCAAATGAAGAGTCACATTACACTCTCTAAAAATCCAAAAACAGGTTGGGAAAATGCCCAAACCCCAAATGCAACACCTCAGTTGACATCAAGACCTTTCGCTCCCATTAGTAAACAGACGACATCACCAATTGCTCATCGACAGCAAGAACAGACAGAGGGATTAGTTCAAAGAAAAACGAATTTGTTAGAAATCTCTGGTTTAACGGCAGCACCAAAAAATCTAGTTCAGGCAAAGTTGAGAATTGGGCAATCAGGGGATAAATATGAGCAGGAAGCAGATGCCCTAGTACCTCAAGTGGTACAGCGTCTTCATATGCCGACGCCAGGTGCAAACACGGATATGAGGAACCAATATAAGAGTGCGAGCCAACGCATGAAAGATAACATATTATTGCAACGATCACCAAAGCATCAACCAGAAATACCGACACCAAAAACGAATTTGCTCAAACGAGCAGCAATGGGTACAAAGGGGCAGATAATGTCGCATACTCAAATGATTCTGCAACGACAAGAGGACAGCGGAAATGGAATGACGGCTGGACCAGATTTAGATCTGTTTTTTCGTCAAGGAGAATCTAACCCAGGTATACAACTTGAAGGGTCTGTTTCCAACGTCAGTTCCCAAGTCGTACAGCGTGTTGAGCAAGAACAAGAAGAAAAAATGGATATTGATAGTGAGGAACCAGATTTATCCTCAAAGACTAAAAAACGCAAGATAACAGGTAATGAGGAAAAACCTCATAAAAAAATAAAGCAATCCAATCAAGAGCAGGAAGATAATAAAACTTATTTGCAAGGTATTAGAAAAAAACTTGGAGAAAAACTGGGGCGAAAAAATAAACCAATAAGTCAAGTAGAGCTTAATAGTCTAATAGGTGAAATCAGATGGGCTACAAAATTTTTGAACATTTATTATACTAAAGCAATTCTTCCAGAAGATCGAGAAAAGGTGGATAATTTATTAAAAAAATCTCGAACAGAACTTGAGGAAATCTTAAAAAGTTCTGAAGTTAATAAACCTACTAAAAAGCAGGAAGATAATAGAACTTATCTACAAGGTATCAGAGAAACACTTGGAGAAAAACTGGAGAGAAAAAATAAATCAATAGCCCAAGCAGAGCTTAGTTTTTTAATAGGTAGAGACTCCGCGTGGGCTATGGGAGTTGAGACGGGTGCAACTAAAGCAATTAAGCCCGCAGATCAAGATAAGCTGAAAGATTTATTAACTAAATCTAAGCCACAACTTGAGAATCTTTTGAAAGATTTCGGACTTAATAAACTTAGTGAAAAGCAGGAAGGGAATAAAACTTATATACAAGGTATCAGAGAAAAACTTGGAGCAAAACTGGAGCGAAAAAATAAATTAATAGCTTTAAAAGAGCTTGATGATCTACTTGGTAGAGTCAACTGGTCTGCAAATATTGGGACGGGTCAGATTCAAGAAATTAAGCCAGAATATCGAGAGAAGCTGGAAGATTTATTAACTAAATCTAAAACACAACTTGAGAATCTTTTGAAAGATTGCAAAGCTAATAAATTTACTGAGGAGCAGAAACTTAATAAAACTATTGTAGAAAATACTAGAAAAAAACTTGGAAAAAGGCTAGGGCGAGGAAATGAACCAATAAACCGATTAGAACTTGATACTTTAATGGATAAAAATGTCTTTTCCCTGCTGATTGAGACTGGTAAGCATAAAAAAATGGCGCTAGAAGATAAACAGAAGCTGAAAGATTTATTAACTAAATCTCCATCAGAACTTAAGAAACTCTTGAATATTAAAGAGCAGAAAGGTAATAAAACTTATTTAGTACGTGTTAGAAAAGAACTTGGGCAAAAGCTGGGGCGAAACAATGAACCAATAACCCAATTAGAGCTTGATACTCTACTTGGTAAAAGCGAATGGTCTGTAGGTATTGAGATGGGTTATAAAATAATTCAGCCAGAATATCAAGAGAAGCTGGATAATTTATTAGCTAAATCTCCATTAGAATTTAAGAAACTCTTTAAACTATCTGTTCAAGATCAGGAAGGGAATAAAACTTATTTAGTAGATGTTAGAAAAAAACTTGGGAAAACGCTGGGGCAAAACAATGAACCAATAACCCAATTAGAGCTTGATACTTTACTTGGCAAGACCGAATGGTCTGTAAATATTGAGACGGGTCAAATTAGAACAATTCAGCTAGAAGATCAAGAGAAGCTGAAAGATTTATTAACTAAATCTCAGCAAGAACTTGAGAATCTTTTTAAAGATTACGAAGCTAATAAATTTACTGAGGAGCCGGAAGATAATATAACTTATCTACGAGGTATCAGAAAAAAACTTGGGGAAACGCTGGAGCGAAGCCATCAACGAATAGACGGAGAAGAACTTGATGCTCTAATAGGTAAAACAGGTTTTTCTGAGAATACTGAGAAAGATAAGTATAAAGAAATTGCGCCAGACGATAAAGAGAAGCTGAAAGATTTATTAACTAAATCTAAGCCAGAACTTAAGAATCTTTTTAAAGATTACAGAGCTAAGAAAGATGCTGAGAATGAAGAGCAGAAAGATAATAAAACTTATTTACTTGGTGTTAGAAAAAAACTTGGGAAAAAGCTGGGGCGAGGGACTCAACCAATAACCCGAGAAGAACTTAATGCTTTAATAGGTAAAACAGGTTTCTCTGAGGATACTGAGAAAGATACAGATACAGAAATTGCGCCAGAAAATAAACAGAAGCTGAAAAGTATATTAGATAAACCTCGATTAGAACTTGAGAATTTTTTGAAATATTACAAAGATAGTATATTTACTGAGGGGCAGGAAGATAGTCAAACTTATTTAGTAGGTGTTAGAAAAGAACTTGGGAAAAACCTGGGGCGAGGGAAGCAACCAATAACCCGAATAGAACTTGATGCTCTAATGGATCAAGAAAATTTCTCTAGGAATACTGAGAATGCTACATATAAAATAATTGCGTCAGAAGATAAACAGAAGCTGAATAGTATATTAGATCAATCTAAATCAAAATCAGGTCTTGCAAATATTAAGTTATTACTTGAACCTTACGAAGAAGCCAGAACTCAAAAGAACAATGAACTATTAAAGCAGAGTCAGGCGCTGGCAAAACCTTTGCTTGATCAGAATCCAAATCTTGGTTCAAAAAAAAAGGGACGCCAGGTTGGTTTTATAGTAACAGATGATTCTGCACGCTCTCTGGACTATGACTCTCAGCAAACAAGCGGATCTCAGAGGCTATCAACATATGCCTCTACGCTGGCACTGGCTAATTGGCCAAGAGGAGCGGAGTTTCAGGGATCAATAAAACATGATCGTACAAGCATAGCCTTATCCAGTAATTACAACAAAATTAACGCATACTGCAGGAATTCGATTAAGATGGCTAGTGATCTCCAAAATTTAGCAGCGAAATCGCTCATAAATCAGAACATAGAGGCAATGTCACGCGAAGATGCAATGAACAACAGAGATATTCGGCACGCTCTGAAATTGTACGAGCGATTGCCGCTTCACCTGGAACTTGATGCAGACGTATTGGTTCCGCAAAGTTCGCCTAGTCAACATGGAATTCATGCCGAAATACGAATTGTAAGCGGGAAAAAATGGAACAAAAGCGATTGGGATGCTCCCAGCGGCACTAAATATCCTTGCTTGGGTTGTTATTTGCATCTCAATAGTCAGGAAATTGAAATCGGACATTTCCATGGACCACTATGGCTGACAAATGCAGGACTTAGCCAACAACTGAAAGCCAGTTTAAAGGGCAAAAATGACATTTCTGAAATGAGCAGTACTGAGATAAGTGACACCGCAGAACTACTGGCTACCTCCTACGCTCAGCGTCCCCATGATTCGGAATTTGTAATGGGGCTCCCCCGTTCCGGAAAGCCAACTTATGACCAAAATGCAGATTCAGATTCCGACCTTGATGAAGAAACTTTTACTAGTGTAGTGAAGCGGGTAAAAGCACATCAGAGCGGTGCACTGCCAACCAGATTAAAAAAAGATGTCAATGGTCGATTCATCAATCAGACTGTTGGAGATGGCAATTGTTTTTTTCATGCTGTCTATGAAGCTATGTATAACATCCGTTCCACACAAGCTGATCAAGCAACAATTCGTGAAAGGGTTATACATGAATTACTAGAGAATACTCACATCCTACAAGATGTACTAGGTCAAATCCCTGACGACAACGCAATAACTCAAGAAATAGATAATTTAGGTGAAGGGCAGTGGACTCAAGACTACCACCCTGGACTTGTCGCCACGGCATTAGGTTTGACCATTGTCATTTACCATGAACAGGGCGGAGTGGAAGAGACTATTAGTCCTTTACACAATAGACCCTCACACGCAACCATATATATGAGTTTTACTGGTAATCACTTTAACTCACATACCCACAATCCCTTATCTCAATGAGCTCTAGTAAATTGACTTCAATGGGGGGAATTGTTTGACCCCAAGGCAGGGGGATCTTATCCGAACCGTATTGGCACCAGAGCCACCAGAGCGTTTTCAAGTCATCCGAGGAGTTGTGTATTTCAAATCAATAGGTACTACTTTAACTCTGGATTACTCACTCCGCACCCCACAAAATGATGAAATTTGTCGGCGTTTTCTCCATTTCATGGTGCAATCTTACTTGTTTGAGAATGCACAACTTTGGCAACTTAGTGCGGGGAAACCTTTTTTTGAGAAGGTTCCGTATCAAAAATTTGGTGCGATCTCAATGTTTCGAGGATTTTCAGTCCGTCCATTTTTTACCGAATATGGGTAAATTGGACTTTGTGTTGACGTGCAACATAAGTTTATTAGCCAATATCCCTTACCTACTTACTTAACAGAGCAATCATTTCAACAGTACAAAGCAAAGCACTGCATTTACCATTACGGCCATCAATGGTATGAAATTCAATTGAGTGAGCTTTCGGACTTGAATGCAATGGAAGAAAGGATTCCAGACGGGAATAATTTGATTTCTTTACTTGACTACATAATAAAACATTCTCGTAAGCCAATTCCAGAAGACTTGGCATCTATATCTCAAAATGCAGGTGTGATTCATTACTTCAATAATCAGAATCAAGACCGGGCAGCGATCGCTAGGTTATGTTATTTGGTCTATGACACAGCAGATCCTGTTGTCCAGAAATATCATTCACATACCATTTTGAAACCTGAAATCCGTTATTTTGCAATTTATCAACTCGTTAAAAAGTACCTTCGAGAGATTAAGTTTGGCAACATTACGCTTAAAGTTGCCACCCTACCCGAACAGGTTTCACAAAAAATATTTGCACTTCCTGATTACCAATTTGGTAATAACCATCGGTTATCAGTTCGGGGTACTAAAGGAACAACGCAAGTAACCTTGGATCAACTTGGGCGCAAAAGATTAGAACTTTTGAGTAGTCCAAAAGCTGGAATGTATGTGCAAGAACCATTTGATCGTCAATATCTTTTGCTACCTCAAACTGTTGGAGATAGTTTTGGCTCTAAGTTTGTTCAGGATCTTACAAAAACTGTTAGTATCCGCTCAGAAAACCGGGGCAGGGAGAAAAAAGTAAGTAAGTGCGTCGTAGAATATGAAACATGACGCAACAATCATCACCAGATCAAGAA
>NZ_JBALCO010000060.1:0-7950 GCF_036919595.1 Nostoc sp. | reverse complement strand
GCACTCGATTGCAATTACTTTACCGTATTTGCTGTGCTGTTTCTTAAATCCTTTACTAGTAAGCCTTTCAAGACTTAACGGGAAAAGTCAGATTGTTCTGCTTGTTCAGCACGTTGTCGTTCCTGTTCTGCGCTTTCATCCCAGTCAGCAAAACAGTACCATCTTGGTAGCTCCAGCGTAACCAAGTGTCTTGTCTATCTTCAAATGTACCTTCCCACAAAGTTATACCTAAACCAACTTGTTCAAGCCAAGTTTCTTGACTTTCAAAGTAGCGTCTTCCCCTAAGTTCATAAACGCGTAGTACTTTTTCTCATAATTGCTGATTCGGATCATATACGATGTAGTAACTTGCCCACATATGTTTATAACTTTGCAGATTTTTGCCTAGTTCATCACCTTTTTTGTTAGGCTCAATCAGATTTATTATTACTCAAGTTAACCTTGATTGATCATAAGTATGGTTATATTAACCATCGGCAAAAGTTTATTATCCCACCCTATTTTGATATGGCTCGTAACTTTTCTCACGGATTAGCAGCAGTTAATGTTAGTGGTCAAGTAAGTTTATTTTTTGGCATTATCGGTGGTAAGTGGGGTTATATTAACAAGAGAGGAGAATGGGCTATCGTGCCAAAGTTTGATGAAGCTGGTAGTTTTTTTAATGGTGTTGCAAGGGTCGAAGTTAGTGGGCGGAAGTATTATATCAACGATAGAGGGGAATCTATTCTTTAGTTAGTTGCATTATAAGCTCTGCTTAAATACTGGTAATGTTCCCTTACCTCGCCTTAGTCCGTAACTTAAATAAACTTAATGCCACTTGTATATATGATACCTCTCCATCCACCCATCCAAATTATTGCTGAAGATGAGTGCGATCACTTTTTACTCACTCTTGACTGCTATTTTTGCAACAATAGTAATTAAAGCGTTCCAAAAAAGCCAGCAATACGCCATACATCTACCTTGAACTTTAAAAAACTATGCTTACCCAAGATAAAAAACAACTCAACTGGAAACCCATTATTAAAGCATTTGAAGCTGTTCTTGGCAAAAATGGTGTTGTCCAACGCCGCGAAGAACTCATTACCTATGAATGCGATGGTTTAACTGGCTATCGCCAACGTCCGGCTGTGGTGGTCTTACCTAGAACTACAGAACAAGTTGCCCAAGTGGTGAAAATATGCAATCAATATTCTATACCCTTCATCGCTCGCGGTTCTGGCACTGGTCTATCTGGTGGCGCTTTACCATTAGAAAACTCTGTTTTAATTGTCACTTCTTTAATGCGGCAAATCCTCAGCATTGATTTGGAAAATCAACGGGCGATTGTTCAACCAGGGGTGATTAATAGTTGGGTAACACAAGCTGTTAGTGGTGCTGGTTTTTACTACGCTCCTGACCCATCTAGTCAAATTATCTGCTCTATTGGGGGCAACATTGCCGAAAATTCTGGTGGCGTCCATTGTCTCAAGTATGGAGTCACCACTAACCACGTTTTAGGATTAAAAATTGTCACGCCGTCAGGGGAAATTATCGATTTAGGCGGACAGATCCCAGAAATGCCAGGTTATGATTTAACGGGTGTGTTTGTTGGTTCTGAAGGCACTTTAGGAATTGCCACAGAAATTACTTTGCGAATTCTCAAAAGTGCAGAATCAATTTGTGTGTTGCTGGCAGATTTTACTAGCATTGAAGCTGCTGGAGCAACTGTTTCTGATATCATCAGCGCTGGAATTATTCCTGGTGGCATGGAAATGATGGATAACTTCAGCATCAATGCAGTTGAAGATGTTGTAGCAACTAATTGTTATCCCCGCGATGCTACTGCTATTTTAATAATAGAAATTGACGGTTTAGAAGTGGAAGTTGCAGGAAATAAGCAGCGAATTACCGAAATCTGTAAAAAGAATGGGGCGCGTAATGTTACTTCTGCTACTGACCCAGAAACCCGATTGAAATTATGGAAAGGACGCAAAGCAGCTTTTGCTGCAGCTGGCCATTTAAGTCCAGATTATTATGTACAAGATGGTGTAATTCCTCGGACTCAGTTGCCCTATGTTTTGCACGAGATTAAGACATTAAGTGAGCAATACGGTTATCGAGTTGCTAATGTATTTCATGCTGGCGATGGCAATCTTCATCCACTAATTCTTTATGATAATTCTGTACCTGGAGCATTAGAGCAAGTAGAAGAAATGGGTGGGAAAATTCTCAAACTTTGTGTCAAAGTCGGTGGTAGTATTTCTGGTGAGCATGGCATCGGTGAAGAGAAAAAGTGTTATATGCCACAGATGTTTAGCCAAGTTGATTTAGAAACTATGCAATGGGTGCGGCAAGTTTTTAATCCTAAAGGGTTAGCAAATCCTGAAAAGATATTTCCTACACCACGAACTTGTGGTGAAGCAGCAAATGCATCGGCACTCAAGCAATTTGAAGGTGTGGAAAGATTTTAATTTTCTGTAAAGGTGCATTCGCAGTTACTCTCGTTCCCAGGCTCTGCCTCAAGTTAGTATAGGAGGCAGAGCCTCATTACCTGCATTTCCAGTCTGAGACTGGGAACAAGAGTTTGAGGGGTGCGCCTAACGTGGGGAAACCACGCACAGCATGGGCTGTTGTAATACCATTTCTTCGTGAGGCTGCGCCAAATTTTCTTGGCTTCTTATTTCTTTCTTTTTTTGTGTCCTACCCTGCGGGAAGCCACAACTCTAGGAGACGCTTCTCTACGAGGGGCTTCGCCAACGCGAACATGTCTATGCGTTATTTGTAGTTCGTTTCTCATGTAGTTTGGCGCATCTTCATACAGAATTGGTATAAGTAAATAGACGTAATTAAATGTAATATAAAACTTTTGTTCATAGCGAGCGATTTATCACTTGGTATAAGGTTTTAAGAGGTTAGAGCCGCTTACTACGAGCTTTGATTTAATTAATCCCTTCTACTTCTTTCACAGAATTAAAAATAGCGAGAATAGTCTGCTAAAGCACATTTTTTAATTTAAATCATGGCGTAAAATCATCATTTGTTTACATCATCCGGAGGATTACAAGTTTATTTTGTAGTTATATATATTCCGATCGCACTAGGTCACACTTATAAATGAATCGGGTTGTTCGCGGTTATATTTCTTACTTACTGTGTTTGGGATTAGTAGTCACTTTAACAGTTTTTTCACTCTTTTCAGTCTCTTCACTCCCAGTCTATTGCCAAAAAACAAGTTCTTTAACTACAGAAATTCGCGGCGTTTGGCTCACTAATGTTGCTAGTGGTGTACTATTTGTACCTTGGGGTATTAACCGAGCTCTAAATCAATTATCGAATCTCAAATTTAACACAATTTATCCTGTAGTTTGGAACCGAGGACATACTTTTTATAAAAGTGGTGTAGCTCAAATGACTACAGGCTCGGAAACTCAACCTTTGCTTAACTTCATGCACGCTGGACAGGATGTTTTAACAAAGATAGTCACACTTGCTAAAAATAAAAATTTGAGAGTCATCCCCTGGTTTGAATACGGGTTTATGACGCCCCATTATTCACAATTAGCAAGGCGTTATCCCGACTGGTTGACAATTGGACAACAAGGTATAAAATCTATCCAAGATGCCCCACCGGAAGAACTCGATAATGTTTTGGTAAGTAAGTTGGCTTGGTTGAATCCCTTACATCCACAAGTACAAGAGTTTATCCAAGGGCTAATTTTGGAAGTAGTTAAGGATTACAATGTGGATGGTATTCAGCTTGATGACCACTTTGGAATGCCAGTACAGTTTGGTTACGATCGCTTCACTATTGAACTCTACCAACAAGAGCATCAAGGCAAAAATCCCCCAACTGATCCTTTTAACTCAGAATGGATGCGTTGGCGAGCAGATAAAATTACTGATTTTATGGCAGAAATCTATCAAGCTGTGAAGGCAGTTAAGCCCAAAGTCAGAATATCTCTGTCTCCCAACTATCAAGCTTTTGCCTACAAATACTATTTGCAAGATTGGGAAAATTGGGTAAAAAAAGGTTTAATTGATGAGTTAATTTTGCAGGTTTATCGAAATGACAAAAACTCTTTTATCGCTCAACTGGAACAACCATCTGTGAAATTGGCTCAAAGTCTAATTCCTGTAGAAATTGGTATATCAACGGGAACAGTACGTAATCCTGTGAAAATCGCACAAGTTAGAGAACAGGTTCAAGCAGTGCGCGATCGCAATTTTAATGGTATCTCTTTTTTCTACTGGGAGAGTCTGTGGGGTTACATCGTACCAGAATCACCCCAACAGCGACGTAAAGCTTTTTTTGATATGTTTAATGCTAAAACTGTCAAACCATTAAAAATAAAGAAAGTTTGATGCCATTCGCGCCAGAAAATACTAGATTTAGCTTTACATTGCTGTGGACTTTTGCTACTTTTGGCGGTTTTTTATTAAGTTTACTCTTAATTGAAGTCGGTGAAAAACCAGATATTGGAGTAGTAGAAGCAGCTATCGGCGGATTTGCAATCGCACTTTTTCAAGGTTGTCTTCTGAAAGAACCTGCATTTTGTATCAGGTGGATTTTGTCAAGTCTTTTGGGTTGGAGTATCATCACTGCGATCGGTATTGGTGCAGTGGGTTGGATAGTACCTAGCACTCAGATTTTCCCTCTGAGAATCCTGTCTGGGGTGATTTATGGAGTGCTTGGCGGCTTGGGGATTGGATTGGTACAATGGTTGGCAATTCCCCAGCCTATGGCGTGGCGATGGATATTTGTGTCTTCGGCAAGTTGGGCTGTTGCTGTCCCAGTGGGTTCTGCTGTGGGGATGATCTTGCGCCGCCTGACGCAGTTATTCTTCGGCGAAGTCATGGGATTAGCTATCACTTGGTTGTTGGTTGGTATCCTCACAGGAATGAATGCTCACAAATTGCGATCATAAGTTCCCATTTCCCTACTTCTTTCCTCAGATATAGTAAACAAAAACTTATTAAGAAATATAAAATTAATTGATGTATACTGATATTTACACTTAGATATATGCAAAAATCCTAATAAACTGTCAAAAATTAACTTTTAGTAAGTTTGTCCCAACCTGCAAATGTATTTTCGCCTTCAAAAAGCAGGATTTGTTAAGCTGACTCCTATTAGCTTTCCTAGATTTCTGACAAGAAGTAAAGAAATATCTAAATTTCGATGAGCAACAGCTGACAATACTTTGCTGTAGGCGCTAAAGTGCATCTACTACAAGCGTAACGACAAGAGAGCGCCTAGAAGAGTCAGTAATACCAGAAAGGGACTCTCGCATGAATATAAATCCAGCGGAATCAACTATAAAGTTGACAAAATTATCACCTCCTCAGATTCTCTTCGGCACCGAAGTAGATGATAAAAGTAGTAGTGAGCAGTTTTTACTGAGCATGTACGATTCTGTGCAGGCATCAATATTTGTAGTAGATGTTCTGGAGGATGGAGATTTTCGGTATGTGGCACTTAATCCCACTCATGAGCGGTGGATAGGCATTCGCTCAGATGAGCTTCGAGGCAAAAAACCAGAGGATATTCTCTCCCCCATCGATGCTGCTAAGGTGCGTCAGCATTACGCCGAGTGTGTGCATTTCGGTCAAACTATTTCTTACGAACAATGTTTGCAATTCCAGGGGGTTCCTACTTGGTGGAGTACGACTCTCACCCCACTAAGGGATGCTAATAGGATTTATCGACTGATTGGTACTAGTAGCAATATCACCCCAGTTAAGCAAGCAGAACAAGCAGTCGGACTCCAAGTTGAACGGGAGCGATTGCTAGAAGCGATCGCTGGACGAATTCACCAATCTGTAGAATTAGAGACAATTCTGCATCAGACAATAATTGAACTGCGGCAGTTTTTGAATTGCGATCGCGTGTTAATTTATCGCTTTGAGGCTGATGGAAGTGGGGTAATCATTGCCGAATCAAGTGTGGCTGCGAGTGATCCAATGTTGCGAAAAAAGATCACCGATCCCTGCTTGGGTGGCAAACATCGAGAAGACTACGAGCAAGATTGCATTCAAGTTGTCGAGGATATTTATGCAACCGGGTTGCATCCTTGCCATATAGATTTCCTGGCATCTTTGCAGATCAGAGCCAATTTAGTCGTGCCGATTTTAAAAGAGCAAGATATGTGGGGGCTGTTAATTGCCCACCATTGCCACCAATCGCATCAATGGCAGCAAACAGAAACTGACTTACTCAAGCAGTTAGCAACTCAAATCGGCATTGCTGCTAGACAGGCAGAACTTCATCAGCAGATTAAGGATCTCGAAGCAAAGTTAGAGTTGCAAAAACAGAAGCACATAAATCAGTTGCAGCAGGTGCGAAACTTTGAAGCCTTGGTGCGACGGATGACAGAACAAATCCGCGACTGTCTGGATCAACCTCAGGTGTTGCAGACAGTGACTCAGGAATTAGCAGAGTTACTGAACCTTGCTCGTTGCCAAATCGAACTCTATAGCACCTGCCAAACCCTGGTAACTATTACTTACGAGCATACCATTAACCTACCCCAATCTCAAGGATTGACCAGACAAATTACAGACCGTCTTGAAGTTTATCAGCCGCTGTTGCAAAAACAACCATTGCAATTTTTGGAAATTGTGCCGGGATGGCAACCAAACGTATTGGTTATGTCCCAGATGGCTTGTCCAATTTTCGATCCTCAAGGGATTTTGGGAAATATTTGGTTGACAAGACTGACACAAGAAGGCTTTGATAAATTTGAAATTGAGTTAGTGCAGCAGTTAGCAAATGAATGTGCGATCGCTATTCGTCAAGCCCAGCTTTACGAAAAAAACCAGGAACAGGTAAAAGAATTAGAAAAAGGCGATCAGCTCAAAAACCAATTTCTCAGAAACTTGTCCCAAGAATTGCGGACACCAATAACTAGCATCAGCCTTGCAGTCCAAACCCTCGAAAGTGTCCTCACACCAGCAGAAATATTAGATATAGAAATAGTTCCACAACTCTTGCAGATTCTGCATAACGAGTGTGCGCGAGAAAGCAAGTTAATTAACGACCTACTCACACTCACATATCTCGAAGCTGAACCTGAACCCCCAACTTTGATTGCCATTGACTTACAAAGCTGGCTTCACCCCATTGTCGAATCTTTTCGAGACCTCACCAACTGCCAGGGGCAACAGTTAAACCTGAGTATTGATCATGCACTGCCGCCTTTAGAGACAGATATCACAGATATGGAGAGGATTATCACCGAACTACTCAACCATGTCTGCAAATATACCCCAGCAGGTGAATTTGTCACAGTTTCTGCTCACCTGACAGGGGATGCAGTAGAGCTTAATATTAGCAATTCAGGACTAGAGCTTACTAGCAATGAACTGTCACGGATTTTTGAGCCTTTCTATCACCTTTCCAAACATGATCCTTGGAAACATAGCGGCACTGGACTGGAATTGGCATTAGTGCAGAAAATGGTCAGACATTTAGGCGGCTCAATTTATGTAGAGAGTGGAGCCGGTCAAACCACCTTCACCATCAAATTCCCCCTTTAATTGGTTTTTTGAGCGTGCCACTGGCTAAATTGTCAGAAGTCTGCTATGATAGTTACTCGTGCGGGTGACTAGCTCAACGGTAGAGCAGTAGACTCTTAATCTATTGGTTGCGGGTTCAAATCCCTCGTCACCCACTTTTTAAGGATTTTGTACATTAACTAATTATTTGTCACTGTTAACAGGTTAATGTTATTTTGAGCCTAAATTATTTATTAATTCTTCTAAAGCAGAATGTTTTATATCTTCAGGTAGATAATTAAAGACTTTTTGTAAAAGTTCTGGGGATGTATTTTTAGCGAACCAGTCATCACTAGGATTTTCTGTAATTTTTAAAAAATACGTAACTGCCTAGCTAGTAGTAATAGAGGAAAGGAAAACAGAGACATTACCTTCTAAAGCATCAGTAATAACTTCGAGGAGATTAAGACCATG
>NZ_JBALCO010000059.1:0-27224 GCF_036919595.1 Nostoc sp. | reverse complement strand
TCAAGCAATGGCTGAAGTTGTAAATTATATTACCGAGGATGATACTTTCGGTTGGTTCAATCACTGTGGTCTATTTACCTGAAAACTGCTGTAAGCCAGTTGTAACAGTGAAAGACTGTAAAGATCCAGCGATCGCCAAACAGTTGCATGAAAAAGCGCATCACCTGTGTTTTATTGCCAACTCAATGAACTTCCCTGTACGTTGTGAACCATCATTTGAGGCTGGCACACAACTTAACTGAATTATTGAACAAGAAGCTAGGGCTGGCTTGAAAATGACGATTATCCGTATGGCACAAGCAAGAGATGCTGAAGCGTTACTGGTTCTAGCCAAAACCTTGGCGACATCTTTCGTCGTTGACCCGAAGGCTTTTCGTGTCGCATTTTCAGAACTATTGTCTTCGCCGTCAGGTTACCTCGCTGTAGCTGAGGTAGACAAAGATATTATGGGTTATATTCTTGGCTTTGACCATTACACGTTCTATGCAAATGGGCGGGTGGCTTGGGTAGAGGAAATTATGGTTGACGCAGACTACCGAAAAATGGGAATTGGCAGATCACTGATGCAAAGCTTTGAAGGTTGGGCTACTGATCGAGGTGCCAAGCTTGTGGCATTGGCTACACGTCGGGCAGGGAACTTCTACAAGGCATTGGGCTATGAAGAGTCTGCAACCTACTGGCGAAAGCTGCTTTGAACGACGCGCAGCGGTGCCGCAGGCTACTGTCGAGGCGCAGAGAAGCCAGTGCGTTGGGCGGGTTCCCCGACTTGAAGCAACTGGCGCGACATAGAGGAAGAGAAAAGGCGATCGCATCGTGCTAATAATTAGACATTTGCTATTTCTGAGTTCATCATTCAAGCTGAGATATCCATAGATGGTGTTCGGAACTCCGAAGGTGGTGTTCGGAACTCGGAAGTTGGTGTTCGGAACTCGGAAATTGGTGTTCGGAACTCCGAAGGTGGTGTTAATAACTCGAAAGTTGGTGTTCGGAACTCGGAAATTGGTGTTCGGAACTCCGAAGGTGGTGTTAATAAATCGAAAGTTGGTGTTCGGAACTCCGAAGGTGGTGTTCAAAGCTTGGGTTTTGCCTTTCCCCTCATCTCAATTCAATCCCAGTTCTTCTTTCAAGGCCTCCGGCACATTAACTGCTGTCTGTAATCCCCGCACATCTTCCCACTGCTGCTTTTTACCCCAGGTCATTTTTTCCATATTGGCGTCGCTGAGGTCAGCACCGCCGAGAATGGCATAACTGAGGTTACTGTGGCTGAGATCCGCGCCGTTGAGGATAGCACCACTGAGGTTACTGCCACTGAGGTTAGCACTGTTAAGGTTGGCATAGCTGAAGTCTGTGCCGAAAAGGATAGCGTCGGTGAGGTCGGCACCACTGAGGTCGGCGTCGCTGAGAATCACCCCACTAAGGTCGGCGTCGTTGAGAGTTACCCGACTCAGGTCTACACCGCTGAGGTCTGCGCCTAAGAACATTGCACCGTTGAGTTTGGCGTTGTTAAGCTTGGCACCGTTAAGTTTAGCGTAGCTAAGGTCTGCGGCAACAAGGATGGCGTTGCTGAGGTTGGTACTGAAAAGAATTGTGTCACTTAGGTTAGTACCGTTGAGGATGGCGTGACTCAAATCAGCACCACTGAGGTCGGCGCGACAGAGGTCGGCATGGTTAAGGTTGGTGCTGCTAAGATTAGCTTCACTTAGATTCGCACCAAAAAGGATGGCGTTGCTGAGGTCAGCATGGCTGAGGTTGGTGCTGCTGAGGTCGGCGCGGTTGAGGTCGGCGTGGCTGAGGTCGGCGCGGCTGAGATTGGTACTGCTGAGGTCAGCGCGGTTAAGGTCGGCGCGGCTAAGGTTGGCACAGCTAAGGTTAGCACCGCTGAGGTTGGTGCTGCTGAGGTCGGCACCACTGAGGTTAGCACCAGTGAGGTTGGCACTGCTGAGATTAGCATCACCGAGGTTAGCACCGCTAAGGTTGGCACCGCTGAAGTTCACCCCAGTTAAGTTGGCATCGCCCAGGTAAGCATGGCTGAGGTCAGCACCCCTAAAGTCTGCCCCAGTGAGGTTAGCATCGCCCAGGTAAGCATTCCGAAAGTTGCCGCCTTTGAGGAATTGCCCAACTATACTGCTAAAATTACCAATTTCCAGGGCATCGCTATAGTTAATGATCCGCAGCAGTTGGGATGTGAAAAAATTGTCTGTGTCTGGTTGAGTAGATGGATAGAAGGTGATTTTTTGTTTGAGTTCATCTCGCTCTTTGGCGTAGCGATGTAACTCTAACAGTAAAATTAGTACGTTCAGCCCTGTATATATATCTACCTGTCTCAGCCCAAGAGCAATATTTTGTGCCGCCAACTTTAATCTTGTTTTCTGAGGCAGGTTATCATCTAGTGTCCCATCGATAAATTCTCCCTGACACCAGCGACGATAAAAATCTTCTAGCCGCCAGAAAAGTAGTTCTAGGCGAATTTTTTTACCTGTCACCAGTAATTCCATGAGTTCGTTGACTGTTTCTGGTTTCAGCGCTCCATTGCCCAGTAAATCATAAATCTCTTCATGCATCTGGCGATCGCCTACTCTCAAACAGAACTCTGATGGTAGCGTGCCCGATGTCTGATCACCTATCTTAGAAGTCAAACCGCTCTTTGATATTGTCCATTTTTTTAAGCTTTCTTGCAATCTTTGAAAGTATAAATCTGACTGCAAATTATCTTGAGCAAATTTAACGCTTTTGTCTGCTTTAATGCTTTTTCCTAAAGGTAAAACTGCTTCGGTTTCCACAGATGTGGTCTTTGGCATCTCTTGTGAACTTATATCCCTCACATAGTTTCTCAGCAGTTGCCAGACTTGAGATAAATATGTTGACATTTCTGTGTCCGTTGTTACATTTTAATTACTGTTTTGATAATCCTGAATTAAAAATTTTTCTGTACTAGTTTGCTTTTCATTGCCAAAAATTAATAGTATCAATAAATACTACACGAAAAATATCATGCGTTGGCGATATCTACGATGGGCTACACTGACGGCGTTCCTGGAGGGCGGTTTATCGCTAACCCGAAGTAACCTCAAGCTTCTTCTCCTGATGCAAATAAAGGATCATCGGAAAAATTATTTCAAAAATCAAGTAATTTCCCAAATTTGGTTAATCTGTTAGATTTTTTTCTCCAATATTTACTAGTGTGATGTAAAAATAATACTTCCTGTTTGTGAGAGATGCAATTGTTAGGAAAAATCCTCCAGTATAACAGTGTAACAAAGCTGAAAAATTACAACTAAAATTGAAGTCTAAAGTTTACTGCTTGATATAAAGCAACTGAGAGAATCGGTAAAAAGCTGGCTACATAGCTTTGCAAAAGTTAAAAATTAACTACGGTATAGTTATCGGGGGATTGATGCGATGAACAGATTAACCTTCTATATGATTTTGTTACATGGTTTGTTTTTAGGAATAGTAACGGCTAGCGCCAAGTCACCATCTGTGAATGTTGATACAGAATTGTCAGCCACCCATAAGACTGTGCGGGTTTTAGAAGCCGTCGTTACAGGCAGAGGTGAAGAGAAATCTAATAGTCAGTTAACCACAGAAACTTCTTCAACTGAAATCTCAGCTTTATCGTCAAAAAATATCAATATTTCCCAGAAACAGAGGCTACCGTCAGGGCAAGTTTGGGTAATTAATCAAAATAAACATGTACAGCCTCAACCGTTTATTTGGGTAGTAAAAGACCTTAACAAAGCAGCACAGCAACCATTTTTGCAAGTTGCAAAACCCCCAAACAAACCGAATTCAAAGCCTAATCCTAGTGCCAAACCACCAGCAAAGGATGATTTAGAGGCGTTTGCTGAAGTAATCAAAGGCACCCAAAAGTCAGGGGGACTGTTTACCCTTTATCGCAATAAAGAAAAGAATAAAATTTATTTAGAAATTAAGCCAGAGCAACTCAATAAAAATTACCTAGCTACAGCAACCCTGGAATCAGGGATTGGCGAACGGGGTATTTACAGCGGTATGCCTTTGCAAGATTTTTTGTTTTATTTCCAACGGGTGGATGATAAATTAAACTTTGTGATTCGCAATGTCAATTTTCGCACTCGTGAAGGAGATCCTCAAGTGCGATCGTTGGTGCGATCGTTTAGTGACTCTGTTCTTTACACCGTTTCCATTAAAAGCATTCATCCACAACGCAAAACTCTTCTCATCGACTTGGGCGATTTATTACTGACAGACTTAGGTGGATTATCTGCAAGTTTAGGAGTCCCAGCTACCACAGACCAGTCCTATTTTGGTACTGCTAAAGCTTTTCCCCAAAACTTAGAAATAGAGTCAGTTTTGAATTTCTCTGGTGGCCCTGGCCACGAGAGTGAAGTACCAAACTTTGCGTCACTACCTGACAGCCGTGGCTTTACCCTGCGCGTTCACTATAGTCTCTCCCTACTACCTGATAAAGATTATCGACCGCGCCTTGCTGACGATCGCATCGGCTATTTTATCACCGCCTACCAAGATTTATCCAAAGATGATCAAGGCGATTCTTTTGTCCGTTACATCAATCGCTGGGACTTAGAAAAACAAGACCCAAAAGCAGTAATTTCTCGCCCCAAAAAACCGATTGTCTTCTGGATTGATAACGCTGTGCCTTTAGAGTACCGCGATGCGATGAAAGAAGGCGTCCTGATGTGGAACAAAGCCTTTCTCAAGGCGGGATTCAAAGATGCAATTGAAGTCCGCCAAATGCCCGATGATGCCACATGGGACCCAGCAGATATTCGTTACAACACGATTCGCTGGATTAACACAGTTGATGGTTATTTTGCAATGGGGCCATCCCGCGTTAACCCATTGACTGGGGAAATTTTGGATGCAGACATTCTCGTAGATGCCAGCTTTGTGCGGGTACTCAAGAATGAGTATCGCAAAATCGTCCAACCTAGCCAGACACAAAATCAGACTACTCTATCAGCTTTGATGCAAAATCGTCTACTTTGCGCCAATGGTTTAGATGCCAAAAACAATGGCGTCCCTCAGCAGATGCAAGGGCAACAAGGATTGTTGAGTAGTTTATCGAAAATGGCAGGCGAATACGATTTATGCTATGGGATGGAAGCTGCTAACCAGTTTGCCTTTGGTTCACTGGCAATGTCACTACTGCCAGATACCACGGCCACTCCAGACCAGGTGAAAGAATATATCAATCAATATTTACGTTTAATCATCGCTCACGAAGTTGGACATACTCTTGGTTTACGCCATAACTTCCGTGGTAGTACCCTGCTAGCACCACAGGAGATGAATAATACGGAAATAACCAAAACTAAAGGTCTGACAAGTTCCGTAATGGACTACATTCCCCCAAATATTGCTCCTCAGGGTACAAAACAGGGAGATTATTTTCCCAGCATGGTGGGGCCTTATGATGAATGGGCAATTAAGTACGGCTACATACCAATTCAAACATCAACTCCCATAGCAGAAAAGCCAATTTTGGAGCAAATTGCTGCACAATCCTACAAGCCAGAGTTGAGTTATTCCACAGATGAAGATGTGTATGACCTTGACCCAACTGCCGATGCTTGGGATAACAGCAGCAATGTACTGCTTTATTCTCAGTGGCAGTTGAATAATTCGCGGGTGATGTGGGAACGTCTCGATCAGCGTTATCCAATGGCTGGTGATAGTTACAGCGATGTGAGCGAACGTTTTAGCACAATATTGGGTAACTATTTCCAGCAAATATTTTACACGACAAAATATATCGGGGGACAGTCTTTCTATCGCATTCACCCTAGCGAAATCCCCTCTGGAGTTAGCCAACACCGATTACCATTTGAACCAATACCAGTTGAAGAACAACGGCAGGCTTTAGAAACGCTACAAAAGTACGTGTTTGCAGAAGATGCCCTGAGTTTTTCACCAGAACTACTGAATAAATTAGCACCTTCGCGTTGGCGACATTGGGGTGCTTCTCCCCAAGTTGGTCGTTTAGATTTTCCAATTCATGACTTGGTGCAACTCATTCAGGGTTCTGTGTTGCGAGATTTACTCTCAGGCGATCGCCTCTCTCGCCTCAAGGATATTGAACTCAAAACGAAGCCAGAAAATGCACTAACTCTGCCAGAACTATTTGACACTTTGCAATCAGGTATCTGGACAGAAGTAATCAAACCAAAAGGTAAACCGATGAAGATTTCTAGTTTACGGCGAGGCTTGCAGCGGCAATATCTGGATATTTTGACTGGTATGGTGTTGCGAAAAGAATCTGTTCCAGAAGATGCTCGGACTCTAGCTTGGTATAAACTCAAACAGCTTGATAATAAACTCAAGGGAGTTAATTCCGAGGATGAATACACCAAAGCGCATTTACTAGAAACGCGCGATCGCATTGAGAAAGTCTTGAATGCGCCGTTGCAAGGTAATTAAAAAAGTTAGGAGTTAGAAGTTAATAGTAAAATTCTTAACTCCTCTTCTTCCATGATTTTGGCAAAATAAATTTAGATAGGACTTACGCAGCAATGACGGAAATACGTTACCTTTGCATAAGTCCTGTTGTTGCCTAAGTCTGATTAAATTTACAATTGAGGTGGGATATATACAGGCACGAATTGCTAATGACATTGCAAAACTTGCAAAAACAGGTGCTACAATTATCGACTAGTGAACGTTGGCAATTAGTCCAAACCTTGCTGGAATCCTTACGGCGTGAAGCCGGATATTAGCCAGTGAATAAATACGCCGAAATACAGTTAATGCTCCTCACTCATGACAACGTATCCTAAGCGCAGATCACTCGCTCCACGTGTGTCACACCGTTGAGAAACTGTACGCGATACACATCTGGGTTGCTCAATTTTTCCCATTCAGCATAACTAATGCGAGCATCAAAATGCTTCAGAATCAACGTCATTAAATTGCCATGCGTCACGATCGCAATTGTGCTTGCTTCTTGCTGTAATACTTTATCAATTACGGCGATCCCACGCGCCATAGCACCACGACTTGACTCACCACCATCTAGATATAAATCAAGATTGGTAAATGATTCAGCCAATCGCTCACGCCAATCATCAAGCGGTGTTGCACATAGCACGCGCTCGCTAAGTCGGTTATCAATCTCGATTGAGAGGCTCAAACGTTCAGTGAGGGGAGCAATTGACTGATATGCTCTAACAAATGGACTAGAGATAACCCGCTCGATCCCAAAAGCGAATAATAAATCAGCAAGAGCGATCGCTTGGAAATGGCCCTCTGATGTAAGAGGTGCGTTAGGTTCCTGTCCAACTGCTTTGCAATGTCGCACAATATACAGGGTTTTCAGCATCAAGTTTCTGTTTTAAAAATAAAAAACTCAAGATGAGGCAGCAGATGATCAAGTTTCCTGCTGCTACCTCTGCTTTCTCCTAACTACTCAACGCTTTTAAAAACCGTTGCAAACTCTTAAACACACTGGGCTTTTTCGCAGGTGCAGCGTCTGTTGTTGTTTGCGGTTGTCCCTTCATGAGGATGAGATCCAACTCATCACCCGATGGTTTTGTGGGTAATTCGGCAATTCTTTGATATTCACCGCCGCTTTCCAGCCAAACTTCCCACTGTCCTGGGTAGCAGCGACGTAGGGCACTTTCATCGTCTACGGGGCGGAGGTAATAGGCGGATTCAATGGTACTGATAAAACGATCACGGATTTTTCTAGCTGTATAACCGATGCCCACAGTTCCAGAATCTTCTAGGCGGGGATTCAACAAAATTAAAGGGCGATCGCCTATTACTTCAGATAACTTTTCCAACTGCGGCACTTCTACGGAAGTGGGGGCAATGAATAAGAAAATTTCATCCTCTGGTTGAATTTTTGTCTGCAAGGAAGCAGCCCTACCTGTACCAATATCCAAAATTTGAAATGGTGCATCAGCCCAATTGCGGCGGGCTAGGGCCGCAGCACCAGCGTCAGCAAAGAAAATCTTCAAACGGGAATCATATTCTGTAAACACAGGTAGAAATTGTTCCGCCACGGGCATAAACTTGAGTTCTGGGAACAGGAGCTCAACTTGTATGCGAGTGCAACCATCTGCAAGGGCAGCTTGGACGGCTGTCTGAGATTGGGTGATCGCATCTTCAAGAGTATTTGGAAGTTCACTCATAGTTTATATGTCACTCTAGCATTACTTCCATTGTTTCAGTATTAGCTCTGATTTTGGCGTTGCTAAATTTGAATATGAATCATTTGATCTTGATATGGGAAGCATAAAAATGAAGTATTGATATCAGGGTCTTTGATGAAACCTGTTTTGCGTAAAGGTAAATTAACAACATGGAAGGATGACAAGGGTTTTGGCTTCATCCGCTCCAGTGATGGCACTCAAGACGTTTTTATTCATATCACTGCACTTAAAGAAACAAATCATCGTCCACAAGTTGGTGATCTGATTTGCTATCAGCTAACGGTTGGTAAAGACGGCAGAATTCATGCTTCTAACGCCTTTATTGAGGGAGTTGTATCCAAACCTCTGCCGAGAGTCTCATCGTCCGCAATCGAGAAAGAAACATTCAAGCTTAAAGCAAAATCTTCTTTAATGTTCGAGGTATTGCTCTTATCAAAGAAGTACGTAGGCGTAGCCCGTCGTAGACATCGTATAGAAGACACACTCAAAATTTTACCTGTTGGTAAAAGACTCGTTTAAGACTTTCAGCAACAGTGAGATAGAGCGCAAATCAGATAAAACCGAGATGTTTTGATACGCGATACCCAAGCCAAATCCCCACAAAGCCACCAATAACGCCCAAGAATATCGAGGTGAACGATAGCAAACTTCCACCCCACAATGCAGGGATGTAGCTGCCAATTGTAGAGCCGAGAAACATCCCAATTCCAATGATGGTTTTACTCATTCAAGAAAAGCCTTAATCAAAAGTAATGAAAATAAGTCATGCTTGAACTCCTTTATGACTCAAAATATTACCTTTTGGGAAAAAACTCATTTAACCCTTTCGGCAGCCGTGACATATGGATCTGCCATCGCACTTACTGAAGAACTTGCACGAGATCAGCAATCGCCTTTCCTAAACGAGTGAAGTGATTCGGATTAAGTGTTAGGAGAACTGCTACCTCTGCCTTTAAGGCAGCTTGACCAATCAGAGCATCGAAAATACCACCACCAGGAAAGTTTAAGGTTGCCATTTGCGCGATCGCAGCCTGATAGTTATTGGAGAGTAGTGGAATTCCCTCAAGATACTGCAAAATATCTACAATAATGCTCTGAGCCTCTTGGGGAGTAATACGCGGCTGAATAGGTAGGCGCGTGATTACAGAATACGTTTCTGCTAAACTGTGAGTTGAGATAAATCCTTGAACTTGCCTAGATTCTGCTGTCTTCAGCCGTGAGAAGCAAACAGAATGCTTTGGGTGATTGACAGTTAATGCAGCAACCAACACAGAGGTATCAAACAAGACTTTCATAAAGCCATTTGATCTTCTGTTTGGTTCAAATAAATTACACTTATTTCTTGCACGCAGGCAATAAGCACTAATTACTACTTCAGCCTCACCTGTTGTGTTAATGTTTTCCTTCTCCCATAGTTTTCCTTCACAGTATTTAACTTTCACCTCTGTAGGTTTGCAGTAAGGCAATAACGGATCAAGATTTATCGGCTCAGTAGAATTGTTAGCATATTGAATTACATAATTTATTAATAATTCATGTACTATCTGGAAAACTTCATTGCTTCGATTTTGATGTTCCTTAGCCCATAGTATTTTCAGGACACATCTTATCAAATCATCATTTTCTAAGCTAGTGTTATGAATACGTTTAAACTCAGTAAGAAATAGAGAAATATTTGTATTTTCTTTTGCTAGGCGATAAACACATAATATTTTTGCTTCTCTTGACAAATAATGCCAAATAAATAAGGAGCCATCTGCTATAAAACTCCACACTAATCGTATTTGATCTTCTGGAAGCAAAAAATGGAATGATTGAAGGATTGGTTCTTTGTATTTTACCCATACTGGAAGTCGGTCAATTAATATTATACGTTCTTCATTGGAAACAGCATTAATTACATTTCCAATTTTTTGGATGATATCTTTATTTTCTAATTGACATTCTTCTTTAAGCTTTGATAACAGGATAAAAAATTTTTCTTCTGACGGTAAAAACTCTAATATTTCATTCCATCTTTTAATGCTATTTGGCAGTTGATAAAGCAAGTTTGAAAGGTTATCACTTGAACTTTTAGCAAGAATTTTTGCAAGCTGGGATATAGTTTTAGCATTTTCACTAACATTATTGTTCAGCCTTGCCCTCAGAATAGTAATTTGTTCAACAGCAGGTAAAAATTTTAAAATCGCGTCGTGACATTTAACCGAATGCTTATCTCGAAATATAGAAATTAGTTTTGGGATTTCTTCTGGTGCAGATTCTTCAAGTATCTCTGCAATTTCCAAAATTTTATCTTGATGATTTAAATCTTGTTGATTGGTAATTTGACTTACAATAATGCCAACACGTCTATCTCTTGGTGTTATAGGCCAAATCTCTTGTTTAAGAATAATATAATTAGATATAAATATCCACAATGAGCTTGCTTTTGAATGTACTAAGATATCTCGTAATTCATTTAATAGGGTGACTTGACCAGGATCATTTTCTAAATCACTTATAAGTTCAACTAAGCATTTTGCGTGGAGTTGTATCCTGAGTTGTTTACGATCTTCTGGATTATCTAAATATAATTTATAAAATTTGCTTATTATCTTATCACATAAAGTCAAGTTTATATTTTGAGCTTTGGTAACAATATTAAATATTTCTTGTTTTAAATTGTCATTTATTACTATGCTTAAATTATTAGTTAAAAGTTGGAACAATAATTTTAATTGTTTTTCGTCAGGTAATACTTGTTTAAGAGCTTGAGTCTCAAAGTAAAGTGAAATAGCTTCTGGTGCTTCACCTAAAAAGCGCCTCTTTTCCCAAGACGAATATCTTTTGAGCTTTTGTTTTGCTAAAGATATTGCCTCCTCAATTAAGTTATTATTCAGATATCCCCAAAATCTAGGATCGTTGTGATTTAAGCAACGTTCAATAATATCTGAGTCGGTTTGTTTTATAAAATCCAGTAAGTGTACATTTTTTGCTCTATATCCGTCACAATATTTTCGCAGTTCAAACTTTACAAGTGTGCCTTCTTTTAAATCATATTATAAAAAATGGATTTCGTTTTTATGCATGAAGATATTATCTTGATATTGGCATTCGATAAGCCAATCATTATTTTTACCTTTTTGACCTATATTATTACCAAAGTTTTTTATCATACCAACTTCTTGAAATAAGTTTAATTTTTTAGCAAATTTTTTATTAGTTTGCAAATTTATAACTACTTCAAAAGTTACTAATATTCCTTCAATCAAACTACTTTCTGAACAATGCACTAAAAGTTACTAATATTCCTTCAATCAAACTACTTTCTGAACAATGCACTTCTTCTCGATAGACTGTTATATCTTTTGGTCTCCCTTCACATCCAATATATCCAAAATCATTTTCCCGACCTCTTTGACGATCATAGCCACCAAACCACTTTATAAAACCAATTTCTCTCATAACGCACCCGTATTTAGCTAACCCTATCTGGCTAGTATTCCCACAGGTATGCGATTTGTCACAGTTGTTTTAACGCTTAACCAAAGATAAATCCGGTATCAGCCTTTGCAAAACTTGCTTCAATACTATTACCGTCCAATCTATATCAGCTTCAGTAGTATCATGCCCCAATGTGATGCGAATTCCGCCCAAGGCAGCTTTTTCTGAATAACCCATCGCTAACAATATCGGACTAGGGCTAAGTTTACCACTGTGACAGGCAGCACCAGCACTGATGCCGATGCCAGCAAGGTTTAGTTGCCGTACCAAGGCTTTACCGCTGAATTTTTCGCCATCGGCGTGTTCTAGGCACATACTGACATGATGAGGTAAGCGATCGCAGCCATCCCCTGTAGCAATTAAACCAGGAATCTCAGCTAATTGGGCAAAGGCGCGATCGCGTAACTCAATCAACCGTGGTGTTTCCGTAGCCAATTCTTCGGCTGCTAATTCTGCTGCTACACCAAATCCCGCAATTATCGGTACTGCTTGCGTACCAGAACGTAGTCCCATTTCTTGCCCACCACCACCCAGTAGAGGCATCAAATCCACACCAGGACGCACGTACAACGCCCCTACACCTTGGGGTCCATATATTTTATGACTGGAAAGACTAAGTAAGTCTACGGGCAGTTGTTGCACATTTATGGGTAAGCGTCCCGCAGCTTGCACCGCATCTGTGTGGAACAAAGCACCATGCGATCGCACAATCTTACCCAGTTCCTTAATTGGTTGCACAGTCCCTACTTCACTTTGACCATAAATCACGGAAACTAAGACTGTGTTATGTCGCAACGCTGCCTTTAAATTTAGGGGATTGACTCTACCTTTAATATCTACAGACAAGCGCGTAACTTCCCAACCCCACATCTCTAAGAACCGCACTGTCTCAGAAATTGCTGAATGCTCGACGCTGGAGATAATTAGATGTTGAGGAACAGCATACAACCGAGCTACACCCATAATTGCTAGATTATTTGCCTCAGTGCCGCCAGAGGTAAAGATCATGGATGCGGGATCGGCGGCGTTAATTAAACCAGCAACTTGGACTCTGGCTTGTTCCACAACCGTTGCAGCCCGTTGTCCCCACTCATGTAAGCTGGAAGGATTGCCCCACTGTTGGGTGAGGACTGTTTGCATAACTGCGATCGCTTCTTTTCGAGTGGGAGTAGTGGCACTGTAATCTAGATAAATTTGCATATAACTGAATAATGGTGAGAACAGACGTTAGTAGTAGGCTGCTGATATTTTCCGAATATACAGTTTTAGTGGACAAATCCTGAAAAAATCTTTGTAATTCTGCCTCTAGCAGTGGATTTTTCCCTTTCCTTGAAAAGCTATTTATCTACTTAATTCAAAACACAAAATTTTGGGAATGATAAATATGTCCACTCTCAATCCATTTTTAACAGATTACAGTGCAACTTATCTCTAAACAAAGATATTTTTTATATATCTTTTTACTGATATTTCCCCTTGCTGGTTGTCAACGAGTCGAGTCTTACAATCAGCGTCCAGCACCTTTACCACAAGACCCCTTAGTTCAAGTTTACTTTAACCATTCTCAGTCTTCAGAATACAAGGAAGCTTACCGTGAGCAAACTCGCCTGGGGGATGATTTAGAAAAACAGATTGTCGATGCTATTACGCACGCTAAATCTACAGTAGATGTGGCGGTGCAAGAATTACGTTTACCCAAAGTTGCCCAAGCACTGGTTGATAGACAAAAAGCTGGGGTAAAAGTCAGGATAATTTTAGAAAATACCTATAGCCGACCTTGGAGTAGTTTAACATCTGCTGAAGTAGGTAAGTTAAATAAAAGAGAACAGGAACGCTATCACGAATTTCGCCAATTTATCGATATTAACCAAGATAATCAACTCAGTTTAACAGAGATTAATCAAAGAGATGCTTTAATAATTTTGCATAATGCCAAAATTCCCTGGATAGATGATCAAGCAGATGGTTCAGCAGGTAGTAGTTTGATGCATCACAAATTTGTGATTGTGGACAATCGCATTGTAATTGTCACTTCGGCCAATTTCACTTTAAGTGATACTTATGGTGATTTCACAAATTCTAACTCTTTAGGCAATGCTAATAACTTATTACAGATTGACAGCCCAGAATTAGCATCTTTATTTACAGAAGAGTTTAACATCATGTGGGGAGATGGCCCAGGAGGTAAGCCAGATAGTCGATTTGGTTTGCAAAAACCGATGCGATCGCCTAAACAAATTAGATTAAATAAAACCATAATTACTGTGCAATTTTCGCCTACTTCTTCAACTCAACCCTGGAATAACAGTAGTAATGGTTTAATTGGTAAAACTTTAGATTCAGCAACTAAATCTGTTGATATGGCGTTATTTGTCCTTTCCGATCAACGTCTTGCCAATATCTTAGAAAATCGCCATCAACAAAGTGTCCAAATTCGTGCTTTAATTGAACCACAATTTGCCTATCGTCCCTATAGCGAAGCATTGGATATGATGGGGGTTGCTCTCAGTAATAAATGTAAATATGAACTTGATAACCATCCTTGGTCAAATCCAATTACCACCGTAGGTGTACCTGTGTTACCCAGAGGCGATTTATTGCATCACAAATTTGGTGTGATTGATAGCCAAACAGTAATTACAGGTTCTCATAATTGGTCAGACGCTGCCAATAATGGTAACGATGAGACACTTGTAGTAATTAAAAATCCTATAGTTGCTGCTCATTATTTGCGAGAATTTGCTCGTCTTTATGCCAAAGTTAAACCCGGCTTACCACCAGCAATTCAAGAAAAAATTAAATTAGAACAAACACGGTGTCCCCAGATAAAAACTTCTTCATCAAGTGAACTACGAGTAATTAAACAAATAAATATCAACACTGCAAGTCTGGAAGAATTAGCAACTCTCCCTGGTGTGGGTAAGAAGTTAGCACAGCGGATAATTCTTAACCGTCAACAGCAAAAATTTACATCTTTACAAGACTTACAAAGAGTTCCAGGAGTTAGTGCTAAGACATTGGAAAAATGGCGCGAACGAGTTACTTGGTAGCAGTCTTTATTTAACGTGAGTTCGATAAACCTCTCCTTGCCTTGAACTAAAGTTCAAGTCTGTGCCTCTGAGACTAAGAGAGGGACAGCTTTTGCGTAGTAAAACCTCTTAGAGGTCTTTTGATTTGACTAACAAGATCCCGGACAACTTTTACGAAGTCGGGGATCTGGGGCAGACAATTTAAATGCGATCGCTACTTAAACTAAACAAACTGCGGGAATGCCCATTCTGAGAAAATCGTTCTGCTATTACTTGTTGATAAACCGCCTCATAGCCATCAGTCATATGCTTAACGCTGAAAATATTTTCGACATGCTGACGACAGGCATAGCGGTCTAACTCTGTTACTTGGTCAATAGCACTGATGCACTCTTGAATATTATTGCAGAGGAAACCCGTCTTGCCGTGCGAAATTACCTCTTCAGTAGACCCCAATTTTATCGCAATCACTGGTGTACCAGAAGCCATTGATTCAACCATCACCAACCCAAACGGTTCCCGCCAAGTGATCGGAAACAGAGTTGCGACTGCACCTCCCATGAGGGCATTTTTTTGAACATGGTTAGCTTCACCCAGATACTCAATTTGCTTCCCGTCAATGTGCGGTTTAATTTCCTTCTCAAAGTATTCCACATCAACAACATCCACCTTGCCTGCCATTTTTAAACGCCAACCAGTTTCTTTGGCAATTTCTATTGCTAAATGCACTCCCTTTTCAGGAGACATCCGACCCAAAAACGCTAGGTAGGGCGGATTTCCTGGTTGGGCGTGAAACTCATAACTGCTGACATCAATTCCGTTGTAGACCGTTGCTAGATAGTTTAACCCTAACCTTGGTTCTCGTTGTGCATCGGAAATATTGACGTAGGGTTGTTTTTTCCCAAAACTAAATATCTTTTCGTTGTCAGGGGTAAAAACACCGTGCAACGTATGAACTGTAGGGGTTGTGACGAGATTTGCGTAGGCCAGTGTCCCATGCCCCACATGAGAGTGAATAATATCAAACTCTTCTGCACGTTCATATACCGAAGCTAGATTCAGCATTTCGTAAACGCTGTAATCTTTGATAGTGCGATCAAGTCTGAGGGCACGGGGATGAACTGACATTAGTTTTGCCAGACTAATAGAATCTCCCGATGCAAATAAAGTTACTTCGTGTCCGCGTCGAACTAATTCATCGGTCAGTAACCCCACTACTAACTCTACACCACCATAAGCTGGAGGCGGAACTCTTTCCCATAATGGAGCTACTTGAGCAATTCGCATCACAAACCTCCTAAAAAATAAAAATTGAATTAGAAGTTTTTCTTTCTGTTGCTCTAGTGCTTGTAATTGATTCACTCTGCATCAGAAAGTAACTTCAGATACTTAACTTATTAACAATTTCCTTTAAATATTAAGCTCATCTTTCTACATTTTTTATCTATCCTAGTACGGAAATTACCCACTCCTAAAGAGGTAAATACATTCTAATTTATTAACTTTTGGTGATTTGGTGCAATTTTAAATATAGTTTTTTGATAAGGATGAATTTTATTTAATCGTCAAAATTTAAGCTAAATGGTGATAATGGACGAAAAAGCTCTATTATCGTCTGTTAATTATCTGATTTTAAAATGTTAATTAAACAATAAAGTGTGTAGTCACTCTTTGGGCGGCTTTCCGTACCTAAAGGACAACCCGTAGCCCCCAAAGGGTAGATTTTCATAAGATAGGGTTGCCCTACCATCAACCTATTTACCTTAATCCCAAGCCACAGACTCAGATTTCTTTGTAGGTCGAAGTCTACAGCCAAGGTTTTGCCTCATTGAGATAAAATTAGGGCTAGATTAATGTGATAATTTTTGGACGGTAAAAGATGAATAAATGCGTGCTTGCCAAAATCAAATCAACGCTAAATCAAGGGTTTTAGAATACTTGCGCCCACCTTGACAGGGCTAGAGAAGAGAGTTAAATTATTGACTTATTTCATTAAATATGATATTCTGTGTTGCTATCAATAAAAATCAAATATAAACGTGAATATCTCTGCATCTCTTAAAAAACCGCGTGTCTCATGGCAGGCGGTTTTCTCACTCATAATACTTATTTTCATGTACCTGCCTATACTGGTACTTGGCTTTTATAGCTTCAATCAGTCGCCCTACAGTGCAACTTGGCAAGGATTCACTCTCGATTGGTATAGCAAGTTGTTCAGTGATGATCGCATCTTATCAGCTTTGCAAAACAGTATGATAGTTGGTGTTTGTGCAGTGGGGATTTCAGCAGTGCTGGGAACCTTGATGGCAGTTGGGTTGGCGCGTTACCAATTTCCTGGTAAAAAATTATATCGTGGTATTGCTTACCTACCATTGATTATTCCTGATATTGCGATCGCAGTAGCTACCTTAGTATGCCTAGCGGCGTTTGCAATACCTTTAAGTTTGTGGACAATAGTTGCAGCCCATGTGGTGTTTTGTATCGCCTACGTTGGACTTGTAGTTGCTTCACGACTGACTAATTTAGATCCTCATTTAGAAGAAGCAGCATTAGATTTAGGCGCTACACCCACACAAGCTTTCCTGAAAGTATTATTACCTCAATTGATGCCTGGTATTGTAGCTGGTTGTCTCTTGGCCTTTGTCCTTAGCTTAGATGACTTTCTCATCGCCAGTTTTACTGCTGGTAGCGGTTCTAACACCCTACCAATGGAAATTTTTAGCCGCATTAGAACCGGAGTCAAGCCTGATATTAACGCTTTAAGTGTGATGTTAATTTCAGTATCTGCGATCGTTGCTCTTGTCGCTGAATTAATTCGTGCTTCTGGAGAGAATAAAACTTTGAAATAAGAGTCGCAATTGGCAATAAAAATTATAGGTTATTTAGTTCTTTGTGAACTTTTCGGGATAGTGAACAACAGCTATATTAAAATGTCGGGTGCATTAGGCTTGCTATAACTTACCAAATATCATGGCATGCCGGACTTTCTGCTAACATAACGTCCTAATATAAATAAGTAAATAAATAGAATTTATTCATTATTCTATCCTCATGGGAAAGATAGTTTTTAAGCACATATAAAAAATTCCGTGTTCGCTTCTCTACAAAACTGTTTTCAATTAGATAATATTGGGGCTAACTTTGGAGAAGATGCTATTTCCTCCTGATTATGCAAATCTGCCAAAATCCTAATTGCTCAAATCCATTCAACGCTGATGGCAATAGATTTTGCGTGAGTTGCGGACAAAGCAACTTTGGCAAACTTATGAGAAACCGTTACCGCGTATTAAGACTCTTAGGTGAAGGTGGGTTTAGCAGAACCTATGCAACAGAAGATGTAGACAGACTAAATGCGCCTTGTGTCATCAAGCAATTTTTCCCACAATTTCAGGGAACAGGACAACGCACCAAAGCAGCGGAATTTTTCAAAGAAGAAGCTTTTCGGTTGTATGAACTGGGAGAAAATCATACGCAAATTCCCAGATTACTAGCTTATTTTGAACAAGGTACTAGCTTGTATCTCGTACAAGAATTTATTCAAGGAAAAACTCTCTTACAAGAAGTTCAGCAACAAATCTATGGTGAAAAACAAATTTGGGAACTTTTAACTGATTTATTGCCAGTTCTGGAATTCATTCATACCCATAATGTCATTCATCGGGATATAAAACCAGAAAATATTATCCGCCGTGCAAGTGATGAAAAACCCGTATTAATTGACTTTGGTGGTGCTAAACAGCTAACACAAACCAGTTTAGGAAGACAAGCTACAGTAATTTATACCCTTGGTTATGCCCCAACAGAACAAATGGCTGGATTTGCTTGTCACGCCAGTGATTTGTATGCTTTGGGTGTAACTTGCGTGCGTCTTTTAACTCGATGTTTGCCTTTACAGGATGCTTCTGGACAGATTAATGACCCTATTTATGATGCCATGAATGCTAAGTGGTTGTGGCGTCAACTGTTACAAGAAAAAGGTATTACTATCAGTGATGACTTAGGAAAAATTTTAGATAAACTACTAAAACATCTACCGAGCGAAAGATATCAAACAGCAATAGAAGTTCTCAATGATTTGAAGTTTACAACATCGAACATTGAACCGATTGCCCTAAAAATTGTTTCGATGTCCCAATCTATATTACCGTTGCTACCACAAAAAGTAATAATACCATTACTCTTTTTAGAAACCTTTGAATTTGATGTAGTGACAGTAGACACAGGTGGTAGAGAAGTAAACCATGTGAACAGCAATGCAAACTTCTTTGCTGAACAATTGGGTAAGTCTGTCACATTAGAAATGGTATCAATTCCTGGTGGTACTTACATGATGGGTTCACCAGAGTTTGAAGGCGATGCTGACGAACGTCCTCAACACGAAGTTAGCGTCGAACCATTTTTTATGGGAAAATTTCCTGTAACTCAAGCACAGTGGAGAGTAGTAGCGGCTTTACCCAAAATAAAACAAGCTTTAAATCCCCATCCATCGAAATTCAAAGGTCTAGATAGACCAGTGGAAAATGTATCTTGGTATGAGGCTGTAGAATTCTGTCTCAGACTCTCAGAAAAAACCGGACGCGACTATCGTTTACCGAGTGAAGCTGAATGGGAATATGCTTGTCGGGCTGGAGCTACAACGTCCTTCCATTTTGGTGAAACGATTACCTCTGAGTTAGTCAGTTGCACTATCGAACCAAAAAGCAAATTCCGTAAAGAAACAACAAACGTTGGTAGTTTTGAAGTAGCTAACGTCTTTGGATTATACGATATGCATGGGCTAGTTTGGGAATGGTGCGCTGATTCTTGGCACAACAATTATAACGATGCACCCTTAGATGGAACAGCTTGGGAAGTTGGCGGTGATATTAATCGCCGAGTCTTACGCGGTGGTTCTTGGAGTTTCAGTGCAGAACTTTGTCGCAGCGCCAGTCGTAGTTGGAATGAGTCAGACGGTGGACTGAGAGTTTGTGGCTTTAGAGTAGTATTTTCTGTAGAGGAGATTATTTAGCAATTTAATTCAGAGGTTGTAGAAATTATGAAGGACAGAATTGAGAAAGGTGACATAGTACTTATAAATAAAAGTGGAAAATATCATAAACAAGTAGGTGAAGTTAGTGAGGTTGATTACAATATTTTCTTTGTCAAAATAGTAATAGTAAAGTTAGGTGATCAAGAAGAAACATTTGAAGAAAAAGATTTACAATTAAAAGCTAAAAAGCCGAATATTGAAGAAGTAATTGCATCAATAGATAAAATTATAGAACAAGTTGATCAGATTCCCAACTTGCCGACAAGAGAGAAAGTAGAGTTACCGAACCGTCTAAAATATCTTAAATTAGATATTCCTAAACTAGATAAGCAGTTGATTCAAAGAAATTTTGACAGTATAGATAAAATACTCACAGCAGCGAGAGAAGCAGACTCATCAGCAAGCTTTTGGCAGCAAATAGCTCTTAATTTGGAGAAAATAAGCTGGTGGATTAGAACAAGTTTATAAATCAGCAAGTAATATCATGTCCGCTTGATTACTTATTAAACCCGAAGAACCCCAAACAGCCAAAGTTACGCTTCGTCTCCCCTAAGGGCAAAATCAGGCTTGGTAAGACAAGGGGCAAAATCTTATTGTTTTATGTAACCTTACAGTTAATTGTTATTAACTTTATTGATACCAAATCTCTATAAATTGTAATACCATTTTTTTGCGGGGCTGCACCAAACTTTCTTGGCTTATTATTTCTTTCTTTGTGTCCTTCGTGATCGGAGTCGCTTGGACATAATTAAACGTAACTATATTTTTATCATCTTCTATCCATAATGCCTTATACTTCATACTCTACGCTCAATTTTGAGTAGTGATATTTATTTTTACCCACCTACTTAACTTCGCATTTGTAACTGGATGATTTTAATTTTGTTATTAACTTGATGATGACTTAATAGAAAGTTTCAGAAAGTATTCTTTTGTCTTTGAATATCACTTTTTTAGCAAAAATACTTAAACGTTGAGATTAATAAAGAGCGTTTTTTTAGATAGAATAAACTACGAAGATAAGGAGTATCTATGCGTTTTTCTCAATTTGCAGGGGTTCTTGGTTGTACTACAGCAGCTTTTATATCAATTACACCCATACAGGTAGAAGCTGCAACTTTTAAAGTGATATCTGGAGTCACCAGCATTGATCATGATCACGAGGATATTCTTAAAAGTATCGGGCTAACCTTGACAGGCACTAATAATACAGTTGCACCAATTCCCAGCAATTACTTAGTTGGCTTCAAAATCGACCCAACTACCAACTTTACATTCAGTGACGAGGGCGGTTTTACTCCGCTCTCAGGTACAATCGAGGGTACTGGTACTGTTACTTTCAACGATAATATTACTGTTGGTAACTTATCAATTGGTCTGGCTCCGGGACGTACTGTCACAGGTGGTAGCGGATTTGTTTTAAGAGACACATTTTCTTTAAATACAATTTTGTTTGATTTGAGTCTTACAGAACCTGTGGCATTTGATGGCCAAAATTTAACCATCCCTGATGTTAAATTGCTGGTTTCTCCAGAGTTTGCTAATATATTGCAAAAACCTGAATTGACAGGTTTGTTTGCTGGAACTGCACGAATTGACGCTGAAGTTGCTGCCGTACCTGAACCTGACAGTGTACTAGCAGTTTTGGCAGCAGGTGCGGCTCTGTTGGCAACTAGACTTTATACTCAAAAAATTAAATGCACTTGATATCTTGAAGCATTGCTAAATGTTTAATAACAGGTGCAAGGGTATTGGCAGCAATCAGCCCACTCGCGGCGACTGCTGGTAAACCAATGCCGGGAAATGTCGAGTCGCCACAGCACATCAGTCCTGGTAGAGGTGTGCTGGGGCCAGGAAACATAGCAGTTCCAGCCGGAATTGCTGGGCCGTAGGAACCTTGGTGACGACGGAGATAACGCTCGTGGGTTAGAGGTGTACCAACTAGTGTGACTTCGCAACGAGAGCGAATATCTGGAATGATTCGCTGTAGCGCTTGCCACATTACTTCTGCACGCGATCGCTTTTGTTCGGTATATTCTTGGTTACTTCTGTCCATTCCCTGCCACAAAGCATACGGCTCATTACCAGGAGTATACACATGAATCACATGCTTACCTGCTGGCGCTAAGGATGGATCGAGAATTGAAGGGATTGATATCACCACAACATTCTGAGGTGCTGTAACACCCAATTCCCAGTTATTGACTACGATGTAATGACACCGCAAATTTGACTGTAATCCTTGAGCATCAATGCCTAAATGTAGATGCATGAAACTATCACACTCAGGTGTAGCCTGTCGTTTGCTGCGGTACTGTTTGGGTGTTGCCTTTTCTGGTAGCAACTTCAGGGTATCCCAAACCGATGCATTAGAAATCACTGCCCGCCGCGCCCGAATTTCTTGGCGATCGCGCAGACGCACACCCACCGCGCGATTACCTTCTACAAGCACTTGCTCCACATGAGCGCCCAGCATCAGCTTCCCACCGTGACGCTCCAATCCTTGTACAAGAGTGTCAACTAAAGCACCACTACCACCAATCGGATATTCAAGTACTGCATCTGGTCGATACCAGTCCGCAAACATAAATGCTACCTCTGCGGCGCTAGTACCATCTGCTGGTAGTCCAGAAAGTAGAAAACACAGCAAATTCAGCCAATTTCGGGTAAACGAGTCTTTAACAACACCATCCATAATCCGGCTGAAGGGACCCGTCAGCTTGATGATATTCGCCACATTTTTTGTCAGAGATGGGACAAACGGGCCCACAGTTCTAGCTGCACCAAAATCAAAGCGTAATGCGGCTGGTGGTATAGAAGTTGCTGCATTAGCGAATGGTTCCATAACACGCTGAAGTTCCTGCCATTCGGCTACAGCATTATCACCACGCAATTTCATCAGCACTTCACAAAATTGCTCGGCACCAACCCCGGTGTCAAAATCACCTTCTGGCAGACAACAACCCCAAGTATCATAGGTTACGCATGGTAATTCAGAGCCAATTGCATCTAGTACTTGTCGCAAAGGGTTGGCAGAGGGGCTGTAAGACAGTCCAGAGTAGAGGGACGGGCCCGAGTCAAATTTGAAACCATTGCGCTCAAAAGCATGGGCAGCGCCTCCAGCAATAGAGTGGCTTTCGCAGACTATCACATCAAAGCCATACCGTGCCAAAAGAGCAGCACAACTCAAACCGCCAATACCGCTACCAATGACAACTATATCTGTGTTTTGCATATCCCTTATGTTTGCAACGATGGTTTTCAAGGTATGCTAACTGATCCAGAGTTAGCGCGTCTCAAACCCTGTTCACAGAGGGATTCTAGCACAAGGGAAGAGTTTGCCAAAGCTGCCACCAACACAGAAACCATGTACTGATCATTCATAGAATAAATTTTAATATAGCAATCCTAAATCATTTGTAAAATCTTCTCTTTCTATACTTTGCGCCCTACCCTGCGGGAAGCCGCTTTGCGTCTACGTTAAACAAAACAATTTTTACAACTCAGATCGGATTGCAATAGAGTAGCCACGGCTTTTTGCGGTTTCGTGCAACTGATATTACCAGGGAACAAAGTCCTGAGTCTGAAGATTAAAGACTTGATTCAGACAAACTGATGAGAAACTTAAACTAGTAACTGAGTTTACCCAAGTCAAAGCAAAACTTTTGACTATTTACTACTCTCAGATTTATCCGTACCATTTTACTTAGGACGGACTAAACCATAGCTATCCGCTAACACAACTCAGCACTCAGATGGAGAGAGGAATTTGAAAAATCAGCAATTGGGAAATTGGCAAACCACAGTTTTAGCAATTGTGTTAGCAATACTAGTGATTCTCGGACTAAATTCCTTTGTGATTATTAACCCTGGACAAGCAGGAGTGATCAGCATCTTGGGTAAAGCTAGAGATGGGGCTTTATTGGAAGGGATTCACGTGAAACCACCTTTTATCTCCGTGATAGATGTGTATGATTTAACAGTCCAAAAATTTGAAGTGCCAGCGGAGAGTTCTACTAAGGATTTGCAAAATTTATCCGCGAGATTTGCGATTAACTTTCGTCTCGATCCCATACAGGTCGTTGAAGTTAGAAGGAAACAAGGAACCTTAGCAAATATTGTATCGAAAATCATTGCACCTCAGACACAAGAAGCATTTAAAATTGCCGCAGCCAGAAGAACAGTAGAAGAAGCAATTACTAAAAGAAGTGAATTGAAAGAAGACTTTGATAATGCGTTAGGCGATCGCTTAGACAAATATGGGATAATTGTGTTAGATACTAGCGTAGTTGACTTAGCGTTCTCACCAGAATTTGCCAAAGCAGTGGAAGAAAAACAAATTGCTGAACAGCGGGCGCAAAGAGCCGTTTATGTAGCACGGGAAGCTGAACAAGAAGCACAAGCAGATGTGAATCGCGCCAAAGGTAAGGCAGAATCTCAAAGACTCTTAGCAGAGACACTCAAAGCCCAAGGAGGACAGTTGGTTCTACAAAAAGAAGCAATTGAAGCTTGGAAGAGTGGCGGCGCTCAGATGCCAAAAGTCCTCGTTATGGGTAGTGACTCAAAAAGCGGTGTCCCCTTCATGTTCAACCTTGGAAATATCCAAAATCAACCTGATTCGAGTAAATAATACTTAGTAAGTTAGGCTAGTCCCAACTCAAACACGACAGAAAAATTAACAAGATAATAATCGAAGTTTATGTCAACCCCCAATCCTCAGAATCTCACCGCCGAAGAAGCGAAAAAATTACTGAATAAATTCAACTGTCTAGACATCGCACCTGTCCTCAAGCCATCAGAAAAATCAGTAATTCGTAGTGCCTTAATTCTAATCACCAAGCTTGCTGATTATCAAATTTTAGGAATTTGTGCTGATACAGCAGAAGAAGGAATACTGGCGATGAAGACCTATTCTTTGGCTTTGGGTTATGAACCACCAAACAATTTACTTACACCTGAAGGTCCAGTTTATATCAAATTAAATGGTAAAAATGGCTTGTGTTATCTTGATTCCTATGCTGGACATCATCGGGGAGTATTAGTATCTTTCCAGTCTTACCACGAAGACGGAATCAACGAAATGTATGGACATCTTCCCTTGGATTTATTTGTATAGAATTCGGACAATGTAGGTAAGGGTATGTAGCTAGCCCGCGTCTTGGTGGTCGAAAGTATGCTGAAACCTTTGTTATGAAGTTAAATTTGGTTTTGCAAGTTCCCTATGTATCCTTTTCTAAGCACCCAAAAACTATCAATCTCTCGTTCCTATGCAGAGTATAGGAATGAGAGCATCTCACCAAGACGTGGGCTAGGTATATGCCTTACCTACTAACTAATGACCAATGAAAAATAACTAAATATTATGAGTATTATTACACTCCAGTCAGTAACAAAAGACTTTGGCATCAAGGAAATTTTAAAAGATGCTAGCTTTAGCCTCGATGCTACCGATAAAGTTGGTTTGATTGGTACTAACGGTTCTGGGAAATCAACCTTATTAAAAATGATCGCTGGGTTAGAATCGATAGATAGTGGGCAAGTTTTAGTCAACTCTGGTTCTAAAATTATCTACTTACCTCAGCAGCCAGATTTAGATGAAAATCACACAGTTTTAGAGCAAGTTTTCGCCGACAGTGGCGAACATACAGCTTTGGTGCGTGAGTATGAAGAACTGTCAGATAAATTGGTTCACTATCCAGATGATAGCCAACTGATGTCTCGCCTTTCTGTGGTGATGCAACGAATGGATACGAGTGGTGCTTGGGAATTAGAAACCAACGCTAAAATCATCCTCACAAAATTAGGAATTTCTGACTTTGATGCCAAAATAGGCACTTTATCTGGAGGTTATCGCAAGCGTATTGCTTTAGCATCAGCGTTGCTAGCAGAACCAGATATTTTGCTCATGGATGAGCCGACAAACCATCTCGATGCTCTTTCTGTTGAATGGTTACAAAGTTATTTGAATCGGTATCGGGGCGCACTTTTTTTGATCACTCACGATCGCTACTTTCTAGATCGCGTTACCAATCGGATCATTGAAATTGACCGAGGCGACATTTACACCTATACAGGTAACTATTCATATTACCTGGAAAAGAAAGCGTTAGCTGAAGAATCTGCTGTAAGTACTCAACGTAAACATCAAGGTGTGTTGCGGCGCGAGTTGGAATGGCTCAAAAAAGGGCCGAAAGCCAGAAGTACTAAGCAAAAAGCGAGAATTGACCGCGCTCACGCTCTGCGGGATACTGAATTTAAACAAGTTCAGGGTAAAGTTGATATTTCGACAGTTGGTCGTCGCATTGGGAAAAAGGTTATTGAATTAGATAACATTTCTAAAGCATACAATGGACGTACCCTGATCAATAATTTTACCTACGAATTTAGCCCAGAAGACCGCATCGGCATCATTGGCGCTAACGGTGCAGGTAAATCCACTTTAATGGATATGATTACTGGGCGAATTAAGCCAGATTCTGGCATTGCGGAAATTGGTACTACAATTCACATCGGTTATTTTGACCAGCATTCTGAAGAATTGCTCACAGCCTTAAACGAAAATCAGCGCGTGATTGACTATATCAAAGAAGAAGGAGAATTTGTCAAAATTACTGATGGTACTCAAATTACTGCTTCCCAAATGTTGGAGCGGTTTTTGTTTCCTGGTAATCAACAGTATGCCCCAATTCATAAACTTTCGGGTGGGGAAAAACGCCGTTTATTTCTGTTGCGCGTTTTGATGAGTGCGCCCAATGTCTTGATTTTAGATGAACCGACGAACGATTTAGATGTGCAGACATTGGCAGTATTAGAAGATTATTTAGAGGACTTTGCCGGGTGTGTAATTGTAGTTTCTCACGATCGCTACTTTCTTGATCGCACCATCGACACAGTATTTTCCTTTGAGGAAGGCGGTAATCTCCGGCAATATCCAGGTAATTACTCAGTTTATCTGGACTTTAAGAAGGCTGAAGAAGCACAGCAACAAGCTGCTAATACTAAAGAGAAGCCCAAAAATGTCGAAGCCCAAAATGGTGCGTCTTCATCCAAAGATGTAGAAAATACCAAGCGGCGCAGGTTATCCAATTGGGAAAAAAAAGAATTTGAGCAGTTGGAAGGTAAAATTGCTCAGTTAGAGGCCCAGAAAGCAGAAACTGAGAAAACACTAGCGAATGTCTCACCGGGGAATTATAGCCAAGTGCAGAAACTCTATGATCAGGTGGAATCTCTCAAGCAAGCGATCGATGTGGCGACTGAACGCTGGTTAGAATTGGCAGAGATGGAATCTTGATTATGAGTAGATTGCGGAAATTTGGCTATTGGACTTATGTATTCTTAACTATTGCTATAAGTTTACTTGTACTCCGAGTTAATTTTTACCTGTCAACAGTGTCAGCCAAAGATTATGCACCTGGACAACTTAGTCCTGATACATTAATGCAATTAAAGAACATCAAACGACGGTTAAATGCAGGTGAAGGAAAAACGATGCAGGCGTTTTTCCCAGAAGGATGGTTTTTTAGCCATATA
>NZ_JBALCO010000058.1:0-6351 GCF_036919595.1 Nostoc sp. | reverse complement strand
TTTTTGATCTTTTTCTTCTGGATTCATGCTTGAACACTACCATCTTTCTTCCCTCATGGGAATATTCCTGACATTCCTACCTGGGCAGTTACAAATCTAGTTCCCTCCCCTTTATAAGGGGAGGGTTAGGGTGGGGTAAAAAAACGTTGATACACCAATTATGACTTTTCAAACATCCTCTCAACAGCTTTTGGCTAAACTGAATATTTTTTATTTGGGAGTCCCTAAAATCGAATTTAATAAGCAAAATGACATTTGACTTACTCAAAAGCTGTGTTTGCTTACTCAAAAGCTGCTTTTACTTTCTCATTTTGGTGTTTTCCGCAAGCAAAAGGAGCTTTTACTTTCTCATTTCGGTGTTTTCCGCAAGCAAAATGAGCTTTTACTTTCTCAAAAGCTGCTTTTGCTTTCTCATTTTGGTGTATTCCGCAAGCAATCAAGCATATTGAGATAGCAATATGCTTGATTGCTGACTCATTCCAGTAATTCGCACACTCGTGACAACTGTCCCTTTGAAATTACTTCTCTTTATCTTTCTCTAATGCTTCCTCGATCGCACGACGGCAAAATTCTGGAGGATCATCCTTGGTGGATAGTTCTTCCTTCATAGTCTTGGTTATGCGTAGGTTAATCCTCTCTGTTAATGATTCTTCTCTATTTGATTTAATTGGTTGTAAATTTTGTGGATTCCCTTTAGGATTAGGCATTATTGAGAAATATAAACAAGGCTTGATTTACTTGGTGCCAAAACAATAGATTGTTTTTTTTGGTGGTTGCTACAACTTGCCGGAAGTACAACCACCAATATCCAATTTCAAAAATGGACACTACTATTTTATGTTCACGCGTTCTGAACTTGAAATCAAGACTATTAAAGAATTACGCGACTTGTGTCGTAGATACGGCATCAAACCAACCGGGAATGCAGGATACAAAACCTCGTACATCGTAACTCTGATGGCATTTCCATTTTTAGCGCTGCAACAAATGAAGCAAGGTAAAGGATTAAAATTCCCTAACTTTAACGCTATCCAGATAATCAGTTCTGCTATTGAGGAAATGAATTCACCCACAGATGAGCAAGCAGCACTAATTCGGATAACTTTAGAGGGCAAGAAAATGAGCTATCCTGACCGATACGACCAGGAAAACCTGCTGAACTTGCACAAGGCTAAGATGTCGCTTGAACAAGCTATTAACTTGTTGATCCAGTAAAACTAATCCCATTACCCTATCCCCTGCATCTACAAAGATATGGGGGATCATTTGTAGAGTATTAAGATAAATAAGGTGTGATCTATTGGCTTAGTTGGCGTGAGGATATCTTGAGCATAGTAAAAAAGTATAAAGATATGCTCACGTTGTTTAAGTATTGCTCAACGGGTTTTGAGCATATATCGAGCATTTCAAGAACTATAAACGCTGAAAGTATTCAATTTAGGTATTTATATGTTTCTAATAACTGGAGCAACGGGAGGAATTGGTCGCAGAGTTGTGCGACTCCTACGGCAACGAGAGCAGTCTGTGCGGGCATTTGTCCGCCTTAACTCGCGCTATAGCGAGTTAGAACACCGGGGTGCAGAAATTTTCATCGGTGACTTGCTAGAGGAAAAAGATATCCAAAAAGCTAGTCGGGATATCCAGTATATTATCAGCGCCCACGGTTCTGATAGCGATGCCCTATCTTTAGATTACCGTGCCAATATTGAACTGATTGACCAAGCAAAAGCCAATGGCGTAGAGCATTTCGTCTTCATTTCTGTATTGGGAGCCGATCGCGGATATGAAGACGCTCCTGTGTTCAAAGCCAAACGAGCAGTAGAGCGATATTTGGCAGCTAGTGGCTTGAATTACACAATTTTACGCCCAGCTGGATTAGCATCTAACTTGTTGCCACTAGTAGAACGATTTCGGGAAACGGGATTGTATTTGCTGATTGGCGATCGCAAAAATCGTACCTCAATTGTAAGTACCGATGATTTAGCAAGGATAGTGGTGGATTCTGTGACAGTTGAAGGGGCTCGGAACCAGATTTTACCAGTGGGAGGGCCAGAGATTTTATTACGAGAAGATATTCCACGAATTTTTGGTCGGATCTTCACCAAAGAGCCAGTAATAATTAACTCACCACTATTTCTCATTGATGGGTTACAAGGTGGATTGGGCTTATTTAATCCCCAAATCCAGAAAGCTTTGGGAACCTATCGCACATTGCTAGCAAATGAATTTTTCTGTACAAAAGATGAAATCGCCAATTTAGAGGTAATTTTTAACTTCCAATTGGAGACATTAGAAAACTTTTTGCGGCGCTATCTAGCTGTTTAAATTAAGTAATGGGGCATGAGGCATGGGCATGGGGCATGGAGCATGAGCAGAAAAACTAATACCCAATGCCCAATGCCCAATACTTCTCTACGAGAGGCTGCGCCAACGGCTTACTACGACTTCGCTACTTCAACGCCACTCAGTACAAGTGCCCAATAATCTAAAATTTTATGAAATCTTCCCTAGCTGCAAATGCTGCTCAAGCCCGTCAGACAAAAGAGCGATTCGCTCAACCGGAGGAACAACTCACCTATGAATTGGGGAAGGCGGTACAGGAATTGCCACCCCTGTACACTAGATTATTAGCGGGAACGATGAGCGTCATTGTATTTGGGGCGATCGCCTGGGCGCACTTCTCACAAATAGATGAAGTAGCAACAGCACAAGGGGAATTAATTGCTTCCACACAGGTAAGACCGGTGACATCCTTGGGTGGAGGGTCAATTGTCGCCGTCAAAGTGCAAGAAGGCGATCATGTTACCAAAGGTGAAATTCTGATTCAAAAAGATCCAGACTTGCAAATAACTGATGTTTCCCGCCTAGCCAAATCTACTAGATTGATTCAAGACGATTTGCAACGTTTGGATGCAGAACGCACCGGAGGCAAAACTACTGGGACGAAAGTGCAAGATGAACTTTTAAATTCCCGCCTGCAAGACTTCCAAGCTCGTCAAGCAGCGGCGGAAGCAGAAGCAAATCGCCAAATAGCACTCATCAATCAAGCCAAAGTCCGCTTGACTCGATTGCAAGACAACTTAGTTAATGCCAAAAGCAGCGTTGGCAATGCCAAAACCAACCTTGTGAACGCAGATAGCATCCGAATTAAAATTGAAAGTAATTTGGCACTTGCTCAAGAAAGGGAAAAAAGCCTACACACCCTAATTACTCCTGGCGCTGTACCTCGTGTCGATTATTTGGATGCCCAAGAAAAATTAACTCTTGCAAAGACAGAAATCACTAGAGCACAAGATAATGTTACCAATAGCCAGAATAAAATTACAGAGGCTCAAGATAAAGTCACATCATTAGAAAAAGATATTGCTGCCCAAGTCCAAGAAATTCACCAAGCAGAACAAGCTTACAACGCTGCACGCAGTCAAACCGAGCGTGTATCATCAGAACGCCAAAGTGAAATTTTGACCCAGTTCAACAAGCGTAAAGAGGAACTGACAACTGCTCAAGGTCAATTAGAGCAGGCGAGGAAGCAGCAAGCTTTAGAAACGATTGAGGCTCCCGTTGCCGGTACGATTTACAGAGTTAAAGCCACTAAGGGCCCAGTGCAATCTGGTGAAGAATTGCTGTCAATCTTGCCGGAAGGGGAAGAAATGCTCTTAGAGGTGAAAGTTCTCAACCGCGATATTGGGTTTATTCGTCAAGGAATGAAAGCAAAAGTGAAAATGGCGACTTTCCCCTTCCAGGAATTTGGCACTGTAGATGGCGAAGTTGTACAAGTCAGTCCGAATGCAATTGTTGATAAAGAATTGGGGTTAGTTTTCCCCACCAGAATTAAGGTAAATAAACACTCAGTGAACGTGCGAGGTCAAGAAGTAGAATTTACACCAGGAATGGCTGCTACAGGTGAAATTGTCACTCGTAAAAAGTCAATTTTGACATTCATTACCGAACCTGTGACACGGCGATTCAATGAGGCATTTTCTGTTAGGTAGGTTTGTATCTCCTATTTGAACAAAATGTTCCCTCTCATTTGAGACAACCTACAAAAGAGCAATCGCACTTTATTATTCCAAGCAATAGAAAGGCGATCGCTGCCAATTAACTTTTGTAAAAAAGAGTGATCGCCTATTTTCTCTCATCCTGTGATAGCTTTTTATCAAATATATTCTATCTGAAATATATGTTATTTTCGCCTGGTATACTTATCGGGAAAGGATTGTTAGCAATAATTATAAAAATGTAGAGACGCGAAATTTCACATCTCTACAAACTTTTTCAGTTGGTTGATTTTCTTAAGCGAGCAGTATTAAACTAAACTGCAAATCGCTATATAATTTTCAAGCAATACCCAAAAATTTTCTAGACTGCTCTATTTGTTTTTGGATTCCCTCCAGTAATTTGCCAAAATCAGGATTATCCTGATCATCATTATCATCATCATTGCTATCCACATTGATGCTGCTCATAATCTTCTCAGAGTTTTGGAATTGCGACCATAATTCTGGATTGGCTAATCCGTTATTACCTTCGGTTGGTGTCTGATATTTTGTCGTTTCTGTAATTGCCTGACCTGTTAAAGAACCGACATGAGAATTATTAAAACTAGAAATTGTCTGTGATGTCAGATAATTTGCTGTTTGTGCGTTGATGTGTAGCAGGTTGTCGTCAGACATCGCCTGCCTTGCCAGAGAACTGACATTGGAAAGATTAAAACTAGAGGTTGTAGTTTGTGCACTATTTATTGCTGTGTTTGCAATCACCTGATTCGCTAGAGAACTGACATTAGAAAGATTAAAACTAGAGCTTGTAGTTTGTGTACTATTTCCTGCCGTTTCTGTGATAATCTGACGGACTTGGGCATCAGTCAGGTTGGGGTTAGCACTAAGCATCAGAGCAACTACACCAGCAACATGGGGAGCAGCCATAGACGTGCCGCTATAAGTGGCATACTCATTATTCGGAACTGATGAGTAGACATTGACTCCTGGGGCTGTGACGTAAGCGATTTCCTTCGTTCCAGAGCGATTAGAGAAGTCAGGCATATTATTATTTCTATCTACTGCCCCAACGGCAATTCCCGACTTGTATGCATGGCGAGCTGGATAGTCTGGTGATGAGCCACCATCATTACCTGCTGCCATGACGACAATCACTCCTTTGCTGCTGGCATAGTCAATGGCTGACTCTAAAGTCTGATTGGTAGATGGCCCTCCTAAACTGAGGTTAATCACATTAGCTCCATTATCCACAGCATAATCAATGCCCTTAGCGATGGAAGTGTAAGAACCGGAGCCAGAGTCATCTAAAACTTTGACGGGCATAATCTTGGCATCATAAGCAATACCAGTGACACCGTAGTTATTATTTTCTCCTGCGATCGTCCCGGAAACATGAGTGCCATGACCGTTGTCATCTAGGACATTATTAGTATTGTCAACAAAGTTCCAGCCATGGATATCATCAGCATAGCCATTGCCATCATCATCTTTACCATTGCCAGCAATTTCCTTGGGATTCGTCCAGATATTATCCTTTAAATCTTCGTGGTTGTAGTCAACTCCAGTATCTACAACAGCGACAACAATACCTTTACCCGTGTATCCATGTGCCCAGACTTCCGGTGCTTTAATCAGGTCTGCTCCCCAATTATTGCCACCAAGATTAGGAACATCAGCAAAGGTATTCTGACCAGCAGCTTTAGCCACTGCTGCTGCTGCATTAATCAAGCCATAGCCATTGGTGGAGTTATAATTCGCAGTGCTAAAAGCAGTAGCAGCGGCGTTACTGCTATTTTTAGAGTCACCCCTATTTTGCAATTGCACATCAGCATCGGCTGAGTTGTAGCTACTACGTCTGATTGAGTTGAGGCTATAGTCATCCTTCGTATTAAAGCTATCTAATGAGGAGATTGAAGTGACATTGAGCCGTTTATTTGACAACACATTGTTATTAACATGATCAATGCTCATAAGTATTTTTTCTCAAAGATAGCAATCTTTTCTTGACAGCTTGAAGCGTTAAAACCTTTTTTTCAAAGGTTTTAATGTGTGAATTAACTCCATTGTCAATAATTACTATGGAATTTCAGAAAAAATTGCTAATTTTACTACCAAAAAACATTCTAAAAATAGTGCTTTTTATGAAGAGTCAATTTATCAAGTCAATTTTGAATTATTATTAGTTAACTAATCGAAATTGATGCCATATAAAAATTGCATTATATTTATAAAATTAGAATTTGCAGAGATTTTTAATGCATACAGCATTTACGGGTGTTATGAGGTACAGTAGCAGCAACTAGCAAACCAGTTTCTTAAATGTTGAGGATTTATTAAGCCGAGTGCAACTGAG
>NZ_JBALCO010000057.1:0-28807 GCF_036919595.1 Nostoc sp. | reverse complement strand
CCTGAGTTAGAAATCCTCTGAGACGTGCTGGCATTTTTTATACTTAACTTTTCTAATTCACCATGTTTACTTATTGTTACACATTTGGGTTATCTTACACCCACCTACTTAAGCAGGGTAAAATTAAGTTTACGCACAAGCATTCCTTAGTGGGCTACATCCCAGAAGATAGGCAGACAATGGGATTAGTGTTGCAATTTAGCATCGCCCAAAACTTGATTTTAAAAGCTTTTAAATATTTGCCATTTTGTCGCCGTTTTTTGTTACAACAAGAAGCGATCGCCAATCATACTCAAGCTGCAATGCAAGAGTTTGACATTCGGGCGAATGGGATTGATATCTTAGTAAGTCAGCTTTCGGGAGGAAATCAACAAAAAGTGGTGTTAGCGCGAGAATTGGCGCAAACACCAGCTTTAATTATCGCCATGCAACCCACAAGAGGGTTAGATGTAGGGGCGACAGCAGCTGTCCATTCTCGAATATTAACAGAACGCGATCGCGGTGCCGCAATTTTGTATATTTCTACCGACTTAGAAGAAGTGATGACAATGAGCGATCGCATTGCCGTAATCTACAGAGGTGAATTTATGGCTATGTTGGATGCACAGACGGCGACAGTGGAAGAAATTGGTTTGCTGATGGGTGGGGGGAGATAATGATCGCAACTAATCGCACTAAATTCGCCCATGCAGGGATTTTATTAGCTTTAATTGCCGCAGGTATTTTATGGGTGTTATTAGTGCGATCGCCTCTAGGTTATCAAATTACGGCAGTGGGATTTAACCCAATTGCCGCCCGTTATGCCCACATATCTGTTGAACGTACTATTATGCTGGTGATGGCTGCTGCGGGTGGTTTAGCTGGGTTGGCTGGGAGTTGTGAGGTGATGGGGTTAAAATATCGGCTATTTGAACAAGTTTCACCAGGTTATGGGTTTGATGCCATTGCGATCGCTTTTTTAAGTCGTGGTAGTGTTGTCGGTGTAGTATTGACTTCTTTGTTTTTTGCGGCGCTTCGCAGTGGTGCGAATGTGATGCAGCGTAGTGCAGGTGTGCCGGTAACTGTGGTTTATGCGATTCAGGGCTTTATGGTGTTGTTTATTGCTATTAGTTTCGCAATCGAAACAGAGATAAGAGGAAAAACTCAGAGAAGCGCCAAAGTTTAACCCAGAAAACTCTGCGAAACTTTGCGCTTTCCTCTGCGAACCTCTTAACTACGAGCCCGTACAATAACCAGTTTTGGCACAGTTTTGCTTGCTTTACTCGCAGAAATCTGACTACAGTAAGCAAAACTGCATGATCATCATGGCTGGATCACAGTCAACTTGAAGGGACCGCCATTGGCAGCAGCGTGCGCGACGGCTTCATTTGCGTCGTCCAGATCAAATGCCGTGATGTCGAAATTGCCCAGATCCAGGAGTCCGGACCGGATGAGACCGACCAGGCGGATGGTAGCCTCGCGTGGATACATCCATTGGCCGTGTATGGTGATGCAGTTCCTCATGATCCACGGGTAAGGTAGTTCTAGTCCGGGACCTCCTAGCATCCCAACGCCCCCCATCAGCACTACCCTCCCGTAAGGCCGTACCGCCATGACGGCAGTCCGCACCGGGGTCGTGCCCGCCGAGGGCGGCAGGATGTCCAGCACGCAGTCAATGGGTCCGGGGGCTGCTTGCTGCATCCGCTTCCGGTCGTCGTCCTCGTGGCCGGTGAGATGCACGGGGCGCACACGGTCGCCAAACCGACGCACTAGGTCCGCCAGTACCCGCTCGTTGCGGCCTGGTGCGACGACGCAGCCCGCACCCATCGCCAGGGACACGGCCACGCAGGCGCTGCCATAGTTGCCAGTGGCCCCGCTGACCAATAGCGTCTCGCCAGCCTGTAGGTTGGCCGCCAGTAGCCCGCCATACGGTACCAGCAGCACACCCAGCGCGCACCAGCGCCCCGCCTCCGCAGGGTCAAGCGCGCCGACCGGGATGGCGTTTTCCGTCGGCACTAGCATCTGCTGGGCAAAAGAGCCGTGGTGAAAATACTGTTGCAGGCGCAAGCCTCCTTCACCACGGGCGCTCCAGCCTTGCAAGGTGATGTCAGGGGTTAGGGCGTTGTCGCGCGAGCGCACGGTCGGATCACACACTACCCAGTCGTCAGCGACCAGCCGCGTCGCGTCTGGCCCTACAGACCTCACTCGTCCGACGGCTCCGCATCCCGGTGCTACCGGCAGCTTTAGCAGATACTGCCGTTCGCCGCTGAAAACCTCGTTGGTGTAAGACAGTACCGGGGCAGCCACGACATCAACAATTACCTCCCCCGTGCCCAGCACGGGGTCAGATAAGGTCTCGACCGCAAGTGGCGATCCAAACGCCTTTAAGATTGCAGCTTTCATGGTCATTTTACTCTCTTGGACTCCGTGTTTATGACAAAAAAAATATAATTTGTCAAAACGTCAATTGACATTTTAAGTGCAATATGTCAGAATGTCAAACATGAAAATTCAGCCAAATTCAAAGTGCAATGGGCGAACGCTATCGCCTTTGGGAAGCCCCGCCAAAGGCGATAGCGTTCGCTCTAAATCAGCGCTGCCGACAAAGCGGGATCGCATCCTCAAAGCAGCTTTAGAATGTTTTGGGCGGTATGGCTTCAAACGCACCGCAATGGATGATATTGCTAAGATTGCAGGTATTTCCCGTGCAGCACTCTACTTGTTATTTCAAAATAAGGAAGACATTTTTAGAACGCTGTGCGAACATTTGCATGGCAATGCGCTTGTCCGTGCCCAAACGGCACTCCAGTCTGAAATCGGATTTAGGGATCGTCTAAATGCGGCGTTTGAAGGTAAGGATCTAGAGCTATTGGAGCTAGTTTGCAATTCGCCACATGGGAGCGAGCTAATCGATCTGAGCAATGCGATCGCGGCAGATATTTTTCTTTCCTCCTCTAAACGGTTTGAGGAATTACTTACAGAGGCAATTCGTCAAGCCGACGAAAGGGGAGAGATTGAATTGAGTTGTGGGAGTTTTCAGCCATCTAATTTTGCGAGCTTACTGATTGGCTGTACACGCGGTTTGAAAAAATCATCTTCCAGTGTTGCAGAATATCGTCAGCAATTAAGGCATTTAATCTTGATTTTTGACCTGGCACTCACAGCTTCAACCAACAAGGCTTCAAGTGTCTGAGGGTGTAATTATCCCGGTTGAATACTTGCAATATTTATCACCAATGGGGTGGGAACATATCAACTTGAGTGCCGATTATATTTAGAATTTTAAGTCCGTAAGTAGCATTGATAATTTGCGTCCTTTGAAAAGGAAAAAATCCAACTTCTATTGAAGCTGAAACTACTGTCTGTCAAGGGTTTTACGAATTACACTAATTCCTTAGCGTACAATAAACCCGTTTTGGCACAGTTCTGCCAAAAATAACTCTATGAATAATCTCAACTTCTTCTCTGATTACTTGGTAGCTAGTTTACGTCTAGCTGTCCCCTTGGGATTTGCTGCCCTTGGAGGATTATACTCAGAACGGTCGGGGGTGTTAAATATCGCCTTGGAAGGGATGTTGCTTACTGGTGCTTTTACTAGTGCTGCTGCCACTTTCTCCACTGGTAATCCCTGGCTTGGTATCCTCGCTTCCTTAATTGCTGGGGGATTAGTCGGACTACTCCACGCTGTTTTATGTGTGACTTTGCGTGTTGACCAATTGGTGTCTGGATTAGCAATTAATCTTGTCGCATCTGGGTTAACATCATTTTTGGCCAGGTTAATCTTTAGTGGCAGTAGTACACAGCAGTTACCTGGAATCGGGGCAATTACTATCCCTGGTTTAGCCAATATTCCCCTGATTGGGCTGCTACTATTTCAAGAAGATATTTTAGTATATTTACTATTTATATTAGTTTTTTTAACTACATATATTTTATTTAAAACTAGCTTTGGACTGACATTACGAGCAGTGGGAGAATCTCCTCAAGCTGCTGACACGGCTGGAATTTCGGTACAAACTGTCCGTTATATCGCAGTGGTGATTAGTGGCACTCTTGCAAGTTTAGGAGGTGCTTATTTAACTCTGGTACAAGTAAGATTTTTTGCCGAGGGGATGAGTGCTGGGAAAGGATTTATTGCGATCGCAGCATTAATTTTTGGCAGATAGCATCCTTTTGGTAGTGCTTTGGCTTGTTTGCTATTTGGGGCTACAGAAGCTTTACAACTGCGAATTCAGGCACTAGGGGCAAATATACCTTACCAATTTTTAGTAATGCTACCTTATGCGATCGCTTTATTGGCATTAGTGGGTAAGTTGGGAAAATCTACACCCCCTAAAGCTTTAGGTACTCCCTACTTTGGAGAAAATCGCCACTCAGACTAAAAAACGTTCGTTCGACGAATATTTTTGACCCCTGATCTAACGGCGGGCAAGTGACATCACCTTTCAACCATCTGTCAAAAGTTATCTCAATCACCTCTACTAACGGTTTTTTGCTGTTGATAACGCTGTTTAAATTGGTGTTGCTGTACTTTATGATCCACAATTGGTTCAGGATAGCCAACAGCATGACGTTCTAAAGATGGAATTTTACCAGTAACTAAATATTCTGCATCTACAGACCGCAATTCTGATACCCATTGCCGAATATATTCCCCCTCTGGATCAAATTTTTGTGTTTGACTGGCTGGGTTGAAAATCCGTACAGGTTTGGGGTCCATGCCACTAGAAGCACTCCATTGCCAACCGCCATTATTGGCAGATAAATCCCCGTCAATCAACTTTTGCATAAAGTATTTTTCTCCCAATTGAGGATTAATTAGCAAGTCTTTAGTGAGGAAACTGGCAACAATCATCCGACAACGGTTGTGCATCCAGCCACTTTCGTTTAACTGGCGCATTGCTGCATCTACAATCGGGTAGCCAGTTCTCCCCTCGCACCAAGCTTGAAAATATTCTTCGTTAGTTTGCCAAGGAAAGTTTTTGAAAGTGTCGCGGAAAGCACCATCAGCTAATTCGGGAAAGTTATACATTGCATGTTGATAAAACTCCCGCCAAGCTAATTCCTGTTGCCATGTGCGAATATTAACTGCTGTTTCCTCACTACGGCTATTTTTTTGTGCTTCTATAGTGGCTTGCCAAACGGTGCGAATGCCAATTACGCCAAATTTCAAAGCTGCACTCAGTTGCGATGTTCCATCAACTGCGGGAAAATTGCGCTGTTCTTGGTATTCAGTAATAGCTTTAGTAGTAAATTCCTCTAGCCGTTCTTGCGCCGCCGCCTCTCCGGGTGAAATAATCAATTCTCCATCCCAAATAAATCCTAAATCTTTCGCTGAAGGTAATGCGATCGCTCCTGCAAGTTTGGCAATTTCCTGTTCAGCTGCCGTTAACCCCTCTACATTTTGCAGTGTTTCTACTGGTTGAGCCTTCGGTTTGCTAATCCAATTTTTCCAGAAGGGGGTGTAAACCGTGTAAGGACTGTTACCACCCGTGCGTAACTCATCTGGGGAGTTGAGGATTTGATCCCAGTTTTGGTTAAGAAACTGAATACCTTTTTCTTTGAGGGCATTTATAACGGTGCGATCGCGTTCTTGTGAATAAGGTTCGACATCCCAATTCCAAAAAACAGCTTTGGCATTTATTGCCTCTGCTAAAGCTGGTATCGCTTGTACAGGATTGGCGTGGAGTATTAATAGCTGGCTACCAATTTTAGCATATCGCTCTTGGAGTTTCTGCAAACACCCAATCATATAAGTTATTTTCACAGGAGCGACATCATCCCGTTCCAGAATATTCGGATCAAGGCAAAACACCCCCACCACTTTCGGACTCTGCTGTTTTGCCGCAGCCAGTCCCGTATTGTCAGAAATGCGTAAATCGCGCCGATGCCAAAACAGAATTAAGTCAGACATTCCATACTGGATATAGTTCACCCGTACTAGCTTAGATGCTAGTGGTACCAATGGGCATCATTCTGGCGATAAATTTATTCTGTAAATGGGGAAGGCCGGCCGATAACATCAAAATTTTGTGCCTGTATCCAATGCAGCACTTCTGTTACCTCTGCATCAGCTGGCATAGCTTTGAGGGGTTCTGCCAGGTATTCAATGGTGATATTGTTCTCAAATAAACTCCGCAGGTTTTAAGAACGCGATTTTAAGTGTTTCTATTCCCCTGCTGTGAACTCACATTAAATAATCCTATGGCACTCACGTGATCGCCGCTTTCGGTTTTTTCTACCAGATTACCATTGTGTACGCATCGCTATCTCAACAAATACCATAGTCCAATCTTATACCATTATAGTTGGTATTGATGGAGTGACGGTTAGATATTCTCAAGCAACAAAATATTTTACACCTACAAAAAAATATTTATCTACTTATCTGTATCAGATTAGTTGGTTAATTTTCGCTAAAAATGTCGAAAATCCTGACAAAAAAAATGTTATTACTAAAACGACATGTTGAATTGATACTTGTTAGAATTTTACCAAGATAGCCAAAATTGATAATATTATGCCAAGAAAAGAACAGGGATGGGTCACATTTCAAACCTCAGAGGACGAGCGGAAGATTCTGGAGGAGTTTTGTGAACAGTCTCAACGCACCAAGACTGAGATTCTGCGGGAACTCGTGCGTAGTCTCAATCAGCACTCAATAGCATCAATTTCACCACCAAGTCAACAGGAAAAACAGGAAAATACTTACACTCAAAAGCCTGAGACAGAAAGTAGTCTTCAAAAGAAATCACTAAAAGTTAGCTCTCGCAATATTCTTAAAGGTGTTGTTAAACGAGTTATTTATGGAGCAGTTAATAGTGAGGTGACTCTAGAGATTATTCATAAAGTAGAATTAACCTCTATTATCACCAGAGCTTCTGCAGAAGAGTTGGAACTATCTGAAGGCAAAGAAGCTTATGCAGTCATTAAGTCTAACGATATTGTCATTGCCAGAGAATAAAAAAACATTGATTTTTTGCGTTGGATATTAAGAGGATAAAGTTTACTCATCAACATTTTTAATTTTGGAGAACTGCAAGATAAATTGATTATAAGTAAGTCGGCACTAATGATTTCAAGCTATGTTAAGAAATTTAAATGTAAGGGAGCCAGTGCGTTGCGAACTTTCCCAAAGTTGTAGCAACTAGTGAAACAGCGCACTCAAGTTGGTTTCCTTCTGTAGGCGACTGGTGTTATCGTAGCGGTAGCGAGTCCGCGAGCCTCACCCGTTCGCGCAGCGTCTCCGTCAGGAGAAGAGCGTTGCGTTGTCGCCAAGCGCCGCACTGTCAACAATTCAAAATACGTTAGCCTACGGCAAAACACACCCTACTTCTACTTCCAATTTATATTTCTTTATATACATTGAATTTTTCTCAGCGACTTAATTAGATATTCATATGAATATCTAAACAGTGTCAATATGCCAAGTGTAATTCTGGTAAAGTTTTTACGTCACTAAACAACCCGTCATAAACACATCACTTTCCAGATTGTGTATATATCTATCTAAAGATAGAAATCATTGATGGAAAATGAACATCACACGGGGATTTATCTTTACGTCTCCAATCTCTGCGTTTTCTCTCATTTCGAGTGGTTTTAACTCTTTAAGTACGGTAAACCGTATTTCCTCGTTAGTTCCCAAAGATTAATTTAATTGTTAAGTTTAGTTACATAAATAAAAAAAGACTGCAACCATTGCTAAACAGGAGAATTTATGAGAAGTGGTAGTATCCTTGATGATCAAGATAAACTGAACAACTTTGTGATGCAGCCTGGACATTACATCACACAAGTCAAGCTCTCTCAGAAATAAGACTTATTTAACATTGTTTAACATTACTATGAAAGCGACAGATCAATTGGTGCATTTTTTAAAGGAAGAGTTGCATATTTCTAATGGAGCAATTTCTCTTGGTTTGCGACATTGTGAGCAGACCCCCAACTTTCTAGCCATGACCCTTTGGCAGTATGGGCTGGTAACACTGGATCAGTTAGCCCAAATTTTTGATTGGTTGGAAACAGTATAAGCTGCTTCAACTATTCGGATGGTAAATATGCCGACTTTCCCAGAAAGTCACATTCTCAACAGTTTTCATTCTAAGGATTGGTAACAATATTTATGGCAATCAAAGAACAGCCTAAGTCACCTCGGTTTCGGATCATTGCTAATATATTGCTGGCAGTATCAGGGCTATTCCTGCTCTTAAATTTATTTTTGCCTGGTTTATTTGCTTCTGGTCCTGCTGGCGTTCCCTATAGCCTATTTATTCATCAAGTACAGGAAGGGGAAGTCAGCCGCGTTTCCGTTGGTCAAAACCAGATCCTTTACCAACTAAAAACAGAAAATGCCGAGCCGGGCCAGGTGTTTGCAACTACACCAATCTTCGATTTAGAGTTACCCAAACTGCTAGAACAAAAAGGAATTGAGTTCGCTGCTACACCTCCACCCAAGAATACTTGGATTACAACCCTCTTAAGTTGGGTGATTCCACCACTGATTTTTATCGGCATTTGGCAGTTCTTTCTCGCCCGTGGTGGTGGCGGTGGCCCCCAAGGTGTTCTCTCCATTGGTAAAAGCAAAGCTAAGGTTTACGTTGAAGGCGAATCAGCTAAAATCACCTTTGCAGATGTGGCTGGGGTAGAAGAAGCGAAAACTGAGTTAGTAGAAATTGTGGATTTCCTCAAGACTCCAGGACGCTTTACCCAAATTGGCGCTAGGATTCCCAAAGGTGTGCTGTTAGTTGGCCCTCCAGGTACAGGTAAGACACTTTTAGCGAAAGCTGTAGCAGGAGAAGCAGGAGTTCCATTCTTCAGCATCTCTGGTTCTGAGTTTGTGGAATTGTTTGTCGGTGTGGGTTCTTCCCGAGTGCGGGATTTGTTTGAACAGGCTAAAAAACAAGCTCCCTGTATTGTATTCATTGATGAATTGGATGCGATCGGTAAGTCTCGTAGCAGTAACGGCTTCTACGGTGGTAACGATGAGCGGGAACAGACCCTCAACCAATTACTAACTGAGATGGACGGGTTTGCAGTTGGGGATGCAACGGTAATTGTACTAGCAGCTACCAACCGCCCCGAAGTACTAGACCCTGCATTGCTGCGTCCAGGCCGCTTTGACCGCCAAGTATTGGTAGACCGTCCCGATTTATCTGATCGTGAAGCAATTCTCAAGATTCACACTCAAAAGGTAAAGTTAGGAGATGATGTCAATCTAAAAGCGATCGCTACTCGTACCCCCGGTTTTGCTGGCGCAGATTTGGCAAACTTGGTGAACGAAGCTGCATTATTGGCAGCTCGCAATCTCCGTGAAAGTGTTGCTCAAGAAGACTTTGCTGAAGCAATTGAGCGGGTAGTCGCCGGTTTAGAAAAGAAGAGTCGAGTGATGAACGAGACTGAGAAAAAGATTGTTGCATACCATGAAGTCGGTCACGCAATGGTCGGGGCGCTAACCACAGGAAACGGTCGTGTAGAAAAGATTTCGATTATTCCCCGTGGGATGGCAGCTTTAGGCTACACTCTGCAATTACCAACTGAAGACCGCTTTTTGCTGAATGAAGAAGAATTACGGGGTCAGATTGCGACTCTCTTAGGAGGACGTTCCGCCGAAGAGATTGTGTTTAACAGCATTACAACAGGTGCTTCCAACGATTTGCAACGAGCAACCGACTTGGCAGAACGGATGGTAACAGCCTATGGTATGAGCAAAGTCTTAGGGCCACTGGCTTACCAACAAGGACAACAAGCAATGTTCCTGGGTAATGGTGCGGCTAATCCCCGGCGGGCAGTGAGTGAAGACACATCCAAAGCTATTGATAGCGAAGTCAAGGAAATCGTGGAAACAGCCCACGAACAAGCCCTAAATATTCTCAGAGAGAATCGAGACTTGCTAGAAGCGATCGCTACTCAACTGTTAGAAACAGAAGTCATTGAAGGGGAAAAACTGCACAGTCTGCTGAGTCAAGTTAAACGTGTAGCTCATTCATAATTAAGAAAGTCAGGTTTTAAACGCAGAGTAACGCAGAGATGAACGCCTGCGTTTTTTTGCGTTAAACCTCTGCGTTCCTACCATTCAAGAAGGCGAAGCCGCCTATGGGTTTGAGAAATGCCACTCATCGCAATATTTAATCTTTAGCGAAAGTGGGCTGTGCATTTTTAACCTGAGTTCAATCAACCTCTCCCTGACTTCAACTAAACTTCAAGTCTTTCCCTCTCTGACTCCGAGAGGGGCGGTTTTGCGTAGTAAAACCAGGGAGAGGTCTTTTGATTTTGCTGATTAGGCGAACACCATATAACTCCTCGAACTCACCTTTTTTAATACTCGGGAACTGACGGATCGATTTCTTTACTCCAAGCGGTAATTCCGCCTTTAACATTCGTCCCGACAACCCCGGCTTCCTTGAGGATGGCGAGGGCTTTTGCCGATCGCCCGCCCATCTTACAATGAGCAATTAAGCGGTGACCGTTCAACATTTCCTTCACCTTAGCAACGCCATTGCCATTTTCAATCTCTGGTAAGGGCACCAAAACTGAACCAGGAATCTTAGCAATGTCGTACTCATTGGGGTTGCGGACATCCAGCAGTACAAAATCCTTTGCACCACTATCCAGCAATTCCTTCAAATCCTTGACGGTCATTTCTTGACTTTCCATCTGCTGTTTTGCCTCCTCTGCCTTAGCTTGTGGAATTCCGCAGAATTGTTCGTAGTCTATCAGTTTTTCAATGACTGGGCGAATCGGGTTAGGACGCAGCTTCAACTCTCGGAATTTCATATCTAAAGCGTTGTATAGCAGCAACCGTCCGCTCAAGGTGTTACCTTGTCCCAGAATGATTTTGACAGTTTCAGTTGCCTGGATTAAACCAATAATTCCTGGCAAAATTCCCAATACGCCACCTTCTGCACAAGAGGGAACCATTCCTGGTGGTGGTGGTTCTGGGAAAAGGTCACGATAATTTGGCCCACCTTTGTAGTTAAATACACTAGCCTGCCCTTCAAACCGCAAAATTGAACCGTAGACGTTGGGCTTGTTCAGTAATACGCAGGCATCGTTAACTAGATATCTGGTAGGGAAGTTATCAGTACCATCTACCACTATATCATAAGGTTGGAGGATTTCCAAGGCGTTTTCGGAACTCAGGCGAGTTTCGTAGAGATCAACCTGACAATAGGGGTTAATCTCGTGAATGCGGTTTTTTGCCGATTCAATCTTGGGTTTACCTACCCAGGATGTACCGTGGATTACTTGGCGTTGCAGGTTGGAAGTATCAACAACATCGAAATCGACAATCCCGATGCGTCCAATACCCGCCGCCGCCAGATATAAAAGTAGTGGTGAACCTAGTCCACCAGTACCGATACACTGAACACTGGCAGCTTTCAGGCGCTTCTGTCCTTCTAGTCCTACTTCCGGTAAAATCAGGTGTCGGGAGTAGCGTTCGTAATCATCTTTGGTCAACTGGATTTCATCCAGATTGGGATTGAGCATAGTAGTTATCATGTGGAAGAGCGGAATATTAATCCTATCGAAAAACTGTATCTTCATAGGTACATAGAGAGTGGGGAAGACGAGTTTTCATCTATGGTGACGGCGAAAACTGCTAGGAATAACTCTCTTTAAACTAAGCCGTTAAATTATATTTTCAATTGCCTCTGCTTGAAACTGATGATCATCATCAAGACTCCAGCTTTGGAGTTCTCCAGCTTTGCCGTTTTGGACGGAAACTATTATATAGGAGTATCCCTGCCAAGCGTATAGGCGATCGCATTCTGAAGGGATAGCAGGATGATTTGGGTGGGAGTGAAAAATGCCGATAATGTTCAGTGAGCGATCGCGTCCTTCCCTTTGTGTTTTTAGCATAACTTCGGGTGCGATCGCATATTGCCGTCTTTTACTTTCTGCTGTGCGTTCTCCTGGAAACTCAGCAGCCGCTTCTGTATTCCAGGCATTTTCTGTTGGCATGACTTCTACCACAATTTTGCCTCCATTAGCCAGATAGCCTAAAATTATACCGCAACACTCTTCAGGGTAAGTGCTTTCGGCATGAGTGCGGATGGTTTGCAAGTGTTCTTGGCTCAGTCTGATCATCTCTGCATTTGTAATTTTGGTAACCTATAGCGATTCTTGCTTAAATATTAAGGGCATTGCATATTTGCGGGATGAATTAGCGGCTCGAACCAGTGAAACTTTGTTCCACATTACAGCTATTTTCAGGTAAATAGACCTTGCGCCCCTACGACAGATGTGGTTCAAATACATGAAAACTGCTGTAAACAAAATCATCCCGTGATTCAGCAACGCCAAGTAAAAATATATATTATGTATTACTCCTTCAAATATTTGCCTACTGCTTTCTGCTTTGTTATTGCCTAGAAACTAAAAGAATATGAAGAATACACAAAGTTCAGTATTTATATATAGATTTATCGGTCAATAATGTAAAGAATATGCAAAGATGCTGATTTCAGTATAGACATTTAAGTAAAATATAGACTATGTATTTATTTTGAGACTGTTGAGATGAGATGTTCTCTATTTTCAAGCTAGACACTCACACAGAGTAGCCCACAAGGAGGGCAGAAAAATTTCTTTCCTAAGCAAGAGTCAACTGTGACTATTTTCTCTTTCAGTAAGACTTAGGCACTGACAAAAAAAACCAAATATGAAAGGTGAGTTTTAGGCATTCAATTGTGAGATTTTTTGATGGTTGTTCAGTGATTTCTACTGAACAAAGATGATTAATTTAGCTTGAAATCACCAATTCTCGTGAATAAACACGCTGATTAATTTGTACAGTGCTTAAGATTTAGATAGTTTGAGATAGTTAGGTTCGATTCTACGTACAAGCCTTTTGATCGGCTGAATCTTCTAGAAATATTACTGTTCCTTAAGGGTGACGGATAAAGTATGCCGAAAACGTCAAATTGAGGCGAATTTTTCTGCAGGAAAATAGCACTTACAGCAGATTGAGAACTGAAGTTATTGAAAAAATCGATTTAGGTAGGTAAAAGTTATGGCAAATATCATTGGAACCAACGGTAATGATACCCTAGTGGGCAGCGACAGCGCGGACACAATTAACGGGAAAGCCGGGGATGATACTATCACAGCTAATCAGGGCAACGATACTTTAACTGGTGGCGGTGGCAAGGATAAATTTGTCTACAACTACAGCTACAACTACAACAACGGCACTGATACCATCACCGATTTCAATGGCGTAGGTAAAGGAACAAACCCGACAGCAGCAGTGATTGCCGAAGTGGACACCCTAAAATTCCTTGGTGCAGGCTTGACTGCCCGAAATCTGCTGCTCACACAGAATGGCAACAATCTGGAAATCACCTTTGAAGGGGTATCATATGCCAAAGTCATCCTGAAAGATTTCAAATTAGAAGACTTAGATAACCTGAAAGCTTCTGGTACAAGACCAGCTATTGGCAATATCCTGTTTGATGGGCAAACTAACATCACCGATAGTTTTGATGTCCTAGATGCCAACTCCACTGATACTAGCATCAGCACCAAGAACACGGTGACCTTTCTGAATGACCTGGACAATAACATTACGGGTTTTGATAACTCAGATGATGTCATCAATGGTCAAGGGGGTAATGACAAAATTGACGGCTTGAGTGGCAACGACTTGGTGCGGGGTGGTACGGGGAATGATACTCTCATTGGTGGTACAGGCAATGATACTCTTGTTGCTGGTATAAGGAATAACAGCCTTGGTGGGATTGGTGACAATAACTCGGATGTTAACTATTCATTAGGCAATAACCTGCTATCTGGGGGCGATGGCAATGATTTTCTCTTTGCCTCTGGCTACTACGACTACAATGGACTTATCTATTATGCCTCAGGCAATAACACCCTCAACGGTGGTGCTGGTAACGATATCTTGAATGTTGATGGTTCAACAGGCAATAACCTACTCAATGGTGGCGCTGGTAATGATACCATTACATTTAGCAAGGGTAACAATACCTTAACTGGTGGCGGTGGCAAGGATAAATTTGTTTACCACTACGACTACGGCACGTATGACACTGATACCATCACTGATTTTAATGGCGTAGGTAAAGGAACAAACCCGACAGCAGAAGTCATTGCCGAAGTGGACACCCTAAAATTCCTTGGCGCAGGCTTTACTGCCGTAAATCTACTGCTTACCCAGAATGGTAACAATCTGGAAATCACTTTTGAAGGGGTAGATAAGACCAAAGTCATCCTGCAAAACTTTGCCTTGGAAAACCTGGATAACTTGAGCAAATCTACTGGAGCCACTGTAGACTTGGGCAATATAGAGTTTGATAGGCAAACTAGCCCTATCGACAGCTTTGATGTCTTCAATGCCAACTCCACCCAAAGCACTATCTTCAACAAAAATACAGTCACCTTCCTTAATGACCTCTCCAACAATGTTAATGGCTTTGACAAATCAGATGATGTCATAAATGGTCAGGGGGGTAATGACATCATTGACGGCTTGAGTGGCAATGATATGCTCAGAGGTGGTACGGGCAATGATACTCTCATTGGTGGTGCGGGGAATGATACCCTCGTTGGTGGTACAGGAAATAAGTTTAGCTTGAATGCTAGCGGTTCAACAGGTGATAACCTCCTATCTGGGGGCGATGGGAATGATTCTCTCTCCATTTCTGGCGATGACGACTACAATACATATGGAGATATCTATTTTGCCTCTGGCAATAACACCCTCAACGGTGGCCTTGGTAACGATAGCTTGAATGCTAGCAGTTCAACAGGTGATAACCTGCTATTTGGGGGCGATGGCAATGATTCTCTCATAGCCTCTAGCTACGACAACCGTAGTATTGGCACCTCAGGTAATAATACCCTCAACGGTGGTGTTGGTGATGATAGCTTGAATGCTGACTATTCAACAGGTGATAACCTGCTTGATGGTAGTGATGGCAATGATTATCTCTCCGTCTCTGGCTTCCAGTACTACTCTTTTGTTGGTGCCTCAGGCAATAACACGCTTAACGGTGGTGCTGATGATGATTACTTGACTGCTGACTATTCAACAGGCAATAACTTCCTCTCTGGAGGCATTGGTAATGATACCTTGAATGTTAGCGCTTCAAAAGGCGATAACCTACTTAATGGTGACGATGGCAATGATTATCTCTCCGGCTCTGGCTATATTACCAGATACGGCATTGTTAACTCTTTAGGCGATAACACCCTCAATGGTGGTGCTGGTAACGATACATTTAATATTAACTTTTCAAAAGGCGATAACCTACTTAATGGTGGCGATGGCAACGATTCTCTCATAGCCTCTGGCTACTCTGACTACTACGCAGGATTCTCCACCGCTTCGGGCAAGAATACCCTCAACGGTGGTGCGGGGAACGATACATTGAATATTGACAATTCAACAGGCAATAATCTGCTGGATGGAGGCGATGGTAATGATTATCTCTCTGGTTCTGGCTACTACCGCAACGACTTCGACCAAAGTTTTTATTTTGTCACATCAGGCAATAACACCCTCAACGGTGGTACTGGTGATGATACATTAAATATTGACTATTCATCAGGGAATAACCTCCTCTCTGGTGGCGATGGCAATGATTCTCTCTCCGGCTCTGGGTTCCAGTATAACGACTACTACGGGCGCAGTTTTACCACATCAGGCACTAACACCCTCAACGGTGGTGCGGGGAACGATACATTGAATATTGACAATTCAACAGGCAATAACCTGCTCTTTGGAGCCGATGGCAATGATTCTCTTAGTGCCTTTGACGCCTCTGGCAATAACACCCTCAACGGTGGTGCGGGGAATAATACTCTTATTGGTGGTACGGGCAATGACTACCTCGATAGTGGTACTGGTAACGACCTGCTGCGGGGTAATGCGGGAAATGATACTCTCATTGGTAGTGGAGGTACTAACACACTCAACGGTGGCACTGGTGACGATTACTTAAGTATTAACTCTTTGGGTTCTGACTCTTTTGATGTCTTTAATCTGCTCTCTGGGGGCGATGGTAATGATTCTCTATTTTCCTCTTTTTCCAATGGAGCAGTAGGCTCCAGTTTAAATACCCTCAACGGTGGCACTGGTGACGATCACTTAATTGTTAATGGTCCTACTGGTTCAAACATCCTTAACGGGGGTGATGGGAATGATTATCTCTCCGTCTCTGGCTTCTCTAATTCTAATTATAATAATAACACCCTCAACGGTGGCAATGGGAATGATACCCTCACTAGTGCCAATGGCAATGATATCCTGGTAGGTGGCAACGGTAATGATACCTTTGCCTTCAGTAGTTACAATGACGGCGTTAATAGTATTAATGACTTCAACGCCACTAATGACCTGATTCAGGTATCGGCTTTTGGTTTCGGTGGCGCGTTATCAACACCTTCACTTCTGAAAAGTCAGTTTACCATCGGAACATCTGCAACGACCACTGCTCAACGATTTATCTATAACAGCATTACAGGTGCGCTGTACTATGACCAAGATGGCAGTACGGGTGCATTTACTCAGGTAAAATTTGCACAATTATCTGCTGGATTGTCACTAACCAACAATAATTTTGTGGTTGTTTAATCATAATTAGCGTTCTTCTATCACTAAGCGGCACGCAATGGGAGATTCTATTTTAAGTACCTCCCATTAGATTGTTCAATACAATTGCTGTTAGCAGATAGTAGATGTTGGATTTTGTTCCTCAGCTTTGGGCATGGGTGCAAATAATTTGCAAGTGTTCATGTCTGCGCTGATAATTTTAGTAGCCTATAGCGATTCTTACTTAGATAGAAAACATTGCTAGGCGATCGCTTAATCTTGATCATAGCCGCAACTACGCCCAACCCAGGCGTTAGCGTTGGCGTCGCCTCTGCTAGAGAAGCTTACTTACCATACCCCTACGGGGAGCTTGCTACGTGTAGCGTTCCGCAGTAAAGGTATCGCTGCGATCAAAGTCAAATATGTATTTTTTGATCAGTCCTTCAAGCATTTGCCTGCTGCTTTCTGCAAATAAATAATTGCCTATAAACTTTAAAAATGTGAACAATAGACGAATATAAGTATTAATATACACTTGTCGGCAAATAATATCAAGAATATGTAAAAATTCTGTTGAAATCAGTATAAGCGTCTAAATAAATATGCTAGTACCCAGTAATTATCGGGTTATTTAGATGTTCCCTCTTTTCAAGCTAAACACTCACTGGCAATAGCTTATAACGAGCCCATAAAAATATCTATTCTCTTTTAAGAGTCAATTGTTGGCTATTCTGAAGACAGTAAGACTTAAGCATTAATAACAAAAGCAACTATCAAGTATGAGTTTTAGGCATTCCAGCTTGATTTTTCGAGGTTTTTTCAGCGAAGGCTGGTTTAGGCTATGCCGAAGTTACTGAATCAAGGATAATTAAAAAAAAGCCTAAAACTATGTATTTGACTAGAATGCACACGCTGATAATTGTGTACGGTGTCTAAGATTTAGATAGTTCTCAATAGTTGGCAAGTGTTATTTACAAGCCATTTAAAGGGTGAATCTTCGAGAAATATTACTGATCCTCAAGAGTGAAGTTAAACTATGCCGAAAATGTCAAATTTTGGCGAGTTATTTGTTCCCTAAAACAGCACTAACAGCAGATTGAGAACTTTCGTTACTCAAAAAATCGATTTAGGTAGGTAAAAGTTATGGCAAATATCATTGGAACCAAGGGTAATGATACCCTGCTGGGCGGTAACAGCGCTGATACGATTAACGGTCTTGGAGGCAACGATACCATCATAGCTAACAAGGGTAACGACACTCTGATTGGTGGCGGTGGTAAGGATAAATTTGTTTACAACTTGGGTGACGGTACTGATACAATCACCGATTTCGCTGGCATTGGTAAAGGTGTAAATCCCACAGCACCAGTGATTGCCGAAGTGGATACCATAAAATTACAGGGTAGTGGGTTAACTGCCCGAAATCTGCTGCTTACCCAGAATGGCAGCAATCTGGAAATCACCTTTGAAGGGGTGCCTGATGCCATAATTATCCTAAAAAATTTCAAATTAGAAAACTTGGAGAATTTGAAAGCTTCTGGAGCCACACCAGCTATCGGTAATATCCTGTTCGATGGGCAAACTAGCATCACCGATAGTTTTGATGTCCTAGATGCCAACTCCACTGATACTAGCATCGGCATCAAGAACACGGTGACCTTCCTCAATGACCTGGACAACAATATTACGGGTTTAGATAACTCAGATGATGTCATCAATGGTCAGGGGGGTAATGACAAAATCGACGGCTTGAGTGGCAATGACTTGCTGCGGGGTGGTACGGGGAATGATACTCTCATTGGTGGTGCGGGCAATAATACCCTCAACGGTGGTGTAGGTAATGATGACTTGAACGCTAACAGTTCAACAGGTAATAATCTGCTCTCTGGGGGCGATGGGAATGATTCTCTCACCGTCTCTGGCTACCAGTACACCAACTACCCAGATGACGACGACCTTCGCTCGTCTGGCAAGAACACCCTCAATGGTGGGGCTGGTGACGATAACTTGAGTGCTAGCGGTTCAACAGGCGATAACCTGCTCAATGGTGGCGATGGCAATGATTCTCTCTCCGTCTCTGGCTACTACAAAGGAAATCCCTACTTCAATAATGACTCTCGCTCGTCTGGCAATAACACCCTCAACGGTGGTAGTGGTAACGATACCTTGAGTGCTAACGGTTCATCAGGCAATAATCTACTCAATGGTGGCGATGGCGATGATTCTCTCTCCATCTCTGGCTACTACAGCTACACCCCCTACGAAGATCCGTACGAACCCCGCGACCTCTCCACCACATACGACTCTCGCTCGTCTGGCAATAACACCCTCAACGGTGGTGCAGGTAACGATAACTTGAATGCTAGCGGTTCAACAGGCGATAACCTACTCTCTGGGGGCGATGGCAATGATACTCTCTTTGCCTTTAATGCCTCTGGTAATAACACCTTCTATGGTGGTTATGGCAATGATATCCTCACTGGTGGCCGTGGCAAGGATAAATTTGTTTACAATTTGGGCGACGGCACTGATACTATCACTAATTTCAGTGGCGTGGGTAAAAGAACCGACCCGACAGCAGAAGTAATTGCCGAAGTGGATACCATAAAATTCCAAGGTGCAGGCTTAACTGCCCAAAATTTACTGCTCACTCAGAATGGCAACAATCTGGAAATCACCTATGAAGATGAGGCTGATGCCAAAGTCATCCTGCAAAACTTCAAACTAGAAAACTTGGAGAATTTGAAAGCTTCTGGAGCCAGACCAGCTATCGGTAATATCCTATTTGATGGGGAAACTAGCATTATCGACAGCTTTAATGTCCTGGATGCCAACTCTACTGATACGAGCATCGGCATCAAGGACACAGTGACCTTCCTTAATGACCTCTCTAACAATATTACGGGTTTAGATAACTCAAATGATGTCGTTAATGGTCAGGGCGGTAATGACAAAATCAATGGCTTGAGTGGCAACGACTTGCTACGGGGTGGTGCGGGGAATGATACCCTGATTGGTGGTGCGGGGAATGATACCCTGATTGGTGGTGCGGGGAATGATACCCTCTATGGAAATAATGGTATTGATACCTTTGCTGTCAATAGTTACAACGAAGGCGTTGATTTTCTTTATGACTTCAATGCCACCAATGAAATCATTCGGGTATCGGCTGCTGGTTTTGGTGGCGGGTTATCAATCGGTTCACTTCAGACAAGTCAGTTTACCCTTGGAGCATTTGCAACGACGATCGCTCAACGATTTATCTATGATTTTTCTACAGGTGGACTGTACTTTGACCAAGATGGCAGTGCGTCTGGATTTACTCAGGTAAAATTTGCACAATTATCTACTGGATTGTCACTAACTAAAAACAATTTTTTGGTTGTCTAATCGTGATCATAACTCTTTCATCACTTTAGACATGGATTGTGAGGTGCTGAAAATAGCACCTCGTATTCGATTCATCAATGTAATTAGCTAAAGCTGATTTCGCGCTTTGAGTTGCAGATATCGCTCAACCAACTGATCGGCAATTTGATTTGCTGGTGCATCTAGTATCAATACACCTTTTTGTTTCAACTGAGCAAATGCTACTTGTCGTTGCATTAATAAATCGAGTGCCACTGCACGGGCATAAGCATTTGTAACATCATCTGTGAAAATATGTGCCAGACGATCAACTTGCGGATCTCGCAGAGTAACGCAAAATGGGAGATAGCGGGGTGCTAGCTTGGAGAGTGCGGACAGGAGTTCTGTCGAAGCGGTGATATCAACTAAGTCGGTAATCAGCACTACCAGCGCCCTGCGAGTTTGACGCTGCAAAACATATGTCACCGCCCCCAAATAATCAGATTCAAATAACACTGGTTGAATTGGAGTCAGGCGATCAATTAGCTGATTCAAATGATGTTGACCACGTTCTGGGGGAATCCACGTATGCATCTGGCGGTCAAATACACCAATACCCACGCGATCGCCTCGATGTAAACCCGCCAATGCTAAGGATAAAGTTGCATTCAAACCCCAGTCGAATCGCTGCAAATTCTGCACTTTTGCTGTCATCAACCGCCCGCGATCAAGCAAGATCAGTAAAGTTTGTTCCTGTTCTGGTTCCAGAACCCGCACTAGTGGCGTTGCATTCCCATAGGCCCCAACCCGACGGGCGGTAGCTTTCCAATCAATAAACCGCAAATCGTCACCAGTGCGATAGTTCCGCAGTTCGCCAAACTCTGTACCAATACCAGTTTGGCGAGATTGGCGGATTGATCCTGATGATTGCAGTGTCAGCCGAATTGTGAGCGATCGCAACCCCATTAAATCAGGATAAACTTTCACTGGCAGACTTTGGGGAATTTGCCAATCATCCCAAGCTAATCCCCAAAGTCCCAACTGTCGGACTTGAATATTTCCCCAAGGAAACTCTCCCCGCTGTGTCGGGTTGACGGTATACGTCAATTCTTGGGTGCTGTTACTCTTAACAATAGCCCGGAGTGCGGGTGCAGATACGCCAAACCCTGTTGGGTAATAATCGCAGATTTCAATTAAGGCGTTGGCATTTGGCGATGTTACTTTTAGGATCACCGGATTATCCCGCCCAATCGATAATCGTGACGGTAATTCGCGGGTAATTTGCACGCGAGAACGCCGTACCTGCAAACCATCTACAACCATCAATCCTAGAACGATCGCATCAAATAGCAAAGTGATGGCGATGGTTGCTCTAATGCTGAGAAATAAGGATAGGATCGGGGCGTAGGCGTAGCCCGCCGTAGGCATCACTATACCCAAAACCAACAATAAATAAACTCGTCTGGAAGGAACCATTTTTTAGAGTCAGAAGTTAGGAGAATGACGATTAGCTTAACCTACCTCATCATGGGTGAATGGCACTAACTTAAGCTGAAGGGTAGGCAGCGGATCTGACTTTTCCCGTTAAGTCTCGAAAAGCTTGCCCACAAAGGATTTAGGAAAAAGCACAGCATATACAGTACAGTAATCGAAATCGGGTGCTAAAGGTGACAAACAATGCTGAACTGGTGGGAGAAAAATTTTGTAACCTGTGAGTTGGGAGATCGCCGATTGAATGAGCGTGCTATGTCAATAAGCTTCGCTTTAAGTCAAGGATAGAGACAAAACGTGAAAAGTCAGGTTGTAAACAAGTCGGAGTAGTTCATGTTGTGTACTCGGCGTTAATCTTCACGTAGTCATAACTCAAATCGCAACCCCAAGCTTTACCTGCACCATGACCGTTGCCAACGCTGACTGCAATGATCACTGGATTATCTACTCGTTGAGCCTTGATAGTGCTTCTATCAAAGGATAAATCATTACTATTATTGGTGGCAATGAAGTCTTTGGGCAGGGAAGAATCAGCAGCAGTTTGTTTCAAATAAACGCTTGCTGCTGCACGATCAAAGGTTAAAGGTTGCCCATTTTCTAACATTAAGAAATCCCCTAACTTAATTTGCAGGTTTTCTTGCTCAAAGGGCACACCTGCACGTCCAGCAGCAGCGGCGATGCGTCCCCAGTTGGGGTCACGTCCAAAGATTGCAGATTTAACTAAGGATGAGCCAGCGATAGTTCTGGCTATTTGCCGGGCTGAGAGTTCATCGTGGGCCCCTGTTACTTCCACTTCAATTAGACAGGTTGCGCCTTCACCATCACGAGCGATCGCTTTGGCTAAATGCTGACAAACTGCTGTTAACATGGCTTCTAATTTCTCTGATTCTGCGCCCAATTCTGTAATTGCTGGGGTGCGAGATTGACCATTTGCCAAGGCGATTAAGCTGTCGTTAGTGCTAGTATCACCATCCACGGTAATTGAATTAAAGCTTCTATCAGCTGCTCTTGCTAACATCTGCTGCCAAAGAACTGATGAAACCGCTGCATCACAAGTAACAAATGCCAGCATGGTTGCCATGTTGGGGTGAATCATGCCAGAACCCTTGGCAATACCGCCAATTCGTACCGGGCGTTCGCTTATAGTTGTCTCTAGGGCAATAGATTTTGTTACCAAGTCTGTGGTGATAATGGCCCCGGCGGCAGCATCTGAGCCTGTTTCTGATAGTGCTGCTATTACCTTGGGAATCCCGCTTCGCAAAGCATCCATCTTAATTCTTTGACCAATCACGCCAGTGGAAGCCAATAACACAGATTCAGATGGGATATTCAGTGCTTGGCCTACTGCCATAGCCGATTCTAGAGTATCAAGGTAGCCTTCAGTCCCTGTAGCGGCGTTTGCTTGTCCAGCGTTGCAGAGGATGGCACGAGCGCTATGTTTGGCTTGCAAGCGTTGGCGACAATATTCTACGCAGGCAGCTTTAACTTGGCTGGTGGTAAATACACCCGCTGCGATCGCTTCCACCTCTGAGAATATCAAAGCTAAATCTGGCAACCCCGAAGGTTTCAACCCTGCGGTAATTCCCGCCGCCTGATACCCCCTTGGTGCTGTGATGCCACCTGTTATTTTTTGCCAATCTGCCATTATTTTTCCTTACAACTATCAGGTTGGATAGGTCAACCCCTTTGGGGAATTCAAAATTCAAAATGACGCTCGCAGACTCGCTCTAAGCGAAGCCATGCCGCAGGCTTTACGCTGCGCTAACAAAATTCAAAATTAAAGTATTTCTACTTGTTGTGAGTTGATTTACTGATGGCAATAATAATGCACGAGTTGGCGATTAGCATAATTGTTTTTACCTTTCTTATGACAAAACACAAAAGCGAAAAAGGAGAGCGACCCAAGGGGCTCTCCAGATAATCACCATACATTCTTTTTCTACTAGTACCTTAATTAACTCAGTGTTAATACTTGTCTATTGAAATTATTTTTAATAATGTTATGAGTTTATCCGTAAATCCCACAAAAATAAAATAAAAAAGAGAGCCACTTAGGCAGCTCTCCAGATCATCAGGGTGCATCTACTTACCACACTATATCATTTTATGTATGCGGGTTGTCACCAGTTTTTATGTGAAGATTCTGTGAAGAAGCACCGGGAAAATACTTACTTGGGGCATGGGGCAATTCAATTTCGGATAATGGAATTGATGATTTTAGATTAAATTTCAATCCAAAATCTGAAATTCTTACTCCTGTGCCCCCCTCACCAAGTATTGTTGACTATGACAGACTACTAGACGTTCAATTTTTTCTCCACCAATTCGTTAGTCAGCTTAGGATCAGCACGTTTGGCTGTCTTTTTCAGAACTTGTCCGACAAAGAAGCCTTTGAGGTTGGTGTTACCGTTGCGATACTTTTCTAGTTCTTTGGGATTGGCGGCTATTACTTCATCAACGATGGGTTCTAGTACACTAGGATCGGTGATTAACTCCTGACCAGCAAAGGCTTTGTCTGGAGAAATACCACTGAGCAAATCTGGCAACTTTTCTTTAGCTTGAGCATTGCTAATTTTACCCGTTTCAATGCGAGTGATGATATCAGCTAAATTGGTGGGAGTCAGGGCGATTTCAGTAATACTGAGTTTTTGCTTATTGAGGTGGGCTGCGATATCTTGAGTAATCCAGTTTGCAGCAGCTTTCGGATTTGCTCCAGCTGCGATCGCAGTTTCAAAATATTTCGCTACGGGATGATCTTCTGTCAACACTCGCGCATCGTAAGCCGAAAGCCCCAACTCACTTTCATAATGATGGCGTTTTTGGGCTGGTAATTCTGGTAATTCGCTGCGCCATTGCTCTAATTGGGCATCTGACACCTCAATCGGTGCTAAATCTGGTTCGGGGAAGTAGCGGTAATCGCTAGAACCTTCTTTTACCCGCATACTACTTGTGCGCTGAGTGCCTTCTTCCCACAGACGAGTTTCTTGGATAATCCTCGCGCCTGCTTCGATGGCGGCAATTTGGCGCTCAATTTCGTAGTCAATTGCCCGTTGGATGGCGTTGAACGAGTTCATGTTTTTAATTTCTACCTTGGTGCCAAATTCCTCTCGCCCCACCGGACGTACAGAAATGTTGACATCGCAACGCAGAGATCCTTCTTGCATATTGCCGTCACTCACGCCGAGATACCGCACAATCCGGCGCAACTCTTCGGCATATTCAGCAGCTTCTAGTCCAGAACGCAGGTCAGGTTCTGAGACAATTTCCACCAACGGTATACCTGCGCGATTGTAGTCTACCAGAGAATAGGAAGAACCGGAAAGGCGCTCGCTGCCTGCATGAACCAATTTTCCAGCATCTTCCTCCATATGCAGACGCGTAATGCCAATACGTTTGCGAATAGGGTTGCCCTCAGCATCTACCAATTCAATTTCTAACCAACCATGTTCTGCGATCGGTAGATCATATTGAGAAATTTGGTAATTTTTGGGTAAGTCCGGATAAAAATACTGTTTACGGTCAAATTTGCTATATTTAGCGATTTGACAATTTAGTGCCAAACCAGCTTTTACGGCGTATTCTAATACTTTTTCATTGAGTACAGGTAAGACCCCAGGTAAACCCATACAAACCGGGTCAATGTTAGTATTTGGGTCAGCACCAAATGCCGTAGAGCTATTAGAGAAAATCTTGGTATTGGTACTCAGCTGACAATGGGTTTCTAGACCAATAATCGCTTCATACTCAGTTTTTACGGTCGTAGCAGTGGTCATAATATCAATATTTTGGCATAATCCTTCTAGTAGTACTATTGTAGCGGCGTATTGAGTTGCCTTGAAGACGGTTATTTGGGTGAGTAATGCTTACCCTCTTTAGCTTGAAAAGGAAGATGCAAACCTAAGGTGAAGAAAATCTTAATTATTGGTTCTGGGGGTACTGGTAAATCTACCCTAGCCCGCGAACTGCGAACCATCTTAGACTTACAAGTCATCCACTTAGATGCTTCCTACTCTAATCCTGGCTAGCTTGAGACTATTACCAGTAACCAAAGATAAATTACTATAAAAAGGTATTAAATTCAATAAAGTTCATTTAAGAATTTCTTCCTTCTCTCTGTGTCCTCTGCGCCTCTGTGGTTCGTTAAAAAATTTAACTTTGACAATTCTGTGACTCAAAATCTGTATTTTAAATTTTCTAAGATTTGTTTAGCGCAACTACTATAGCGAGATTTTTCTTTCTTATTCATTTCTATCACTATTGGTTCTATCAATTCCGCTTGAAAATGATAAATTGATAACTCTGACCAACATTTAGTTAAGCAATATATTTGATCATAAAAAGAATTCCACACTTGATATAATTTCCGGCAATTCGAGCCTGCTAATTTTAGTTCTTTCTGAAACCGCGCTAGTACCATTTGAGGTAATTCAGAATTATTTTTACGATAGATAGCAAAGAATTTTTGTTCATCGCATTCCACCAATCCTGATTCATCTATATAAGCTGCATCTGTTTCCCAAACTTCTGCACTCACTTGCATCATGCTTATTAAGCTGACATATTCTAGTGTGACCGTAGAAAGTTCTGATACATAAACTATGGGAGAGGGATAGTTTTATTGCCAGTCTTCTACTATACAAAGATGTATCCTATCAAAACCAAAAATTGGAATCAGAGGTTTACCTATATATTTGACTTGAGATTTTTCAAAAACTTTTACCGTCTCGATTCCTCCTTGCGGGCTACATAGTGTCATTGTGCCATAGTAAGGGGCAAAAACTGTATCCCAGTTTTCGGTTTCCCGGCTCCAACCTCCACACCACTGATAAAGTTGGTAGACTTCTTGCGGTAACTCATAGGGTAAAATTTTAAATATTTCTTCAATCTCCTCTAAGAGTAAGCCAGGAGGCAATTTTTCCGCAACATCTGGATAATTACTCTCTAGATAGGCACGAATGCAATTTAAAGCGTTAAGTAATTTTGACACAAAAAATATTCTTAATAATTTAAACATTAAATAAACATTAGCACTCTCAGCTTGTTACTGCTAATTATTGACTGAGGTTTAATGCCTATGATATAGACAAAAACTATACTTTTTCTAGATGCTTTAGTTACTTTTCAGACATTATATTATAAAAAATTAAAGCTTTACTGCAAGTAATTTAAAACTGAGAGTACTAGCATGAAATACACTTTTGATATTGTAGGAGTATCTCCACTTTTGCAGTTTTTTAATCATCAACAGCAAAATGGGCAAAAACCACCCCACCAAGGCGTCGAATATTTGGGAATGTATACGTGTACACTAGATACGTTTCTAGAATCGGTAGAATCAGTTCCAGCAAAGTGGGGTTGGAATCTAGATCAAGTGGTGGATACCGTGATTCAGTTTTGGTTGAACAACTCAGACAGTATTCGTTATTGGAAAGTGCGTTTAAGTGATGCTGGGAAGGATAATTTACTAGTCGCAAGATTGGCGGATATAACCGCCTTACAAGCTGAATTTGAATCGCTACTAGATAAGAAGTGGTGAAGAGATACGTAGAATTGAAGAAGAATTCAAGAGCGGAGCAAGAGTTGCTCCGCCTCCTGTTAAAATCAATAGTTTTCTCTGTTATTCTCATTTTCAAGTGCTTTAAGAATTTTGAGATATAAATTTTCCTATAAAAAACGTAAATGTCCGCAATATGGCTTTACTGAGCGCACTTATAGAAAATTTAAGAGTGTGTCTGCGCCCATTAATCTTAGGCACGTTATTGTTCATTTTCATCTGAGTTTAAAGAGTACTTTTTAAGACATTAATATTTCCTTTACCACTGATACTGACTTTACTTTTGCGTATGCATACAAATCATGCAAACCCAATACTTGCCAAACTTTCTGCTTAAACTTTGTTGTGTCCTGAAAACAATTGCAAATTAAGGTTTTGAGGTTCATAGCCACCTGAAAATTCCAACTTAGCTAGTCTAAAATATAGCGTTAAGTGTTGACAATCTATAAATAATCGAATAACAAGGTGGCAGCAGCATTAAAAAAAGCGTTAGTGCATTCCTACCTAGAAACTAATTGACGCCCTTGATGAAATTTCATACGGATAAGATAATTATGCCAGAAAATACGGATAACAAAGCTACCAAATCAGACAATCAGGCTATTGCTTATAAAGAACGCCTCAATTCTTGGGCGATCGCTCGTCTACTTCCTAATACACAACGGGAAATTGTTGCTCGCTTCCGCAGCCGTTCTGATGCCGATGGCTATATGCGGCACCTCCCCCAGGAAATACCAAATGCTTCCTACATGGTTGTTTTTGATTGTCAACACGAAGTTGCTGTGATTTAAAGTACAAGTATAGACAATAGACCTATTTTGTAAATAGGAACAGCTTACAGGTGATAGGGAACAGGGAAAAAGATTTTGTTCTAAATTGTGTTCGCGTAAAGGGTGCTTTATCCTGACTCTGTTCATGAGCGTCTCTTGCAAAAGGGACTTTTGCACTCTTGTGGTGAAAAGGGAAGGGTTAAAGGGGAAGGAAAATTCAATCCCTATAACCCTTGCTCTTAATCCCCACTACCCTTTTCTTGTGATCATGGGTGTAGCTTGCTTAAAAGTAGCGGTACAAGAAGTCTGCCTCTGGACGTATACGCACTTGTAGTAAAGTTAGGGCATGATAAAAGAATTAAAAATGCGTAGGCGTAGCCTGCCCTTAAACATCGCTTACACTCCAGATTGTAATTCACCACATTTACGATGTTTAAATTTTGGATAATGGAATTATTGGCGGAGCCTCTGGTAGAGAAGATTCAAAATCCAAAATTTAATGCATGTTTGAGAGCAGGGAAATTTAAACATGAGACTAATTCTATTATCCAAAATCTAAAATTAATTGACAAGCAAGTAACTTGATTGCTGGGGTGAATATAAATTCTATTATCTAAAATCCAAAATTGATTGACGCTTCACTTAAAAATTCTGGATATTGCCAACGAGCATATTGACCTTTGTATTCTACCTTTCCAAATCCGAGTTTCTGAGCCACCCTTGATAATTCACCAAACAGTAAGCCTTTGCGCGTCTATGTTGGTGAGCGAGTAACTTAAAGTTTATTCCCATCAGCGACACATTAGCGATCGCCGAGTGGTACGAGGAAAATTTTTGGGTCAATCATCTGCATCCAGATGACAAGGAAAAGTCTGTTCGTTTTCGCCAAGAAGCAACTGCTAGGTGCGAGAATCACGAATTAGAATACCGGATGTTAGCGGCTGACGGGCGAGTTGTTTTGCTGCGAGACGTTGTTAGCGTAGTTGAGGAAGCTGGAATTCCTACTATGCTGAGCAATACTTTTCGGTTAAGCCTAAAAACGGGTAAATTAAGAGTTGTACCTGAAAATCAGCAGCTAAATGCAACTCAAAAAATTTTCGTTGGTCG
>NZ_JBALCO010000056.1:0-10705 GCF_036919595.1 Nostoc sp. | reverse complement strand
TGTGGGACATTTCCGGTAAGCAAATCGCCGAACTCAAAGGGCATACCAACTATGTCAACAGCGCCAGTTTTAGCCCGGATGGCAAACGCGTTGTTACCGCCTCATTTGACAACACCGCGCGGGTGTGGGACATTTCTGGTAAGGAAATTGCCGAACTCAAAGGGCATACCAGCAGAGTCTACAGCGCCAGTTTTAGCCCGGATGGCAAACGCATTCTCACCGCCAGTGATGACAAGACCGCGCGGGTGTGGCGGGTTGACAATCTCAATGAACTGTTGTCTCACGGTTGTCAATGGTTGAATGATTATCTTGTCATCAATCCCAAAGACTTGGAAACACTAGAGGTCTGCCAAAATAAATCTAATTTAATAGCAGCAGCACCGTTTTTAGTTCAAGAAGGTGAAAACGAAGCCAGAGAGGGCAATATTGATAATGCAGTTGCGACCTTTCACACAGCCTTGAAATGGAATCCCAGTTTAAAATTTGACCCCAAGGTAAAAGCACAAGAGTTTGCTAACAAAGGAAACGCGGAACGTTTGATTGCAGAAGCAGAGAGAATTGTGAAAGGGGATAAAGTCAAGGAAGCACTAGCAGATTATACCGAAGCTCTAAAGTTAGATCCCAACGTGGAAATTTCTGCCGATTCTTGGAACTCACTTTGTCGCCAAGGTAGTCTGCGAGGATATGCCAAGGATGTGTTATTTGCCTGTGACAAAGCCGTTGTCCTTGCACCTGACAATAATCGTGACAGCCGGGGACTGGCGAGGGCGCTGACTGGCAATACCCAAGGCGCGATTACTGACTTTGAAGCATACATCGCCCAGACTGAAGATAAAGATAGTAAAGCACAACAGCAGCACTGGGTGAAAGATTTACGGGCGGGGAAGAATCCGTTTACAGAAGCAGAGCTTAAGAAGTTACGGAATCAGTGAGACATTGTGCAAAAAAATTAAGTCACGATCAGATTCGCCAGCGTCCCCTGCCTTAGCTAGGAAATACCACAAATTCAAAAAGGCTAGAAACTGCATGTAAGCTGTCTCTAGCCTTATTCTAATTAATGGGCAGTACCAGACTCGAACTGATGACATCCTGCTTGTAAGGCAGGCGCTCTACCAACTGAGCTAACCGCCCTTTTTACTAATCCTTAACTAATATAGCAAAACATTTCGCGTGGCGCTAGTTGTTTTGGGAAAATCTTTTTTTCTCTTATACTGACTCAGTATTCAGTCACTCAGCACGGGCTGAACGCCCCGCTATCGCTAACAGGATTTAGGATGCCCTCTGGTCGGACACACGATCGCATTACTATGTATACTCTGCCGTTGGTGGCGGGCGTTACTTTCTGGCAGACTCACAGTAGCAATGCCACTTTGTTGGTTGCAGGCGGGTTTCTATTTGGAGGGCTAATGTTTGGCCCCGATTTGGATATTTACTCTGTGCAATTTCAACGCTGGGGTTTCTTGCGCTGGATTTGGCTACCTTATCAAAAAAGTCTCCGCCATCGTTCTTTTTTATCCCACGGGCCGATTATTGGCACGATCCTGCGGATACTTTATCTGGGGTGTTTGCTAGCTATTTTGGCAATTTTCGTTTTGGCAATTGCCGAAAGGTTGGGGAATCTGAGCTTTACTTGGCAGGATTTGGGACAAACTGTGGGGCGATCGCTCGTACAATACGATACTGAATATATCGCCCTGTTTTTGGGGTTGGAACTCGGTGCGATGAGTCATTCTCTCAGCGATTGGGGCGGTTCGGCTTATAAGCGTTTTAAAAAGCAGGGGGTTCGGGGGTTGCTTCCTAGTGGCAAAATTAAGAGGCGGAAAGTGAGGGGTAGTAGTCGTCGGGCGAAGACTAAGAAATGATTTTTTAAACGCGAAGGGACGCTAAGGGAAGCGCAGAGGTACGCAGAGGTATGGAAAATCAAAATGAGAGTTTGGCGGCGTTGCAGGAGTTGATTGAGGTGGTGGCAAAATTGCGATCGCCTGATGGGGGTTGTCCTTGGGATTTGGCGCAAACTGCCGAAACGCTGACGCCTTATGTGATTGAGGAAGCTTACGAGGTGGTGGACGCGATTAAGAGTGGGGATAAGGGGGCGATCGCTGAGGAGTTAGGGGATTTGTTATTACAGGTGGTATTACAAGCCCAAATCGCTAGCGAATCTGGACAATTTTCTCTCAAGGAAATAACTCAAGGAATTTCCCAAAAGTTGATTCGCCGTCATCCTCATGTGTTTGGTGATGTGTCGGTAGCAAGTGTGGATGAGGTGCGGCAAAATTGGGAACAAATTAAAGCGGAGGAAAAAGGTGAAGCATCTCCAGACGCGCAAAAACTTAGTGCTAAACTCGGTCGTTATGGGCGTACCCTTCCCCCGTTGACGGCGGCGATGAAGATTTCCCAAAAGGCTGCGGCGATCGGGTTTGAATGGGAAAATATTCAGGGCGTCTGGGATAAGTTTCATGAGGAGTTGGCGGAGTTTCAACAGGCTTTGGCTGAGGAAACACTAGAACGACAACAAGCAGAATTAGGCGATTTACTGTTTGCAGCTATTCAACTAGCCCGTTGGCATAATCTTGACCCTAGCGCCGCTTTACAAGGCACAAATCAGCGATTTGTTCAGCGATTAGAAAAAATGGAGGCAGTTGTTGACCGTCCCCTTTCTGATTACAGTTTGAATGAGTTAGAAAATTTGTGGCAACAGGCAAAAGCGCAACTTGCCAAAGAAGGCTCATAAGTTAAAGCTCCTCGGTCAGGGTAAAGAGCAGTATAAATTATTTCCTTAATAAAAAGACTAGAGAAACATAACTCACTTTGTCTCTCTAGTCTCGGTACGCATAAATCATATTTAGAACTTTCAAAGAATGCCTGTACTAATACTTAAAATATTTGTATAGTTGTGAAGTTATTACTTCTGGTTTTTCTGTGTTCGATAATTACACAATAAATGTTTTAAACCAAGTCTTGCTTCACCCGATCAGAGTAATTATTGATTACCCACATGGTTCACCCGATTGGAGGAAGACGATAAGGGAGGAGGGAGGAAAATAACTAATAACCAATGATTAACTCAGTGTTGATAAGATGAGGAAAAGGTAAAGATTTGTGCTATGACTATTCTTAACATTGCTTCTCCCCTAATTACGATCGCAGGGCAAACCCGCCAAGCTGCAAGTAAGCTAGCGATTCTCTCCACTGAAGCCAAAAATCAAGCGCTTGTTGCGATCGCTCAAGCTTTAGAATCAGCCACAGATGAAATTTTACAAGCAAATGTTGCTGATTGTGAAGCTGCTACTTCTGAAGGAATTGCCAAACCACTTTATAAACGCTTGCAGTTAGATGAACATAAGTTAAGAGATGCGATCGCTGGGGTACGAGATGTTGGTAAGCTAGCTGATCCAGTCGGTAAAGTGCAGATTCACCGCGAATTAGACACTGGTTTGACTCTCAAGCGGATTACTTGTCCTTTAGGTGTTTTGGGGATTATTTTTGAAGCTCGTCCAGAGGCGGCGATTCAAATTGTTTCTTTGGCTATTAAATCGGGTAATGGTGTAATTCTCAAATGTGGAAAGGAAGCGGTGCGTTCTTGTAAAGCAATAGTTAAAGCAATTAAGCAGGGATTATCTCATACTACTGTTAATCCTGATACGGTGCAGCTGCTAACAACTAGAGAAGAAACTCTAGAACTTTTGAAGTTAGATAAATATGTAGATTTAATTATTCCTAGAGGTTCTAATTCATTTGTCCGCTTTGTGCAGGAAAATACGCGGATTCCGGTACTAGGCCATGCCGATGGGATTTGTCATCTTTATATAGATAAAGCCGCTAATATTTCTAAAGCAGTTCCAATTACTGTCGATGCCAAAGCGCAATATCCTGCTGTTTGTAATGCCATTGAAACTTTGCTAGTTCACTCCTCTATTGCTACAGAATTTTTACCAAACGTTGCTGAGGCTTTACAAGAACGCCATGTGGAATTAAGAGGTGATAAACGTACCTTAAGAATTTTACCTAACATTGTAACTGCAACAGAAATAGACTGGGAAACAGAATACAGTGATTTTATTTTGTCGATTAAGATTGTAGACTCTTTAGAAGATGCGATCACTCATATTAATGAATATGGTTCTCGTCATACCGATGCCATTATCTCTGAAGATTCAACATCTGTTGAAACTTTTTTTGGACTGGTAAATTCAGCTAATATATTCCATAATTGTTCCACCCGCTTTGCTGATGGCTTTCGCTACGGTTTTGGTGCAGAAGTAGGGATTAGTACGCAACAAATGCCTCCCCGTGGTCCTGTTGGTTTAGAAGGATTAGTGACGTATAAATATCAAATGACTGGTGATGGCCATATTGTAGCTACTTACACCGGGGCGAATGCTAAAGCTTTCACTCATCAGGATTTAGTTTAAAACTAAAATATAAGCTTTCATACAGAGAAATTTTTGGATGTTTTTTATTTGGAAGTCTCTTTAAACTAACGCTTTTAGTAACGCCTGAAGCTTAAGCTGCACCTCTGCAAACTCCTTATCAGGATTAGATCCTGCAACAATACCAGCACCAGCATACAATCTCGCGCGATCGCCATAGACCAATGCTGAACGAATTCCCACAATAAACTCGCAGTTCCCCTGAGAATCTATCCAACCTAGAGGCGCAGCATACAAACCTCTTTCAAAGTTTTCGTAACGACGAATTTCGGCACAGGCTACATCTCGTGCTGCACCGGCAACGGCTGGTGTAGGATGCAATTGGGCGACAATCTTTAATGGATGGATGTTAGCAGGAACCATAGCACTGATTGGTGTCCATAAATGCTGGATATTCGATAATTGTCTCAGGCGGGGTGTTAATATTTGGGGTAATAAACCTAGCTGGCATAGGCGTTGTGTAATGAAATCAAGTACCAGCGAGTGTTCGTGTTTTTCTTTTGCACTATTGAGTAAGCGATTGGCATTAGCTGCATCTTCAGCAGGCGTTTTACCTCGTGGTGCAGAACCAGCCAAAGCATCGGTGATTAACTGTTGATTATTAATACTAATTAATCGTTCTGGACTTGCACCAATAAAGTTTTGTCCCTTACCATTACTTGTAGAAAAAATATAACAGTTAGGATGTATTCGCCTAAGATTATTTAAGGATTTAACTAAGTCAAAATGATTGCTTGACTTGACGTCTAATATATCTGCTAGCACAATCTTACTCAAATGACTAGACCGAATTTTTTCCAAAGCAGATACTACTGAACGTTTAAACTGAGCAGCATTCGTGACAGATTTATTGAATAATTTTGCCGGAAAGGAATCAATATTAGCAGAGTAATATTCTAAAGATTGGAGAAATTCAATTTTATTTTGCACAGTCTCCAACAACCTTTGAATATTTACATTTTCATTGATAATTATATTTGTTACTAATGTACAACGCTGATTTTTCACAGCTACTTGCCAACGGGGGAGAAAAATGGTAGCAGATGGAAATGGATAATCTACTTGGGAATTTTTATCAAAAAAGCTGAAATAACAAAAAAAGTGAGGCCCAGAAAAAGGTTGGTTAGCGTTACCAAAATTAATTATATTTTTTAGACAAGATTTGATAAAATTTTCTGCTTTAGTAAAACGGTCTGCTCCATCAATTTGTAATTTTGTCACAGCATCAATTGCTGCGATCGCTTCTCCTTTACCTTTGTCCTCAAAGTAAAAATTTATTTCATTTGCTTGTGTAAGTTTGTCCAATACAAGTAAAGGGTCAACTAAATCAATCTCCTGGGAGATACTGACAATTTGCCTGCAATTATTGTTGACGCACTTTTCTTGCACTGCTACCAGAAATTGATATAAATCTTTGTGTTCTACAAATAAGTTGTTACGACATGGTAAAACTGTCATGGATCTTCTAACGATAGTAAATTTTTTTTAAGTTAACTTCCTAAAGTGTAATTAATCGTGGTCGTATTTTTACAGGTAACATATTAAGTTGCTATTTTACCAGCGTAGGGTTTGCCTTGTTTGTGGTGTTCTCAGAACATGATAAGCGAGTTTCAGCCTTATATTGCAACGTCAGGGTGAGTGTTAACAACACAAGGTTAACAAGCCACAGTAAAAGTGACAGTTGTTTGTATATCACCCATATCTGGAGTCTCTTTAAATCATAAAATCTAAAGTCTGAGTAATGTTCCGGCAATTTAATTAATTACAACTGATGACTACCAAGCAGATTTTATATCCCAACACTAAGTTATGGATGGCAGCGATTAAACCGCCAATGTATAGCGTTGCCATTATGCCCATTTGGGTAGGAACAGCAGTAGCATTTGCAGAAACTAAAATGTTCAATGGTGCAGTATTTTCTACTTTTGTAACTGCGGCAATTTTAATTCTTGCCTGGGAAAATATCAGTAATGATGTCTTTGATTCGGAAACAGGTATTGATCAAAACAAGCACCATTCTCTGGTCAACTTAACTGGCAATAAGCTATTAATATTTTGGATAGGAAATTTGTGTTTAGGTTTAGGGTTGCTGGGCATACTAGCGATCGCCTTTTGGCAACAAGACTTAACTGTCATCGCCATAATTCTGCTGTGCTGCGGTTTGGGCTATATGTACCAAGGGCCTCCCTTTCGTTTAGGATATCAGGGTTTAGGCGAAATTCTTTGCTTTTTTGCCTTTGGCCCCTTAGCGGTGGAGGCAGCATATTACAGCCAAACTCAAACTTGGTCAATAACGAGTTTAGCAGCCTCAGCGATTGTGGGGATTGCCACTACCTTAATTTTGTTTTGCTCACATTTTCACCAAGTCAAGGATGACATAGCCGCAGGTAAGCGATCGCCTATCGTCCGTCTAGGAACAGCAAAAGGGGCCCAACTCCTAGTTTGGTTCACTGCTAGCATTTATCCCCTCACCCTGCTGTTTGTCCTGTGGGGAATTTCTCCAGCTTGGACATTGCTGAGTTGGCTGAGTTTGCCCTTTGCTGTAAAATTATGCCGCCACGTCCAAAAAAATCACAACCAGCCTGACAAAGTTAGTAACTGTAAATTCATTGCTGTAGCCGTGCATTTTTGGGCTTGCTTACTGTTGGGTTTGGGATTTATGCTTTAGCAATTACTAATTGATGCGTTATCAATTTAAATTTCGTCCCTATCGGCGAAGATTTGTGCGAACACTAACTACCAATCATGGTAATTGGGATATTCGTGAGGGCATTATCCTCCGTCTCACCGATGAAACTCTTAGAGTTGGTTGGGGAGAAATTGCCCCCATTAGTTGGTTTGGTTCTGAAACCCTAGAACAAGCCTTAGATTTTTGTCGTCAACTCCCAGAAGAAATCACAAATAACACAATTTTCTCCATCCCAGATCAGTTACCAGCTTGTCAATTTGGCTTTGAGTCAGCCTGCGAGTGGGGGAGTGGAAAGTGGGGAGTCGGAAGTAAGGGCGATGAAAAAAATAATTTCATAACTCCTAACTCCTCACTTCTCCCCTACAGCGCCTTATTACCAGCTGGGGAAGCGGCTTTGAATCAATGGGAAACCCTATGGCAGCAGGGATATCGCACGTTTAAGTGGAAAATTGGTGTAGATGCGATCGCTGATGAACTAGAAATTTTTGAGTCACTGATCCACACCTTACCAGCCTCTACGAAACTGCGATTAGATGCCAACGGTGGACTCACCTATGAAGAAGCTAACTTATGGCTGTGGACTTGCGACAATCTCAAGGCAAATGGAGAACTACCCCTAGAAATTGAATTTATTGAACAACCGTTGCCTGTTGAGCAATTTCAGGGAATGCTGGAATTGAGTATGAGTTATGAAACTGCGATCGCTTTAGATGAATCTGTCGCCACACTTGAACAACTCGCCGCCTGTTATCAACAAGGTTGGCGAGGAATTTTTGTGATTAAGCCTGGAATAGTCGGATCGCCATCTCGTCTGAGAAAGTTTTGCCAACAGCATCAAATTGATGCTGTATTTTCATCAGTCTTTGAAACTGCGATCGCAAGACTTGCAGCACTCCAATTAGCGGCAGAATTATCCCAAAACAACAGGGCAATTGGTTTTGGCATCAACCATTTTTTTTAACAAGAGGAAACGTGGCTTCAATGTTTATGCAAACACCTTTAGACTGTCTTAATAATCTGACTCAGGATGATTGGCTTATTGGTTATAACAGCCATGAATTTAATCAAATTGCTCAAGAATTATATTTTGAACTAACACAGTTATCAGCGTGGAGAACACCACCAAAAATCATCTTAGCTGAACGTGAACCATTACGATTTTTAGCCAGTTTTATTGCCGCTTGTGCAGCTAATTGTCCAGTTTTTCTTTGTAACGCCGACTGGGGAACACAAGAATGGCAACAAGTCTTTGATTTAGTACAGCCAGATATTATTTGGGGAATCGGGAATCGGGAATCGGGAATCGGGAATGGGAAAAATTACCAATGCCCAATACCCCATGCCCCCTGCCCAATGATTATGATTCCTACAGGTGGTTCATTAGGGCAGATTAAGTTTGCCATCCACACTTGGGGAACTCTCATAGAATCTGTACAAGGATTTACAGAATACTTTCAACTAAAACAAGTCAATTCTTTTTGTGTATTACCGCTATATCACGTTAGCGGTTTAATGCAATTTATGCGCTCTTTAACCACCGGAGGTAAACTGGCAATTATGCCATTTAAAGCAGTAGAACAAGGTCAAATATTGAATATTAAAAACTCAGATCTTTTTATATCTTTAGTACCAACACAGTTACAAAGACTTTTGCGAAATCCAGAATTAACTGAATGGCTAATCCAATTTAATACTGTACTTTTGGGTGGTGCACCAGCATGGAACGAACTATTAGAGAAAGCTAGATTTCATCGTATCCGTTTATCACCTACCTATGGGATGACAGAAACCGCCTCTCAAATTGCTACCCTCAAACCAGATGATTTTCTTAGTGGTAAAATGAGCAGTGGTCAGATTCTTCCCCATGTTCAGGTAACTATTCGCAATCAGCAAGGCAAAATTTTAAATTCAAATCAAATAGGAAATATCAATATTCGTACTCAATCTTTATCCCTTGGTTACTATCCTAAAATTAGAGAAAATGAGGAAATTTTCCAAGTAGATGATTTAGGTTTTTTAGACGACCAAGGTTATTTAAATATTATCGGACGTAACAGCGACAAAATTATTACAGGTGGGGAAAATATTTACCCAGCAGAGATTGAATCAGCTATACAAGCAACTCAAATGGTTGCCGATATTTGTGTCATCGGTATCCCAGATAAACACTGGGGACAAGCCTTAACAGCGATTTACATTCCCAAAAAATCAGATACCTCTGCCTTAAAAATCCAAACTCTACTCAAAGACAAACTCAGCAAATTTAAAATCCCTAAATATTGGATTCCTCAGCAAAACTTACCCCGCAACTCCCAGGGTAAAATTAACCGCCAACAGTTACAGCAAATAGCCACAGAATTCCTTCAAAATCCTATCACATAATCTCTCTAGACTTTCTTCTCTCTGCGCCCTCAGCGTCTCTGCGGTTCGTATCCAACCACTGGATAATTTCTTCAGGTAATTCCTGCTTACTTCTACTACTTGCATCAATACAAACATGCCTAGTAATAGCCTTTGCAACTACCACCTCAGCCACTGTAATTTCGTAAGTAATTTCAAACTTATCAACACCTAGTTTTTGGAGTACTAAACTAATCAGTAATTTGTCACCGACAAACATAGGGCGTAAAAAATCAATATTAGCATGAACAATGGGAAAAGCCACAGATGGACTAGCAAAAAAATCTTTGAGATTAATACTTGATGCTTCTAGAGATTCTTCATAAGCTTCATGGCAAATACTCAAAACATTAGCAAAATAAACTACCCCAGCAGCATCAGTATCTTGAAAGCGAACTGTGCGGTTATAAGTAAAAGGCATTTTTGACAATTAAATATTAAAAACAAAAAAACAGCAGGTTGATTGCTTGCTCTACAAACTAATTTTATTGCAACTAAGTAAGTTGGTGATAAAAATTCAATTTCCCCAGTTCTGAGTTTGTATCGATTTGTTTAGTCTCATCCAATGCTTTAAGGTTAAATATATGGTGAGGAAAGGCGATCGCTTCTATATTAACGGCAATGTTGGTACATCGAAATCATTAAACGAGCAGATATCGTAAGACGAAGCGGCTATTGCCCTCACCAGCTTACCGTCGAGAGTCAGTAAAGTAGCACCTACCTGCTGGTAAAGGGCGACATAAGAAGCATCGTAGGCAGAAGTTCCATAACTCAAGCTTATAGTAACTGCATCCGCCATCAAATCAGCTATTGAAACAACACGCAACGAAAAAGCTTTCAGAGTGGCTAAATCTGTCTGAACCTCAGCAGCAGTGTACATCCTTGCACGGACATACTTCCAGAACGTGTTAGCACACTCAATGTAAAAAAGGTCTGGAACAAAAATTTCTGTCTGTAGATTGGCGAGATGACCGAAGAGTTGATTAACTTTGGCAGTTAGTGGGTCAGCAATAAAATACTTGATGCACACACTGGTATCTACCACACATCTAAAAGGATTGCTCATCTATCGCGGTCTTCTCGAATTAGTTCAGTACGCCTTATGTGAATTAAGCCACAGGATGCTGTTCAAAAGTAAGAACATCAATACCAAAACGCTGGCGCAGAAAAATACGCAGAGTATGAC
>NZ_JBALCO010000055.1:0-39272 GCF_036919595.1 Nostoc sp. | reverse complement strand
ATATTCATTGGGAGACCTCAAGCTTTGGTTTCGTTACCTTTATCTTGTGGTTTCCCTTTCTTTTTTGCTACCCCTTCTCACTCACATAAGGCGTAATATTGTAGTTATTAACAAGCTATTAACAAGATATTGATAAGTTATTAACAAGATATAAACAAGATAATAACTTTTTACCCGCATTCTGCAAGTTAGTTTTAAAATCTTGATATTTTATATAAACCAATTATTGTCTTGAGTTTGAGACATTGAACCTGTATAAAGCACTTTGCGTTAACATAGCTCGCCGCAGGCATCACAAAGAAAACAATTATCAAAAGCTTTTTGACACTATTATCAATAAATTTAGCTTGTTTGAGACTAAAAACTTTGCTCGGACTTTCTTTAACAATTTACGCTTTTTCGACATTTCTACACCCTATCCCTTTTTTAAGAAGACATTGCCATCTTTCTCAGCAACCCAGTATCGCCACTACGCTCAAGGATGGGAATTTTGCTCATAGCTGCATGATTAAACCTCCAACTGTTTCTGTATGAAGATGCGCCATATATGAAAAACGAACCGCAAAGGGCGCAAAGGACACAAAGGACACAAAGGAAGAAACAAATAAGAAGTTAAGAAAAGTTAGCGCAGCCTCACAAAGAAATGGTATTAGCTTTTAAGCCATCCCTCAAAATTGACTTGTAATTTACAGACAGATCCGGATCTGCCTGACCACAACCAATAAAGCTGTTCGGTTCAGCATCGATAATGGGTTCTTTTACTTTTGCTGAAGCTGCTGGTAATACAATTCAAGAACAGACTTAATCACATCCGTTACTGCCTGATTAGTCTGCTGTTGGATTAAGGCATCATGTAAAAATAAGTTGTACAAAATTTATTTGGAATAGCTTGCTAAATCTAGCTTATACATAAAATTTGTTCAGGTTATTTTTACACAAATCCTAAGCTAGTTTGTTTAGCATACTCTTCATCTAATCGCGCATTAATTCGCATCGTTAGGTACGCTTGTCATCCAAATCGGATGACAAACTTAACATACCTCCTATGTCGTCAACAACTTCCGGCGCAAATTATCCAACGCTGCATTTGCACTCACATGACGAATTAAATTTCGACCTCGCACTGTACCAAACTGATACTCAAAACTTGCCACTTCATCCTTTGGCCCAGCCAAACCAATGTAAACTAAACCCACTGGCTTGGTATCTGTCCCTCCAGTTGGGCCGGCAATACCAGTAATACTCAATCCCCATGTTGTTGCAAGGCGGTTTTTGACTCCAATTGCCATTTGCTCTGCAACAGTAGCACTTACCGCCCCAAATTTATCTAAATCTTCTGGGTTAACCCCCAGCAGCCCAACCTTCACTGAATTGTCATAAGAAATTACTCCACCCCAAAAGTAATCAGAACTCCCAGAAATCTCAGTCAACATTTGCCCCAGCCCGCCACCAGTGCAAGATTCTGCTACCGAAAGCGTTTCTTTTGATGCAAGCAACAACTGACCGACCACGGAAGCAAGAGTATCATTATTAACGCCGTAAAAATCTAGTCCGGCGATTTCTTTAATTTGTTTCTCAATGGGTGCAATTAAGGCTTCTGCTGCTGCTTCTGAATTTGCTTTGGCAGAAACTCGCAATCTTACTTCCCCCTTACCTGCATAAGGGGCTACTGTGGGATTTGGCAAGTTTAAATAGGAAGCGACCTTTTCCGCCAAAGCAGATTCACCAATACCCCAAAATTTTAAACTTCGACTGTAAATAATTTCTTTACCCCAACCTTGACTTTTGAGAAATGGGACGGCTGTTTCTTCCCACATCGGATGCATTTCACTGGGAACACCAGGAAAAGTAAAAATCGTGATTTCAGGACGGGGTTGCCAAATGATACCGGGCGCTGTTCCAGTGGGGTTGGGTAGAATTTCTGCACCTTGGGGAATCAAAGCTTGCTTGCGGTTACTTGGTGACATAACCCGACCACGTTGGCCGAATTTCTGGATTATGTCTTCGATGATGTCAGAGCGTTCTACCAACGGGACTTGAAAAAAATCAGCGATCGTTTCGCAGGTGAGGTCGTCTGGTGTCGGGCCGAGTCCACCAGTGAAAATGAGAATTTGCGCTCTGGAAATAGCAATTTCTATAACTTGCTTCAACCGTTCTGGATTATCCCCAACCACTGTTTGATAGTAGTGGGGAATACCTAGTTGCGCTAATTGTTGCGCCAAAAATTGAGCATTGCCGTTGAGGATATCTCCTAGCAGCAGTTCAGTACCAACACAAATAATTTCTGCACTCATTGGAAAGAATAGTTAGAAATTAGGAGTACAGACGCGATTAATCGCGTCTGTACAAGAGTTTGGAATTTGGAGAGACGCGATTAATCGCGTCTGTACAGGAGTTTAGAGTTATAGCAATTTTATGTGAGGTTGCGCTTTGTTTAGGTAATAGGGGCAATTCATTAATTGCCCCTACAGGGTGTTGTTTTGCGTAAGTTTTATAGGCACATCTTCATACAGAATCGGTATTAGGAGTTAGGAGTTCAAAACTTAAAACTTATCACTCCTAACTCTTAACTCCTAACTATCATCTCAGGCTAGGGCTGGTACAGGAATTTCCAAGTGAGAATATAAGGGGAAGCGATCGCACAATGCTGCTACCCGTTGCCGACAATCTTGGGTAACTACCTCGGAATCTGGAGAAAGCAGGCGATCGCTAATAATATTTCCAATCTCGGTAAATTCTGCTACTCCCAAGCCCCGCGTGGTCATTGCCGGCGAACCTAATCTTAGACCACTGGTAACAAATGGCGATTGTGGATCAAAGGGAACAGTATTTTTGTTAGCAGTAATATTCACGGTACTGACTAGCTGATCCGCCTGCTTACCAGTTAGACCAATAGAACGTAAATCCACGAGCATTAAATGATTATCAGTGCCATTTGACACTATTTTTAAACCCCGGTTTTGCAGTTGTTCTGCCAAAGCACGAGCATTTTCAATCACTTGGGCAGAATAGGTTTTAAACTCAGGCTTCAGGGCTTCTCCAAAAGCTACTGCCTTACCAGCAATGACGTGTTCCAATGGCCCGCCCTGGCTACCAGGAAAAACAGATTTATCTAACTTTTTACCTAGTTCTGCGTCACTAGTCAAGATTAAGCCACCTCTAGGGCCACGTAGAGTCTTATGTGTAGTTGTTGTTACTACATGACAATGAGGAACGGGATCAGGATGAAGACCACTAGCAACCAAACCAGCGATATGGGCAATATCCGCCAGTAAGTAAGCACCGATTTCATCGGCAATACTACGGAACTTTTCAAAATCAATTACACGGGGATAAGCCGAATAACCACAAATCAGCAGCTTAGGACGCTCCCTCAGCGCCAGCTCCCGAATTTGGTCGTAGTCAAGTTGTTCTGTTTGTTGGCTGACACCGTAGTGGCTAACTTGGAACCACTTACCTGAGACATTTACAGGTGAACCGTGGGTGAGATGTCCCCCATGAGACAAATCCATTCCCATAATTTTGTCACCTGGTTCCAGCAGGGATAGGAACACTGCAAAATTAGCTTGGGCGCCAGAATGAGGTTGTACATTCGCATGAGCAGCACCAAATATCTGTTTAGCCCGATTGATCGCCAGTTGCTCGATTTTGTCGATAAACTCACAACCGCCATAGTAGCGTTTACCAGGTAATCCCTCGGCATATTTATTTGTCAATACCGAACCTTGAGCCGCCAGTACAGCAGCGGAGGTAAAGTTTTCACTAGCAATCAACTCCAAGTGGTCTCGCTGACGCTGTAGTTCATCGTTGATTAACTCCGCGATCGCTGGATCAGAGGAGATAAGAGAGTCTGAATTAGTCCTAGTCACTTCAATCATCCTTGTGGAAATTTGTACAACGGCTGATTTCGGTTGGGCGCAGCACCTAACAGCTTTACAAAGGCGATTAATCGTCTCCGTACTCTGGAGGTTTATTTGTGCCAACTTATTTATTATTAGAGGCAAGCTCAATTAATGCATTAATTATCATAACGTTGCTTTATGAAACTGGGCTAAATAAAGCTTTTTGCGATCGCTCCTCTGTGGGACAAAAAGCTGAAGCTTGTCTAATCTCAACCAACATGTAAAAGTGCAAAGCACATCTTTGCACCTTTAGGGACTGATAACAAATAATTTATCCAAAATTATTTATACATTTGTAGGGGCGCAACGCCTTGCGCCCCTACGATGCGATGTTTTTTAACTGGAAGTCCCCTATGTGAAATTACGATCCAATCTTGGGTACAGTATCTCCAGGACCGGCGGTGACAATTACCAGATTTTCCGGCTTAATTAAATCCTCAATTGCCTGTTGCAGCTGAACCATAGTGACTGCTTGAATCTTTTGGGGAAACTCTCGGATTTCTGCTTGTGAAAGTCCCAAGATAGCATTACTCAAAATGATGCTTGATACATCACTGGGATTAGCTAAATCCACGGGGTAGCTATTAGTAATTGAGCGTTTTGCCGTGTTGAATTCATCCTCAGTTACTCCTTGTTCGCGCAACTGTTTGAGTAAAGCCAGAGTACTGGCGATCGCTTTTTGGGTATCTCCGGGAGCAGTCTGCATCTGAATCAAGAACGGGCCAGGATTGATTCCGGCAGCAAAACCACTGTAGATACCGTAGGTTAAACCTTGGCGATCGCGCACTTCCGTACCCAAGCGACTTGATAAGGTATCACCACCCAAAATTTGATTTAGCACCAGTGCTGCATAATAACGTGGGTCTTTCCGAGCGATGCCGTTGTAGCCGATGTAAGTAACAGCCTCTGTCTTACCGGGAATTAGTTTATTTAGACGTGTTAAAGTTTGCGGTAATGATACGGACGCTATTTTAAGAACAGGTAGCTTACCTGTGGCTTGCCATTTGCCAAACGCCTGATTCAGCAAACCTTTTACCTTAACTGGATCGAAGTCTCCTACTAAAGCGATCGTTGTGGTATCTGGTCGGTAGTGTGTCTGGTAGAAGCCAAGCAAATCATCACGAGTAACGCTCTTTAAGCTCTCGGCTGTGGGAAAGCTATGGAATGGATGATTTTCTGGGTAAATTGCTTGCTGAAATACTTGTCGTCCCAGTCCTCTGGGGTCATCTAGCTGGACTTTGAGACTTATCAACGCCCGCTGGCGACTCAGTTCTAACTGGTCGGCTGGGAAAGTAGCGTTTTCTAACACATCTGCCAGAGTTTGAATCAATATCGGCAGGTTCGCTGAAAGTCCCTCACCGCTGACGCTAACTCCCTCGCGGCTGGCGCCGAAGTTCAAATCAGCTCCCCGGTCTTCTAAGGTTTTTGCTAGGGTAAGAGCGTTTTTAGTCTGTGTCCCATTCATTAAGTTAGTCGCAGTCAGATTCGCTAATCCAGCTTTTTGATTGCCGTCAAATTCGCTACCGGCGTCAATTTGTCCACTCAGGTTAATTGTGGGGAGGTTGCGATCGCTCAAGAGCAGAACCCGCAAACCGTTATTCAAGGTAAACTCTTCTGGTAGTGATTGTTTGCCCGAATCTGTAGCTGATGTGGCAGGTGGAAGATATTTAGCCAGTTCTGCTGGATCTACAGGTTTACCGGGGCTGAAATTTTCCACTGTCCGACCAGAACCAGCGCTAGAAGTCCCCGGTTTCCCATCTGGTTGAGTTGGCTCAAAGAAGCCGATGGTTTGTTGAGCTGGATTTAGGTAAGTTTTTGCTACTTGCTGCACCTCGGCTGGGGTGACTTTAGCGATCGCAGCCAAATACTTTTCAATATAACGATAATCGCCGGCCACAGTTTGGTTATATCCCAGTTGACTGGCTTGACTAGTGATGTCTTGGTTACCCAAAATATACGAGGCTTGCAGTTGCGTCTTCGCTCGGTTCAATTCTTCTGTAGTGACTGGCTGCTGTTGCAATTTTGCTAAAGATTCCTGGAGCACCTGGCCAATCTTCCCTAACTCTTGACCCGGAGCCGCCGTAGCATTAATTTCATACCAACCTGGTTCGATGAGTTCGGCAGCACCGCCACTTACTGAACTAGCAAGTCCAGATTCCACCAACGCTTGGTAAAGCCGAGAGCTACGTCCGCCTGTGAGAATGGCATCCATTACATCAATTGCCGGCACATCAGGATGCTTGATATCTGGTAACGGATACACCGCTTGCAGTAGTGCCGCACTTCCAGGCTGCTTGAGGACAATCGGCGCTTTTTTAGCAACAGAGGTAGATGTACTCACCTGAGCAGAATTTTTAGCCACAGCCGTCTTGGCTCGTTTTGGTAACTTCCCATAAGTTTCTTTAACAACTTTCAGTACAGGTTCTGTGGCAAAATCCCCTGTAATCACCAACGTGGCATTTTCTGGGCTGTAGTAGGTTTGGTAATAATTCCGCACCTGCTCTACCGTGAATTTCTGTACATCAGCTTTTGTACCTCCCACAGGTAAGCCATAGGCTCTGCTAGGGAAAGCATCTCGCATCACTGCCCGATCCAGACGATAGCCTGGTGAATTTTCGTACCCCTGTAACTCGGAGATTACCACCCGCTTTTCACTTGCGAGTTGTTCAGTCCCAACTAAGGAGTTTTCCATGCGATCGGCTTCCAGTGTCAACAATGCTTCGAGTTTGTCTCGCTGCACTGTGCCAAAGTAAGCTGTTTCGTCATAACTAGTAAAGGCATTGAACTGGCTACCCAAGGCACTAAACAACCTTCCAAACTGCACTGGACGGTCAGTTGTACCCTTGAACATCAAATGTTCTAGCTGGTGAGAAATGCCATTCTCTCCCTTAACCTCGTTGCGTGAACCAACTTTATACCAGACTTGCACACTCACTACTGGAGCGGTATGGACTTCTTTGGTTAGCACTGTTAAGCCGTTGTCCAATACCGCTTTCTTCACCCCTTGGGTGAATGATAGAGCAGATACAGGTGCGACTGCTGTTGGTGTTGCAGCATTGGTGAAATTCCTCGAAAAAGGCACAATACTTAGGAGCAGGCTGAGGAAAAACCCTACAAGCATATATGAGCGTAACTTCATAAGCAATGCAAAATTCAAAATCTCTAATTATAAAATAAAATTCTAGTACCGTTTTGAAAAAGTCAAAAGACTTATATTTTCAGTTTTTTTACCATATTCAATGGTAGCTTTATTTTCGCCATGCCGTAATAGTCGGTTTTCAAGTTTATTTATTTGCAAGACAGCTACGAGCAATAGCCCACAACAAGGGTATAAAAATCCCTTCCCCTATTTATTGCCACTTATTCCTTATTTTCAAGATATATGTAACTTTACGCACTGTTACAAATTATTACCAGTATATTAACAAGGATTGCAATGTGTTCGATTTGACAAGTTTTTCGGAATATCCACCTTTACAATTGGTTTAATTCTTATTGTCATCCCATCAGGGTAGATATCTTGATCAAACTAGCAATAAATTTTTGAGATATGCAAACAAGAAACTTAATTGCATCATTCACTTTAGGTATAACCTTAGCAGCAATACCTATATCACAATCTTATGCCTTAGAAGAAAACACACCGGACTTGTATAGTTTTACAGGGTATAATTTAAAAGGTGAGAAAGTCAGTATTAATTACTCAACAACAAGCTTTATTGGCAAGCCCTCTTTCCAATATAAAGACCAGAAACAGACATTAAACTTTGAAGGAGAAAAGCAGATCCGTACCGTTGAAACTGAAATTGGTACACTAGTGACTGTGACTATTAAACAGACGGTGAATGGTGAGTACACCACATTTAGCTTGCTCATACCGCGTGTAAAAATTGGATTGGGCGAGGAAGTAAAAATTGTAACTAACGGAATCACAACATTGAATCGTTTTTCTACGATTCCTCAATCCAACCAGCAGCAGAAACAACTTTATACAATAATCAATCTCAAGGGTACAGCCCGATTTGTCGTGTTTTAAGCACAAAAGGGATATAGAAATTAGACTTCTTGCTCAGATGGAGGAAAACAGTAAGGGTGGAGGAAAATAATTGTTTATCTCCACCCTTATTGCTTAACCTGATTCCCTTTTAATTTGGCATCTGAGTGATAACATCTTTTGATCAAAAGCTTAAAAGTAGCTCAATGGCTTATTACAACAGATTTTCTTTCCTTGTGATTTTTATGAGCGATCGCCTTTATAGACCAATACGGTTCAGTTAAGGGTTTAATTACCGTTTAATTTGCTTAGTAAAGTTAAGAACTAATAAAGATTGCTCTAATTCCCCTTGCTCATTATAGAATTTCATTTGACCTTGTTCATTACATAACCATACTTCCACAGCTTGAGCTTCTAAATATAAATTTCTTTTAAATTCCATTTCTTCCAAAGTGTTACCACTGGATTTAACTTCTACACAAATTTCTGGTGCAATAGATGCTGATACTTCGTCTTCAATTTCAGAAAATCGTTCCTCTGAACACCAGACAACATCAGCAACTTTCACACCATCTGATGTGTTGATAGCACATTCTGGCATTACTTCTCCTGTATTCAATAAAGATTCTAATAAACGTTGGATTCTTCCTTGATAAAAAGAATGTTTAATTTTGACTGGACTCATTACGATTTGACCCCATTTATTTAATTCAATTTTGAAGGGTAAATCTTGTAATTGTTTGTGTTCACAAACTTCTTCCCATCTCATAATTAATATTTGGCTAGAGTGATTGATTTAATTTTAACTCATCTATCAATATAGAGTCTCCTCCTCTCATTGCTAACATTTACCGTTGATTGATAGCAAAAACACTCACGCAAAAACGCAAAGTTTATTTGAGCGGCTTGGCGTATTTGCATGAGATAATCAGTTACATTATTCTAAACTTCAACATTCAAAGCACGCACCAAAAAAGCCCATTTATCTGCGGCTTCTTCGATAATTTTAGCCGTGGGTTTACCCGCACCATGTCCTGCTTTAGTCTCAATTCTAATTAGCGTTGGCGCATCACCTACGTGAGCTTCTTGTAAAGCTGCGGCAAATTTGAAACTATGAGCAGGGACAACGCGATCATCATGATCGGCTGTAGTAATTAAGGTTGCTGGATAAGCTGTATCTGGTTTGAGATTCTGCAATGGCGAATAAGCATACAGCGCTGGAAACTCTTCTGGATTATCTGCCGAACCATATTCGGAAGTCCAAGCCCAACCGATGGTAAATTTGTGGAACCGCAACATATCCATCACCCCGACTGCTGGTAAGGCTGCACCAAACAAATCAGGACGTTGTGCCATACAAGCACCCACCAATAAGCCGCCGTTACTACCACCTGCGATCGCCAACTTATCAGTCTTAGTATACTTATTAGCAATCAGCCACTCAGCTGCGCCAATAAAGTCATCAAAGACATTCTGCTTTTTATCCTTCATTCCTGCTTGATGCCATTCTTCGCCGTATTCTCCACCGCCGCGGATATTGGGCATAGCATAGACACCACCCATCTCCATCCATATCAAAAGACTCACAGAAAAACTAGGTGTCATTGAGGCATTAAAACCGCCATAAGCATAGAGATAAGTCGGGTTATTTCCATCTAATTTAATGCCCTTTTTATGGGTAATAAACATTGGTACTCTAGTACCATCTTTACTATCATAAAAGACTTGTTTTGTCTCGTAATCATCAGGATTAAAATCTCCCTCTGGCTGGCGAAAAATAGTACTTTTCCCAGTTATCATATTGTAACGATAGATAGTTCCTGGTGTGGTGAAACTGGTGTAAATATAAAAAGTTTCGGTATCATTACGCTTCCCTCCAAAACCTCCGGCTGAACCGAGTCCAGGTAGTTCTACCTCGCGGATAAACGCGCCTTTGAGGTCAAAAATTTTAATTTGGCTGTGAGCATCTTTGAGGTAATCGGCAACAAATTGGTTATTGAGTATACCGACACTTTCCAACGTTTCTGCTGATTGGGGGATGATTTCTTGCCAACTTTCTGGCGCAGGGTTTTTGATGTCAATCGCAATAACTCGTCCCCGTGGTGCATTTAAATCCGTGCGGAAATAAAACAGGCTATCATCATTGTCAATAAAGCTGTAATCTGCCTCAAACTGGTTAATTAGTTCTACAACTTCAGCATTAGGGTTAGTCAAATCTTTATAGAAAACTAAATTTTTTGAGTCCGTTCCTAGCCAAATTGAAATTATTAGATATGTTCCATCTTCAGTAACACCGCCACTAAAACCCCATTCCTTTTGATCAGGACGATGATAAATTAGTATATCTTCTGATTGGGGTTTCCCTAGTTGATGATAGTAGAGCTTTTGATAATAGTTGACATCTTCTAATTGAGTTTTTTCATTCGGCTGATCATAGCGACTGTAAAAGAAACCTTGATTATCATGTGTCCACGATGCACCAGAAAATTTAATCCACTTCAGGTGGTCTTGCAGGTCTTCACCAGTTTCAACATCGCGGACTTTCCACTCTTGCCAATCAGAACCGGAGGCGGATAGACCGTATGCTAAAAGTTTACCATCTTCGCTAATAGACAATCCTGAAAGAGCAACAGTGCCATCTTCTGAGAGTTTATTGGGGTCGAGTAAAACTTTGGGTTGGTCGTCGAGGGTTTTTAGGGTGTAGAGGACACTTTGGTTTTGCAGTCCGTCATTTTTGAAATAAAAGTAACGTTCGGTGGAACCGTCTGGCAGAGATTCACCTTCTTTAAAAGGGATACCATATTTTTCATAATCCCAAAGTTTGGTGAGGCGCTGTTTAATTCTTTCCCTGGTAGGAATTTCACTCAAGTAGCCAAAAGTAACTTGATTTTGTGCCTCAATCCAAGTCCTTGTTTCTTCAGAGTCAGGATCTTCTAACCAACGGTAAGGATCGGCGACTAAAGTACCGTGGTAGTTATCGACTTGATTGCTCTTGTGGCTGGATGGGTAGGCGAGGAGTTTTTCAGAGGAGGGCATAATCTCAGGTCAAAAGTGCTTCTTTACATACTACAAAGATAGACCCAAGACGTGGAGCATACACAGACTAAACCTGCGGGAAAATTTCAATTGGAAAGAGTACCTGCTGGGGTACTACTAAGTAGCAAGCAGTCCCGTTAGGATTTTAATCAGCAAGCAAGATAAACTAATCCGCTTGGGTTAGAGAGAATCAAGGTTTAATCCAAGCGGATTGAAGTATAAATAAGCGATGTCTCCGACGGGCTACGCCTACGCTCATTTAATTTGCATCAGTTTGAAGCCGAACCCCTTATCTGGTATATTTCTATAGCGTTTCTCAGTTCTGACTTTTCCCGTTATCTCCTTAATTGAGCGATCGCTTACTCTACCCCTAGCCCAAAGCCCTGTTATCTCGTGATTTATTGTCATTAATTTTAACTTATTGAAAACAAGATATTGTCTGAAACCCTTACTATTTCGTTATTTCACGACTTAACGGAAAAAGTTAGTTCTCAGTTGAGTCCAATAGAGACCTAACAAGAGCAGCTCGTTCCCTCTTAGCGTTGGGGAGTAAGATTCAAGGTCTCTCTGAGTCAGAAGGCTAACAGCAAGATTTAGAAGACTACTTGCCACCAACCGAAGGCTGGGCCGATAAAACGGATAGTTGCCCATCCTACAACCATAAGGATAATGCCTATCCAGGCACCACGAGTAGTCCAACTGACAAATAGTTCGGATTGAGCTTTTGTGATGGGAACCCAAGGCAAGATCCGAGTTTCTTGACCGTATGTTTCCCCTTGTCTGGTTTTACGACGCTTTGCTTCACCCATAATCAGCAACTCAAATTTTACTTAGGTTCTAAATTTATCTTGCCAGGAATCATGGCTATAGAGAGGCAATGAATCGCATTACCTTCATAAAATGTAAATTGGGTGACAAATGACCTTAAGCTGAATTTTCTTCACCAGTGTTAGAAAACAGACTGGGATCGAGATAGTTAATGCGTGCCAGAGGACTTAAAGCAGTGAGAATTTGAGCGCCGTAGCTGCGGTTAACTACGCGACTATCAAGTAAAGCCACGATACCTTGACTTTCTCTTAATGGAACGATCGCTCTTTGTAATTCATTCAAGGCCGCTGGCAACAAATATAAACGGAACCAATCTTGATGCGATCGCTTATAACGAGCGACCCTACCAGCTACCAGAGGATTTTCCAAAGATGGTAGGGGCAAAGTAGCAATAATTAACAGATGAGGTGCCGGCAAGACTCGTTGATGTTCTCGCCAAAATTCCCAACCGCTAATCAAAATCCCATTTTCATCCAAACAAGTTTTTTCTACTTGCACCCGCGAACCAAACTCTGAGGCTAGAATTGTCGCAACTTGAGACTTGAGTGGTACATCCCCCACTAAGACAACCGTTAATCCTGGCGCTGTAGCACTTAGACAAACCAGTGTGCGGACTTTGTGAATAAATGCCGCTTGAAATTCTGGCGTGTTAGGTAGGGGCAACTTATAGGGTACATACAGTTGAATTGCTTCCGCTTGACTTTCCGAAGAGAAATTCAGACAAGTTAAATCGTCCAAACCCAAGCGCTGTCGGAAAAGAGGAGCCTCCGTTTCCGGTTCTATAGCGCTACCAATTAAAACTACTGGTTGTCGCTGCCAAATGGGCGAGAGTATTTCCCCTACTTCCATTGGGGCGTAATGCAAAGAAAATAAACCTTGTCGATGGGCAATAGTCGCCCAGAAGAGAGCAGGGGGAGCAGGGGAGGCAGGGGAGGGAGGGGGGGAAAGATTTTCGGCGAGGGTTTGAAATTGTTGCCAGAATTGTTTCCAAGGTTCTGGCAGTGCTTGTATTGACTCTAAAGCAGAATAGAGACGGCTTAAAATTTCTATTTCTGGTTGAGAAATTAGATAGCACTCATAAGGATTGGCAGGATGCTGAAAAAGTTCGTGTGTTAATTGTATCCGTGCTTCGCTAATTGCCTCAGCTTGGTTTGGGCAAGCTAGCATGAGTTGATCCCAATCATGGGGTTGAATATCTTGGGTAAGTTGATAACGCACCCAATCTTCAAGATCATCTACCCCATCAATAATTGTAGGGATGCCTTGGGGAAAGCGATCGCTACCAGTAAATTGTCCTCTTAACCAAGCTTCTGGGGAGGTCAATAGTAGCCCTTGGAACTGGGCACTAGGCCAAGCGTCACCTGTTCTAATCGATTTGTTGGCTGGTAACCACTGCTGTAAACGGGGAATTTCTACCTGTAGCAGAAGTTGCTGCACCGCTTCTTGAGCAACAATAATTACAGGACCATGCCACATTAGGGCTGATGCTACGAAACTAGTGCGATACCGTCCTTGATAGCCACAAACCGCCCCTACTTGAATTAGGGCACTACGTCCCAGGCGCAAGGCGCGTGCTACCAACCGTGCCATCGTCAAATGATGGGGCCAGGAAGGGAACCCCGCTTGCGATCGCAAAAAGTTATGTAGTGACAAATGAACTTCTGCCTCAATCACACGCTTTTAATTCCATACAAAGTGACTTTTACTTCCAATTGCCCCATTTCTATTATTCAGTTCTCAGCTCTCAGTTACCAGTTAATAGACTGTTTATTGATAACTGTTCACTAATAAGTGTTCACTGACCCAATACCCTGAATTATGCCAACTTACACAGGAATTTCTAGCGAAGCCTTTAGGCATCCACTAGATCGCCAAGCCGAGCAAGCTTTACGAAATTTACCGGGATTTGATTTAATCGCTCGTAAATTTGTGGAATTTCTCTACGAACGCCCTCAATTAGTCTATCTAATGGGTAACACCATCCAAGTCGGGCCGCGTCAATATTCCACTATTTACCAGATGTTTCGGGAATGCGTCCGAGATTTGGACATTTACCCAGAACCGACACTGTTTGTCTCGCAAAATCCCCAAGCAAATAGCTATGCGCTGGGGCAAGAGAATCCTTACATAGTCATAAATACAGGGATACTAGACTTACTGGACGAAGCCGAAATTCGGGCAGTGCTAGCCCATGAACTGGGGCATATTAAATGTGGTCATACTATTTTAATTCAAATGGCGATGTGGGCGATGAGTGCTGCTTCTGCCTTGGGAGAATTGACCTTCGGCATTGGTAATCTTATAACACAAGGCTTGATTTACGCCTTTTTTGAGTGGCGGCGGAAAGCCGAGTTATCCTCAGATCGTGCCGCACTTCTGGTGATGGATGACTTAAATCCTGTGATGTCAACGATGATGAAACTCTCTGGCGGTAGTAACAAATATGCCAATGAATGTAGTTTACAAGAGTTTATCAAGCAGTCAGAAAATTATCAGGCACTCGATGAAGATGGACTGAATCAGGTGTATAAATTCTTAATGTACAATGGCGCTCAGGGTATGATGTTGACCCATCCTTTCCCAGTTGAACGCTTGCATTACTTACGGGCGTGGGCAATATCTGAAGAATACCAGCAAATTCGCCGAGGAAATTATCAGCGATCGCCTGCTTCTGGATCAGTAAATGTTTCAGCAGAATCTTCCGCAAATCAAACAGAAGCTTTACGCCGACAAATTGAAGAATTACAACGAGAAATCGACAGAATAAGAAGGTCTGAGTAAATTGCATTTTATCAGCACTTACGCATTGACAGATTAATAGAAATGAGTAATCAAACGATAATTTTGTACAAACTTGGATTTGAGTCTAGATTTTGGCAAAAGTAAAACTCCTCTTGCTTACTTAGATAACTGAAAGTACTGCTAATCCACTTAACTTTGCCACTCTAGTTTTTTTGGATTCCCTCAAAGCGGATAATATTTTCTAGCTGGACTACCATCCTCTTGGGGTGGGACAAGTCCAAGATTCAAAATTAAGACTTGAAAATTGCTTAACTATCAGGACTTACGCACGGGTCATGAAAAAACGTAGACGCAAAGCGGCTTGCCGCAGGCTACCACTCCAGACACAGAGAAGCTAGTGCGCCCAAAAGGGTTCCCCGACTTGTCCCTTGCGCGTCTCCTGTCTTGAGAAGCAACTAGCGCGACACGGAGGAATGAGGAGAGTTTGAGAGGTTTTTTGCGTAAGTCCTAAACTATATCTCAGCATTAAATTAGATGTAGGCATTTCTCAATATGGCAATTCACTTGACAAAACGGCTTTCTGTGTTTGCTGCTATTCTAGTTTTTGTCCTTTTCATGCCGGGAATTGCCTTAGCTGCACCCGTTCAACTCCATACTACTTCTGGTGTCATTTTCACCCAAACTACTAAAACTGCAAGCTACTCCACCTCGTCGGAGATTAACCTGACTCCCTTACAAAGTCAACAACTCCAGGCTGTGCGTCAGAGAAGAAATAGAGAAATTGAGGCAGTTTTAAACACATCACAACGTGCCCAACTTACTCACAATCTCCGGAATGGTAATAATATCAAGAAAGCCCTAGAAAAACTGAATTTACAACCAGAACAGCAAGATTTGGTAAAGGCGATCGTGCAATTTACTAACTTGAAAATGAAGGCTGTTTCATCTAGGCATTTGCTAAAAGTGGAGGAAAAATAAAGCTTGGAATTGCAAAGTAAAATCTTTAATTATAGTTAAAGATAATCAATGATATGTTCTCTGCAATTTTTGCTTAAGAGAAGCGATCGCCTAATTATTTTTGAGTGGCGATCGCACGCGCCCTCAAGGACAAATATCTCTCACTGCCAACTTTTACAGCATTTATAAATTAATCTTGCCCTATTGAGCATGACGACTACCCGTTAACTGAGCAATATTGCTTTCAACACCTTCATTACCTGACTACCTGACTCATTCTCAATGGAGACTTATCTATTATGCCCTGTCGAGACGATCTCAATAGGTGGTTAGTGCCTTTGCTTGCCAACATGCAACGAGCTATTGTGGCTCGTTTCCGAAAACAATCGGATGTTGATGGTTATTTGCAGGTTATTCACCGTTTAATACCCAATGGCAAATTTTTGGTAGTGTTTGATCGCGACACCAAATCTGAGTTTGTAAAGATTGCAGATAATCGCCCCACTTGATTGCAACATCTATAATTAATGTTGCCCTATGAGAGTTCGTTACCATGTCGGAAGAAGATATCCGAGCCGCAAGGCTGGAGAAAGTAGAACAACTCAAGCAGCTAGCGACTAATCCCTATGCCTATCGTTGGGAATCTACCCATCATGCAGCGCAGTTGCAAGAAAAGTTTGCCGATTTACCCAGCGGCGAAGAAGTTGATTTAGAAGTTGCTATAGCCGGACGCATTATGGCGCGTCGTGTTTTCGGTAAATTGGCTTTCTTTACTTTGCAAGATGAAACCGGCACAATTCAGCTTTATCTGGATAAAAATCGCATCCAAGAAAGCATGGCAGATATTGATGCTGATGCTTTTAATCACTTGAAACAACTCACAGATGCAGGTGACATTCTAGGAGCCAAAGGTACTATTAAACGGACTGAAAAGGGCGAATTATCTGTCTACGTTAAACAATATACTATCCTCACTAAATCCCTGTTGCCCCTACCCGACAAGTGGCATGGATTAACGGATGTTGCCAAGCGCTACCGTCAGCGCTACGTTGACTTGATTGTTAACCCGGAAGTACGGCAAACTTTCCGCCGTCGTGCCCAAATTACTGCTGGGATTCGTCGTTATTTAGAAGAACGGGATTTTTTGGAAATTGAAACACCTGTTTTGCAAAGTGAGACTGGGGGTGCAGATGCGCGTCCATTTATCACCTACCACAATACTTTAGAAATGGAGTTGTATCTGCGAATTGCCACAGAACTTCATCTCAAGCGCTTGATTGTGGGTGGTTTTGAAAAGGTGTTTGAATTGGGGCGGGTTTTTCGCAATGAGGGAATTTCGACTCGACACAATCCTGAATTTACGACAATTGAACTTTACCAAGCCTACGCCGACTACAACGATATGATGGCGCTGACTGAGGGGATTATTACCACTGTTGCCCAAGACGTACTCGGCACATTGCAAATTACCTACCAAGGGGAACCTATAGATTTAACACCACCTTGGCGGCGGGTGACAATGCACGATTTAGTTAAAGAAGTTACGGGTTTAGATTTTAATTCTTTCCAAACTTTGGAAGAAGCAAAAACAGCAAGTAAAAATGCTAGTATTCCTGGTGTGGATGAAGCCCAATCAATTGGTAAGTTACTAAATTTAACCTTTGAAGAGAAAGTAGAGGCCAATTTAATTCAACCTACCTTTGTAATTGATTACCCTGTAGAAATTTCGCCCTTAGCAAAACCCCACCGTTCTCAACCTGGTTTGGTAGAAAGATTTGAGTTATTTATAGTAGGGCGGGAGACTGCCAATAGCTTCTCAGAACTTACCGATCCTATCGAGCAAAGAGAACGCCTAGAAGCCCAAGCTGAAAGAAAAGCTGCTGGTGACTTGGAAGCGCAAGGTGTAGATGAAGACTTTTTGATAGCTTTAGAATACGGTATGCCACCTACAGGTGGTTTAGGGATTGGGATTGATCGGTTGGTAATGTTATTAACTGATTGTGCCAGTATTCGGGATGCGATCGCCTTCCCTCTACTCAAGCCTGAAGGCAGCGTTATTAAGCAATTTAGCTATGAACCAAAAACTCAAACACTGACTATTGAATTTGATAGTGGAAGTCTTTACGAGTATTTCAAAGTCCCTCCTAGTGTCAAGGAAGACTTAGATAATGCACCGTCTAAAGGTCAATACTTTAATAAGTTTATTAAAGGGAAATTTAAATTTGAACAATTGAGTTGAGCTACTTAAGCATATAAACAGTAGGGTGCGTTATGGCAAAGCCATAACGCACCATTTTTATTGCCTAAGTTGCACTCACTTATTCTTTTCAACGGTCATAAGCTTTTATTTAGCAAAACCCCATAATGAGTTTAAATAATCAATGGTAGAGCGATGCCTACGGCGGGAAGCTACACCTCACCTGCTATATAAAAAAATATTGGGTAGTGCGATGCCTACGGCAGCAAGCTACGCACCACCTAACCTCAAATAATCTAAAATCTAATGATTAATTTGCTACCTCTGCTACCTCAATAACGCGCCCTTCATAGTCCTTCACCAAAAAATTCAAGGGCTTGTGGTTGCGAATTTTCAATTTCAAACCGCGCATTTCGACTCGCATTAAAATCATTTCCAGGCAGTCATGATCAAAGCAAACGTGGCGTTGCTGATTTTTGCTACCTAAACTCGCGCCAGTAATAATGTGTAGCTGGGTATTTTTCTTTAATTGATACCATAGCCCATCTGTGGCATTATTCATCATTTTGCTAGACAAGCTCGGCCCAGTAGACATATATAACGGATCAATCCCAGTTGCGCCGATAGTTTGTTCGTAGTTGTAGTAGTAGTGCAATGGCACCTCAGCTGCTGGCAAATCTAGCAGTCCTTCATACAACTGTCGGGCAATCTCCAAATCTGACACCATTACAGTGTGTACTTTTGGGGCACTGGTGAGGAACATCCACATGGCACCAGCGTAAGCTGCTAGCAGCATCACCATAATGCCTTGGGTGGAGAACAGGCTATCCAAGGGCAGGGAAGGCAGAAAGGAGCCTAAGGTAAGGGGACTGAGCAGGAACGATATCACACTAACTGCTATAACCATGAACAAATAAGGATTCTATAAGGGAGCCGATTTTATGATTGTCGATTAAGACTAAAATTAAGTCTTTGTTTCTAGTTTATCAATACTCAAGTAGTCTGAGTCTGGGCTACAAACTGAGCAACACCAAGATATTATGCGATTAACTACCGGAGTGCAATTCCCAAAACTATTTTAACAATTATCAACCGAAAGGCTTATGCAAATTCCTCATTTTCCCGAAGCTAATCACCCGCTGGTGAAGTCGCTGTTCCATCACAGTGACCATGAGCTACTGACTCTGTTTCAGCGCTATCCAGATGCCGGAAAGTACTTTACGGTGATTTTTTGCCGCTATAGTCCCATAGTGTATACCTTAATTCGGCATTCGGCGCGATCGCCTGTGCAAGCAGATTATCTGTTTGCCCTTACTTGGCGACATATCTACTACGAACTCGGTGGACTAAATTTAACCGACTCTGAATCAGGTGAGGAAGCCTTAACCTTGCAAAATTGGTTAATTAATATGACAGCTTTCTGTATTAACGAGATTAAGCCACCACCCACAGAAGCAATTCATTATTCTCTTCAAACAACTTCGCCGCCACTATGGTGCTATGTACAACAGGCATTAGACCAATTACCACCTGTTTTGCGATTGATGGTGTTAATGGCTCAAACTTTCCACTGGAGCGAAACTAGAATCGCCGCCTATTTACAAGCCGAAGGAGAAGCGATCGCCCCTAGTGAAGTAGCCAATTCTCTCCAAAAAGGCTATCGTCTGCTAGAGGAAAAATTACCCACAGATATTCGCACTATTTACTTTGGGGAAGATTTAGAGCAATCTTGACTTAAGGATAAATGCGTAGCTTAATTGTCTTTAATTTAATAATTTAAAACTTTTTTTTAGACCTTCTACTTAAACCTGCAACTTTAGAGGTAAGTTTTATGAAACAAGGACTTGTATTACCAAGGCAAAAGGTAGGCTTAGTTTGGGTCTGGTAGTAGCCAGATTAGGTGATTATAACAAGGCGATTAAATTGTATGAAAATGCTTTAATTTTCTGCCGTCAGACTGGCGATGCCATCGGTGAAGCAAATACTCTGAATAATTTAGGTGATGCCTACTTAGCATCTGCAAATTATCAGGATACCATTGCCACTTACGGTACAGCAATGCAGAATCACAAATCTTTTGGAGCGTTGAGAGTCAGGGGCGTACAGTTGTACATTGGTGTCAACTTAACGTTAAATCGGTGGTTAGAAACCGCGTCTACACGAGACTTTTCCTACAAAAAGCTTTATTTTCTCTTAGCCCACGAAGGAAAGCTCTGTTTGTGTAGTCGCGAATAAAATTCGCCAGGGTTTAAGTTGACTGAATTGAGAACAGCTAGAACTTAACCCAATACAGTTCAGTTAAGCCTAAAACTAAACTTCTGCGTAGGTTGGGGAGCCACTGCGTTGGGCGGGTTTCCCGACTTGAAGCAAGTGGCGTTTAAGGAACGAAACCCAATACTTCTGTGACTTTGTTCGGTTTGACTTCGTTCTACCCAACCTACAATTTTCTTAAGTGAACCGTATTGGAACTTAACCCACCCCTGCCTTTACTAATTCAAGAAGACAGAACCGTTTCGTTCAATTCTCATAGCACTTCTGCCTTGAGTTGCATCGGTGGCTTCCTTAAATGTAACTTCCAAACTTCCTGGCTCCGAAGAAGGTTGTGGAGTCACTATCAACTGTCCGTGATCTTCTCGTTCAAATGTTACCGTTACTGGTGCCTTTAAACCTTGCAATGTTACATCTGACTTACCTTGTAGCGATCGCGGTGCCGTATCGCCAATCACTTGGAAAGTTACATTAGCCGCAGTCTCATTTTTCAACTTGATATTAACTGTACCATTTGCTAGGGCGATCGTAGCACTGGGGGTTTGCCGTGGTTGTAGTAGTTGTGGCTGGTCGCCGGAAACCGCCCCTGGTGAGGGCTGTTGAGTTTGCTCACTAGGAACTGGGGGTGGTGGTGTGACACCTGATTCTGGAGCTTCACCGCCGACACTCAATCTTGTTTGCTCTGGTGATGGGGTAGCAGGGACGGGAAGAAGCCCTTGAGCAGCTAGTCTTTTAGTTAAAGCATTAGGAGGACATCCCGGCGGCACCACAACCTGATTATTGTGTGGTTCTTCGTAGAAAATTCTTGGACAAGGGTTAACCTTGGGAGGAGACTGCTGTGCTACTACTTGAGGAATTACTGGCAGACTAATCAGTAATCCCCCACAAATAGCGCCAAATAACTCAGTGAACTTGCGAAAATTTTGAGATTTCATATTCTTTGTAAACTCCGAGAAAAACACTTATTTTTTTAATAGTTTTTAAGCAGCAAATTTAATGCGGCTAAATACTGCAATTGTTATTATATAAAGTAGTTAATTTATTTATTTTTCTACATCTATCACAGGAAACAAATATTTCTTGCCGAATTAAGACTCAAGAGTTATTGGTAAAGTGACAGTAAACGTAGTGCCAATGCTTTGGATACTTTCAACTTGAATATGACCCTGATGATGTTCGACAATAGCTTGAGCGATCGCTAATCCCAATCCTGAACCAGTCGCACTGGCTGTAGCTGTATTCCCAGTTGTATGAGTTCGCGCCGGATCTACCCGATAAAAGCGGTCAAACAAGCGTGGTAGTGCTTCTGCTGGAATTCCAACTCCGGTATCACTCACTTTAACTTGCAACTGAGCACTGGTGTAACGTAGTCCAGAAACGCGATTTATTCCCTCTATCCGTGCCAATCCCACTTTCACCCGTCCACCTGCTGGAGTGTAATGTAAGGCATTAGCAATTAAATTTGTGAACAGCCGCACCAGTTGATCCCAATTGCCCATAAGCGTAAACCAATTTTCCAGTAATTCGGGGCTTGTTTCTGAGGCGGGAGGGTCAACTAAATCTAGAGAAAGGGTGATTTCTTTTTCAGGGACCAACAATTGTTGTTCTTCAACCAGCTCCATCAGCAAGGCGTCCAATGGACAAGATGAAAAGACATCTTTGCTAATACCACTATCCTGCCGTGCTAAAAACAGTAAGTCATTGACTAACTTACCCAAACGCTGCGTTAACCGTTCTACGACCTTTAACTGTTGGCGATAGTGCAAAGAAGTAGTCGCTTCTGTCTCTGCTAAATCCAAGTCAGCAAGGGCGACTTGCACATTGGTTTGAATCAAAGTAATGGGACTTCTAAGTTCATGTGAAGCATCAGCAGTAAATTGTTTAAGGCGTTGGTAGGACTCACCTACAGGTTCCATCGCTTTACCCGAAAGAAACCAACCACTTGCGCCGACACAAAGCACCATTAACCCAATACCTAGCGCCAAATCAAAAATTAATTGGCGACTGGGTTTAGTGACTTCAAACCAGGGATGGCTTACACGCAGATACCCTAATACCTGCCGTCCCATTTCCACCCGTTGGGTAACTTGTCGCAATAACAGTGTTGAGTTTTCAGTTTTGAGTTTTGAGTAAGGAGTTTTGAGTGAGGAATTTTGAGTGAGGAATTTTGAATTCTCGCTCTCTTCCTTGACTACGCGTACAGTTTCGCCAGTGTGGTTAGCACGAATGGGAATATTTAGTGGTTCGGATAGCGTTGACCAAAGTAATTTGCCAGTGCGACTAAACCATTCTAGATCAATATGGTCATCTTCTACAGTGTCGGCATTATCACGAAAACTGGCTTCTAGATTAATGCGAAATTTGTCAACATCATCATTGATCGGCTCAACTACAAGCGATCGCTCTACAATTTCCACTACATGATTGAGGGTATCGTCAATCCGCTCGATTAATGTACTGCGGACATATAAATATACTCCACTGGCGAATAATAGTAGTAATACAGCGGTGATAGCAGTGTACCAGACGGCAAGACGGCGACGAGTAGTTTGAAACATATTACAATGGAGAAGAAACTGCTTTAAATAAGCGAGTTAAGGAATTTGCCAGAAGGAGTTTATCTTGTTGAACGAGTTCCTATTCAAAATGGCATCACTAACAGCAATACTTTATCCAATTTAGAAGTAGCAGTTAACAAAGAGTTAGTCTACAACCAAAATCTGCAATTACCAATTGCCACCGCAGCTAAAGAAACTGAGGAGAAAAAGGAAACTCCATAAAAATAACTGTTTTGATATTTTAATTTTTTCAACCAATAAAAGCGATAATTAGGGACAAACCGCTTCACTTGGATGCCCGATTTAATTTACTATGTGTATTGTTATCCATCTGTATAGACTACATCTGGCTACCCTAAGATCGTTATGGCAAAATCGAAGAAAAGCGCCAATCCCATCAATTTAAACGATCCACAATATTATCTTAACCGAGAGTTAAGCTGGTTAGAATTTAATGGCAGGGTGTTACATGAAGCCTGTGACGATCGCACGCCTCTTCTCGAACGCCTCAAGTTTTTGGCAATCTTTAACTCTAATTTGGATGAGTTTTTCATGGTGCGTGTTGCTGGTTTAAAGCAACAAGTAGAGGCAAAAGTCAGCCTGTTAACTCCCGATGGTCGGACACCACAACAACAGCTAGATGATATTAGGTCTACCCTGATTCCTCATGTAAAGAAACAGCATCAACATTTTGAGCAAGTACTTCGTCCCCTACTTGTAAATCAAGGCATCCATATTCTGGATTACATAGATTTGAATCAGAAACAGCGGACTCATCTCAACAGTTATTTTGAGGAACAAGTCTTTCCAGTTTTAACTCCCTTAGCTGTTGATCCTAGTCATCCCTTTCCTTTTATTTCTAATCTCAGTCTGAATCTGGCTGTTGTGGTCAAAAACCCAGACACCGAAGAAGAATTCTTTGCCAGAGTTAAAGTCCCCAGTGTTCTGCCACGATTTTTACCGATACCGCCTGAATTGGGAGATCAGAACAACGAAAAACCTGCCAACTGGACTGGAGTCCCTTTAGAACAAGCGATCGCTCATAACTTAGAATCTCTATTTCCAGGGATGAATATTCAAGAATATCATCCGTTCCGCATTACCCGTGATGCCGATTTGGTCTTAGAAGAAGATGAAGCAGATGATTTGTTGTTAGCTATTGAACAGGAATTGCGAAAACAGCGGTTGGGTGGGAGTCCAGTCCGGCTAGAAATTCAGTCCCAAACTCCCGAAATAGTGCGATCACGATTATTGCATGATTTGGAATTAACAGAAAGTGATTTTTATGAAGTAGACGGTCTTTTGGGACTGCGGGATTTGATGTACTTCATGGCATTGCCATTGCCGGAACTCAAAGATCCACCACGCCAACCTGTTGTACCATTACGCCTGCAAAGGCTGAGGGAACCGAGTTTAAATCGAGATGTCCTGGAAACGGACGAAGGAAAAGACTTTTTTGCTGTGATTCGGGAAAAGGATTTGCTAGTACACCATCCCTATCAATCCTTTTCGGCTACAGTGGTGCGCTTTATTACCCATGCTGCCTATGATCCGAATGTGTTAGCCATCAAGATGACTCTTTACCGGACTTCTGGCGACTCGCCCATCGTCAACGCCTTAATTGCCGCTGCCGAAAATGGTAAGCAGGTATCTGTACTGGTGGAATTAAAGGCACGGTTTGATGAGGAAAATAATATTTACTGGGCAAAACGACTAGAAAGAGTTGGAGTTCATGTTGTCTATGGTTTAGTGGGACTAAAAACCCACAGTAAGACCGTCATGGTGGTACGGCGCGAAAAAGACCGGATACGTCGCTACGTGCATATTGGCACAGGTAACTATAACCAGAAAACGGCACGGCTGTATACAGATTTGGGATTGTTTAGTTGTCGTGAAGAATTGGCTGCTGACATCACAGATTTATTTAATTTCTTGACAGGCTACTCCCTGCAAAAGTCTTATCGAGAGTTGCTGGTTGCGCCTGTGAATATGCGCGATCGCTTTTTGGCACTAATTCACCGCGAAATCGAAAATGTTCAAAATGGATTTTCTGGGCGTATTGTTGCTAAAATGAATGCCCTAGTTGATCCAGAAATCATCGCCACTTTATATGAAGCTTCCCGCGCTGGAGTGCAAATCGATTTAATCATTAGGGGTGTTTGCTGTTTGCGCCCAGGACTCAAAGACATTAGTGAAAACATTCGCATAATCAGCATTGTCGGTCGCTTTTTAGAACACTCTCGGATTTATTATTTTCATAACAATACACAAGAGGAAATCTATATTGGCAGTGCCGACTGGATGCGCCGCAACTTAGATCGCCGAGTGGAAGTAATTACCCCAGTGAAAGACTCTGATATTGCAAAAGATTTGCAAGAAATTATGGGAATTATGCTCGCGGATAATCGCCAAGCTTGGGAATTACAAGCTGATGGCACTTACATTCAACGCCGTCCCTATGATGATTCTCCAGAAGCTAATTCACAAAAGATTCTCATGAATATGGCATTACGCGCAACTGGTGTAGCCTCAACCTGATTGATTAAAAAATCAGTTATTTTTACCTTGACAACTAGCTCAATTTAGTTTTTTTTGAAAACTTTAATTTTTTGAGAAGTTATCTAAGTTGTTTGTCATGGGTTTACACAAGTTATTCAACCATAGGATAGAGTAAGTGCTGGCACTTGTTCCCATAAACTGGAGACATTATTTTAAATAAAACTGTCTTTTCCCTAAACGTTAATGTTATCTTGTGAGCTTTCTACCTTGCGTGTTCTAGTAGTTGATGACCACGAACTGACTCGCTTAACCTTACAATTAGTTTTTTCTTGCCAGGAAAATATTCAAGTAGTAGGTTTAGCTAGTAATGGTGAAGAAGCTATAGAAATGGTTAAACGTTGCCATCCAGACGTAATTGTTCTAGATTTACAGATGCCAGTCATGGATGGCTGGAGTGCGTCTAGTCGCATTAAAGCTATATCTCCGAACACCCAGATCCTTGCTTACTCCTCAGTGGAAGACGTAAATTTTCAGGGAACAAAGGCAATGTCTAGCTTTGATGACGTTTGCAAGAAAGATGTACATACAAGCGAACTTATTGCCTTAGTTAGGCAGTTGGGTCAGCGTGCAATAGATGGATAATCAGGTATGTTGCTTTGCCAACTCCGGCTTAGTTAAATTCTGGGGATTTGAGAAAATGATCCTACTGAGGAGCGTCGGAATAGCCTGAAGTTGACGGTTAGACCGACGCAGTTTTTGATAATTTCTACTCTACCGGAATGGTGCGTCTAAATTCATCAATTAATTCATCCAGTTCTTCCAAAGCCTGATTTACGTCAACTCTCAAAGTTCCCAGGTTAGGTTGCTCCAGTAGGCTTAACAGGTACTCGCGTTTGCTTTGAACTGCGGCAATTCGTTCCTTTATAGTCTGTACATCCATTATTTTTTCCCATGTTTAAATACCTTTAAATTTAAAGTTAACTCAAAATTCAACATTCTGGGGCACTATACGCCCTTAGTAATTTACTACACTAACTTTCCTCCCTTAAAAACTCTCCGTGTCTGGTGTACCCTTACTCAAAAGCCAGCTAGCAAGAGCGTCTCTGATCGGAGAAACCAAGCCAAAAGCTCTTGACTTCTCTTTGTGTCAGTCTTAATCTGGCAATTTTGAGTTGGTTGAATTATTACCACCTGGGGACGATGTTCTTTCCTAATTTGTTACTCATAGCCGATGATAATAAAACTGAGGTATTCAGACTTTATACTAATTTAAGCTCATGCTACGCCAAATCTCTTTGGGAACACTCGGTTTAACTATCGGTGGCATATTAACCATCATTGGCTTCGTCGCCTATGCTGGTGATAATGCCACACTCAATCTTGTTGGATTTTTTTACGGGATTCCTCTGTTGTTAGGAGGGCTAGCGCTGAAAGCTAATGAACTTAAGCCAGTACCATTTAGCCTAACTACATCACCGTCAGCATTGATACTACGTCAGCAGCAAGCAACTGATACTCAAAATAAAATTCGCAAAGACATCACCCGATATTGCTACGGTCAAGATGCTCATCTAGATACAACACTTTCTTTTCTGGGTTTGAGTCCCACAGACCAGGAACGACCAACAGTCACAGGGTTGCGAGAAACAGAAGTTAATGGCAACTATGCCCTAATTTTGGAATTTGATTCTCCGCTAATACCAATTGATGTGTGGCAAAAAAAGCATGAAAAAATGACCAACTATTTTGGCCCCGGATTGGAGATTCAAATAACGCAGCCATCTGAAAATAAAATTGAGTTAGCTCTGATCAATACTAAAAAAGAGTCACTCGTCAGTAGTTAATAGTCAAGAATCAAAATTATTCTTACCTAAACGCCATGCCTTTATGGCTTGTCATTACCCATATTTATGTAACAGTCAAAGTGTTGCGCTAATTGACATGGCACCCATAACTTAAATTCTGGACTAATAGCTTCTATTTACTAAGCGTGAACTTCAATTTTCACTTTCACAAAGGATGTCCATATACATCGCTTAAAATATTGTATTTAGTCCTTTTGAGAGGAATGCAAGCTATTAGCCTCAGAATTTATTTCAAGGCGGGATAACAACGAAGTGGAAGATTTATTTGATATTGGTAATGACAAGGTTTTTAAGTATAGGGTTTCTCCCCTGCTTCCTGCGTTCGCGCAGTGTCTCCGTCAGGAGAAGTTCTGATGCCTGTAGTGGTCACTGAGTAGCTGATGAGCGTAGTCGAACCATGCCGTACCCCTACGGGAATCTTGCTAGCAAAAGCGTCTCGTAGAGAAGTGCAGGCTACACCAACGGATAACGCAGGGTAAAGCCTGCGGCATGGCAACTCTTAGAGAGGCTGCGCCAACGCTTAGAGGGAGTCATTGAGCATCGGAAGCTACTTCTTCGTTAACTCCTTTTCTGCTAAACAACTGACCAAAAAGTTATTTTTCTAAACGAACTGCATACCACTGTAAATATTGCCCAGGCCCAATATCTAATTCGCAGCTAGTGTCGAGTAAATATTGTGCTTGAGCTTCCACAGAATTAAACTTTTGCAAGTCAGGCGGCAAATCTTGAATTATGAGTTGTTGGATAGTTGTTTTGAGCTTTTCTAACAACTCTGATTGTGTCAGAAATTGTTCTGGCTGATTTGTTTCTAGAACAACAAAATGATCCTGTTGATACATTAATGAATCTGGCATTTTAAATATTTAGTAGACGTAAATAAATTTTAATTTTATTAGAAAAACTTCTTGTTGTTTGTATCGTCAAAAAGATGGCAGTTTTATCTGCTGTCTGTAAACAAATTATAAGGTTTGTTTGTTACAAATATTAATTCTATTTAGTATATCTATATTTAATATAACTTTAATGACTAAATTGCTGTTTTTCCGAAGAAACAAACTATTTTTTAATATCACTAGATATAACTGAATCGAATTCAAGGAGAATTTTTACTTAAGTTATTTACTCAGAATGACTTGAAAATTAAGCTTTGCACTAAGCTTAACTTAAATATTATGTAATTATACTAAACCTCTGCAAGCCTTGCAAATAGACTAAATAAATTTCAGTCGGGTGATATTAGTCTTTAGTATTAGCTTTCTTCTGAGCACGCTTTGGCAATTGCTTTGCCCTGTCTCACTAGGTTTCTAAATTAACTACAGAACTAAATAATTAAGGTGTGCATTTATAATTTTCAAAAAAATCGCAATTTGACTTTAACAATAGGGAAATATAAAAGTAACATTTCCTCCCATAACCATAGCCGAACGAAAAGGTAACAATTGCCTTCGTGTTCCAATTATAGATTGTCTATGCAACTTAGTTATCTACCGCTTGCTTGGCTCACTAACATTGAGCAGTTTAGTGTCAAAAAACAGTTGATTGTAAAGCCCAATACAGCTTTGCCGCAAATCCTGGCATTGATGAAAAGAGCGATCGCCCCCATGCGATCAAGTTGCACAGTCTTTTTCAGGATAGTCCCGCAAGTGGAAAGCAACTCATGTCAGGCATAAGCCCATTTTCTAATTCTAAGCAGCAACCACCACTGATTTTAGTGGCTGATGATGACAAGAGTGTTCGAGTATTCTTGCGTAAAGCTATGGAAAAAGAAGGTTATCGAGTGGTCGAGGTCAATGATGGTAAGCAATGTTTAGATGCTTACGAGACTATCAAACCAGATATAGTTTTGCTAGATGCTGTAATGCCTGTGATGGATGGGTTTACCTGCTGTGAGCACTTGCTCCAAATTGCCAAAAATAATTTAAAATCAGCTGTTGAAACCTTTGACACTGACTCGACCCTTAACAATACTGTGATCCCCAAGATATGGGAGCACACTCCCATATTGATGATCACATGCTTGGACGATGAAGAATCCGTAAACCGTGCTTTTGACGCAGGGGCGACTGATTATGTGACTAAGCCAATTCACTTGCCTGTATTGCGCCGTCGGTTGCGCGGACTGCTAAAGCAAGCGCAAGTATACAAACAATTAGAGGCAGCAAACCAAGCTTTGGAGCACCTTGCCTATGTAGATGGCTTAACTGAGTTGGCTAATCGTCGCCGCTTTGACAATTATCTCAATACTCAGTGGATTAATCTGGTACAAAAGAAATCTCCCTTGTCAATGATTTTGGGTGATATCGACTTTTTTAAATTTTATAACGACAGATATGGCCATCCTGCTGGGGATATCTGTTTACAAAAGGTGGGTACTGTCTTAAGCCTTAAAGCACAAAAGCATCAGGATTTAGTAGCGCGTTATGGTGGCGAAGAATTTGCTGTGATTATGCCATACACCCCTGCATTTGGCGCAGTTCACGTTGCCGAAATGATACAAGCAGGAATCAAAGATTTGCAAATTGTTCATGACAGGTCTGTGGTAAGTCAGTATGTCACCCTCAGTATGGGCGTGGCTACCATTGTCCCCACTTGGGAATCCTCACCTTCAGATTTGATTGTGCAGGCAGATAAAGCACTCTACCAAGCGAAGGCCGGGGGGCGCGATCGCTTTGTCTCAAGTTCTTAGTTCTGCTTTGACCAATGCCCAATACAACTCTTGGAAAGGCTGCGCGAATGCTCGCTACAAGTCGCTCAGTAGAAGTGCTTAATCCCTAAGAAGGATAAACTGGCAGTGTGAAGTGGAACCATGCTCCATTATTGGGGGCAGAGTCTACCCAAATTTGACCATAATGTGCCAGGATGATACGTTGGCATAAACAAAGACCAATGCCATAACCTTCTGTACCTTCATCCCGTTGCAAGCGAAAGTGGTTTTCAAAGATGCGATCGCGATTCTCTACAGGAATACCAGGTCCAGTATCGCCAATACTGAACTCAACTTTCTGGGTAGTACGGTGCAATCCGGCAACACTAATCTTGCCACCTTCTGGGGTGTATTTGATGGCATTATCCAACAAATTTACTAGCACTTGGCGGATGCGTTCTGGGTCAGCATATACATATGGCAAGTCATTGGGAATATCTGTTTCTACCTCTTGGCATTTGGCGGTGTAGCGATCGCACAATTCTTCTAATACATCTAAGCACAGTTTTCCTAAATGTAACTTTTGTGGTATAATGGGCAGTTCTGTATCTTTCCCACGACCTACCTGCAAAAGGTCGGCAATCATCCGGTCAATGATCTTAGTTTGATTACGGGCTTGTTTTAATAAATGTGCCGTCATCGATGGTTTGAGGCGCTGAAATTCCCCTTTCTCTAAATTGTAATTAGATTGGAGAGTTTCTATGGCGATCGCGACAGCAGTTAAGGGATTGCGAAGATCGTGTGCCAGCATAGCAATCACCCGGTCTTTAAACTGTAGCTGCTCTTGGAGGTTATCTTTTTCCTGTTTCAAGCGAAAAATTTCGTCTGAGAGTCGGATTAGTTCAGCAGAAACAGCAACTGAATGGATAGTGGATTTGGGTAATGTCGCCCTAGCTTTGTCCTCTATACGTTCTTGCAAGTCTTCCTGTAATTTTAAGTAAGCGTCTACAGCGGCTTGCCAGCGAGGCCACCAGTTTTTCAATTGTGCTATTATATTACTCCCAGCTAAAATCTGTCGTGGCTCCGGATGGATTTTGATTAAAGCTGGCGTTGCAATCAATTTAAAGTGTTCTGCTAAGTAAGGTTGTTGTCCAATATCGATAATTTGAACTTCAAAAGTATACTCAGCCTGCAATTCTTTTAAGTAAGCACGTATTCGCTGCACCTGTTGTCGGGACTTTGGGCGTTCATCGACAAATAGTAACAGTTGGAGTGGAGCCTCAGAATAAATAGGCTGATCCTGGGAAACTTGCATGTAATCGTGTTTCAGCACTGGTAACAACCTGGCGACGTTTTACAGAAAGTAAAATTGACTGACGGTTGTCGATGATCATTGTTTTTTCTTCATTCAGACTCCGATTAGATCTGCGTTTTTGACATCAGACATATCTTTTTCAGCCTTTTGCCCCTTTTTGGCTAACTTTACCTCCAAGAAACACCTTTCCCCTTGAATAATATAAGTCTTAATTTGCCCTGAATCAAAAATATTCGCCAGAACCAGCAGGTAGAAAGGTTTAATACTATGTCAAATTGGCTAGTTGAGCAGCATGTCAATTTGATTACTCGCCTTGAACTAATGATCACTGTACCAAACGCAGATGCTAATTGTATCTAATCTATCAGGAAGCTGTTAACTGTTCAGACCAAGTTTGTAGAGGGTTTTCTCAACCGCCAGTGCATCCGATGAAGTGTCTTTTTTGCCTTTACCCAATCATTAGTTAGTAGGATTAGGAAAACAGCTATAGCTGACTATGTACTACCTCTATAACTTGCAAAGCCCACCCTGTACCCAGCCTTTTCTAAAAGAACCCGTGCCCTATCCCAGAAAACAGGAGATGGATTGCCTAAGAGAAAGCAATGGAAAACATAGAGGCGATGCCTACGGCGGTAAACTACGCACTTTTAGAGTCAGCACTCACTGCTTTCGAGGCTGCTAAGAAACTTGTGGCTACAGTACGAGTAGCACTTTCCCTAGAAAATCAATTTATAGATATTAGGGAAACTGCTGTGACACTTGAGTGCTTTGCCTATGACCCCAGTTACCAAGAACCACAAACTTACGCCGCTAAGCTCCTGGAATTGCTTAACATTGGCATTTTCCACCTATTGCCTTATTCAGCTTACCATCGTCAGATGAATAATCTCCAGAATCGATTGTAAGCGAACGTTAGCGAACTTGATCTATTCCCTTGCTTGGATGAGGCTAAGGGGGGGCTTTAGTCCTAGTTTATCACTTCAGTTGCTTGGCGATCGCATTACAACTAGTGCATCTGCAAGGAGATTAAAGCTTTTCCTAGCTATGCTGTTCTTTGGCAACTTCTCAATCAGTTATCCACTCTGCCAACTGAATATTTCCACAACTATCTAAAAAATTGATTCTCAATTTAGTACTTTGATAAGGCAACAATTTCAGCACTCAAATCAAGGACTAAAGTCCTGACTACGAACTGATTCACCCATCCAACTTGGTGTGGTGAACTACTAACTTTGAGGAGCAAAATTATAAAACTCTTATCTAGCAAGTATTTCAGGTTTATTTCTGTTTTTTTTCCCAAAGTGTTATTTTGTCAGAATTTTAGGGAACTCTATAAATAAGCATGGGAATTATCAAAACCTAATGGCTGTAAAACAAAGACAATACGGTAGCTTTTGCTACCGTTTACTCATTTTTAGAGATAGGGCTTAGTTGACGTTTAAATAAACAAACCTATCGCAGTCCTAAATCATTTGTAAAAATAAATTAACCGCAGAGGCACAGAGGAGGGCAGTTGCATGGGCGGGTTTCCCGACTTGAGCAAACTGCCCGTAGCGCAGAGAGAGGAATCGGAGATTTTTACGACTCATTTAGGATTGCTATAGCAGATATCATCATCTTCACTAACAGAGACATTTACCAAGAGGATGTGGTGAATTGGTAGTGTCTTTTGGTGATAGAAAGAGGCATAGAGCCAGAGGAAAGGGGGTTTTTTCAATATTCCAGTCCCCAATGCCCCATGCCCATTTAATGAACAGTCTGCGCTAGGGTAGGAATTGAAACTCAATTTGTGATTTCCTGTGCTTCCCTGTAAACGTTCAGCTGTATTTCTAATTTGGGCTGTTCTACTGACTTCGTTAACAGCCTGTGCTAACAGTCCAGTCGCCAAAAATCTTGAGCAATCTTTGGCGGCAGATCCTAAGCTGCAAAGCAATCCAGTTGTCTTTGGAGAATCTCAGGGTAACCAACCACAAGCACAGCAAAACGAATCAACAGTTCAGTTACCATCTGATTTTCCCAAAGATATCCCACTGTATTCCAATGCCAAACTACAGGAAGTTACACCTGCTAGCGGTTCAGAAAACAGAGTCTCAACTCGTTGGTTGAGTTCTGATCCCAGTAACTTTATTGCTAGCTTTTATAGCAGCCAGTTTCAAACAAATAACTGGCAGATTTTGCAACAGCCAACAGATAATGCGGCAGATGTCTTTGAAGCACGTCGTAACGATTTGCTATTGAAGGTTTCCATTCAGCCTAAATCAGTTACTAACGCCACACCTAATCAACCCCAAACAGCTACTGAATTACTGATTGAGTACGTACCGAATAGTATCGGTACGGCACAGCCTACCTCAACTACAAATCTTAACGAAACTACTAACGCCATTCCCCAACCAGGAGATCCACGGTTCATTGGGCCGATACCACCTGTAAACTTGGCAGCACAGCCACCAAGTACAGCTAATAACCAAACAACTCCTACAGCTGCACCCGAATCTCAGGAATTCAACGATCTCAATAAGATACCGCAAGAATGGCGGCAACACATCCAAGACTTGGCTGCATTAGGTGTTTTATCCATAGAGCCAAAGGCAATTAAGAGCAACTCTATTACCACAACTAACCAGTTTGAACCCGGTAAAATCGTTACACATCGGGAATATGCCCGTTGGCTAATTGCTGCTAACAATGCTATGTATCCTAGCAATCCAGCTAAACAAATTCGCTTAGCATCAGAAAGTACTCAACCAGCTTTTAGTGATGTGCCTGCAAAAGACCCTGATTTTCCAGCAATTCAGGGATTAGCCGAGGCTGGGTTAATTCCCAGTCCTTTGTCTGGAGATTCTACAGCAGTTTTGTTTCGTCCTGATGCACCCCTAACGCGGGAGGCGTTGCTGCTGTGGAAATTACCCCTAGATACTCGCCAAGCTTTACCCTCTGCTAACTTAGATGCGGTCAAACAAACCTGGGGTTTCCAAGACGCAGCGCGAATTGACCCTAAAGCTTTAAGAGCAGTATTGGTTGATTACCAAAATAGCGAACAATCGAATATTCGGCGGGTATTTGGTTATACGACTCTGTTTCAACCTAAAAAACCAGTAACTCGGGCTGAGGCTGCTACAGTTTTGTGGTATTTCGGCACTCAGGGTGAGGGTGTATCGGCTGCTGAGGCTTTGAAATTAAAGCGAAGTTAAAGCGATGTCTACGAAGGGTTACGCAATTCTGTTGCGGTTAGTTGATAGCCAGCCTGCATAAAAGTGGGCAATTCTATCTCTAGGATGAAAACTTTGCTATTTCTTTTTAATGTACCTATTTTTTATTAAGAAGCAAACACTGCACTGGCGGCGATTGAGGCTAAGTCTGTACCTGAACCCTCAATAAACTTGGGGATTTTAGCACTCGGTGCTTTTGGTGTGGTAGGAGTGCTGAAGCGTCAACAAAAAAGGTCAGCACTTGTATTAGCAGGTCGGGTTGTTGATGCACAATTGTCCCATAATAATAGTTGAAAATTAAACTAACTGTATTGATGTGGGATTACGATCGCTTATTTGAAATTATTGAAGAATTGGTCATGCACCATTCTCCTAGTGGTGCAGAAGCTGAGATTAACCAGTTGTTGATGCAACGATTTGCGGCGCTGGATGTAGAAGTCTGGTGCGATCGCGCCGATAATATTATTGCGAAAATTCCAGGCAAAAATCCAGACCGAGCGATCGCTATCACGGCACACAAAGACGAAATTGGCGCAATTGTCAAGACTCTTGGTGATGGAGGTCGTGTTGAAGTCCGTAAACTTGGCGGTTCTTTCCCGTGGGTTTATGGCGAAGGCGTTGTCGATTTACTTGGAGATAACGAAACTATCAACGGTATTCTCAGCTTTGGTTCCCGCCACGTTTCCCATGAATCGCCGCAAAAAGTCCAGCAAGAAGATACTACTGTTAAGTGGGAAGATGCCTGGATTGAAACGAAGCTCACATCTGCTGAATTAGAAGCAGCTGGCATTCGACCTGGAACTAGAATGGTAGTCGGTAAACATCGCAAGTATCCAATTAGGTTAAAGGATCATATCGCCAGTTATACCTTGGATAACAAAGCCTCTGTTGCCATTTTGTTAGCTTTGGCTCAAAACCTGAAACAGCCAGTTGTTGATGTTTATCTAGTGGCGTCAGCAAAAGAAGAAGTGGGAGCAATTGGGGCGCTATTTTTTACCCAAAACCAGCGTTTGGATGCCTTAATTGCTTTAGAAATTTGTCCCTTATCCGAGGAATATCCTGTTAAAGATGGTGAAAGTCCTGTACTTTTATCTCAAGATGCTTATGGGATATATGATGAAGGGCTAAATGGCCAACTGTGCCACTGTGCTAAACAGTTGGATATGCCGATGCAGCTAACGATACTGAGTCAGTTTGGTAGTGATGCTTCGATTGCGATGAAATTTGGTCATGTTGGGCGTGCTGCTTGTTTGGCGTTTCCTACCCAAAATACCCACGGTTATGAAATTGCTCATTTAGGAGCGATCGCTAATTGTATTGATTTGTTAAAAGCTTTCTGTGAAACTGATTTTGAGGAATAATTCCAGGCTTTCACTCGAAGGAGCGATCGCATATCAACCCAAGATAGCGTGAATTTTTCTGGTTGTCGAAAATGCGCGTAGGCGTAGCCCGTCGTAGACATCGCACAGCAGAATTATTCCTACTATCGATGTGGCTTGAGTCGGATAACTTGCTCTAATGCCTACTTCTGTTTATTTCTCTTTGGTTTCGGTTGAGTGACCCACCACGCCACCATACCAAAGATAACGGTAGCAAAAACACTCCAAAGTAAAGATGACACCAAGGGGTGAACTGGGTACTTGAAATTTATCTGTGGTGCAAAGGGTTTATCTATGTGTCCGGTGACGACACCAGAAACTATTGCACCGCCACCAAAAGCTATACCTAGTACTTGGATGGTGCGTTCTAAAGAGCGATCGCGTTCAGCTTGTTCTATTTCTACTATGCCACGAATTGAGTCTATGGCTTTACTCAATAATTCCGAACCGTGGCGGAAATAACCTAAATCTGCATTTATTTGTTGTTGAAAGAACAGGCAGTTTCTTTCACTGAATATTTCTAGAAACTTGATGTTTTCACCTGTTATATCATGAATCTGCTGCAATCTCTCGGCGTAGTTATAGGCATTAATCGCAATAGTATTTTGATATTCTTCTAGATTTCGCAGCAGATGTGTATATGTTAACGATGATTGGGGTAAAGCTTTTAGTTGGTCTTTTAAATCGGTTAAATTTACTGTTTTGGTAGATTGATTATTATCTAATTCAGGTATTTTTTCAATGATTGTTTCAATAAAGCGATAGCCTAAATCTAGTTGTTTGTAAATTTCTCTACTATCTTTGTAAGCTTTTACAGCTTTAGCGCGGAAGAAAAATAAGTCTAATAATTCTTGATAGCATTGATTCAATTTATCATCTGCTTGTTCGTCGGCAAATAACCAAATTAAAACGTGCTGATAGTTAGATAGTTGACTAAATAAACCATATTCAAATATAGGACTGCCAAATAATTCACCTTGGCGATTTAATTGCGGTAGAAGATAGTTATCAGGAAATACAGATTTTAAACATTCGTTTGCTATTTGTTGGATAATTTTTCTGTCTCTTACACCTGTTAACCAAGCAGTAATTAGCAAAGTTTGACCGATAAATAAAGGATTATCTTTAACGGTAAGACAGTTGTCTGGATTTAATTTACGTATAAATAAGATATCTACATCATCTGTCTTATTATTATTTTCTCTTTCTGGACGACGTAGATTTAGCCATAAACTGTAGCTGTCGTAAAGTCGTAAAGGATGAGCAAAACCTTCAATTAGTAAGTTTTGATTTTGGTCGAAAGTAATACCGTCAAAAGAGACAGCGTAGTTATCATCGATAACTTCTTTCTCATTGAGTAAATCTACACGAGGGCTATTTGGTTCTTTATTTACATCAATACGCTGGTGGAGATGTAAATCTTGGTGTAACGTTATGTCAACTATTTTATCACCAGTGTTCCAAAGAAAGTTTTTATCTGTTGGTGTTACGTCAATATTGGCGCTTTTATAAAGTTGAAAGGCGAATAAATGAATATTAGGTGCATAGATTTTCATGGTTGATGAGACTGATGTATTTTTTTATGGTGCAGTTTTTTAAGTTCGTCTTGCACAACTCTGTAACGATTTTCCTGAGTATTTTCTTGAATTTCTGGCTTGGTTTTACTGACTTTCCCTATTTCTCGTTCTTCAATTAGTACAGCGTCTCTAACATCTTCATATTCAATGTACCAATGGCGAATTGCTTCGGAAAATAAATCTGGTGATTGGGCTTCTAATTCGGCAAGTTTTTTTTGTAGTTCTGGAATGGCTGTAATGGCTTTTGATGAGAAAACGTAATCTTGATTTCGCACAACTTGGGTAAATGCTTGAATGAGTTTATCGGCTTCCATTGGTTTATTTTTGTGTTGATTGCATGTTATTGTATTTGATTTTGATGGGCAATGAGCAATTGCCTATTGTTTATTAGACCTCTTGCAAAATCCTTGATCACCCCTCCCAACCCTCCCCTTGTGAAGGGGAGGGAACAAGATTTCTTATTTCCCCCCTTTATAAGGGGGGATTAAGGGGGGTAATTTGACTTGTGTATACACGGTAGCCTTATATAAGGGGGGATTAAGGGGAGTCTATTCGACTTATGCAAGAGGTCTATTGCCTAAAACAGGTGATATCGCACAAAATGCTGCCCAGAATTCTGGCTTTTTAAATGGCTGTTGTTCTGGTTTGTATTGCGTATCTAAATAATCTATAAATTGCTGTTTTTTTACTAATTCCATTTTATCTAGACCTTGAAGCCAATCTATTATTTGTGTTTGATTAGCTTGACGTAGCCATTGCTGGGTATGATTAAGTGCTAAGGGCATATTATATTGATAATTAGGCAAAAGCTCATAAAATTTAATCATTAATAAAGCTGTGTGAAAATCACTCACTGCCCATAAGCTACTAATAATATTGGCTGCGCCAGCACGAATAAAGCCACTTGCCAAACTTATATATTCATCGCTGTAATTATTAAAATCAATAAAGCCTGTCTCGCAAGCAGAAAGACAAACAAGACGGCAGTTATTGAAGTCGAAATTGAAAGATATCTTCTAGGGTGAGGCATTCATCTAAATCTATTAATTTTTCGTCATCAACTCGTAGGTAGCGAGATGAGTTGCTATAAGCAGGAATTTCAGAAATCACTGCATCGGCTAGCTGTAAGCCTGATTTGAGAGGTAAACCCAAATTAAAATATCCATGACAAGAAAAGTGTAGCCATTGAGAATTGGCGAGATTTTGATTTGTTAGTTGTGCTGTTAATGCTGTTTTGGTGGCTTGGTGATGTTTGAGAATTTGGTGGGGTTGAAAGTTTGCGGCAATCGTCTCAACTTCGATATCGGTAAAGTCTAAATCATTTGTAGGATTTTGAACAGCAAAAAGGTGACTTTGTTGATTTAACTATAAATAATTTAATTTTTTAGCTTTGAATTGAGTAAACCTCAACAGTTGACAACTAGGTGCATAACTCACACCACCAGGAAATTTATCAAATAAATACTCTGGTGTTGAGGTGTCGTTAGCAGATAGGGGAATAGCGTGGAAAGATAAGAGGTGTAAATAACGATGGGGAATGAGAATTAACTTTTGGCAATCAGAGGGAACGAGGGAAGTTATTTGATTGAGATGCAGGATTTTAGTTAGCTGAATAAGTAGATCGCTTAACTGAGAACGCCACTTTGGTTTATCGCTATCGTAAAGCTGGAGGTAATTATTAATCCAATTTTCCAGATTTTCTAAGTCTTGTTGCTTGGATTGCCAGATTATCAATTTGTTGTGAGTGATGATGAAAGCGCGAAAACAATCAGTGAAGATGTACCACTGAATGATTGCAGTTTCGTTGTCTAAAAGGTTTTGAATTTCTGCAAAACGGATACTGTTAGCAACTAAAGGCAAATTTTCTTGACTTGCTGATGCTGCTTTGGTTAACAATTCTACTAAATTGCGGGTTTTGCTACGTTCAATATATTCTATTGCCTCAGTGTCTTTTAACAATGCTAGGCAAACTTCTATCATGCGTCTATAAAGTTGGTTCCATTCTTCTGCTTGTTTGCGCTTGGCTTCCTCGCCAGAAACAATTTCAAGCCGCAAAGCTTCTACTGTTTCTATTGCTGCAACAAAGGTATTGTAAGCTGAGTCAAACTGGTTTTCGTCTTGGTATAACCTGCCGAGATTTAACAAAGTTTCTGCATGGTTCTGAGGAAAGGCGCTCAAGGTTCTAACTTTGAGTGCTTGATTAAAAGCAGCGATCGCTAATTCAATATTCTTGGCTCGTTCTCCGAATATTCTGTCACCGTAAGCATTCCCCAGATTATTTTGCGTCATTGCCCAATCT
>NZ_JBALCO010000054.1:0-17766 GCF_036919595.1 Nostoc sp. | reverse complement strand
TTTTTTGATCTTTTTCTTCTGGATTCATGCTTGAACACTACCATCTTTCTTCCCTCATGGGAATATTCCTGACATTCCTACCTGGGCAGTTACATTAATTCAAGTTATAGGGTGTGTTACCGCGTTAGCGTAACGCACCGTCAACAATTCAAGTAGGACTTATTGCATTGAAGCCTGAAACAAATTACCCCCCTTAATCCCCCCTTAGAAAGGGGGGAAACAAGATTTCCGGTTCCCTCCCCTTCACAAGGGGAGGGTTAGGGTGGGGTAAAACTGACGCGAAAAACCTCATCACCAAAGATTTGCAGTATTGCAATAACGACGATCGCATTTGTTATTTCGGCGAACCCATTTGTTACTTCGGCGAACTCATTTGTTACTTCGGCGAACCCATTTGTTACTTCGGCGAACCCATTTGTTACTTCGGCGAACCCATTTGTTATTTCGGCGAACCCATTTGTTATTTCGGCGAACCCATTTGTATGTACACCGTAGGCCTGCGGGGAGGGGAGACAAAGCGTAGCTTTGGCGGGGTGCAATTGTTTTTCCACGTTTACCCCTTCCGCCGTTGCAACAAAGTCATCGGGTCAAAACCGTGACTAGTAAACAATTCTTGCTTTGCATCTACCTCAGACTTGGGTACACCACCCAAAAGATGCGATCGCACATCTTGAGGTTCTGGCGGTGGGGTATTATCAGCATAGCGGCGAATATTGCAGTTGTATTCGTAGTCAGCCAATTGTTGTTGAGTCACCACCGCCGCATAACCAGGAATCCCAGGATAATCGGCATTAATTGTAAAATCTTCATAAGCTGAGACAATTTTTTCTATATGTTCAGGACGCAAAGAATTTTGAGCGCGTCCAGTCTGAAATTCCGCATCAGCGTTGATAAATAAGACCTTACCTTGAGTCGCTTTTGGTTTAGCACCTCTGGGACGCATCACCAAAATACACGCCGGAATCCCAGTACCATAAAATAATTGTGGTGGTAAGCCAATCACCGCCTCTAAATTATCCTCTTCAATAAATAACTGGCGAATTTTCTTTTCTTCACCACCGCGAAATAGTACCCCATGCGGCATTACCGTCGCCATAATCCCATCTTGCTTTAACACCGCCAGCATGTGCTGGGCGAACATCAAATCAGCTTTTCCACTCGTAGGGCAAAAAACACGGAATCGGTCTTTAAACTCCATCGGGTTATCTTTATTACCCCGGCTGTAGTTTTGCGAAAACGGTGGATTACTCAGTATTCGGTCATAATGCTTTAAATTTCCCCCCTCTTTAATCGGCACCATTAAGGTATCGTCATTCTGAAGCACAGCATTGGGGATTCCATGCAGCAATAAATTCATCTTGCAGATAGCCCAAACTCCCCCGTTATTATCTTGTCCGTAGAGTCTCAAATTGCGAGAATTTCCACCGTGTTCTTCTATGTGCTGCTTAGATAAAATTAACATTCCCCCCGAACCCACACAGGGGTCATAAACCTCCATCCTTTCTTGGGGGTTGACAATTCGCACCATTAACTTCACCACTCCACGGGGAGTATAAAATTCACCGCCCTTTTTACCAGCAGAGTCGGCAAAGAAATAAATTAAATACTCATAGGCTGCACCCAATAAATCGGGAAATTCTAAATCTTGATTACGTAGCGATCGCTTGTCAAAATGTTCTATCATTTGGCGTAATTGCAAATCGCTTAATGTACTCTTGCCACCCACCTGCTTATTAAAATCAATATGCTCAAAAACATTTTGCAACACTGCCTGATTAGCATCAGCAAGTTTGTGTAGAGCAATATTAAGTTTATTGCCTATCTGTTGATGAAAGGTGTTAACTATAGTATTCCAACGAGATTCTAATGGCACAAATAACGTATAAGCTTCTCTATCAGTTGGAACATAGCGTTTAGGGTTGTCAGCCTTTTCCTTAGCAGCTTCTTCACTCTCCCCTTTATCCATAAATTCCTTGACAATTTGCTGATAACGCACATCAAACACATCAGCAGCCAGCTTTAAGAACAGCATCCCAAAGATAAATTACTTATATTCAGAAGCGTCCATTTTGCCGCGTAAAATATCAGCCGCCGCAAATAAGTGACGTTCCAGCTTTGGAAGAGTGAGTTTTGCCATAACAGTAGAATACCCTGCTTTTCATGCTCAATAATTTACCTTTACTTCCTGAGTGTCACCACTAATTAACTTACCCTCTGTCTTTTTATAGACAATCATTCATAATACGAACTTGAATACAAAAATAGTATTTTACACTAGGCTGATTGGCTTTATAGACAAGATATAAAAAAACCAGAAAAACAATGTGAACTTTTAAAACGAATGCAATTAGAGAGCCGATTAAGTTTAAATTGCTGGGTAAGCAAGTTCGTAATAAGGACTAAAGTGCTTACTACAAATCCTCAAAACTAGCCTGAAATAAAAAAAGGAGCCTGACTCAGACTCCTTAATAAAAACTAGTAATAGAATTGTGACTACTTAACAGTCACCTTACCGCCAGCTTCTTCGATCCGCTTCTTAGCATCTTCAGCAGCATCCTTAGGAATACCTTCTTTAACTGCCTTGGGTGCAGCTTCCACCAAGTCTTTAGCTTCTTTTAGACCCAAACCAGTCAATTCCCGGACAATCTTCAGCACGGCAATCTTCTTATCAGCTGGGACTGATTCGAGAACCACTTCAAACTCGGTTTGCTCAACAACTTCCTCAGCAGGAGCAGGACCAGTACCAGTACCTGTGAACGCTACGCCAACGGGTGCAGCAGCACTCACGCCAAAAGCTTCTTCAATTTGCTTGACTAACTCAGAAGCTTCCAGCAAAGAAAGGGTTTTTAGCTGTTCTAAAATTTGATCGGTTGTAGCAGACATTGATATAACTCCTGTAATTTTGATTATTTATTTAGCCATTAGTCATTGGTCTTTAACTATAGACTTTTGACTGATGAACCACGAAGTCTATTCAGCAGCTGTTTCGGTGCTGCTATCTTGTACAGCAGGGCTTTCGGTGCTACCACCACTTTGCTCTTGGTCGGCCACAGCCTGCAAAGCACGAGCCAATGAACCAGGAACTTCGTTGATACCCACAGCAATCTTGGTTGCCAAAGCATTGATAGCTCCAGCAATTTGGGCTATGAGTTGTTCCTTAGATGGCAAGTCTCCCAATACCTTGACATCAGGTTCTTTGAGTAGACGACCTTCCAGTACACCACCGCGAAGTTCTGTTTTCTTGCTGACTTTTTGGAATTCTTGGTATGCCTTAATTGCCGATGAAAAATCTTCTTTTACCAGCAAAAAGGCGGAAGCACCATTAAGCAATTCTGACAAAGGCTGCCATTTTTCATCATCTTTAATGGCAATGCCCATTAGGGTGTTCTTCGTTACCTTACAAACGGTGCCAGTGGGACGCAGCCGCCGCCGTAAATCGGTGATTTCAGAAACTGTTAGCCCCTGATAGTCAATTACCAGTGCCAGAGTTGACTGACTCAAAGTTTCTTTGAGGTCAGCTACTATTTCTTTTTTATTTTCTACTGTTCTACCCATTCCAATCTCACCTCCTTAAAATAATCGGGGAAGTGCCCTAGTTGTACGTTTCTTCTAAACCTGAATCCAAACAACAAACCCCAGCTAATATAGCCGGGGTTAAGTAGTAAGACTCCTAATGCCATAGTTATCACACCTTTATAGGTGGTAATTCTGACAATTAGATGTTTCAACCTCGGCAGGATATTAAGCTATTAGCACCTGCTGTCTCCGGCTTTGCCTATTTAATTTAAAGTTAGGAGTGAACAGTTAGGAGTTAGTAGTTTTATTCCTAACTTTATAACTCATAACTCTTATTAACCTGCTTCGCTCAGTTTCAAATCTCGTAGGGCGGTGATATCAACTTTAATCGATGGGCCCATAGTGGCTGACACATAAAATGTGCGCCAATAACGACCTTTAGCTCCGGAAGGACGGTTACGGTCAATCGTCTCCTGCAATGCCTTCAGGTTGACTAACAAATCTTCAGGCGAGAAAGTTGCCTTACCAAACATAACATGGACAATACCAGTTCGATCGGCTCGGAATTCTAATTTACCAGCTTTAAATTCTGCGATCGCACTTGCTAAATCAAATGTCACGGTTCCACCCTTAGGCGATGGCATTAAACCACGTGGCCCAAGCAACTTACCCAGCCTTGCCACCTGTGGCATCACATCGGGTGTCGCAATCAGCTTGTCAAAATCCATCCTACCTTTCTGGATTTCGTCAATCAGTTCTTCTGAACCTACTATATCAGCACCAGCGTTGCTTGCTTCGTTTACCTTTTCGCCTCTGGCTATCACCGCCACCCGGACGATTTGTCCTGTACCTTTAGGCAGTCCTACCGTTGTCCGTAACTGTTGGTCTGTATACTTTGGGTCAATTCCCAGCCGGATATGCGCTTCAGCAGCTTCAGCAAATTTAGCTGTTGCTGTGTCTTTGAGAAGGGCTAAAGCCTCTAAGGGTTGATAGTCCTTATCTTCTACTTTTGCTTGCAGCGTCTGCAAACGACGCGATATTTTTACCATTTTTTTCTCCTGGGGTAATTCCGAAGCCTCGCCTCTCCCCCGATAATTTTTAGTTATTTGTCCTTTGTCATTTGTCCTACTATGCGATAAGCCGCTGGCGCGTCTATGTCATTTGCTGGTTTTTTATTAATGACCAATGACCAATGACTAATCTTTGACTGTTATACCCATATTCTTAGCCGTTCCTCCCACAATCTTCATTGCCGCTTCGATGTCGTTGGCGTTGAGGTCAGGGAGTTTTGTTTGGGCTATTTCTTGCAATTGTGCTTTGGTAATTGACCCAACCTTCTTTTTGTTGGGTTCATTCGAGCCTTTTTCAACTTTCGCCGCCTTCCGAATTAGCACTGATGCTGGTGGCGTCTTGAGTACAAATGTAAAACTCCGGTCTTCAAAAACCGAAATTTCTACAGGGATCACCATTCCAGCTTGATCTGCTGTTTTGGCGTTGTACTCTTTACAAAACATCATAATGTTAACGCCGTGTTGACCCAACGCGGGTCCCACTGGCGGCGCTGGATTGGCTTTTCCAGCATTCAGGGCCAGTTTTATGACCGCTACTATTTTCTTCGCCATTTGTATTTAGCTCTGTTTCTCTACCTGATTAAATTCCAATTCTACTGGTGTATCCCTGCCGAAAATTGACAGCAAGGCTTTGAGCTTACTCCGCTCTGGAGAGACTTCAATCACCTCGCCTTCAAAGTCTTTAAATGGACCAGAAAGCACCATTATCTTATCACCAGTAGCCATGTCAATTTTGACAACAGCTTCCTGTTCGCTGGTTTGTTTGAATATACGTTCGACTTCTGAAGAACTCAGTGGTATGGGGTTGACATGACCGCGACCCTTACTACTACCACGTTTTTGTTCTGAACCCACAAAATTGATTACATGGGAGGTGTTTCGTACCACCTGCCAGGTATCATCATCCATCATCATCCGCACCAGCACATAGCCAGGAAAAACTTTTTCTTCTGTATGCTGGCGACTGCCATCTTTGCGGATTTTCACCGCTGGCGTTTGCGGAATTTCTACCTGGACAATTTTGTCAGCTACATCAAAAGTTTGAATGCGTTGCTCTAAGTTAGTCTTTACACGCTTTTCACAGCCTGAGGCTACTTGCACTGCATACCAGCGTGCTTCTTTTGACGCTGCTTCTGCTGTTTCTCCTGTTTCCTCCGACTGCAACGTGGAGTTGCGAGGTTCGTCTGTTGCAAAAGTCATCAGAACACCTGTTTTGCTGCCCAACCAAACAATCCATCGACCAAGTATATCAAAGATGCGGAGAGTGCCACCATTAACAACACAGCGGCGGATTCGCTCACTATCTGCTTCCGACTCGGCCAGACTACTTTCTCAAGTTCTTCTTTGATTCCCTGTATGAAGTTGCCAGGGCTAAACCCATTTGTGGTTTCTGGCAATTCTGCTTCACTTTTTTTGGCCACGATTGTTTATCCCCCCTTTGTCACTCAATTTTGGATTTTGGATTTTGGATTTTAGATTTACCCTATGCTTTAAGGCAAAGGAGCTTAATTTTAGATTTTGGGTTGTCGATTTTAGATTTCTTCTCAATCTAAAATTTCAAATCGGCAGATTTTATCTTTTTAATCCAAAATCTCAAATCTCAAATCTCAAATTCGACGATCCCGGTTTGCAGCTTCGACTCTATTTCACTCTCTGTCAGTAAAACAACTGCAAATACAATAATAAGTTTACCCGAAATTATTATCGCTAACTGCTATATTAGCAGCTGCGTAATTATTTCGGGCTTTGTTTTTTGCTCTTAAGCGCGCCCTGGAGGACTCGAACCTCCGACATCAGGTTTTGGAGACCTGCGTTCTACCAACTGAACTAAGAGCGCACAAGCTGTTTTTGATTCAGTCATTGCGCTGAACTAAATTTCAGTTTAACGCAACACGCGATTTATATCATATCTCAATTCTGTCCTTGGGAACAAGTCAGCGGCAGATGCCGCTTGAGGCTTGAGATTTCTCCCATAATGATTGAAGGACGAATCACAAAGGGCGGTCAAACCGTTGCTTGATCCGGGTTGCCTTACCTACGCGATCGCGGAGATAATACAGTTTAGCACGGCGTACCTTACCGCGACGTAATACCTTGATGCTGTCAATCCGGGGAGAATGCAAGAGAAACACCCGCTCAACGCCCACACCTTGAAAAACCTTACGGACTGTAATAGTTTCGTTGATGCCACCATTGCGTTTGGCAATCACTACTCCCTCATAGGGTTGTACACGGTACTTTTCGCCTTCCTTGATTTTTACTCCCACTTTTACTGTGTCGCCCACATAAATATCGGGCAAATTCGATTTTTTCTGTTCCGCTTCAATGGAGCGGATAATCTCTTGAGCGTTCATAGTCTTTCCGTCTGCTTACAAAAAACTCCCAATCATCAATCATAAATCGATAATCCTATTTCAGTCTACTTGTTGTGATTGATAATTTTACTGATACAACAGCCTAGAGATCAAAGCTATATTGCAGAATGCTGTACCACAGGGGTGAAATTTATGAAATTTAGCGTCGTCATCAGTACCTATAATCGCTTGAACTTACTGCAAAGAGCAATTGACTCGGCTCGTAACCAAACAATCGAGTGCGAGGTGGTTGTTGCTGACGACTGTTCATCTGATGACACCCAAACATATCTCAAAAGTTTAGGGGACAAGGTTGTTTACCATCGGAACGAAGTGAACCTTGGTCATGCAGCAACCGTAAATGCTGGAGTTGCCAAAGCTAGCGGCGACTGGGTTAAGTTTTTAGATGATGATGACTATTTAGCGCCCAACTGCATAGAAGAGATGGCTAAGGCGATCGCACTTCGTCCCGATGCTGTAATCTGCTCTTGTGTGGCGGCTCAGGTGGATGGCAATGAAGTTGAACTCAGTCGCACCCCGCAAGTTGGCCCCGGATTAGCTTTTTATGTCCCACAAGCCGATATTCACTACGGTATGCTCTTAGAGCTTGTACCCTTTGGCACACCTGTACAAGTAGCTTGTCGGCGTGATGCTTTCCTGCAAACTGGTGGTTGGGACTCCACACTCGATGCTAATTGTGATGACATCGATTCTTGGATTCGGATTGCTCAGTTTGGTGATGCTATTTTCTTCAACCAATGTCTTGCTTACCGCACTATTTGGCCGGGTGCATATAATCAAAAGTTTTCTTTATCTCGGCGGTTGGCTACAAATATTTTGATGAAGGAGAAAATTTACGCCTTGGTAAATGACCAACATCGCTCAAAGATTCCCGTCTTTCAGGATATAAAAAATTACCTAAAACTCCATTGGATTTTAGTAGCACTGAAGCAAAAAAATATCAAGAGTTTTCTTTCAATGATAGATCCATCTGTACTTTCTCCTCAGTCTTGGAAGTTTTTGCTAACTGCTGTCTCATCACGCCGCTCTCAAGGACAAAATTCTGAGGTTCGTAAACTTGTATTGATTGAGTCCTAACTTTTTAAGCATTGATAAACATTTGATCCTCAGAGAATATTATGCCTGAAGAAAAAGTATATTTAGAGCTTTCAGAAAATTATAAACACACAGCCAAAATCAGAGCGATCGCTGTATTGAATGGTATTTATATATCTGCTGTGCTGTAGTAAAGTCCGATGCCAGGGTATTAGCTTATCCTGGTCATAGCCATTGGGGAATACAAAATAAGGCTATAGCGACTGAAATAGCAGATTCAGTCTTCCGAATTTTGGAGTTTTACCCCGATTTATCGAGCCGTTACTGAATAAGTCTTTAAGCTAAGTAACTGGTTATAAGCGCTCTTAGTCAGTAGCAAGTGGTCAATTTTACGTACTACTGACTACTCTTGAGTTGTCGCTGAAGACCTCAATGATTATGTTGATTTACACCCAGTTACTTATCTTGATTTTTTATACATATTTCAAAGATTATGCGAATCATACATATTTTGAACCACGTTCAAGAAATAGGTAACGGTATTGTGAATGTGGCTGTGGATCTGGCTTGTTTACAGGCAAAATGTGGTCATGAGGTAGCGGTTATTTCTGCTGGTGGTGAATATGAGAAATTACTAAAGATGTACGGTGTCAAACACTACCAACTAAATCAAACTAGGAAACCGATAAATATTATCAAAGCAGCTGGGCGTTACCAAGCGATCGCAGCAGAATTTCAGCCGGATATTGTTCATGCACATATGATGACGGGAGTTATACTAGCACGCATTTTTAAAGGGGATAAATATGCTTTAGTTTCCACAGTCCACAACGAATTTCAGCGTTCTAGCCTGCTGATGGGTTTAGCTGACAGAGTAATTGCGGTTAGCAAAGCTGTACGAATATCTATGGCACGGCGCGGTATTTCAGAAAACAAGTTGCGGGTAGTATGCAATGGAACTTTGGGTAGTCCTCGCACCCGACAAATACAAGATTATCAACCTTTAGCGTTACAGCGTCCAGCGATCGCTACTGTAGCCGGGATGTATCAACGCAAAGGAATCAGTGAGTTAATCGCTGCCTTTGAACAAATTGCCTCAGATTTTCCCCAAGCGCATCTTTATTTAGTAGGAAATGGCCCTGATAAACAGCTATTTGAAGCACAAGCACAAGCAACTTCTGTAAAAGAACGCATTCATTTTGAAGGCTTCCAGCCGGAACCTCAACGCTATCTTATATCTTGTGACATATTTGTGTTGGCTTCTCACCGTGACCCTTGCCCCCTGGTACTTTCCGAAGCTAGGGAAGCTGGAACTGCGATCATTGGCACTCAGGTAGATGGGATTCCTGAAGCTTTGGACAATGGGCAAGCAGGTCTTTTAATCCCAGTAAAAAATAGTAATGCTTTGGCTGGAGTTTTAGTAAAATTACTGAGTGATGCCGATATGCTGCATGAGTGGAAACAGCGGGCAAATCAAAACCTAGAGTGGCTGAGTGTTGCCCGCGTTCATCAGGAAACACTGGCAGTGTATCGTGAATTAATTACAGAGTGAGGGCATTGGGCATTGGCGATTGTCAGTTATGCTGTACTAGTCCCCAGTCCCCCGTAACAGCGTTAACAGTGTAGCGATCGCTTTAATTTTAAAGCTACGCCTAAAGCACCAAAGAGCAATACACTCAAAACGCTAGTTGATTCAGGAACAGCAGTATAATAACTAGCCACTCTGATCGGGCCATCTTTATCCGCTTTCTCTGGTGGCACTGATGGAATGATTCCAGCACCTGGCGCTAGATTGGGCAGGGTAGCAAATGGATTGTAAAACAGGGTTCCGTTTGGGATTACGCCACCACTAAAAGTGATGATGTTATCTTTGATAGTAACGTCTGTAAAAATATTCTTTAGTTCAGGGTTATTGGATTCACACATGAGTTTGGACACACTTTAGCCCTTGCTTACGTTACTAATAAGATTCTCATTAGTTTTGGGGAATTTTCCCTATCAGAAAAAATGAAGCATCCCGCTCGATTTATAATCTGAGTGTGTTACCAAATCTCTCTTTTCCCATGAAGATTTTATATGTTGTTGCTGTTCCTGCAGTGGATTCATGCTGACCGACACCAACCACATTATTAACATTGGTTTCAGTGTTCACTTCAAAGAAGAGTGTGCAACCATTACTACTCCCGGCTTTACCCACAGAAAAATGTTTGACATTAGTATGTCCCGTAGTAGCTTTTCCATACCCGTTCTCAATCCCTGTAATACATCTACCAATTGCTGACTTTTGTGTGTTATTGGGCATCACTTCCTGGATTTTTGTCTCCAGTTGTTCTCGTGTATGTACTTCCCCATGCCAGATGAATTTTATTGAGGGGGTAGTATCTACGGTAGTTGAGTTTGTATTTTCTGCAAGACTTCCGATCTCTGGTCTTGTCTTCTCCTTCTGTTTTTTTCGTCCGGTTATCTCTAGACCTTCTGGAGTTAGACTTAGCTCAACTTCATTATTCCCTGCTTCTTTAATTTTAACTAATTTAGAGGAACTAGCCTCGGCAATAACATCCTCAGGATTTTTAATCTCATCGGGTTTAACCTCTTTTTGCAACTCTTGAACAGTAGGTACCACTCCCGTTTCCACTCTGTTTCGTCTTCTTTTGTTGGATCGTCTGTTACCAACTTCTTCAACTGTTTCATCTAAAGGAATACCGAAAATTTTGAAAACTTTGTTACTAACATCGTTTGTAAATTGTCTGTCATTGAGTTGTTCTTCTGAGGCATTTTGGTATCTTTGTATAAGTTGTTTTTCCTCTTTTGAAGCATTTTTGTATATCTCTCTTTGTCGCATTTTCTCTTCGAGGTTAAGTTTTTGTTCTTTGTGCCAATCCGTCAACATCTCCATCAACACCACAAATATTCCTGCCGCTGTTGCGCGTAGTGCCGTTATCTTTCCTGTTGATATCAAAATCAATAACAATGCTGCAAATACACCGGCTCCCCTAGCAAATTTCTCGCCAGTTGTCCGACGCTGAATGATGTCTGAGGACTTTGCTGTTAATGAGGACACATGAGGCTGAATAACTGGTTTGCTTGATAGCTGCAAAGTCTTTTTACGCAACACATCCTTCTGTCGTTGAATGTTTCCATCGCCATTTTGCTGCACCACATGGGTTAATTCATGCGCTAACAACTCCTGCCCATCCCGACTTCCTGGCTCATATGCTCCTTGCTGAAAGAACACATCTTGTCCTGTTGTAAATGCTTTCGCCTGAATTGAGCGATTCAAATGGTCAGATTGAGCATCTGTATGCACCTTCACCCTACTAAAATCTGCCCCAAACGCTTCCTCCATCGGTTGCCGGATATTTTCTGCTAATGGCTGTCCCCCACTACGCGCTTTTTGTATCGGTGCTTCTAAATGTGTTGAAGCCGTCATGCGGCGTTGCTGCACTAACTTGGCTTGCATCATCCGTTGCTTCATCTCACTCTTGGGCTGGCTGATGTCTAGCGCCTGTCTTGGCATGGGTGCATGAAGACGTTGCACTACCTGACGCGCTACGGTGTCTGCTTCCTGTTCGTATTTATCCCCTGGTTCCCCAATTGTCAGCTTCGCCTGAATTACTTGTGGTAGTTTAACTTTTGGCGCTGTCATTAAATCAGGGATTTCTAACAAGTTCGTCTTTGTCTTTCTTTGAATCTTCAGTCCCTGCGTTTCTTCCTGGTGCTGATGGTAAATTGGTGCAGCTGTTTTTGCCTGCACGGTTGGGGTTGGTGTTGGTGTCGTCTGTTTAGTAGTTAACGGGAAGGGTCTCGATGTCAATTGGGATGTTGTCTGTGGAGTTTGAGTATTTGTCGAAGAAGTTTTCTGGATTTTTTGGAATGTCATATGATTCTTCCTTTCCTTAACCCTCAAGGTAATTGAGTTCCTGATTTCACATATCTAGTAGACTTACAGCAGCGGCATCAAACTCCACTACAGGTTAGTTAGACGGTAACATCAGCGTTCCACAGGCATTGTTATTACACTGATAGTGTTATGATTTAACCCGGATTATACCATCTCCCCATCCATCACCATATTCCAGTCAGCCCTTTGCCGTCTTGCCCTAACGAAGGACTATTTAATGCCCTTGAAATCCTGTGGATAAACATCATGGGGGTAGGGCAGGTTGGGTTATGGGCAATGAATAAAGGAGTTGGGGAGAAACAAACTTGATAAGGAAGGTTGAGTATTAAAAGAGGGATAGTTTTGTATTAATCCTTCTCAGAAACTCAAATAAATTTTTTTGTAAATCTACGTAACCGGATAAACACTGGCTTCGCCCAATTCCCACCTAGCAAATCGTGCAGCAGGATATAAAAACAGGGGATGATAAATAATGTCAACATTGTTGCGATCGCCATCCCAAAGAAAACTACAATTCCTAAAGGCTGCAAAAACTCGGAACCTTCGCCAATGCCCAATGCCAAGGGAAACAGTCCCAAGATAGTGGTGACTGTGGTCATGATAATTGGGCGCAAGCGTTGAGGAGCAGCTTTGATGATCGCAATTTGGCGAGTGCAACCTTCTTCATCGCGAATTTGGTTTGCTAGTTCTACCATTAGAATCCCTGCGTTCACCACAATTCCCACCAGCAGCACAACACCAACAATTACAGTTGCGCCAATTGCAGTTTTGGTAATGTAAAGTCCAAAAATTCCCCCAGCTAACGCCAGTGGTACGGTGAACATAATTACCAACGGGTCAATTAGCGAATTGTATTGCACCGCCATGACTACAAAGATTAAGAACGTTGCCAACGCCCCCAAAGTTTTTAAAGCATCCTGAAGTTGCTGATTAGTTTCTTGGGCAGAACTAGGCACAAATTGAAACGCCATCAGGTAAGTCTACATCCTTAAGTACCTTATTGACTTCTGCGATCGCTTCACCAAGACTAGCTCCCTCGCTGAGGTTACCTGCCACAATAAAAGCTTGGCGCTGATTAATCCGTTGCACCTCACCAGGCGCTTGACCTTCTTGAATGTTCGCAACATCTGAGAGGCGGATTAGGTGATTGTTTTCTGTAAATAGCGGTAATTGCTCTAACTGGGAAGGACGCTGAATGGCTTCTTTATTTAGCTGTACCCGCACATCAACTAAACGATTACCGCGTTGAATTTGCGTGGGAACTGAACCTTCAATTGCTGTTTGAACTGTTGCACCAATTTGCCCGGCGCTTAATCCTAAAGCCGAAACCCTTTCCCAGTCGGGGCGAATTTGGATTTCCGGTTGCCGGGGGTCTGCATCTGGTCGGAATGTTGCTAATTTTGCCCTTTCCTGCAAAGCTTGCAGCACTTGCGCCCCTGCTTGCGTTAAGTTTTGTTCATTTTCACCTTGCAGAATCACGTCAATTTCTGACCCTTCTACTGGAGAATTACTCAAGATTAAACCCCGTACCTGACCAGGATTGAGGCGCAGCAGAATTCCTGCTAAGTTGAGTTTGTTAAATTCCTGAGTTACTTTTTTGACGAAGGCTTCGACATCTGTGCCTGGTTTAAGATTGATGGTGCTGCTGGCACGTAAAGGATTTTCTGTAGTATTGCTGCCAAATAAATTACCACCCACAGTTGTGAAAGCAGACTCGGTTTCTGGTTGTTTAAGCAAAATGTCATCGACAATTTGCATAACTTTCTCAGAAGTTGCTAAAGGTGTACCGGGAGGAAACTGCGCTCTCAAGTTAGCTTGACCAGTACTGATCCGGGGTAAAATTTCTTGGGGAATTTGACCAAACATAAAGAAGCTACTGCCGCCTAAAATTACCAAAGCAGCAGTTACTACAAGGAGACGATAGCGTAAAACCTTGGTTAAGAAGTTACCGTATCCCCGTGTAGCATCTTCAAATCGGTGATTAAACTGTTTAAGCAGCCAAAATTCGCTGATTCGACTAGACCAGGGAATTCCCAAAAGTCGAGAAGACAGCATCGGCACTATTGTGATTGCGACGACAAGGGAGGCTGCGACTGCGAAGCTAATTGTCAGAATCAGTTCATTAAATAGCAGTGCAATAAAGCCGCCAATTAAGAGAAATGGCACTACAGAAACTAAGTTGGCACCTGTAGCAGCAACTAAAGCAGATTCTACTTCTTGGGAAGCATTAATGGCAGTGTCAATAAAGAATTTTGAATTTTTCTTCTGCCCCTCTGCCTCGATCTCTCTTTGATTGGGAGTCATCCCAGCTTTTTCGGAAATGTTCTCTAAGATCACAACCGATGTATCAATTGCTTGACCGACTCCCAATGTTAAACCTGCCAAACTAAATACATTTAAAGTCAGACCAAATATTTTCATCAAAGTGATCGCTGCCAGAGTACACAGCGGAATCGTCAAACTGATAATCAATGTTTGCCTGAATGATCCCAAAAATAACAACACTGCTGCTGCTGCTAACAATGCCCCAGAAATCCCCGAAAAGATGACATCATTTAAAGAATTGCGGATGAAGAGAGATTCATCTGTGGTCGGACTCAAAGTCATGTCTGCTGGAATTAAACCCGATTGTCGTAATTGTTCAATTCGCCGTTTAACAGCATCTACAACTGTAATTGTGTTGGCCTCCGGCTGCTTTTGGACTGAAAATTTCACCGCAGGCTGACGGTTGAGGTAAACAAATAATCGCTGGTCTTCTGTATCATCAATTACCTCTGCAAAATCTCGTAAATAAACGCGCCGGGAAGGAACTGGGGTAGTAGTGGTATTAGTATTCGCAGTAGCAGGGGAAGCGGAGGAAACTTCCAAGGAAAGGTTTTCAATTTCCCTGGCATTTTGGAAACGTCCTACAGTCCGAGTCAATGGCTCAGAATTTTGTCCCAGAATCCGACCACCAGAAGTATCTTGGTTACGGGCTGTTAATTCATTTAATACATCATTTAACCCCACACCCAAAGCTTGCAATCGGTTTAAGTCAACAAGCACTCGTACTTCTTCCTCAGCACCGCCAGATACATCAACTGAGGCGACCCCTGGCACGACACTGAGTTCACGCGTTAACTCTTCATCAGCAAATACGCGTAAATCTTTACCTGGCAAAGAGGCAGATGTCAGCGCCAATTCATAAACCGGCAATTGGGAGGGATCGACTTTAAATAAGCGTGGCTCCTCTATCGTATCTGGCAGTTGTCCTCGGTTTCGGTTAAAAGCAGCAGTAGCATCGTTTAGGGCTTGGTCAATATCGCCCCCTGGTTGGAAGTATAAATCGAGGCTTACTTGTCCTTCACGGGTGCGGGAAAAAACTTGCACTACATTCTCGGTTGCCGATAAAGCTTCTTCTAAAGGTCTGGTGATTTCATCTACTGCTACTTCTGGGGAAATACCGGGTGCTTCTAGCCGAACCCCAATTCGCGGATAGGTAATTGACGGTAGGAGATCGACTTGGATAGTTGTCAGAAAAAATACCCCAATGACAATTACTGCCACGGTAAGCATGAGTGTGCCAATGTGTTGGCGGATAGCGATCGCACTAAGGCTAAATCCGCCATTGCCATTATTATTTACCTGTTGCATGATCCTAAATGATAAGTGCTAAGTGCTGACTACTGAGTACTTTTTTTATTGGTATGGTGATTATTGCTCACCTTACTATTGCTTTTCTGAAAGAATTGAAAGACTTACAGTGTCACCTTCTTTTAACGGCTTACCACTACGAACAACATAGCGCTCTCCCGCTTGCAAACCGGATAAAATTTCCACTCTCCCATCAGCCTTTTTCCCAACATTACGGCTCGTGCTATTACCTTCGTTTTGCCTTCTGTGTCTTTGACGACAAATATTGCTCCACTTTGGTCTTGTGACTTTGCCTCTGCTATATCAGATGTGTTAGGCAAAGAAGAGTTCTGCCGTACATTTTTTTGCGTCTCCCCTGTACCCTTGAAGTTCTTACTGCCTACTTTTTGAATAGCTGTTTGCGGCACTACAACCTGCTGTTGTGTCTGGTTTTCAAAATTGACTCGCGCCAGTAGTCCACTGCCAATCTTGCCTTGAGTGTTGGGAATCACTACCTCTACAGGTATCAAGCGAGCTGTGGCATCGGCTGCTGGAGAAATACGGGTAACTCTGCCAATTAATGCTTGATCGGGGAAAGCATCTAAGCGCACTTGTACAGACTGTCCAGCTTGAATTTGTGCCAGTTCTAATTCGGAAACTTGTACGACAACTTTGACACGGTTAAAATCACCAATTTTTAAAACTTCGCTACCTGCTTGCAGAAGATTACCAGGTTCTGTCACCTTTTCTGTCACTACGCCAGTAATGGGGGATGTCAGCCGAGCGTAAGAACTGCACTCTTTGGTTTGAGCAACTAATGCCTGTTGGGCTAATACTCTACCTTGAGCGGCAGCGACGGCTTGCTGTTCTGTACGGACTTGTTCTTGAGTTGCCCGCAGCGCTTGGGCGGCTGTTTGCGCCTGGGTACGTGCTCGTTGAGCGGTTTGTTCAGCGATCGCTCCAGCTTTGAATAGATTTTGTTGGCGTTGTGAGTCTGCCTGAGCTTGTACCACTTCTAAACGTGCCCGTTCAACGTCTGCACGGGCATTGCTTACCTAATTGGTTGCCCTAGCTACTTCTGATTTGAGGGCTGCTAGTTCTGCTTCTGCTTGCTTTAATTCGGTCAAAAGTATGGCATCATCTAACTGCCCGATGTTTTGTCCAAGCTTTACCTGATCGCCCACATCTAAGTTCAAAGCCAATAACCGGGCTTCCACCTGCGATCGCACTGATACAATCCGAAAGGGTGTTGTATTACCTGTATATTCTGGTTGTTTTTGCAGCAAGTCAGTTCGAGCGATCGCCACATTTACAGCCGTTGTACCACCACGTTGTCCACTACCAGGACTTTGAGATTCCGCATCAGCCGATTCCTTGGGCAGTGATCCGCAATTCGCCATCAGCAGTCCTATGCCCAGCAAACAGGGAATCAATAATATTGATGTAAAAGGGGAAGACACCTTTGTGTGAACGTTACTCTTTACATCTGCGACACCCACATCAGTCTTCACAACTGAATCTAACAGGGTATTAATTACTTGGTTAGCGGCTGCGAAAGCTGAAATTTTCGCCTGCTTTTGCGGCTTATTTCTGTCCAAAATCATTTATGTTTCTCCTATTTGGGGAGCTTTTGGGATTAAACAGCCGTGCATTACCAAGTAATTTTGAGACATTATGACCAATGAAAAGCGGCGAGAGTCAATTAACTATCTTCTTGCAGAATTATGTATCAAAAATTACTTTTTAGCGCAAAAAATTCTCACCACTTTAACTCATTACATCGAGGAGGCAATTTTTTCGCTGACGATGCAATTATTAATTTAGTATAAATACTTTTAAATTTATTGCAATCTGCCCTTAGTAGAAGACTTGCGTTTCCTGAAGATATCGGACTTTTACGCCCCTACTTATAAAATGGGCAGTATCAAATAATTATACTTCTGCTTACATACCAAAACTTAACTATAGCAAAATGCCTAGTAATTTTTACGGTTAATTAGATATATTAAGAATAGTAAAGATAAATTGCTTTTTTTGACGCTGTAATATTTCGATTAAGCAATTGCGTATACAGCAAATAAAAGACCGATATCTGCTACAGCCATAAATCTTAAATGAGGAAAGTTACGAGTGACATCATTATTAAAAATTGTACAAACTACACAGAATTTACGCATTGACAAATAAGACAATAAATGTAGTAAGGAAAATCCGAAAAAAGTAGGCGATCGCTAATTAGCAAGGGACTGGAAAGACG
>NZ_JBALCO010000053.1:0-5164 GCF_036919595.1 Nostoc sp. | reverse complement strand
TCAAGTTTTTGTTGTTTTACAAGCTTTTGTACTAAACTCTTTGAGACGGAAAAGATGTTAGCTACTTTCCTGATTGAGATGTTTTTCTCAAGATGTGCTGCAACTATTTTTTCTCGAAGATCGACAGAGTATGACTTCATTTAAAAGTATTTATATTTTAATCTAGTGTACCTCATAATAGACGCAAGTGCTGTATCATCCTGAGCAAAACTGACTTTCAAAGGAGAAAGCTTACATGAATGGGTTTATTATATATTCGTAGACGCGACTTGCCGACTCTGGTAAAAGTCGTTGTGTAGCATTTTTCTCTAGCAACTATGAGCTAGCTAATATAAATTGTTGATAAAAAGTGAAAAGCTTTTTCTGCTTAAATGTCAGGAAATAATTCATAAATAGTATCAGCAAATGAGCAAAAAACTGGATGAAACTCAAAACACTTAATTTATCAGAATAAATTTGAATTAAACTGTTAACAACCTGGATTAAAAGTATTAGTTTACTTATTGGCGCTTCTACTTCAGTAATCACTGCACTTTCTCAAGTTAATTTCAAAGTTATTGCTACTGCACCAAATATTTCACCAGGATCGACCAAACTTGGCAACAAATCTTATCTACTCAATTGGACAGATAATTCTGTCATATATGTGTCTTGCTATCCCATAGTTAAACTCGAATGAAACCTGCACCAATTAAGCTAACACCAAATAGGTATGTCATTACTTGTAAAAATCAATAGATTGTGAGTGAAAAATAAAACTTTACTATTGCAATCTTACTTCCGAATATAACTCAAGAGAAGCAGCTAAAAAATATTATGAGTAATCACCAATTTTTCTGGTAAGATAGTCAGCGTCTTGACCATCAATGCTATAAGCGAAAACCAAGCTAATAAGTATATGTTGCAAGAAAACCCTTCGGCTTCTCTACAAGACGCTACGCGAACGCTCAGAGTAAAAGATTTGAGTCTTGGGAATTAGGACTCCTGCCCTTGGAGGGAATGTCAGACCAATAGAACTGCAAAGTCCTGGAGGCTATTCCTGATGAATTGGGAAGCCCCATCCGTCTATAGGTTGGAGTAGTTCACCCTATGAGTTCAACTCCACAACCAGTTCCAACAACTCCGCAACAAACAGGGAAAAGCAGGTTTTCTCTGAAAAAAATCCTGCTGCTAATAGCAATTGCCTTAGTAATATTATTCAGCCTAGCGCCAGCCCTATGGCAATTGCTGACCTCGTTTAAAGTTAACGAAGATATTGCCGCCGTTCCCACTGTCTATTTACCCACGCGATTCACTTTTAGTCATTACATTGAGTTATTCACCCGTCGTCCATTTTGGCGCTACATCTTCAACAGTGCCTTTGTGTCGATTACTTCTACAGCCTTAGCTTTAGCGATAGGTGCACCCGCTGCCTATGCGCTGGCACGGTTACGCCCTTGGGGTGAAGGAGTTATCCTCGCTAGCGTTCTAATAGTGACTTTATTTCCTGGAATTCTGTTATTCCTGGGACTGTTAGAAATTATCCAAGCGCTCAGATTGGGCAACAACTATCTAGCGCTAATTATACCCTACACTGCCATCAATTTGCCCCTGACAATTCTAGTACTCAGAAGCTTTTTCCAACAATTACCTGAAGACTTAGAAGATTCTGCTAGGGTCGATGGCTACAACACGTTTCAATTACTGTGGCAAATCGTGCTGCCCATGACGCTTCCCGCTTTAGTGACTACTGGAATTCTCACCTTTATTTTTGCCTGGAACGAGTTTATCTTCGCTTTAACGTTTATGACTCGTGAAGAGATGAAGACGATTCCTGTTACTGCTGCTCAGTTGGGTGGTGCGACAGTATTTGAAATTCCTTACGGTTCCATCGCCGCTGCTACTGTTGTAGGGACGTTACCCCTGGTTTTACTAGTTTTGTTTTTCCAGCGCCGGATTGTCCAAGGTCTTACCGCTGGTGCTGTCAAAGGATAAAAAGAAAAATGGCTAAACTCGAACTCAAAAACTTGAATAAAACTTATACTTCCAAAGTTGTCCCTGTCAAAGACGTTAGCTTAACAGTAGATAACGATGAGTTTCTCACTTTACTTGGTCCTTCTGGCTGTGGCAAATCCACTGTTCTACGCATGATTGCGGGTCTTGAAGAACCTACTCGCGGTCAGATTAAGATCAACGAAGCAGATGTCACCTATAAGTCAGCAGGCGATCGCAACATCGCAATGGTATTTCAAAGCTATGCACTCTATCCGCACATGACAGTGTACGAAAACCTCGCTTCTGGACTCAAGCTGAAAAAAGTACCACCTAGAGAAATTAAACAGCGAGTAACAGAAGTGGTAGGAATTTTAGAATTAGAAGAGTTAATGAACCGCAAGCCTGGTCAAATGTCTGGAGGTCAACGGCAGAGGGTTGCGGTTGGTCGTGCTTTGGTGCGTAATGCCGATGTATACCTGCTAGATGAGCCGTTAAGTAACTTGGATGCGCTATTGCGGGAACGAGTCCGAGCCGACCTCAAGCAAATTTTTGCAGATCAAAAAGTCCCTGTGGTCTATGTTACCCATGACCAAACAGAAGCGATGACACTCTCCACGAAAGTAGCTTTGCTCAACGATGGCTATGTGCAGCAACTTGACCCGCCCGAACTCATCTATAACCATCCAGCCAATTTATTTGTGGCTGGATTTGTTGGTAGTCCTCAGATGAATTTGCTGACTCTACTTTGTAATGACCGATCCGCTCTACTAGATAACTTCCAGATATCTCTGCCAGATATACCAACTGTACCACCCCAGATTGTGCTAGGTATCCGCCCAGAAAACGTTCGCATTGCCCAACCAGGTGATACTCAAACTATCCAAGGGCGAGTGTATCTAGTAGAAAACTTGGGTATGCACTATTTGGTGAGTGTCAGGATTGAGGGTTCACAAACTGGAGCGATTATAGTACGTGCTTTGTTGCCAACAGACCAAAATTGGAGTAACGAGGATATTACACTGACATTACCCCCTGAAGATATTCACTGGTTTGATGTTCAATCTGGACATGCTCTTGTCAGAAGGCAAATATTAGGTGTGAGGAGCTAGTAACCCTTTTCAATTACTTTAGCTAATATAGGACTCCGATTTGATTTCTGAAAACATACTGAGACTGGAAAGCCCATTTTATCAAAATTTTATCGGAAATCTTGTTCAAAAATCAGATATGAGTCCTATAGACAATGACTATAGATAAAATATTGAGATGAAATCTACACAAGACAAACTGCTTTATGCCGGGGAACCCGTCCACCGCACTGGCTCACCAACGACGCTTACCCCACTATTTGAGAGTAGAAGCTCTAATAGGTCGAGTAGAGTGAATAAAACGCTTTACTAACTTTTCATTATCACGCTTTAAGTAATAACAAGATCCGCTAGTAGGAAACTTTAAAGCAACTAAACGAACTTGTTGTCTAAGCTGATGTAAATGTCTTAAAATTCTGCCAAACTTTTGGCCGTGGGCGAGCAAAGTTCAGGCTTTAAAAAATTTTGATATTTCACGCCCTTTTTCTGAGATTTTCTGCCGCCTAAGCAAATTCACACTTGAGAATTCGCGATCGCACCACAGGATCACGTAAAGCCTCATCCTTATATGTTGTATTTTTAGACACTTTTTTAAGTAATTTTATGGACTATATTATCTAATAAATACCTAAATATACTAAAATATTCCCTTCATCTCCCATCAAATTTTTGTATTCTTTATTTGCCTTTTACGGGTTTGTACGGGGAGGTACAAGATATGAATAAATCAAAATCCAAGTAGACAATATTCCGGAAAATGATCCTTTGTCTGTTCAAAATTTTGCTTTTGGTCATGATACAGATGGTAAACGAGGGTTGGGTTTTGGATTGTAATTTGAAGGTGGAATCAGCAAAAATTCCCCTCTAAAAGTAGCGATATGCAGATTACGCAACCAATTAAGTAAATTCAATGTAGTCCGTGCCAACAAGTTACTTCCGTATGAACCAGAGCATATCTGAATCTGAAATTCATATAAGTGATTTATTGGTGAAGTTTTTGATTATACGTAAATACCCTGGCGGGGTTATGTCTAGAATAGTCTTATGACAAGGCAAGTATGCTGTGGTTAACATCTAGCTAGTATTGTTATTTATCAACCATTGCCAGAGTGCTTTGTAAGTTTAATTTTTCAATTTTGATTAATAGAGCAAGTCATGAACAAAAAATGGGCTGTCAAACGAATGACGATAAATCTTGCATCAACTGAGAGCGAAAAACTTGAACGATATTGTACAATCACAGGCAGACCAGCAACTGACGTTATTCGACAGTTGATTCGTTCTCTTGAAGTAACTCATCTTGAAGCTTTTGAACGCAATGGTACTAAAATAAACCCAGAGTCTTATGCTGCCTAGTTACTAGCCTCCAGGCTGGGAATGTATTCTGAATAGGTCTGTCCTTACTAGTAAAGGCGGATGACGCGCTCATTGTCACATCCGGTTCTGAAGACGAGTGATTTCTGTGAAGGAATCGCTTAGTTTAACCTCATGTCCGGTTTTGAAGACAGGCAGGTGAGGTAACTTGCCTGCTTAGTTAACGTCCTACCTGTTAGATGATTTCTTCATGGTTCTTAGCTCAGACTGCTGTTGAAGAAAATAGTCAATAATTTCAGCCGAAGTCAAATTTCTTGAGCGGGTAGAGTACAGAATTGATACAATTAAATAATTACTTAGTACCATAAAGCGTGATCAGCGGTGGCGCGTGATGTTAGAGTTCTAAGGACATTGACTCGCGGAAATTTGGTCAATTAGTGACAGATGCCCCACAGTGGACTGAATGGATGGCTTGATTTACTATTTGCTGCGAACAGTTGACTGTTAATTCCTATCTTCCTCATAAGAGTGCAGGTGAAAAGTCCTGCAATATCTAAATGGCAGATTGAATCTGAGTATGTCTTTCAATATACTCATATATGAATATGCTTTACTGCTCTCATCTATGCAATTAGATGCTTGAAAAGACAATTTTGAATGTTTTAATATCATTAAGGAATTTGCAGTTGAATGTTATAGCAGTCGCCATCTCAGTTAGGACGTAGGATATATAGAGAAGTGATTGATTTGTGCATTCCTATGGCAAACCCTTACAGTTATGACCTACG
>NZ_JBALCO010000052.1:0-9433 GCF_036919595.1 Nostoc sp. | reverse complement strand
CGACCAACGAAAATTTTTTGAGTTGCATTTAGCTGCTGATTTTCAGGTACAACTCTTAATTTACCCGTTTTTAGGCTTAACCGAAAAGTATTGCTGCGTTTGGGATTTACTGGCACTCTCTCTAGTTTTCGTGCTGCAATACCTGAGTTTCAACATACCCCAACCGAACAACTCCCTTTTTTTGGTCATGGTTGATCATGGAGATTTTGGATGAAAAAATTCCGCCTCGGCAGCACAGAAGCAATCCTCGATTAGTTAAAAAAACTCGTTCTAAGTTTTCGTCTAAGAAACCATGCGATAGAGGAACTGGTACTCAACGCCAGCCACTTAATTTTTCCATTATCAATACTGCTTAATTCTTAACCGAAAAGTATTGGTCCCATAAGAGTCATTCTTTTAGTTAATTAATTTCGAGCAACACCTTCTTCACGCGCTGCACGTTGCACGGCAGCAGCAACAGCAGTGACGACGCGCTCATCAAAGACTGAAGGAATAATATGTTCCCGATCCAAATTTGAAGGTTTGACTAAAGAAGCGATCGCACTTGCGGCTTCCAGATACATTGTGGTGGTAATTGCCTGGGCCCGACAATCTAAAGCACCACGGAATACCCCAGGAAAAGCGAGGACGTTATTAATTTGATTTGGGTAATCACTGCGACCAGTAGCGATCACAGCAACATATTCACTAATTAATTCTGGCTGAATTTCTGGTATCGGATTTGCCATTGCAAACACAATTGCATCTTTCGCCATTGAATGCACCATTTCTGGTGTCAAAACTCCCGGTGCGCTGACACCAATAAAGACATCTGCCCCTTGCATTGCACCCGCTAACGTACCCTGAGCTTTCACAGCAAATTCAAGTTTTTCTTCTGTCAAATCGGTGCGACTAGTAGAGATAATCCCTTTAGAGTCGCACATCCAGATTTTTTCTGCCCCAGCTTTACGGAGTAACCGAGCGATCGCCACTCCAGCCGCCCCAGCACCGTTAATCACGATCCTGATTTGGGCCATTGACTTATTTACCAGCTTTAGGGCATTAAACAAGGCGGCCAAAGTAACAATTGCTGTACCGTGCTGGTCATCATGAAAAACGGGGATATCTAACTCCTGGCGCAATCTCTTTTCAATTTCAAAGCAGCGAGGTGCAGCGATATCCTCTAAATTCACACCCCCAAAAACTGGAGCGATATTCTTAACTGTCTGGATAATCTCTTCTGTATCTTGGGTGGCGAGACAAATGGGAAAAGCATCTAGCCCAGCAAATTCTTTAAATAGCATTGCTTTGCCTTCCATGACTGGGAGAGATGCTGCTGGGCCAAGATTTCCCAATCCCAAAACGGCACTACCATCGGTAACAATCGCAACAGTATTTTGTTTGATGGTTAATTTGTAAACTTCCTCTGGATCTTGAGCGATCGCTGTACAAATTCGACCAACTCCGGGCGTGTAAGCCATTGCTAGATCGGACACACTTCTTAAGGGAATTCTGCTAGTAATGTTGATTTTGCCCCCGCGATGCAAATTAAAGGTGCGATCGTAGACACTGAGTAACTTGATATCTGGCAATGCTTTCACTGCTTGCACAATGGTTTCTGCGTGCTCAGTACTAGCAGCATCCACAGTCAGATCGCGGGTGGACTCTTTACGGGTTTGCTCGATTAAATCAATTTGACCAAGATTACCGCCAGTGGTAGCGATCGCCTGGGTTATCGACGCCAACATCCCTACACGATTGGGAATCTGCAAGCGCAGTGTCAAACTAAAACTAGAATTAGGAGTTAGGTCTGCCATGTTGATTTTAGATTTTAAGCTTTAGATTTTATATTGAATTGAGACGAAAACTAAAATCTGAGATTTGTGGTCAGTGGAAACACAATGAATGTAAACTCCTGGGGGAACCCTCAGTAGTTAGTTTACTCACTACTCACAGTTTTGATAGTTATATTTTATTTATACCAATGCATTTACTAATATAAATGAGTAACAATTTAGTAATTGTACCCAAATACACCAGATATTTTTTTAATGTTTTATCTGTGTAAATATTTGTATAACTATAGTTTCATGAAAAAAGCGTCCTCTAGACAGAGAGCGTGAATTACAGGCCTGATCGTTGCCACAGGTACTGCCTCACCAGCAACCAAATCCAGGGAAAAGTTGTAAGCATTGCGCTTGGGCATTACTTATATACCCAAATTGGCGTGGTTAGACATGAACAGACTACGTGACGATGATTAGACTAGTACAGCACGGCGTAAATAAGCAGACCATTGAAAAGCCCTAAAGAGCTTATTCCATAATACTTTTGACTTTTACTTCTCTACGAGAGGCTGCGCCAACGGCTACGCTCAGTACAAGTGACTTTTGAATGAGTGACCTCTGCCTTGTGGTACTAGTCGCCCAAGGATAATAACTTTCTCTACCCCCATCCCCTCGGCTCCAAACCTCTGCTTGAGTGGAAGTAGTAGTGCAGACATCCATCTAGAGTCTTATATTAAAGACTTTAAAAGAGACTTAAAAAATCGGCAGCTATTTTGCTTACCTTATGGAGGGAAACAAATTTGTGCTGGTCTTTTTTCGGGAGTTGGAGTCAGGCGATCGCTCCTGATTTCTCTAGTTACAACTGTGAATATTCAGGCGATCGCGTGGCTAACCAGAGCGAGCAATTCATCCTTCCTTCCTATGTCAGAACCAATGCTTCTATCTTTTACAAAATGCCGTACAGCGCTTTCTCCAGATTGTTTATGAACTCCACACCTCGTTGTGAAAGACGACATTGATCTGTGAGCAGCGACATCTAATTTGTAAATCTACAGTACTAGTGAATAAGCTGATCCACCTCTGCGCTAATCTAGAGGTTATATCTAATAAAGGCTTATGACACCTGAAGCAATTGTAGATACGGTAACAGAATTATTTGGTACATCCGCTGTTCGTGCGATCGCTCCTGGATCGTGGCAAATAGACAGTTCTGGTTTTCGGCTGTTGCTGCTGCTTTCCGAAGATAATACTTGGCTGCGAGTTTTATTGCCTATTGTGCCTGCAAAGGAAGGGCAACCATTCTTAGCACAGTTCCTAGAAGCCAACTTTGATGACACTCAAGAAGTACGTTACGCTTTGTATGAAGGGAAAATTTGGGGGGTATTTCAACATAATACTGGCACTTTAGTAAATACAGATTTGTCCGATGCAATCAACCAACTTGTATCTCTTTATCAGGCTGGATTAGATAATGTCTTTAATCGACTAATTGAAAGCCGCATCCGGCAAATTATTCAAGCAGCAAAACAACAAGGACAATCTCTGCAAGCTACTATGCAAACCTTAGAACGCTTTTATGCAGAAGGATTAATGGGCGATATAAATCAAACCTCAGAGACGCGAGAAAAAGTCCTAACTGCTTGGCGGCGTCAGTTAGAAAAATTATGGAATGAAGGTTGATTTCAATTTTTAATTAGGGATTCCTATCTGCGCCATTTTTACATATTAAAGTAATTTATACATCTATCTATTTATCATGGATATCATTGAAATCCTCAAAGAAGACTATCAAAGATTCCCTGTAAATCAAACTTACAGCATTTACACTCCAGACGTTTATTTTCAAGACCCGCTGAATAAATTTCGTGGTGTTAAACGTTACAAACAGATGATTAATTTCATCGAAACTTTGTTTTTAAATCCCAAAATGGACTTACATAGCATTCAACGTTTGGGAGACACAATAAAAACTGAGTGGACACTGAGTTGGAACACTCCTCTCCCCTGGAAGCCACGGATTTCTATTCCTGGTTGGAGTGAATTAGGTTTTAACTCTGATGGTTTAATTATCTCCCATGTCGATTACTGGAATTGTTCACGCTTAGACGTGGTGAAGCAGCATTTCGTTGCTGCAAAAATGTAAACAATTAAGGCTTGTCTAATTTCCTCCTTACAACCTTTTTCTGTTAAATAGATCACGCGGTAGGGGCATAGCATTGCTGTGCCCCTACAACATATGTGGTCTAATTAAAAGCGATTATGATCAACAGTTACAACATTCATCATCAACATTGCGACATTCATCATTAACGTTGCGACATTCATTACTAACATTAAAGTAATCGTCCAAAAAAACAAGTGCAATATCTGAATTAAGAGAAATTACTCAGATTTATATATTAGTTTTTTAATAAATAAAATTATTCACGAATTTTACTGAACCAGAAAACAGCTTTATTAAGTCAAACTAGTTATACATCGATTCAGTAATCAAAAACCTAACCCCCTAGCTTCCTTCCCTACAAAGGAAGGGAGAGCCAAACTCCCCTCTTTGGTTCAGGGTTGGAGGAGAGGTTTTTCCAGGATGACTGAATTAGTCTTCTAAAAATCTCTCTTACGAATATATCTATGTCCCGTCCAAAACGTACATCCCGTGTTCTGAAAAAAGCTGAATTGCGATCCGCTGGACTGAAAGCAATTGATTAAAATCTCGATTCTGGTGAGAATTGTGATTTGCAAAATCTGACTAAATTAATAGAGCAGTTACGCATTATGCTTATAACATTGATATAGCTATAATTGACTCTTCCAAAACTAAAATTTATGAGATGGAAAAAACCTTGAGCAATCTTACAGATAAATTAGTGAGGGGCGTTGCTTTTAAGTATGGCAAAAACAGTAGCGAATATGAACTGGCGGGTGGTATTCGTGATAGCGAACATGTCCGTAAAAGCAGGTTAACTCGCCTAAAAGCTCGTGCAAAAGAAGTCTCAGATGAGAATGCTAAAACCGTTTAGTACAGTACGGTCTAAGGCAGAAAGCAGAAGTTACATCGAGAATAAGCAAATGCTACTTGTGTATGAAAACCATTTATTGTTGACTGCTGCGATCGCAATTGATTCTATTTAGTTATCCTCTTTGATAAGGAACAGTTATGTACAGTTAATATTATAATTATGCATAAAATAATATGCATAACTATAATCTAGTATCATCTTACATAATGTTTAAAATGCTGCGAGTTTCAACAATTATACTTGTTGAAACTCTAATGAGAGTTTATAGTAATACAAAGTTTTTCCTTACAGTTTCTCGGCAAGTTTGTACCATGATTTATTCTCAAAAATTGCAGAATTATTTGACAGGTTTCTCTTGATCTGTAGTATTAGTAGCTGATTTAGCAATCACACAAGAAGCTCATCCAGTTTTTGCCCAAACGGTAAATTCATCTATTGGTAATGCTGTAACATTCAGTTGCAATGATAGTGAAGCGACAATCAAAGCTAAAAATGGCCCCAAAGTAGTTAATGGAAATACAGCCATTTATATTGGTTATCAGCAAGTCTCATCTAATAACAAAAACCCTGTGACAATCCGTTTTAATAGTGGTCTCAAATCATGGTGTAGAGCTGATTACGAAACAACAAATGATGACGGTACAGGTTACGGATTGTATTGGGATGGGGGCAATGTTTTATATGGCGTTTACTCCTCCACTGGTAGTCAGACTGGTAATGATTTTCGCCGCTTTGCAACTGGGCGTTGGTTGTCTAGCTATGGTAGCGGAGGCGGGCCAAAAGTCGCGGTTATAGCCCGAATTAATCCAGCCAATGGCCAGGTTAACTATGCCACATTTTTAACTGCCAAAAAGGCGGATAATGGACAAACTAACTCTTTGGTTGTCCAAAATCTCTCATGGAATGGCACAAATTTGACTGTGCAAGCAAAGTCATGGTGGACTCCCCGTCGCGTTAATACAAATTCCATGACTTGTACTGGTTCATCACCTTATCAATACACAGCCGTATTTACTGAGGATTTAACAAAGGTGAACTCAGCTTCAGCGCTTACCTGTAGTTAAAGGGTAAGGATTCAACTATCAAATTGAGGAAGCATATTTTTTCCAGTTGTTTAGGAATAGACAAAAGCGATCGCTCTTGGTATTTGTAGTGCGATCGCTCATTCTGATTTATCTATTCCTAATTTTTCCCATTCGGACGCTGAATAATCGTCTCCACCACGCGCCGCTTGGCCTTCGGATCAATACCTACCAAGCGGATATACTCACCGCTATATTCTGCCAGAGTTGCTTCCAAGTTTGATATTGCATCAGACTCTGCATCAATCTGGCTATGAACACAAGTTTGCCATGAACCTGTGCGAAAACGGCGCTCATCTACGTGTTCAATGATAATTTTGTAACCTTGAGACAATAATTGCCTAATTTGTGCTTGTGTATCCAAGCTCAAATGTGTACTCGATACTTCCTGTTGCTGAAATCCATTAATTTTTACTTCTGGAATTACACCATTGCGTGGTGGCTGATTAATTGGTATAACAGGTGGTGCAGATTGAGAATTTCTACCTCGATTGAGTCGATTGTAATCATCAACCAAATGGGAATTTTCCACCCGTTTTTGTTCCCCAACGAGGAAGTTACCAGACTCGATTAAGTGAGACAACCTGAAATCTGGCTTTTTAAATTCTGGTGGCCCTTTAACGCTATTAACCACACTCAAGGACACCTGCTCAAAACCTACTTGATGGATGTAGTTGCGGATTTGTTCGTCATAAATGCGCGATCGCAAAGCGCTAAAAAAGTCAATAGACTGATTGACAAAAGTATCAACTAGCTGTTCAACTTCTTTCTGTGACAGTCCATCCGCTTCAAAAATTCCCTTGACAATTCCCACCTTGTCGTCCCTGTCTGGTTCCCAGTAGAATTTCTCCATCCGTCCATCCCGAATTAACGGTGCATAGAGAGTGGAAAAATCATTACCTGTAACAATAATCGGCACACGATGTAAAGGCGTGGAATCATAGCTTCCAGGCAGTTGCACATCTGTGGGATTATCAGCAATATTCATCAGTGTGGCATTCACCAACTGCGTATTCACAGTATATTGAGTGCCTTCATCAAAGCGTCCAGCCCCGGCATCTAAATCGTTAATCATCAAAACACACATTTTGCCGCGTACTTTGATGAGTTCCGCAGTTTCCCGATAGCGCAACCGAATCAACCGGGCTGGATCTCCTGCATCTGGACTTTCCAATTCGCCGCCAGATATGTTAGTCACTTCGATACCCATTTTCTCGAAGACTAATTGACATTGAAATGTTTTGCCTTCTCCTTTGCGTCCATGAATACCCAAAATCACAGGAACTCGCACACCAGGAAGCTTTAGAAAGTTTTTGGTGATGTGGACAGCCAGTTTGTCCAGAAAGCGGGGAGCGATGTAGTAACCCATGAGCTTGTCTTATGAATAATTAACACTTCTGAAGTTAATGTTAAGTTTTTTTTGAGGATAGCGATCGCTCTTACCTGATTTATTATTACCAACATTATCTGTATGCTTAATAAATATAATTCTCATTTAAAGGCAGCATACAGTAATGGCAGTAACAATTTCACACCAAGCTTATTGGGAACTTTGGGATGAAAATGCCGATAATATTAGTAAATTTGACCCTAATGATGACTTAGATATTATCTACAAGTATCCTCAGCAATTAGGTCAAGGTTACTCACGAACCATTTGGCTACGGCAAGGAATCGAGTTAAACATTGGCAACTACCACAACTTCGATGGAATAATTGTTCATAGTCAGGAACGGGAACATCCCCTAGAATACAATTTTCAACTTTGTGGAAGTTATACAACTCCATTTTCCTCTATTAATACCAAAGAATATAATTTATGCGGTAGTGGAATTGCACCGCAAGAATATTGTCAATCATCATCAGGAAACCACAAACATATTAACGTTCACATAGAACCAGAGGTTTTTCGTTCATTTATTGGCGATCGCTCAGGAGATTTACCAACAGAATTACAGCATTTAATTGCAGAAAATCGGATTTATTATCAAAATTCTGGAAAAATTACTTCTCAAATGCAAGCCTGCTTACAGCAAATTCTACAATGTCCCTACTACGGCATAACTAAACGCATGTATTTGGAAGCAAGAGTTTTGGATCTAATGGCGTTATTGATGGAACAAGAGATAGAAGCGCGAAAAGGTAAAGATTCGACTTCTTCTCTGAAATCAGATGATTTAGAACGCCTGCACCACGCCAGAGAAATTTTATTGCAAAATCTTGGCAATCCTCCCTCTTTAATAGATTTGTCACGACAAGTAGGTTTGAATGAATGTACTCTGAAGCGGGGTTTCCGTCTCGCCTTTGGTACAACTGCTTTTCACTACTTACATCACTACCGCCTTGAAAAAGCACGACAACTATTGCAAACAGGAGATATGAATGTTGTAGAAGTGGCGCGAATAGTGGGTTTTGCTAGTCGCAGTTATTTTGCATCTTCTTTTAGAAAAAATTTGGAGTTAATCCCAAAGAATACGTAACTAATCGAAAGAATTCCCGCTAACGTTCAAAAAATTCCCTCTAACGACCATAATTCACTTTCACACACTAAAGCATTCCTGTAAGCTTCCTGATAAGAATTATTAATTATCAATCAAGTCAGGTCCAGCAAGTTGGTGTTTGAGGAGTTGTGATGAAGAGTTGGTGGTTATTTAACAGTTTTCAGTTGTGGCTGGCACTGAGTCTATCAGGATGTTTGAGTGCTTTGGTTATTGTGCCTGTATCAGCACAAGTTAAATCAGATACCCAACACTTACTAATGCCATCGTCTATACCACAAATAACACATGTATCAGTAATAGTACCAATCACAGGAGTCAAGGCAAATCCCACTGATAAAGGTGTGGAAATAATTTTAGAGACGACTACTGGGACTCAACTGCAAGTGACAAATCGCAGTGCTGGTAATAATTTTATTGTCGATGTTTCTGGCGGGCAATTGCGTTTACCATCGGGCGATACTTATACATTTCGTTCCGAGAAACCGCTTGCGGGAATTACTGAAATAACAGTAAATAATCTTAATGCTACTACAGTGCGAGTCACAGTAATCGGTGAGAAAGCTTTGCCCACGGTTGAGTTATTTGATGATGATGCAGGTCTAGTTTTCGGTATAACTTCTGCTGCAACAGCAATGCAGCCACCTCAAACACCCCAAGCCCAAGAAAAGCCAGCCCTCCCTACACCGCAGCAAAAACCAGCAGCACAGCAAGATGAGCCGATTGAGCTTGTGGTGACGGGCGAACAAGATGGATATCGCGCACAGGATGCGTCAACTGCTACTAAGACAGATACTCCTCTGCGTGATATTCCGGCTTCGATTCAAGTTATTCCCCGCCAAATAATTGAAGACCGTGCTGTTACTCAAGTTAATCAAGCACTGCAAAATGTTAGTGGTGTCAATGCTTCTGTCTATCAAGGCGTTAGCGAACAAGTTAATATTCGCGGTTTTGGTGCTGATTATTTTAAAAATGGTAGTAGCAACGCAATACTTTTCGGTTAAGAATTAAGCAGTATTGATAATGGAAAAATTAAGTGGCTGGCGTTGAGTACCAGTTCCTCTATCGCA
>NZ_JBALCO010000051.1:0-34902 GCF_036919595.1 Nostoc sp. | reverse complement strand
ATCGGTTTAGTCTACGACGATTTAGGAGAAAAGCAAAAAGCCCTCGAATTTTACAACCAAGCTCTGCCCCTTTGGCGTGCTGTGGGCGATCGCACTGGTGAAGCTGTCACCTTGGGTAATATTGGTATACTCTTCCAAAGTACAAATCGACCAACTGAAGCCATTACTAATTTGCAGCAATCTCTCCAAATAAGCTTAGAAATGCGCCGGGGTTTACAACGGGAAAATCGCCAAAAGTTTTTACAGGAAAACGGTGGAAGTACAATTGCTACTGCTTTAATCGATGTCCTGATTAATCAAAAAAAATATGCTCAAGCCTTTGAATGGGTTAACCTATTCACTACAGCCAACCTTGCTGATTATACTCGTCTGATTAATGCCAAAGTTACTAACCCAGAAGCACAGAAAGCTCTTGATAACTGGAGTAAAAAAAATCAACAATTGGAATCTCTGCGACAACAACTGCAAAGCGATCGCTCCGAAAGCCTACCCCAGCAAATTCGGCAATTAGAAGCACAAGTTTACTCAGAAGCCGAAAATATCTCTCGCCGTTTTCCGGAAGTAGCAGAACTATTTGAAACTACACCCGCAGACATTAAAAACCTGACATCCTCCATACCCGCAGGAACGGTTGTAGTTCAACCTGTTTTGCTGACTAATGTGAGAAATATGCCTAATAACGTCGCAATTTTTATTTTCACAAAAGGCGAGTTAAGCGTTATAAAAAAATCTATTGACCCCACTGAATTTAATAAACTTCTCACCCAATACTTGAAAGAAATACAAGATGAAAGTGATTCTAACTACCGTGAAACTGGCGGGAAACTTTATGATATTCTTATTCGTCCTATAGAAGACAAAATTAAAGCTTTATCCCCCAAAGAACTAAGTATTATCGCTACTGGTCAACTGCGCCATCTACCTTTTGAAACTCTTTCCGACAGTAAAACCAACCAATTTCTGATCGAGAAATATCCTATTAACTATCTCACTCGCATTTCCAATAATTCCTTAAAATCTCCAGGTGTGCAAAATGCCGTACCCCCCAAACTACAAGCTGTTTTAGCATTTGGTAATCCAGTACCCAGTGACCCACAAAATCTCCCAGGTGCAGAGGCAGAAGTCAGAAGTATTAAGGAAATACTGCCAGACAGTGAAGTTTATATCCACAATGAAGCTACTCTAGAAAAGTTTAGATCCCAAGCATTGCACTTTGACTTTTTGCATTTAGCAACTCACGGCTGTTTCAAAACTGAAGATTGCAAAAAAGTCAAGTTAAAAAATAATACGTTACTATTTGCTGACAAACCCTTAGACATTGCCAATGCTGCTCTTTTAGGGCTACAAGGCACACAACTGATTACTCTCAGTGCCTGTCAAACTGCTGTAGACACTAATTTGAATGATGCTAGCACAGGACTTGCAGGAGTTGCTTATATATTTGAGCGTGCTGGTGCTAAAGCTGTGATGGCAAGTTTATGGGCAGTTGATGATGAAGCGACTCAGCAATTGATGATTCAATTTTATCAAAACCTCAAGCAGGGTATGACCAAAGGAGAAGCTTTGCAACAAGCTAAATTGAAGCTAATTAAAGACCATCGCCATCCTTATTATTGGTCGCCATTTGTCTTGATTGGTGATGCACGTTAAAGTAATTTGTAATATATGGAATATGTGGTAAGGACACATATCTGTATGTCGCTACCACATAAACACTAATTTTTTAGCACGGACAACTAATTTAATTGATACCTAAGACTTGGTTTGCTGTGTCTGTGCGTCGATAATTACACTCCAGTCATCGTTTTCCACAGCAGCTTCAAGTTGACGCTGACGTTCGCCTTGACTCACATCTATTGTTTCTGACTCTTTAGAGAGGGTTGTGTCAGCCATTGCTTTCCGCAGTTTTAGCTTTTTATCCTCGTAGGCTTGACGTTCCACCTCTGACATTACCGCCTTCGCAGCTTCCCCTACCGTGCTAGCCCACATTTCGCGATTAGTTGCATTACCAGAGGGTGTGCTTTCGAGTTCTGCTATCCACGCATCTCGTAAATCTTCCATTTCTTGACGCTTGGGGAACTTGAATGTTTGCACGCGCACAAAAGCACACTTTTGCTCACCATTTTGAGTGACATGGCCGTTTAGGGAAAGCAACACATTGCGAGAATAGCCAATGTACTGCACGCCGCGTTCTGCATCCAATACTGCGTAAACACCTGCAATTTTAGCGTTCTGAGCAGCTGCACTCCAAACCTGAACGTCAATGATTTCAGTACCATTGTTTGCTAGTTCAGGAGTTATACTCACCTCAGTGGCGGTGTGTTCGTCGTCAGAACTGTACAAAAAGTCATGTAGTCCACGGTGGTTTATGGGGACATTTTGATGTTCAATTGGCGGGTTATGCTGAGTTTCCATCACAGTTGATCTCCGAGTTATTAATTAGCGCTACGCAAATATATGCCTTTAGAATATTGAAGCTCAAATCTACTCACATCCCCAAATTATTGCTGACAAAGCGAAAATAACTATTAGACCTTATATGAATCAATTGACGCCTAAAAATTGGATATTCATCAAACAGCGGCTGACTCCTTATTTATTTTTACTACCCGCCTTACTTCTTTTAGGGTTAACAGTCTTTTGGCCTGCACTGCAAGCGTTTTACCTCAGCTTTACTAGGTATGAAGATATTGCCCAACCGCCACAATGGATTGGTTTCGCCAACTTCCTCAAGCTTTGGAAGGATGCAGTTTTTTGGAAAACCTTGGAAAACACTTTTTTATATCTTGTGGGTGTAGTCCCAATTTTAGTAATTGCTCCCTTAGTGCTGGCAATTTTGGTAAATCAGAAACTGCGGGGGATGAATTGGTTTAGATCCGCCTACTACACCCCAGTGGTAATTTCAATGGTGGTTGCGGGAATAGCTTGGAAATGGCTGTATGCAGAAAACGGATTACTCAATCAGCTACTGAAAGCTTTGGGCCTTTTCCCAGAAGGTATTCCTTGGCTAACTAGCCCAGCAAAAATTTTTGGCATTGTACCAATTTCTCTTGCTAGCGTCATGGCTGTCACTGTGTGGAAGGGACTAGGTTACTACATGGTGATTTATTTAGCGGGGTTGCAATCGATTCCTGGTGATGTGTACGAAGCTGCTGCGATCGATGGTTCTGATGGTATTAGCAAACATTGGGATATTACCATACCTTTGATGAAGCCCTATCTAGCACTAGTGGCGGTGATTTCGGCTATTTCTGCGACCAAAGTGTTTGAAGAAGTATATATTATGACCCAAGGTGGCCCACTCAGTAGCTCAAAAACGATTGTTTATTATCTATATGAGCAAGCATTTAACAATTTGGAAATTAGCTATGCTTGCACAATTGGGCTAGTGTTATTTTTGATAATTTTGGGGTTATCAATTTTACGATTAATTATTAATCAGCAGGGTAACGATAATATCACAATCTGATATTCACTTAATTTAAATATCGCAATCCTAAATCATTCGTGAAAAGTTAGATACCCGACTTATTAAATAAGTCGGGTATCTGGACACCACAAATTTTCAGAAATTAGATAGGATTACTATATCTTCTTCAATTTATAACAAACATTCCCTATCAGCCACGATAATCTGAAAATATTCAAATATCCCAAGTGCATAAAATTCAAAATTAAAAATAGTTTTATACGGGAATTTAAAACCGCGTTTGATACTCTACTACTGCACGACTATCATCAGTTAAATTAGTGGAAGCACGCACACGAAATTCATTGTTTATTCGGTAATTAATACCCCATTGGAAGGGATCATTTGTTGTTAAAATTTTGATACTAGAAACGGATATTTTGGAAGAAATATCAACCCCAGCTTCTCCTGCCAATTCCAACGTTGAACTGCTCCTTCCCGCTTCCGGATTATCAGAAATAATCGTAGGAAATATCCGCAGTTCACTTAAGCCAAAGGTACTCCCAATCTGGTTAAAAGCTGACTGAAAATTGTTGAACACAGCCGAGCCTGCGATATTAATCAAACCCAAAGTACTGTCACCACGTCCTTGGGTGTCTACAAATCCACCTCCTAAAAGAGCAACAATTTCAGTTTGACTACGTGACGGACTGCTTGTTAGTTCTAAATTTTCATTTAGTTTGCTGGCGAGACCGTTAATAGTGGCTTCGACTCGAACACTCTCTAAGGCTGATAAACCTGTGGTATTTATCCGACTGAAATCATTACTTTGAATTACATCTAGTACCTTAGCAAATAGCCGAATATCTAACTCAGGATCGCGGGGTTGAGAGGGACTAAAAGTTGCAGTGTGTGTATAGCCACGAGCAAGGTTAAATTGGGTAGTAAATAAATTCACCCCTCCTTGTTCCAACCGGATAGTACCATCGGGTACAGGCTGATTGATTGAGCCGTTAACTATGAGATTACCAGTTGCGCGGAAGCTGAGAATAGGGGGACGGGTAATTTGGACGTTTTTGCCTAGTTCCAAATCTAGATTATTAAATCTGGCGATGCCTGACGGCAAGGCTTGAGCCAACGTATTTTCAATTTCAGGTATACTCTGCTTATTGGCTTTTGGAGGTGATACACCGAGACTACTATTTGCAGATGAAGTGGCGTTGGTAGATTCTGCCAGCAATACCTGACCATCAGATAAATTTACTTTACCGCCAATTACTGGGTTAAGGGCAGAACCAGTAATCTGCAAATTGCCGCTAGCACGTCCCTGATAAAGTCCCTTGAGATTCAATGTTAGCTGATCGAGACTAACCGTCAGGGGATTGTTGATAGTCACGTTCTGATTGTTAAAAATGGGAATTTCTCCAGCAGCTTCTACCTTCCCACTGCTAAATTTACCCTGAAGATTTTCTACTAAGATGCTGTCAAAATTAAACAGCACTCTACCTGTTACACTTGTGAGCTTATCTGGCAAAGCCTGGGCTGAAAAAGTAGCATTATTGACAGTAGCAATTCCATCTACCTCAGGTTTTTGCAATGTTCCGCGTACCTTGAGGTCTACTTCTCCTTCACCTTTGTCAAATGCCACTTGATTAGTCAACGAGTTTAACAGCGCCAATCCCTCATTTTCCAACTTCATATCTAAACTGATTTGCTCACTGTCTGGTGCCACCGAAGCAAAAGGCAATTTATAAGGTATGCTGCCAGTAATATCAACAGGTTTTGGCCCAGCAACTGCTACAGCACTACTAAAGTTTAAGCGTCCGTTGGCATAGCTGAAACTTGCTGTTGCTGACTCTATTTTGTTCTGATTTAGTTTCCCTTCTGTAATTTGCAATTCCCCTCTACTTTGAGGATTAGCAATGCTGCCTGCTAAAGCTGCTGTACCGTTAAGATTACCTGTGATTCCAACTGGCAGTTTGACAAAATTATTTAGTACTTGTACCGGAAAATTATTCACCCGCAACTGGCCAGATTGTTCATCACCACCAATGTTACCCGTGAAGGCAATCAGCCTGTTTTTAGATTCGAGCCGTAAAGGTCGCAAATTCAAAACACCGTTTTCAAAGTTGCCTTCGGCAATCACTTGGTCAGCAGTATAAAAACGATTTCGTTCTTCCTTTTTACCCCAGGCAAAGTTTTGTCCATTTAAATAAAAATCCACTGACAATCCATTGGCTGTAGCTGTATTTACAGTCACTTCCCCATTGAAAGTCCCCTTTAAGTCTGCCAAATCTGGTAGTGGAGTGGAATCAAGTCGCTGTTGCTCCTGTTCTGCTACCAAAGCTTGGATTTCAGAAAACCGTTGGATTTGGGTTAATAAGGGCTGATTTTGCGCTCCTTGGGGGTTAGTAGTCAGATCCGCAGCTGTGCCGTAGATTGGTGCTGAACCACCTTGCAAATTTTGTAAATCATATACCTGTGCTATGGCTAGAACATCTTGGATCTCTCCCTGGTTGACGTTCAGTTTACCTTGTAGTTGAGGGCCTTTAGGGGTTTGAGCAAAAGTACCGACAAGGGCGTAGCTACTTTTACCTTTGACAAATTCACTACTGGCGAGTGTGGCTTTACCATTACCGTAGCGGAATTGAGCAGCTAAACGATCGCCTTTAACTCGGCCAATTTGCGGATTGGCGATCGCTAAATTCCCCGTTGCTGCTAATGTCTGCTGATTAAACAGCAAATCCCCAGTTAACAACCCAGCTATCTTACCAGCACCCAGTCGAGTAATTGGTGGCGGAGTCAAATTCAATATTTGCAAGGGGAAATTTGCGACTTTGAGCGCCCAATCATTCCCTTGAACATTTCCTGTGGCTAATGCTTGCTGCCATTTTACTAAGAAGGATTTAGGGCGATTATTAGCATCTAAATTGAAGGCCAGGCGATCGCTATTTCCTGCCAAGTTCAAATTTAAACCGCGTCCCTGTGCTGAATCGATGTTTCCAGTTAACAACGGCTCAAAAGCAATATCTTGAACAACCAAGTCTCGTAAATTAATTTGCCCTACCACATTTGGTAAGGGCAGCTTACCAGTTATTTGACCATTAAAATCTACTCTTCCCGCCACAGCAACCTGATTAGGAAGATTGATGGGTAACTGTTTTAAGTTGTAATTCTGGGCTTGGACGTTAAGATTTAGGGCAGTAATTTCCGGTATACCTGCTCCCTGAGCATTGGCTAATATGTTACCAGTAACATTTAAACCGGGAGCAGTTGCTCGTTCAATGGTAAGCCTTTCACCACTCCAAGCGATCGCAGCCCTCAGAGGTCGCTCAAGACCAGGGATACCTTGGGATAATTGCACCTGTCCAGCGGCACGCACATCAGCTAATTTGGATGATCCTAGCGTGCCAGCTAATTGCAATTGACCGCCAAACTGGCCTCGCAATTGCTGATTTAACCGATTTAATTCCACACCTGAAGCATTAACTACAGCTTGATAGCGACCATTAGCCACTTGGATATTAGAGGCTGCGATCGTTCCACCTGCAACATTTACCCGCGCCTGACCGCTAGCTTGAATAGTTTGTAGTTTAAAAGAATCAACAGAACCCGCTACATTGAACTGACCATTTAAGGCTCCTTGGAATTGTGATGGAAGTGCTGCCAACTGCCGCACAGGCACATTATTAGCTTGAACTTGTGTCTGATATACACCATTAGCCACTTGGATATTAGAGGCTGTAATAGTCCCACCTGCAACATTTACCCGTGCCTGACCGCTGGCTTGAATAGTTTGCAGTTTAAAAGAATCAACAGAACCCGCGACGTTGAACTGACCATTTAAGGCTCCTTGGAACTGCTTTGGTACTGTTGCCAACTGCTGCACAGGCACATTCTTAGCTTGAACTTGCGCCTGATATACACCATTAGCAAGTTGGATATTAGAGGCTGTAATAGTCCCACCCGCAACATTTACCCATGCTTGACCATTGGCTTGAATAGTTTGCGGTTTAAAAGGCTCAACAGAACCCGCGACGTTGAACTGACCATTTAAGGCTCCTTGGAACTGCTTCGGTAATGTTGCCAACTGCTGCACAGGTACATTCTTAGCCTGAACTTGCGCCTGATATACACCATTAGCAACTTGAATATTTTTAGCTGTAACCGTTCCACCGCCAATAGCAAGGCTACCTTCACCACTGCCACGCAGGGTTTTCAGGCTGAAATTATCTCTGTTGCCTGTTATTTGGAATGTACCCGCCAATGGATTATTTAAAGCTGGGGGAGACTGTTTCAATATTTGTCCCAACCGCACACCATTAGCTACAAGTTGAGCAGAGAAGCCTTGGTCTTGCAGTTGGACATGAGAAACTGCAACTATGCCGCCACCAATTTTAACTCCTGCACCATCAGTGCGAATCGTAGCAATTTCAAATGGTGCTGTGCTTCCTGAGAGAATGAGACGACCATTGAACTGTGCCCCCGCCAAAGAGACATTTTGCAGTTGACTTTTGTCTACAAAAGGTTCCAATTTTACCTCAGAGGCAACAGCCACAGCTTGCCAACGCTGATTGGCATAACTACCAGTTGCCCGTACCGTACCACCACTTACGTTAAGAGCCACATTGCGGAAGGAGACGGTGCGATTTGGAGCGATTGCAACTTCACCAGTTCCGGGGTAAGTTCCATTAGGAGCTTGAAACTGTACTACGGTTTGGACATTAGTAGAAGTACCGATTAATTGGGCTGTAGCTGAGACATTGCCGATTTTGAAGGCGGGTGTTGTTTGATAAACTTTTGCGATCGCATCCCCTGAAACATTCTTGGCGGCGAAATTTAAATCCAGTCGCGGGGTTTTGCCAAGTTGAATTGTGCCAGCGCCTGTAATTTCACCACCAACTTTGGCTTTACCTTGAATATCTTTTAGGGTAATTAAAGAGGAACTAGTAACAAGCTCAAACTTACTACTGATGTTATCAAAATCAACTTTATCAATCCGGGCAGTTTGGATTGTGGCAACTGAACCTGAGAGAATTGGCTCTTTAGTTGATCCAGTAATCTGCAAAGAAGCTTGTACTTGTCCAGCGATCGGCACAGGTAGTTTTACCTTCAGAGTCTCCTGGGCATTAGCCAAACTCACCGCATTTACACGCCCCGCCAACTTAAAACCTGCTTGAGTGTCGATGATTCCCGTAGCCACTAGGGGAATTTTGCCGTAGTTGGTATTAACATTGTTTAACTGCAACTCCGTTCCCTGGAAGCGGAGGTTTCCTTGAGTATTGCTCAACAGTTGCGGGACTTTGGGTATTTGAAGTGTTACCCCTTGCACAGCAGCGCTGCCAAACAATAAAGTCCGCTGTCCTGGTGTCAACCGAACTAACAAGTCGCCATTGGCTCGACCCGCCTGTAAGCTCAGTGGTAACTTAATCAACCGAGTAATATCCTCAGCCAGGAAGTCTTGTACTCGCAACTGGAAGTTGCCTGCTAGCACCTTGGAACGTGTCTCTCCCTGAATGGAAATACTGCCACCACTGTCTGCTTGACCTCCGACATCAAACCTGATCAACTGGTTGTTTGCTAAAAGTTGGGCAGAACCGTTGATTTGAGAAAATGTTACTGGGGATGAGGAGGATGTTACTCCCCTTGCCTCCCCTGCTCCCCCTGCTCCCCTCTTCTGCGGCATCAATGCCACCTTGGCATTGCGAAACCATAGTTTGTTCAAATCGGTTTTAATAGCGCCGCCTTCACCTGACGACACGATGTTAGTGGAAACCCAGCGCCCTTGATCATCCTGTTGAATGTAAATATCTGGGTTGACTAAGGTGACATCTAGCTTTAAGTGGCGATTAAAGATTAGTTGTAACAGGTCAAAACCTACCTCTACAACTTCGACTGTAGCCCGATCTGGATCTGTGGGTGTCGCTGGGATAGCTGAAGCCCCAAACTCCACTCCCGTCAACGAAAATTGTGTGACTCTTCCCAGTTTTACCGGACGGTTGAGTGTAGTCGTGAGACTTTGTTGTGCCAACGGCGTTAACTCTGTTTGGACAAAAGTCCACAACCGCCAAATACCAACAACAATTCCTAACAGTAAAAGTCCGCCCAAGGCAATGCTACCGCGACTCAACACCAGCAACCATAGACGCTTGCGGATAGGGGACGGGAAGTGAATATCTTGATTGGGAGATTTGGTCATTTGCTTTTACTGTATTAACTGCCGGATATCGCTGGCACACACAAGCATTAACTGGCACATTGGTTCAGTATGCCATTTCCAGAATACGCCAACTAAACCCAATACCTGATTGTTGAGTTACGGTATTTCCTTGATCCAATACTTCTGCTTATAATATTGGCGTTTTCAGGAAAATCTGAATAGAGTGAAAATAAATTGTTCCTGTGACTTTCGCTGAAGCACAACCTAGAACTTTAATATTAATAGACCTTAAAAAAGACAGATGATTACACCAATGCGTCTTTTTGTGTTAATTTTTAATGCTCGAACGGAAAATGAGGGGATTCACACGATTCGGGAGGGCGATCGCAATAAAATTCTGATGTTCGAGTCAGAAGACGACGCCACGCGCTTTGCCCTGATGCTGGAAGCTCAGGATTTCCCCTCACCTACACCAGAGCCAATCGATGCTGAGGAAATCAAGGAATTTTGCGAAAGTGCTGGATATGAATGGGAAATCATCCCAGAAAACAGCAATTTAGTTGTCACTCCCCCGGAACTGAACGTGGAAGAAACTGACTGGCAAGCAGATGCCCATAAGGAGGATACTGTTGAAGACACCTTCCCCCTCAATGAACAGCCACTAGAAGAACCAGAATTATCTGATTCTGAACTAGAGAAGATGCGTCGTAAATTGGAAGGATTGTTGTAATTAATCATTAGTCATTAGTCAGTTGCTAATGACTAATCACTAAGGATAAAGGACAAATGACAGAGGACAAATGACAAACTTGCAGGAACGCGGGCATCTTTTAACCGAGCTGGTAAATCCTAACAGTCTGAACTTAGACCAACTCAATTCTCTGGAATTGGTGGAGCTGTTTAATAGCGAAGACCAAAAAGCAGTCGCGGCGGTGGCGGCGGTGAAAGTTCAGTTGGCAGAGGCTATTGATAGCACCGCAGAGCGTTTGCGCCACGGCGGACGCCTATTTTATATCGGTGCCGGCACAAGTGGCAGGTTAGGGGTGTTAGACGCTGCTGAGTGTCCACCTACTTTTTGTACGCCCCCAGAGTTGGTACAGGGGATTATTGCTGGTGGTGCAGGTGCGCTGGTACGCAGTTCAGAGGATTTAGAAGACAGCATCGAAGATGGTGAGGCGGCGATCGCTGGGCGACACATTACCCAGCTAGATGTAGTAGTTGGTATTACCGCTGGTGGTACAACGCCATTTGTCCACGGTGCGCTTCATGCTGCCCGTCAACGGGGAGCCACTACTATTTTTATCACCTGTGTTCCAGCTGAACAAGTTAGCTTTGATGCTGATATTGACATTCGCCTATTGACAGGAGCAGAAATAATAGCTGGTTCAACTCGCCTGAAAGCTGGTACAGCCACTAAGTTAGCTTTAAATATCCTTTCGACTGGGGTGATGGTCAAGTTAGGTAAAGTTTACGGCAATCGGATGGTGGATGTGGCGGTAACAAATCAAAAGTTACGCGATCGCGCTTTGCGAATTTTGCAAGACCTCACAGGCTTAAGTCGGGAAGCTGCTGGTTTTTTATTAGAACGTAGTGGCAAGTGGGTTAAGCTAGCGTTATTAATGCACTGGACTGGTTTGGAAAAAGACGAGGGCGAACGGCTTCTTTCAGAACACCAAAGTAATCTTAAAGCAGCTGTTGTGAGCTATCAAAACCACAACAAACCTTAAATAAATTTTCCTAAATAAATACTCTATATATGGCTGTTACTTGTCTTAGTAGCACGCCTTTTTTTAAAGATAATATTCCATAGAAAAGTTCACTAAAACTGCTCATCCCTTCCAACGCTGGCGTAGACATATGATCCAAAATATCCACTTATTAACCATAAAAATTTTTGAGGTTAATCAAATGACATTTTTGTATAACAATAGCCATGAGAATGAGCATCTAATCTCGGAATTAGAAAATCCGAATGGTAACGCTAATATAGCGAATCTTGCTAGCAATGAAATATCTTTATTAAATGCGATCGCGTCGCTGTCTATGTAAATTATTTTTATCTACACCTAGAGAATGTAAATACTGCGCTAATTGTTCAACCCGCGATCGCTCTTGTTGTGCCTGTTCTGCATCTGTAAAGTAGCGGTTTCCTTGCTCATCATACCAGCATATCACGGAGTAAGTATAAATTCGGTGACAAAAAGTTTAGGGTTTGGGTGCAGGTTCGCCAAACTTAATCAAAAGTGCGATCGCAACACTAACAAGCAAAATTAACGTCATACTCAAGGCTGAACCAAATCCCCAATTTTGCGTTGCTCCAAGAAACTGGTTATAAACTAACCGCGCCGCCGTCATACTAGAAGCACCACCAAGTAATTCTGGATCGACAAAATCCCCCAAGCCTGTGATGAATACAAGCATAGAAGCAGCCGCAATTCCAGGTAAAATTTGCGGTACAGTTACTTGGCAAAAAGTTTCCACCGGATTTGCACCTAAATCAGCCGCTGCTTCTAACAACCGCTTGTCTAGCTTTTCGAGAGAAGCATATAAAATCAAAACCATATAGGGTAACAAGCTGTAACTCATGCCAATAAATACAGCTTGACTTTGGTTAAGTAATTCCAAAGTAGGTAAGCCTAAATTGCTGAGTAAACTGTTCAATAAACCAGTAGGACGAAGAATTGTAATCCAAGCATAGGAGCGAAGTAACGAAGAAGTCCACAAAGGTAATATAAAGCCTAATAGCAGCAAATTTCGCCAACGCTGTGGCGCTATCTGAGCAATCCAATAGGCGACAGGGAAGCCCAAAATTAAACAAATTATTGTAGTACCAAACGCAAAAAATAGCGATCGCCCAATTACTTGCACATAAAGCGGATCAAATATTCGGATATAGTTTTTGAATCCGTTGGGATTGACCAAATCTCCCGGTCTGATGTCTGCAACTAAACTTAACTCGAAAATTATCAAAGTTGGCAGCACCAACAAAAGTAATAACCAAATCCCAGATGGTGCAAGTAATACCAAAGGTTGGAGCCAGTTTCCTCGCAGGCGATGCAATTCTTCTATTTTAGAAATATCGTTTTTTTCAAAATTCATCACTTATAACTCTGTCAATTTCAGATTTTGAGTCGCACCTTTGGTGCCCTTGCAGCGCAACTTGGATTTTGGTGAAGCAGCGCGTTCTTGGGGGTCTCCCCCATGAGCGACTGCTGAACCCGAAGGGATTGAATTAAAAATACAAAATCAATCCAAACTTTATTTAGCTGCTAGTTAATTGAGTCCAGTAGCGATCGTAAACCTCTTCAAATTCTCCTACAGGAGTAACACGTTCACAATTTGCTAAAAACGACTCTGATGGAAATAAATTAGCATTGTTTTGGATTGTTTTTGGCAATTGCTCAAATCCAGCAATATTCGGCGTAGAAATACTCAGACGCTGACTGATTTTAGCCGCTAATTCTGGTTGCAGAATCATGTTAATCCAAGCATAAGCTCCAGCTAAATTGGGGGCTGATTTGGGAATAACAATAGTGTCTGTCCATAATGAAGAACCGCTGCGAGGAATCACATATTTTAGTTGAGGATTTTCTTTAGAAATTTTCACTGCATCTGCTGAATAGCACATTGCCAATAGTAAATCTCCTGCTAAAATTTGATTTTGCCAAGCATCGGTGTCAAAACGTGCGATCGCAGGTTTTAGTACCTTCAACTTTTCATAAGCTTGTTTGATTTGTTGTTCATTTTTTGAGTTGTAAGAATAACCTAGCATCCGTAACGTCGCACCCATAACTTCTCGAACATCATTGAGCAAGGTCATCCGCTGATTAAGTTGGTTTTGGTTTTGCCAAAGGTAATCCCAGTCTTGTGGTGCATCTTTGATTTTTTCGGAATTGTAAAGGAAACCTGTTGTTCCCCAGTTAAAAGGGATACTATATCGGTTATTGGGGTCATAACTAGGATTCTGAAACCGGGGAAATAAATTCTCTAAACCGATTAAGCTATTGTGATCTATTTCTATTAACAAACCTTTCTTTACCATCTTCTGCACCATATAATCAGATGGATAGATGATGCTGTAAGTCCCACCGCCTCCAGCTTGCAACTTAGCCAGCATCACATCATTGGAATCATACACATCCGCTAGCACTTTCATGCCAGTTTGGGTGCTAAAAGTTTTCAGTAATTGGTTGTCAGTATATTGCGTCCAAGTAAAGATATAAAGTTGGTCACGTTGACCAGAAGTATTAGAATTAGCACGGACTTCACCCAGCCTCCAGCCACAACCAGCTAAAGATAAGCTAGAAAGCGCTGCCACCTCTTTTAAAAATTGCCGTCTGTTAGTCATTAAGTTAGAAGTCATTCATCGACAACTTCTAGATTACGGTATACCTCATAGCCCCTGGCATGATTTTCTGGGGTAAATGTATCATTCTTCACACTTACCAAACGTACCCTTTCCTTCTCCTATGGTCGCCCACTACGCGAATGTACCCTCTGCTAACGGGTGAGATGTGAGGCTTCTGTCAAAGTTAGCTAAAGACTTTATTTTACTTTCGGACTTAGTTAATCTATGATGGTTGTCCTCCCTCAAGGAGATCCCTGCATGGAAGGATTTTTTCATCATATGGATATCAGTGGGACAATAGACTAGAAGTTTTTGCAGATGAAATTATGTAGATTTTGACTATATGGCTTAAACTAGTAAGTTTATCATCATATTTCTTATAGCTTCAATCAATAGGCTGTTATGCTGTTCTCAAGAAAGCCAAACAAGTTTGTAGAGAATTGCGGCACAAAGTAGTTAAATATGTTGTTAAACATTTGTAAACTGTTAGCAGCCGAGTAGCCGCGTGTCACATCTTATTAAGGAATTATTATGAGACAACTTGTTATCGTTGAGCGCGTATGCCTCATTGGTCATATCGTGTCAAAAGCCTTTGGATTGGTAGGGATGCTACTGGTCGTACCTAATGCCGAAATAATTTTAAACTTATCGCAGGTTGGCGAAACTGCCATACAGTTAAGTATGGCTGGTGGTGGTGTAGTTGATATCATCTTGGGGACAATAGCTGTCTCTATTTATGCCTACCGGACGTTGGGATTTGGAACTTGGCTAGCATTTATGCTACCGGCTATGTTTATCTCTTTGGGAAGTGAACTACTGGGAACCAGTACAGGTTTTCCATTTGGTGATTATAGCTACTTGAGTGGCTTGGGTTATAAGATTGGGGGGCTAGTTCCTTTCACAATTCCTTTATCTTGGTTCTATGTTGGGCTGTCGTCTTATTTAATTGCCAGAGCTGGTTTGAAAGTGGCTCAAAAACCCAGTTTGGGACGCCATATTGCTGCTATAGCCGTTGGTGCTTTGCTGTTTACTTGCTGGGATTTTGCCCTTGAGCCAGCTATGAGTCAATCTTCTCTGCCCTTCTGGTATTGGGAACAACCAGGAGCTTTCTTTGGGACACCTTACCAGAACTATGCAGGTTGGTTTGGTACTAGCGCCCTGTTTATGAGTGTGGCAGGATTGTTGTGGAGAAATACATCGATTAAATTAGAGCGATCGCAACTCAATCTACCTTTAGTCGTTTATTTAACTAACTTTGCCTTCGCCGCCGGACTAAGTTTGGCTGCTGGGTTCTCCATCCCTGTATTGCTCGGCTTATTGCTTGGTGTGGCTCCCGCCGTGGCGCTGTGGTTAAGGAGTTCAACCACACCCACTCCAGTTGCTATTGAATCAGCAAGCAAGGAAGTATCAGTAGCAAAGGTTGAAGTTGCCTTGAAATAGCTTAGAGATTGGGGAGTTAGGAGTTAAAAGTTAGGAGTGGAAGGGAATAACTAATCCCCGATGCCCCATGTCCTGTTTGGCCAATGCCCTGTTTGGCCAATGCCCTGTTTGGCCAATGACTAATGACTAATGATTAATGACAACGCTTTGATAGTAGAAAGCGCCATCTCCCTTTTATTGCTACTTATCCAAGTACCAGCAACGGCGATTCTGTTTTCGCGCCTGCTAAAGGGGCCAAGACGCCTTCCCCCAATAGAACCGCAACAGCCAACGCCGGAGCTTTTGGGTAGGGTTAGCGTCGTTGTTCCCACGCTGAACGAGGCGCTTCGCATTAGCCCTTTGTTGGCTGGTTTAAGTCAACAAAGCTACGAAGTTCGGGAAATTATTGTTGTAGACAGCAAGTCTGATGATGGCACTCCCGACTTGGTAAAAGCGACACAGCAGAAAGATCCGCGCTTTCGCGTGATGACAGATGACCCCTTACCCTCTGGTTGGGTGGGGCGTCCTTGGGCCTTGCATAACGGTTTTCTATATAGCTCTGAGGCTAGTCAGTGGTTTCTGGGGCTGGATGCTGATATCCAACCGCATCCTGGTTTGGTTGCTGGTTTGGTGAAGACGGCCGAAGCACAAGGCTATGATCTGGTTTCCCTTTCACCCCAGTTTATCCTCAAATATCCAGGAGAGTGCTGGCTACAACCGGCTTTGTTGATGACTTTGCTTTACCGATTTGACCCCGCTGGGATCAATACAGAGCAGCCAGAACGGGTGATGGCAAATGGGCAGTGTTTTTTGTGTCGTCGCTCGGTTTTAGCTGCTGTGGGTGGCTATAGCAGTGCGAGTGCTTCTTTTTGTGATGATGTCACTTTGGCACGAAATATTGCTGATCAAGGGTATAAAGTGGGCTTTTTAGATGGTGCAAAGGTGCTAAAGGTACGGATGTATGAAGGGGCAATGGAGACGTGGAAGGAATGGGGGCGGAGTCTCGATCTTAAAGATGCAACTTCTCGTTCGCAGTTGTGGGGAGATTTATGGCTACTCACATCTGTTCAGGGTCTACCCCTTTTAATTCTCCTGACTTTTTTGTTGATTTCTCCCCCATTCGGATACTTGCTACAGACGCGATTAATCGCGTTACCCACTCCCCTACTCCTCCTGGTGGGACTGAATTTATTCTTGGTGGTAATTCGCTTTGCTATGCTAATTGCGATCGCACCTTCCTACGATCGTAAAAGCGCCAAAGGCAGCTGGTTATTCTGGCTTTCCCCTTTGGCTGATCCCTTAGCTGTGTTGCGAATCTTCTTATCTGCGTTCCATACCCCGCGCGAGTGGCGAGGACGCAAATACAGTGCTGAATTATGAGTTATAAATTATGAATTTTCAACTCCTAACTCCTTACTCCTCTTCACCTCCTACTTGATCCCCGCGTTCCAGTTCCCAAAGAATTTGATTTCCTTCACGACGTACCCGTGACACTATCCAGTTTCGCCAGCGCCATTGATCTCCCCGACTGGTAACAGCGCTGGCGTGGACATCCATCAAGTCTGCTAACTCAGAACTAGTGATTAAGTAGCCTTTTTCAGAGATTTCATCAGCAATACGCAGAGTTTCGACCAAGCTACGGAGTTGCGAAACCCTCATTTCTGGCGGTTTCTCTTCGGTTGCGGCCGCAATTGGCCCAGTTGATGGTTCCATAAGAGTTATTTCTGGTGCAGAAGTACTGACTTCTTGTCTACTTTGGTTAATTACTCTACAGTTTTTCTCAAAATCAGCTACTTTTGCTACATTTAGTTCATTTATAGAAGGTAAAGATTTATAAAAATTTGTCGGAGTTAATTGTTGTAGCGAAGGGATTTTGCCACTCGCATAGGTGCGAGCGATCGCATCACAACGTTCGTTACCTATGTTACCAGAATGTCCCCTGACGTGTTGCCATTTTACCTGTTGGGTATTAAGTTGATCAAGAGTTTCCAAAAGGTCTTGGTTTTGGACGGGTTTACCATCTGACTTTTTCCAGCCTTTATTTTTCCAGCCTTCCACCCACTTGGTAACGCAGTTAATCAGGTATTCGCTATCGGTATGAAGGGTGATAGCTTGGGCTTGTTGAGATGTTTGCAGGAATTGTAGGGCTGCGATCGCAGCTTGCATTTCCATTTTATTATTAGTGGTATGAGCAGATGCATCGCCCATTTCGTGGATTGAGCCATCGCTGAAATAGACAACTACTCCCCAACCGCCAGGGCCAGGGTTACCGGTGCAAGCACCATCGGTGTATATGCTTTGGATTGTGAGTTGGGTGGACATGGTTTAGGATATCGAACATTTACTAATATTTGTCAAGTCTCAACCTCTGCTTTTTCTTCAAAACCCTGATCATTAAAGTGTTTTATAATTGTTAATAAACTTCCCAGTAATGCATAGCTGATCAAAGAACGGTTGATATTGGTTAAGGTGCGTCTCGTTTTTGTCCGGTCATTCATCCCAGGCTGCCCGAAGTGACAGACGTGGGCTTCTGCCCAATTAAGCTAAGATATTCTGATTATATGAATGTATTTGTGTTGGATAGGCTTTCCGTAGAGTTAAAGTGGTGCTTTGAAGTTATTTATTAATATGTATATCCTGAATAAGGACTTTGAGTTATGAAGGTTAGTTTGCAACCTGCCTTGAATGATGGTAATTTGGACGCGAATCAACTGAATAGTCAACGTCAGTTGGGAATTTCGATTTCGGCGAAGGCAGAAAATCAAGACCGCAATGTGCCACTGAATTTATGCTTAATTCTCGATCATAGTGGTTCTATGAATGGGCGATCGCTAGAAACGGTCAAAAAAGCAGCAAATCGTCTGGTAGATAGACTCAATCCTGGCGATCGCCTCAGTGTTGTAGTTTTCGATCACCGCGCCAAAGTCTTAGTACCTAGCCAAAGTGTCGAAGATCCAGAGAAAATCAAACAGCAAATTAACCGCTTATCTGCTGATGGCGGGACTGCGATTGATGAAGGATTGCGCTTGGGGATTGAGGAGTTAGCGAAGGGAAAAAAAGATACTGTTTCCCAAGCCTTCCTATTAACCGACGGGGAAAATGAACATGGTGATAACAATCGCTGTTTGAAATTCGCCCAATTGGCTGCTAGCTATAATTTAACTTTGAACACCTTGGGATTTGGTGACAACTGGAACCAAGATGTTTTAGAAAAAATTGCTGATGCTGGTTTGGGGACTTTATCTTATATTCAAAAACCCGAACAGGTAGTGGATGAGTTTAATCGCCTGTTTAGCCGCATTCAAACAGTGGGATTGACTAATGCTTATCTGCTATTCTCCTTGATGCCCAATGTCCGTCTAGCGGAACTCAAACCTGTTGCCCAAGTTTCCCCAGACACAATTGAGTTACCACTGCAACAAGAAACTGATGGACGTTTCGCTGTACGGTTGGGAGATTTAATGAAAGATGCGGAACGGATGATTTTAGCTAATATTTATTTGGGACAATTGCCAACAGGTGAACAAGCGATCGCTAATGTGCAAGTCCGCTACGATGATCCAGCCGCTAACAAAGTAGGTTTAGTTACACTAAATATCCCAGTTTATGCCCATGTAGTCAAAAATTACCAAGCAGACCCGAATCCCCAGGTGCAACAATCTATTTTAGCATTAGCTAAGTATCGCCAAACCCAGCTAGCAGAGACGAAATTACAACAAGGCGATCGCACTGGTGCGGCGACAATGCTACAAACGGCTGCTAAAACTGCACTGCAAATGGGAGATACGGGCGCAGCAACGGTGTTGCAAACTTCTGCCACCCAGCTACAATCTGGACAAGATTTATCCGAAAGCGATCGCAAGAAAACCAGGATGGTCTCCAAAACAGTTTTGCAAGATACCCCTTTGCAATGAAAGTTAAATTGCTATCGGCGTTAAATGACAATAATGTTGATGTGGCTCAAACCAGTAGCCAACGTCAACTGGCAATGACGATTTTTGCGATCGCTGGTGAGTTTGACCAAAATCTGCCCCTTAACCTCTGCTTGATTTTGGATAGAAGTGGTTCCATGCATGGACAACCAATTAAAACGGTGATCCAGGCGGTGGAAAGATTAATAGATCGGTTGAAAGTAGGTGATCGCATCTCAGTTGTGGCTTTTTCCGGTTCTGCGGAAGTCATTATCCCCAACCAAGTGATCGAAGACCCCGAAAGCATCAAATCTCAAATTAAAAGCAAACTCAGTGCTAGTGGCGGTACAGTCATCGCTGAGGGTTTGGAACTGGGAATTACAGAACTGATGAAGGGCACAAGAGGCGCTGTTTCCCAGGCGTTTCTGCTGACGGATGGGCATGGTGAAAGCAGTTTGCGGATTTGGAAATGGGATATTGGGCGAGATGACAACAAGCGCTGTCTTCAACTCGCAAAAAAGGCTGCCAAGCTGAATCTAACTATCAACACTTTTGGATTTGGCAATAGCTGGAATCAGGATTTGCTGGAAAAAATTGCCGATGTCGGTGGTGGGACTCTAGCCCATATTGAACGTCCTGAACAAGCTGTGGAGCAATTTAGCCGACTGTTTGGACGGATTCAGTCGATTGGGCTAACTAATGCCTACTTGCTGTTATCTCTAGTGCCCAATGTCCGATTAGCAGAATTGAAACCCATTGCCCAAGTTGCCCCAGACACAATCGAGTTACCAATAGAACCAGAAGCTGATGGACGTTTCGCTGTACGTTTGGGAGATTTGATGCAGGATGTAGAACGGGTAGTTTTGGCTAATATTTATCTAGGACAATTGCCAGAAGGTAAACAAGCGATCGCGCATCTGCAAATCCGTTACAATGACCCGTTGGTTAATGAACAAGGCTTACTTTCGCCCCTCGTGCCAGTGTATGCAAATGTAGTGCGGGCGTATCAATCGGCATCCAATCCCCAGGTACAACACTCTATTTTAGCATTAGCGAAGTATCGCCAAACCCAGCTAGCTGAGGCGAAATTGCAACAAGGCGATCGCATTGGTGCCGCCACAATGCTACAAACAGCTGCCAAAACCGCTTTACAAATAGGAGATAAAGGTGCAGCGACAGTGTTGCAAACTTCTGCCACACGCTTGCAAGCTGGGGAAGAACTTTCCGAAGCAGACCTGAAGAAAACTAGGATTGTATCAAAGACCGTTTTACAGGAATAGTAAAAATTCAGCATTGCTGATTAACGGTATGAAAGTTTCGTGCCAAGGCGCAAAGCGAGAAAAAATATTTTATTCCTTAATTGAGCACCAAAGTAGTTGCATATTCCTAACTTATTGATTAACAACCACCGAAGAGTTTGACTTATGCTGATCCAGAAGATTGTCCAAGAATTGCAAGACATCCCTGAAGACAAACTAGCAGAACTTTATGACCTAATTCACTACTTTCGGCTAGGTTTAAGTCAAGAACGTACACAACCCCGCACCCCTGGTTTATTGAAAGGACAACTCGGCGATGCTTTCTTTGAACCATTGCCAGAAGAGGAACTCCAGCAATGGGAATGAGTTACCTCATCGACACCCATATACTACTTTGGTGGCTCTTTGACGATCCAAAACTCCACATTGACTGCCGAGACATCATTCGCAACCCAGATCATTGCATTGATTATTGTCAATAGTTAAGTTATGTAAATTCTTCAATAAAAGAATTATCAAACGTTTTATTTTCAATTATATCAAATCTTTGAACAAAAAATAGTAGAAATTTAATGCTATCTAGAATGATTTTAAATTATTGCACAAAAACTGCAACTCTTGCAGCTTTGTTTGTTGGTATGACATTTGTAGCTCTACCAAATCAAAAAGCTTCTGCCGATCCATCACCTGGTTTCTATGTTTGTAACGAATCAGGCGAAAATCTTAATGTCATAGTCAGCTACTACAACAGTGGTACTTGGACTACCCAAGGTCGATTCCCGTTATCTCAAACACCTGGCTCATGCACACAAATTCTTTACTCACTCAATAACACTCGCTACTACCTTTATGCCACTAGTGATTCAGGTAACGAGTGGCAAGGAAACCATCCTTTTTGTATTGGAAGCACCCCAAGTTTTACAATCCCCTACGCTGAACAAACTCAATATTGCGGCAGTTTTGTAAAAAACTTTTTCTCGGTTTGGGTTCCCAACGCAGTAACAGGAATCACTCCTCCTTTCTACGCTTACACCTTTGCACCCAATAATTATTCCATCAACTGGAACTCTCCGCGTGCCGAACGATAACTGACTATATTGTTCTCAATACTGCTCGATTGAGCAAATTCGTGAACCGAAAACCCTTGTAAAGACGTTACATATAACGTCTCTACATTCCTTAATCAATAAGTATGATAAATCTTACTTATTCCTATGATATCTGTGGATTTAGACTAGACTTGTGCATTTAATGGAGTAGTGGTGGTTTGAGAAAGCAATATCTCCTTTTGCTTGCTAAATCTACCGAAATGAGAAGGCAAACTGGAGTTTGAGAAAACAATATCTCTTTTTACTTGCTGAATCTACCGAAATGAGAAAGCAAACTGGGGTTTGAGAAAGCAATATCTCTTTTTACTTGATAAATCTACCGAAATGAGAAAATAATCAGGCATTTTGAGTAAACAATCAAGCATTTTGAGAAAGCAATATGCCTTTTTGCTTATTGAATATGAAGTTTTGAGAAAGCAATAAGCCTTTTTGCTGATTAAAAATAAATTTTAGTTAAATATGCGAAAAGTTAGACATCAGGCAACAGATGATTTCTGCATCTTCAGCTTTAGACATCGCAATTTCTACCCTGTGGATGGTGTCGATACCTGCATCACGTAGCAATGCTGCCGCAGAGAGTGGTAATCCCTGACGGGGCAACAGTTTCATAGCGGTTAGGTAGTTCAATGATGCGATCATCCAAGTAGGACGATACAAAAATTAAGGCTTGCTGAATATCTTCATCTTCTAATTCGGGAAACTCCTGAAACAGTTCTTCTCGATCAGGGTAGGTAGCTAATAACTCAATCACCCGACGAACGGTGAGGCGAAGATTACGAATAGAGGGCTGTCCATTCATGCGATTAGGATTGCTAGTGATCCGAATCTAATTTCATGGAAGTAACCCTAGCTCTTTGCAAAAATTATGGTCGGATATTGCTTCATGCCATTGCTTATTTTAGTTTCTTACTTGCGCCCAATTTTATAAGCAAATTCCTGATTAACATTTATTTAGAAAATATAGCGGTTTCTGCATGGGTAATATACAAAAAGAAATAACTAACTACAAATAAACTATACATTGTCCATATTATAGTATTATTTGTCAAGTTAAACATTGCTTTTTGCTTTAAAGGCGGGTAAACTTCCGCTACAGTGTACTAGTAAAATTCTATTAAAAGTGCTAAAGGTAGGTAAATGATTGGTAGCTTGAGAAGTACATATGAAAACTACTGGCATTCATCATGTAGCCATTATTTGTTCTGACTACGATCGCTCCAAAAAATTTTATGTAGAAGTTTTAGGCTTTTCGATTATTAAAGAGACTTTTCGTGCCGATAGAAATTCTTATAAATTAGATTTACGAGTTGGAGAAAATGCTCAAGTTGAGTTATTTTCTTTCCCAAATCCTCCGCAACGATTTAGTAGTCCAGAAGCTTGTGGTTTAAGACATCTTGCTTTTAAAGTTGATGATATCGAGGAAACTGTTTTTTACTTAAAATCACAAGGTGTCGAAACAGAAAATATCAGAATTGACGAAATTACAGGTAAAAAATTTACTTTTTTTAAAGATCCAGATAATTTACCATTAGAGATTTATGAAAATTAGAATATATAGATGTTTGGATTAAAGACTTTTAAATAAATAGCAAATGAGCGAGCTATTTGGTAAAATTCTCAAATGTTTGACAATATCTGCAAATTTTTAGCGGAAAATTTCTCCAGCGACTTCGCCACTTGGTTATTAGGCGAACCCATTACTTTCACAGAACTAAGTCCAAAAGAATTATCTCTCGAACCCATTCGCGCTGATGCCCTAATTCTGCTACAGTCGGAGCAAAGCATATTACATTTGGAATTTCAAACCCAAGTGGATGCGGAAATTCCTTTTCGGATGATTGACTATCGGTTGCGAGTATATCGCCGTTTTCCAGACAAAGTAATGCATCAAGTTGTAATTTACCTCAAGCAGACAAATTCAACTTTGGTGCAACAAAATACATTTACAATTTCTAGAACACGCCATGAATTTGCAGTTATCAGACTTTGGGAACAACCAACCGAAGTATTTCTGCGAACACCTGGACTTTTACCGTTAGCGGTGCTGAATAGTACAATTGATCCAGAAGTCATACTTAACGAAGTGGCAAGGGAAATTAACAGTATTACAGAATCAAGAACTCAAAGTAATATTGCTGCTTCCACAGCGATTTTAGCTGGTTTAGTATTAGACAAAGAGGTTATTAGACGAGTTTTGAGGTCAGATATTATGCGCGAGTCAGCAATTTATCAAGATATTTTACAAGAAGGGAAAGCTGAAGGTAGAACTCAAGGGAAAGCTGAAGGTAGAGCCGAAGGGAAAGCTGAAGGTAGAGCCGAAGGGAAAGCTGAAGGGAAAGCTGAAGCTTTACTTGAGGTGGCAAGCAATCTTTTTAATACTGGTATGCCATTAGAACAGATAGCAAGATTGACAGGGTTATCAATTGAGCAGTTACAGTATTTGCAGGTAACTGAGTCTGGTGAGTCCAAATAAATAATCGGTGCAGTCAACCTGCACCGATTGCACAATTTATATTTAATTGCACCGGACATTTTCCTCACGCTAATGCGGAAGCTTGGGGTTTGGCAAAAATCATTCTTCCTGCTGTAGTTTGTAAAGCACTGGTAACTACCACCCGCAATTCACCACCCACATAACTACTACCTTCTTCAACAACTACCATTGTGCCGTCATCTAGGTAGCCGATGCCTTGACTGGGTTCTTTGCCTTCCTTGAGAATTTTCAAATCAAGGTTGTCACCAGGTAAATAACTGGGACGGACGGCGTTCACTAAATCATTCACATTCAAGACAGGTACTTTCTGGACGCTGGCAACTTTAGACAAGTTGTAGTCGTTGGTTAGCAATGTACCGCTAATTTCTTGGGCGAAGCGGACTAACTTCGCATCCACTGTGGGAATATCTTCATAGTCAACTGCATTAATCACGATGCGATCGGGGTAATCTTCCTTAATGCGGTTGAGAATTTCTAATCCTCGCCTTCCCCGCACCCGCTTTTGGTCTTTGCTAGCATCCGCTACTTGTTGGAGTTCTTGCAACACAAACTGCGGTACGAGAATTTGTCCTTCCAGAAACCCTGTTTCTAGTAACGCTTCAATGCGACCATCGATAATGCAACTGGTGTCTAAAACTTTGGTATTGGCTGGTTTTAGCGTTCCTTCCACAACCATCGATTCGACGGTGTTGGGATTAATGAACCGCAATAAGCCTCGTCCGTGGGTATCTGCCAAATTCATGCCAGTGACAGAGAGGATAATACTGCCGACAACTGCCACTAGTGGCTTAATAAATCCAAAATCCGCCGGTATAGGTAGTAAAAATAGTGGGGCTAGCATGAGATTAGCTAGTAATAGCCCAATCACTAAGCCGATCGCACGAGTTAAAATCACTTCCAGTGGCATTTCTTTGACTTGTGACTCTAGGCGACGATATGTCGTCTGGAAACTCAGCCCGATCGCACCACCAATAATAGCGGCAAAGACGGCAACAATTAAGCGTAAAGCTTCAAGATTTGTTACCTGATCTAGTGTGCCATTGGGTAGTAGTTCAATGCTGTAGAACCCTATTCCCGACGCTGCCAGGATAAATGAGAAAACGATAATTGCGTCAAGCATGGTTGTGTTGTTTTTCTGCAACTGTGTTAACCGAGAAACTTAAGTATTTTTTATTTCATCGGTAAGATAAACTAATCAATATTGACTTACACTAAGGGTTTAGTAGGGCAATATCTGCAATTATTATAACGAAAGGCTTTTATCTTCATATTTTTCATTGTTTCGTTGTAAAACGACAAAAACTTGTAATATTTTACTTATTTTCATTCTCTCTAATTCGCAGTTCGCTTAACTTAATCTTTTCTCAAAATGAGTCAAAAATTTAGTATTTCTGGAATTGCGAGTTCTGCGTATGTGCATATTCCCTTTTGCAGACGGCGGTGTTTTTATTGTGATTTCCCGGTATCTGTTGTGGGCGATCACTTGCGGGGCGAAACATCTGGTACTATTTCCCAATATGTTGAGGTGCTATGTCAAGAAATTGCCATTACACCAGCATTGGGTCAACCCCTGAAGACAATTTTCTTCGGTGGTGGTACTCCTTCGCTGCTATCAATAGAGCAGTTACAACGGATAGTGACAGAGCTAGAGAAGCGTTTTGGTATTGCATCTGGGGCAGAAATTTCTATGGAAATAGACCCAGCCACCTTTGATTTAGCACATATAGCAGGCTATCGCAATGTGGGCGTGAACCGAGTAAGTCTAGGTGTACAAGCCTTTCAAGAAGAATCATTGCAAAGGGCGGGGCGATCGCACTCAGTTGAAGATATTTTTGCAGCTGTGGAACTAATCCACCAAGTTGAGGTTCCCGAATTTAGTTTAGACTTAATTTCCGGGTTGCCGCATCAGTCTTTGGATCAATGGCAGGATTCCTTAACAAAAGCGGTGGCGCTTTTACCCACTCACATTTCCATCTATGATCTTACCATCGAACCAGGTACAGCCTTTGGGCGTTACTACAAACCTGGTGATACTCCAATGCCCACGGATGAAGCCACAGTCAAAATGTACCAAATGGGGCAGCAGGTTTTGACTAGTTCAGGTTATGAGCATTATGAAATTTCCAATTATGCCCAACCTGGTCATCAGTGTCGGCATAATCGAGTGTATTGGGAAAACCGCCCTTACTACGGCTTTGGGATGGGTGCGGCGAGTTATGTTGAGGGGAAGCGCTTCACTCGTCCGCGTAAAACTAGGGAGTATTACCAGTGGGTGCAAGCTGGCGGTGTGATTGATTGTGATCTGACTCCCCCAAAGGAAGTATTGTTAGAGACGTTAATGTTGGGGTTGCGTTTGGCGGAGGGTTTGAGTTTGGTGGCGTTGGCACAGGCGTTTGGGGAAGAGAAGGTAGAAGAGATTTGCAAGTGTTTGCGATCGTATTTTGAGAAAGGTTGGGTAGAAGTTGCAGAGGGAAGGTTGCGTTTGATTGATCCCCAAGGATTTTTGTTTTCTAATGTGGTGTTGGCACACTTGTTTGAGAAGTTGGGGTGACGAACTGCTTATGCAGAAAAATCAAGTAAGAAAAGCTGTGATTCCGGTAGCTGGTTTTGGCACTCGTTTGTTTCCAGCTACTAAAGTTGTGAAAAAAGAACTTTTCCCGATTATTGATCAAGATGGGAGGGCAAAACCCGTCATTCTTGCAATTATTGAGGAAGCAATCAGTGCTGGAATTGCAGAAGTGGCGATCGTGGTGCAGCCAGATGACAAAGAAATATTTGAAGATTTATTGAAAAACCCACCCAAAAAAGAACTTTTAGATAAACTTTCACCGCAAAATAAAGAATATAGCCGATATCTCGAAGATTTAGGTGGCAGAATTACCATCTTATTGCAAAAGGAGCAATTAGGCTATGGACATGCGGTATTTTGTGCTAAGGATTGGGTGCAAGATGAGCCGTTTTTGCTCATGCTGGGCGACCACATTTACGCATCTGACACTAAAAAATCTTGTGCTAGTCAAATTTTAGATGTTTACAAACAAGTTAATCAAAACATTATTGGCTTAACTACAATGCCAGCAGAGATTATTCATAAAGCTGGATGTGTAGCAGGAGTTTGGCAAGATATAAACTCGATTCTGGAAGTTACACAACTCTATGAAAAGCCTACTATTGAGTATGCACAACAGCATTTGCGTGTAGAAGGAATGTCAGAAAATGAGTTTTTATGTATATTTGGCTTATATTTACTAACGCCGAAAATTTTTGACTTTATAGCAGAACACATCAACAAAAATTTCCGAGAACGAGGCGAATTTCAGTTAACATCCTGTCTTGAAAGATTGCGTCAGGAACAGGGAATGACAGGATATGTTGTTAAAGGCAAGTGTTTTGATACAGGATTGCCAGATGCCTATCGTCAGACAATGATTGATTTTAGAAAATTATAGACTAATTTCAGTTTAATTAGTTTGTCTCGGAGGATATCACTTTTTAAGGTGGCTCAAACAGACAGTAAGCCATTGAGGTAAGTAGAGTGATCAGTAAGGACTTGAGGCACATTGAAAATACACAGTTTAGTTTGCCCCTGATGACAGCCTCCTGTTTTCTTTGTTATTAGGACTGCATAGCCTTAACCGAAGCGTATTGGCTTATAGCGGGGGTGTGTGGAGTGTGTGGTGCAGCACTGACTGATCACACTCTCCAATGATTATTATCAATGACTAAGTACTTTATTCCTTGGAAGTCCTTTATGTTAAGTTGAAAATTAACCTAAATCAATTACAAAACTACCTTAAAACTATTAGTAGTTAGAGCCGGAAACGAGGTAGTACCCAATTGTGCAAATTTACCCCCCGAATTAATATCAGCAAAACCATCCGCTGAACCATTGGGGTTATAAAAGAGACTACCATTAAGGCTATTGTAAACAATTTTAGCACCACTAACTGCTGCTAAACTATCGTTCGTCACTGTGGCAAAGTCTGTGGAATCTAATGCAGTTGGGAAAACCGAGTTACTGAGAGCGGTAAAGGTATATTTCGATAGTTGGATCTTGTCTTGATTAGGAGTGAAGTCATTAATAATATCAACTCCGAGTTCCCTAATATCAAACTTTGATCCTGTTGCAAATGCAAACTTATCTGAACCTGCGCCTCCTATTAAGATGTCGTCCCCACTATCTCCCTGGAGGTAATCGTTGCCCTTGCCACCGATCAGAGTATCTTTTCCACTACTGCCAAAGAGAATATCATCACCCTTGCCCCCTACGAGCTTGTCGTCATCACTACCCCCATCTATTCTGTCCGCACCAGATCCACCAAAAAGGGTGTCAGAACCTGCCCCCCCATCGATGTAATGCTTTCCAGCAACACCAGAAAGCGAAATACTGTCATTACCGCCCTCAGCAAAAATAACCTTATTACCAGGTGAAAAATCCCTCCTACTAAAGGTATCGTCTCCATTTGTCGTAACAACATCAGTACTTATCACATTTCTGGATCGAGCAATTCCCTCTTTCACGGCATCAGCAACATTCTCACTTTTAGAACCAAGAGTCAGTACATCACCTCGACCAAGCTTAGTAACTAGTTTCTCGTAATCGGCTGCAACATTACTCGTAGTTAAAAAAATTGGAATAATGTTATTTGCTTCTAGCGCAGTTTTTACTTGTCCAATCTCTGGATAATCTTCATAAGGATCAATTACACCATCTCCATTATTGGCAATAGTATTACTTGGACTAACTGCTGCCCGATCGCCGGCAACGTGATAAACACTATCAGTGGCTAGGAAAACAATACGAAATGAACCTACTCTGTAACCAAGGCTGCCACCGCTATCTAAAGCTGCGTACAAGAGTGCATCTAACTGTGATTCTGAGCCATCATTGCCACCAAAAGCTTCAAAGCCAAAAACTTTGTCTTTAACTGTTGTTACATTATTTGTCAAAGGGACTTCTGCTTGATATACATAGTCAGCGTAACCGCCAAAAGGCGGAATTGGCTTATCCTTGAACGAGGCAATACCAAATTTCAGGTCACGACCAAAGATACTTGCTAAAAGCGGGTTGGTTAACTGATTTACCATCGCCGGAAGTTCAGCTTTTAACTCGACCAATTCGTGATCATCTGACGCTGTTAAGTCCTGTAGCAGAACAATATCAGATATTAAAGTCATAGTTTATTCCTCTGACTATATTTAATTAATGGGTTGTATTGCAAAGTGCAAAAATGCTATTTCAGCCTGATACTAGCAGGGTTGATTGATTTAAGATAGTACTTAAACTGAAGAAATATAATCTCTTTCAAAAAATATTTGTTGTGTCCTTACTCAGCCTTGATTCCGTATGTCTGGGGCTTGTGATGCTGAGTTACTTAATTTGTTGTACCCGACTTAACGTTATAGTCGCAGACTTAACGAGAGAGAATGTCACAAGATATGAGTTAAGCTAAAGTGCGTCAATCGGTCAGCAGTGAAGACAATGCTTTGGATTAGAGGATGAATCAGTATTTTGCAACGGTTGCTCGCGGATTAGAAAGCCTTGCAGCTCAGGAGTTGGAGCAACTGGGTGCCCATTCCGTGGAGCCAGGGTTTTGCGGTGTAGCCTTTGAGGGCGATCGCACCCTACTTTATCGCGTCAACCTCTGGGCTAGGCTGCCGTTCCGAATCTTGGTAAACATCCATGAGTTTCCTTGTCAAGATGCCAAGGATCTCTATCGCGGTGTCCAGAGCATCGATTGGGTAAACTATCTCACGCCAGACATGACGCTGGCGGTGAATGTCACGGGCAAAAACGATCGCCTCAACCACAGCCACTTCACATCTCTCCAAGTAAAAAATGCGATCGTTGACCAGCAGCAGTCAAATTTGGGTGAGCGTTCAAATGTAGAGCTTCATGAACCAGATGTACGGATCAATGTTCATATTGAACGCGACTTTTGTACCGTCAAACTTGACAGTTCTGGGAATAGTCTGCACCGCCGAGGCTATCGCCCTGCGGTTGGATCAGCCCCTCTCAAGGAATCTCTGGCTGCTGCCCTGATTCAACTTTCGGGTTGGCAGTCAAACCAGATGTTCTACGATCCTCTCTGTGGGTCTGGCACTTTACCCCTGGAAGCTAGCTTAAAGGCACTGAACATAGCACCAGGGCTGTTTCGTGAGTGCTTTGGATTTGAAACTTGGCTCGATTTTGACTTATCACTTTTAGAAAAATTGCTCGAAGAAGCTAAGGACAGCCAACTGGATACCCTGACTGCTCCTATTTGGGGAAGCGATCGCGATGAGAACGTGATTGAGCAAGCGATTAACAATGCTCAAAACTGCGGCGTTGATAACCATGTATGGTTTTCTCAAATGGAGCTTGCCGATGTTGTTGCCCCCGCAGACAGTGGGGTTTTATTCTGCAATCCACCCTATGGCGAACGGCTGGGGCGAGATAGCGACTTGGGAGCATTTTACAAACTCTTGGGCGATGTCCTGAAACAACGCTTCAAAGGCTGGACTGCGTTTGTCCTGAGTGGTAACAAAGAACTGTCTCAATCGATTGGACTAAAATCATCCCAGCGGATTGCAGTCTACAACGGAATGCTGCCCTGTCAGCTAATGAAATATGAGTTGTACTAAGTACAGTTCATATTTGACAGGACTTACGCAAAATCATGAAAAAACGAACCGCAAAGGACACAAAGGACACAAAGGAATCAGGTTTCAGAGAGTTATTGCGTAAGTTTTATTTGATTAATTCGTAGCGAATTAAATTTGGTAATACCTTGCAATGCCAATGCATCCCGATACAATGTTAATGCGTCCCCCTGCAATGCCAATGCATCCCATACAATGTTAATGCGTCCCCCTGCAATGCCAATGCATCCCGATACAATGTTAATGCGTCCCCCTGCAATGCCAATGCATCCCGATACAATGTTAATGCATCCCCCTGCATTAAAAACGCTACGCTTTTATGCAAAACTGTACTAAGACAGAATCGATCAGATTTTGCGATTTCTGGTTTGTAGTATGTTTAGGGCGATCGCTTTCAACTACTTCTGCTCAGTAAAAAATACATTGCCTCAAAATTTAGTGACACTGGGGATGTACTGTATTGTCGGGGTTTGTAAAAGCTGCAACCCAAATCCGCTTTTGTGTAGCATTGGCTATCTTAATAGACTCATATAGAGTCGTGAGATTTTTAATCTTGTTTCATAAATTTAAGTTGAGCTAAAAAAACTTCAACTCTTCTCTGAGCATAGATTCTGACAGTTAAGATCACAAATGCTTTAAAAAAGTGCCAGTATGATCTGTGACTGACAATCTGCAATTTATTTATTGCTAAAAGGCTATTTATGTCAGACCTATTCACCTTTACCGTTACCAATAAAACCGAACTGGCAATTACAGAGTTGTGGGTATCTGTCGATGATCAGGAGTGGGCTTCATTTAGCTTGGGTGAGTCAGGGATTCCATCAGGTGAAACAGCAACAATTGCTTGGGCTGAATATACGAATGGTTCGCCCTGTGAATGGTACATCTCTGCTGTATTTGAAGATGAATCAGAAAGTGAGTCAGCCCTATTTAACTTCTGTAAAGAACCAGCTTTAACAATCGGATAAATTCCCCACGGCGATCGCTCTCAACCCCAAATCGGATACAAAGTATTTCAGATTTGACAATTGTAATTCCTCAAAATACTTAAAGCCACCGCCTCCGCTACCTTGATACCATCGATACCCGCCGAGAGAATTCCCCCTGCGTATCCGGCTCCTTCCCCACCCGGATAAAGACCGACTGTATTTACGCTCTGATAATCTTCTTTGCGTTTAATCCGAATTGGTGATGACGTGCGAGTTTCCACCCCAGTCAACACGGCATCGTCCATCGCAAATCCTTTAATTTGTTTGTCAAAAGCGGGAAGTGCTTCACGGATGGCAGCGATCGCATAATCTGGTAAACTCTGGCTCAAATCGCCCAAATGTACCCCAGGTGTATAAGACGGCTTAACTGTGCCCAATGCTGTAGAAGGGCGATGGTTGAGAAAGTCTCCCACCAACTGCCCTGGAGCTTCATAAGTCCCACCGCCCAACTCAAAAGCCCGTTCTTCTAAGCGCCGTTGGAAGTCAATTCCCGCCAAGGCATTTCCCGGATAATCTGCGGGGGTGATGCCTACAACGAGCGCACTATTGGCATTGCGTTCATTGCGAGAGTATTGGCTCATCCCATTGGTGACAAGTCGCCCCGGTTCTGATGCGGCTGCAACCACCAAGCCCCCCGGACACATACAGAAACTATAGACAGAACGACCATTTTCACAATGATGAACCAGTTTATAATCGGCAGCACCTAAAATCTTATGACCAGCCTGAGCGCCGAAACGACATTGGTCGATCAAAGACTGGGGATGTTCCACCCGAAAGCCGATGGAAAAAGGTTTAGCCTCGATGTAAACCCCACGGTCAAATAGCATTTGGAAAGTATCGCGGGCGCTGTGACCTATCGCCAGAACCACATGATCACTGGCGATATATTCCCCACTGGCGAGGGTGACTCCCCGCACCTGTCCATTTTCGATGTTGATATCTTCCACCCGACTTTGAAAGCGAATTTCACCGCCGAGAGATTCGATTTTGGCACGCATACTTTGAACGATTCCGACCAGTTTGAAAGTGCCGATGTGCGGTTTGTTGATATAGAGAATTTCCGGTGAGGCTCCCGCATTCACGAGTTCGGTCAACACCTTGCGCCCATAATGCTGAGGATCTTTGACTTGACTGTAGAGTTTACCATCGGAGAATGTACCCGCACCACCTTCGCCAAACTGGACATTGGATTCTGGGTTGAAGTCTGATTTTTTCTTCCAAAAGTTAAAGGTATCAACGGTGCGATCGCGAACTTGTTTGCCACGTTCTAAAATGATTGGGCAAAAGCCCATTTGCGCGAGCATCAAACCCGCAAACAAGCCACAAGGCCCTGTACCAATCACGATGGGGCGAATCGCCAAATTACTGGGTGCTTGTGCCACTGGGCGATAACTCATGTCTGGCGTAGCAATCACATGGGGATCTCTTTTCAGGCGCTTGAGTAAATGAGTCTGGTGAGTCGTTTCTACATCCAGAATATAAACAAGGTTGATCTCTCCTTTCTTACGGGCATCGTAGCTACGCTTGAAGATGGAATAGCTGATCAATTCTTCGGCTGTGATTTGCAGCTTTTTGAGGATGGCAGACTTGATCTCATCTTCAGGATGATCAAGCGGGAGCTTTACTTCTGTTAGTCGTAACATAGCGAGGAGAAATTCATACTGTCTATCAAAATATTAAACAAAATCACTGTGACGCGTTAGCGTAGCTGGCCGTAGGCATCGCTGATTTCCTTCGGGGCTTAAACAAACGTGAGTTCGATAAACCTCTCCCTGCTTTGAACTAAAGTTCAAGTCTGTCCCTCTGCGATTCGGCTACGGTGTACACACAAGTCCTAAAAATTTAGCTTGACAAGGCTTTCCTTATTCTCATGCAAAGCATTGTCAGTCGATGCATTGGCATTGTCAGTCGATGCGTTGGTATTGTCAGTCGATGCATTGGCATTGTCAGTCGATGCAATGGCATTGTCAGTCGATGCATTGGCATTGTCAGTCGATGCAATGGCATTGCAGGTTAAGAGATTTGTGTATACTCTAGTTCCGATTCAGAGAGGAACGGTTTTGCGTAGTAAAATTTCTAACAGGTCTTTTTATGATGACTAATTAGACAGATAAGATATAACCCGTCGAACTTACGTTAAACAAGACTGACAGCCGCCTCTAACATTCGTATTGTCCCAACATTCGCATCTATTTCCACTTCTACACCAATTGGCAAGGTAAATTTATCTTTAATATGACCAATCATTGAACCGTACCAAGCAGGAATACCTAAAGGAAGTATGTGGTCTTGCAATACTTGCATTAAGGTAAATGATGGTTCATCCCCAAGACTACAATTAGTACATTGCCCAAAGATAAAACCAGCAATTTGGTTAAGTATTCCAGCAGTTTTTAACTGCGTCAGCATCCTATCTACACGGTAAACATCCTCGCTAATTTCTTCCACAAACAGGATGCTTTTGTTCCACGAAGGTAGGTATGGTGAACCTACCATCGCTGATAGCACTGACAAGTTTCCACCTACAAGTTTACCCCTCGCCTTTCCCGGTGCGATTATCTCCACTCGCACTTCGCTAGGGTTGAGATTTTGCATAGTCACCGCTTCAGCATTAAATAGAATGCTCTTGAAGTAATCGACTGTAAATTGATTCCAGGTAGACGTGGCAACTGGCCCATGAAAAGTAATCATTTGACTACGGGCATTAATTGCTAACAACAGCGTCGTAATATCGCTGTACCCCATGATAATTTTCGGATGGGAGCGGATCAGCGAGTAGTTTAGTAGGGGTAAAATGCGATTACAACCCCAGCCACCACGCATGGGGATAATTGCTTTTATGGTGCGATCGCTAAACATCAAGTTTACATCATCGGCGCGATCGGCATCTTTCCCCGCTAAATAGCCATAACGATCTAAAATATGTTTCCCCAGCTTGACTTTTAACCCTAACTGTGAAATTGATTGCTGCGCTGCTTCAATGTCTTTGGCATCAACGATACCCGCAGGGGCGATTAATCCTATGGTATCGCCCATTTGCAGGCGCGGCGGCTTGCGGATGGTGTTTCTGACTTTTCCCGTTAAGTCTCTTTTGCAAGCTGCCAACCCTCACAGAGATCGTGTAATTTTAACCAACCTCGCCACAGTACCTGGATACCA
>NZ_JBALCO010000050.1:0-4408 GCF_036919595.1 Nostoc sp. | reverse complement strand
GTTATATCATCCGGCAAGTTAACGGCGCTCTTGCGATCGCCCCTAGTCTATTAGCTTGAACATGCCAAATATTCCCTAACTCACATCTTGCACTGTGACTTGAACCATATTTTGTCCAAACGGTCACGACATACTTCAAAATCACTTAGGACAACATTTAGTTCAAAATTATAAGTTGAGTTAAAAAACTTCAATTATCAAGTACGGCAAGCAACAAGGCTTTTATAGTTCATTTGTACGCAGGCGGCGAACAGAGCTTTTAAAACTGAGTATAGATGCGATCGCGCTTATCACTCAATTTTTGGCTAAACATATTTTTGAACCATATTGTGGACGTTTTGAATCATATTTTGACCGAAAATTTAAAATTTAAGGGTGGAATTAGTGTGTCTTGCTCTGCATTTTTTGCCAAATCCAAAAATAAAACTTTTGGTTGCATTATGGTTCACATTAAAAACACGCGGACATAATTTGATTCATAAAATTAGGTTGAAGATTTGCCCAAAACCTTAAAATTACGTTAACTTTTGGTCACAGTATGGTTCACAATTTGGTCATGCAATGGGTAAAAGCACATGCACCTAGCCTTAGCGATTAGAAATCGCGGCTATATAAACGAAGAAACGAAGTCCGCCTGGTATTGTGAAGACTAACGGAAAATCAAGGTTTAAAACCCGCCTGCGCGGGTTTTGCCTGTGTAGCCAAGCCAGTGCGTTGGGCGGCTTTGCCGACTTGAAGCACCTGGCGTGCGACTTCTAGTCGCCTGGTGCAAGATATAAGCTAATCGCACGCAGCATACTTGCACTACCTTTACTGTTAACCAAAAGAATCGACGCAAGATGCGATGGACGATTCGCTTCAATAAAACCTGTGGCTGCGTGTTTAGCACTAGCCGTCACCATCACAACAATGTCAGAATTTCTCACCCACTGACGCAGCCTATCATTACCTCCCTTGTCATGACTGAGATAAACTGTCACTTCTTTACAAGCTGCTTCTAAAATACTTTTTACTCTGATTGCTGCGGTTTCTGTGAGAGTGTAAATAAGAACAGATTTACTCTTGAGTTTTTGGAAAATATTCACCTCAACTTCCAGATTTTGCTCGACTAAACTCGCTGGTTCGTCAAGCAAATCTGGAAACGATTCTCCTAAGTGTAAATCTTTTACCAAAGCGCGAAAGATTCCCCTTTGCACTTCATCAATACGTTCTGTAAAACGGCGTAGAGTTTCAGCCGTAGCAAATAGAAGTTGTTCGCGCTTTTCTAGGACTGGGCAGGGATATGATATTAGTACATCAATTAAGTCAAGCATCCAATCAACTTTTTTGGGTGAGGCGAACCTGTCCCAAAGCTCCAAAGCATAGTCTACAATCTCTGTATATTTTGCTGTATTAACTCCCAAAGTTAAAATAGCGATCGCTAAATCATTGAACAAAACCAAATCAACATCCCCACCCTCTGTACTCAGGACTAGCAGTTCTAGTAATGAATAATAAAGGCTGAGAAACTCGCCACGGGGAAATTGCTCATCTTTCTGAAAAAATCCCAGCAAGTAGGGAAGCGCATCGTGCAGGATAGACTCAGCTGTTGAGCCTACTTTACTTAACAATTCGTCAAATTCTGCCACCGCCTGTGGTTGCATCAGCAAGCTAGTGACATCCCACTCGGCAGAACCCTGGCGTGCAGTGTATAACGCTCGTTCCCAGGTTGGCTTTTTATCAAGTTGCCATAACCACTCCAACCAATTCGTTGGGACAGATAAAGCTGTTGGGGTGTCTTTTGTTGTACCTTCCTGGCTTCCCCGCAGTTGAGTAAGAAAATCTTGGTTCCAACGTACCTTTAGCAAGGCTGTTTGCTCGTCAGCAGTCAACTCGTCAAAGGCTTGCAATACAGCTTTTTCCACCGCCAAAGTTTGCAACTCGTAGGCGCATTGAAGGAGCAAGCGAACTTTCTCCTTCGACGACGTAGCATTACAAAGCAATGAAAAAGCTTGATCAAAGTCTCCATTTTTGGATAGCTGTTCGGCTTGTTGCAGGGGGTCGCCTTCGCTGTTCGGGGTAGCATCTTTTAGCTGCACTGCTAAAAGATGCAAATAGCTGCGGTGAGTTTCTTCAACTTCCCCAATTGCCAGCAGTTCGTCTCGAAGTACAGGTTTCGTTGGTTCTCCACCCACCGCCAGCAGCATAAATAATTTCAGTACTTCTGGGATTTTACTGCCTGCACGGACAGCAAAAAGATTGTTGTAACGCGGGAAAACTACTTCTTGGAAATAGGTTACAGCACTGCCTGGGGCGTTATTGTCCTCAAAATGTTGTAGTTCAGTGCGGTATACTGCCTTCAGCAGAGCTTGGGTAACGGCGAAGGGGCGGCGAACCTGCAAAAGATTACCTAGTTCCGGGAGGGTAAGCAACTCATTCCATTGCTCTAGTTCTGCTAAGAGTTGCACCCGCAGAAACAGCAGATTCAGCGCATCCAGACGATGCTGGTCTACAAGGTATTGTAGTGAGTTTTCCGCAGCAATGCGATCGCCTGCTTGCAATGCCATGTAAAAGTCCCGCAGTACGCGACCTGTGGGACGGGGAATATCTGCGACCCGTTTCACTCGTCTCTCACTCACTTGGCGCATCCGTTCTAGTGCTTCCCAAACATCCGTCGCCTGTCCGCACAGTTTGACCGCAGCACCTCCAGTAAATTTGTAAACTGCTAATTCTATAGGGTCTTGCGGGTTTAGTTGCGCTTTTTGTCCGCGAAATGTCGAATATGTGGGGCCAACAAACGCCATTAATTCTTCACTCAAACGGCGTAATTGGCGTTCCGAAAGGGCGATGGCGTACCAATCTACACTCTCAGAACGCCAGCAGGGAAGAATTGTTGGCTGAGGTTCGCCTTTGGTCAACAACTCGACCCAAGGACGGATTTTGGCTTGTTTTCCTTCGCCACGTTCAATCTTGCCAAGATCAAATTTGTTGTCAGTGCCAAAAAACTGCTCTAGGAAGTGGCGGATATCTGCATTGCTAGCATTAGTCATCGCTTTTGAATATCACATAGTTAATAGAGTAGAATGTGTAATAAAAAATACTCAAATCGTTACAAGATTAAGAATTAAATAATCCAAAATCCAAAATAGCATTACACCCCTCCCCATCGGTTAGTAAAAATCAACTGTTGTTCAGCGATCGCTTCTGGGGATGTTTCATAAGTTACAACTTCCTCATTGATTGTAATACCGTTGTAGGCGAAGTTCATCGAACCTGCAAGATAATACCCATCTCCCAGGATACCTTTTGCGTGGAGTTATTCGGTAATGTGGAATCGCACGGGAACGTCCTGATAGTCAGTTTTGCCTTTGATTTGTTCAATAAATCTGTGGTTGTGAGAGTCGGGACGGGTAGCAATGTGTACAGTCGTTCCGCGTTCGGCTAGAGTGGCGAGGACTTGGGAGAGAGAGGCGAATGCGGGAACGACTCCATGAGGGTTCTAAGTATAGAAAGGTGTTGGCGGTGTTATCGATAACGGAGATGTCAGATATCCACGGTGAAACAAGCCAAATGTATTGGCTGGGGGTGATAAGTTCGGCGACGAAGATTGTTTGGAGTAAGTCAGGGATTTGGCGGGAACTTAGGCGGGAGTGAATATAACGGGATGACATTTCTTCTTATTCTTGACGTGGATCTAACTGGGGCGGATGCCAACCCGCTTCTACCCAAAAACGACGAGCAACTTGAATCGAAGGCTCATCCCGACGTTCATCATTGAAGTCAAAACGATGGCTAGTAGCTCTCCCTGTAGAAGTTGTACCTACAATTTTTGTCCCGTCTTTTGTCCAAATAAAATGCTCAGACCATTGTTGCTGACGGGGATGAAATAGAGGGACTTGTTTTTGAGTGTTGGGATCAGTACCTACTGTAAAATTATAGTGACGCTCATTACAGCGATGACAAGCTAATGCCAAATTATCCAGTTCATCAGAGCCACCCAAAGACTGCGGCATGATATGGTCAATGGTAAAACGGTCTGGACTCAAGTATTTTGGAGAGTGACAGTATTCGCAGAGATATTCAGCTCGTTTTCTTACAAGTCTTCGAGTTTGTTCGGACACCATTTACTTTTGGCTGCTAGTTGAGCGTTAATCAAGGTAAATATTCGCTCAAGTTCGGAAATGCCTACATATTCAGCTTCTTCTTCAGGAGTGAGCGTATCAGCTTTTTTCTTCTGCAACAGTTCTTCAAAGCGAGACTGTAGCTCATTGGTAAATTTAAAAAGATAAATATCACCGAATTCGCTCATCCTGATACCAGAAGATATTAAGGATGAGGGTTGAACCATCAATTGAGTAGTCATTGTGTGTTCACAGTGTCTTTGGTTCTATTGTGCCTCAATTAATCAATGATTATAACCTTGTAGAGG
>NZ_JBALCO010000049.1:0-60670 GCF_036919595.1 Nostoc sp. | reverse complement strand
TATTCATTGGGAGACCTCAAGCTTTGGTTTCGTTACCTTTATCTTGTGGTTTCCCTTTCTTTTTTGCTACCCCTTCTCACTCACATAAGGCGTTACATTTATATATTAAGGATTGAGTGTGATTGAAGATAAGTGAGAATTGCCTTTAGTGGGACTTTGACCAATTTGCAATACACAAACTGCGGCAATCAAACAGAGAACACCTGATAAAATAAACGCTTGTAAATAACTACCTGTCCAGGTTCTCAATACCCCGGCTCCGAATGCTGCTGTGGCTGCACCGAGCTGATGTCCTGCGATAATCCAGCCGAACATAACGCCGACATTTTCTTTACCGAAGACGTTGGCAACAAGACGCACCGTTGGTGGTACAGTGGCAATCCAATCAAGTCCATAGAAGACGGCGAAAATGGAAAGTCCATAAAAGGAAAAGTCGAAACTGAAGGGTAAGAAAATCAAAGACAAACCCCGCAGTCCGTAGTACCAGCACAATAAGTAGCGATTGTTCCAGCGGTCAGATAGCCAACCGGACATAGTAGTTCCAAAAAAATCGAATAGTCCCATGACTGCCAAAAGACCCGCAGCCTTGACTTCAGGGATACCGTGGTCAATACAAGCAGGAATCAGATGAGTACCAATTAACCCATTTGTGCTAGCACCACAGATAAAAAAGCTACCAAATAATAGCCAGAAGTCTCGATTACGCATTCCCAGCCAGAGGGCATTGAGGGTGGAGGTGATGGAGTTCACTCTCGGCTGTAAGATTTCCACCGTTTCGCTGTTGTCGCCAAAGGCCCGCAAACCGACATCTGCCGGACGATCGCGCATAAAGGCTGCGATCGCTGGAATAATTAGAAGTGTTGCACCAGTAAGACCTAGAGCGGCAATTCGCCACCCAAAGCGATCGGTTATTGAGGCAAGCATGGGCAGAAACACCAGTTGCCCGGTAGCTGTACTGGCAGTTAGGATGCCGAGAACCAGACCCCGCTTTTCAAAAAACCAGCGATTGACAACAATAGCACCCAAAACCAGGGCGATAACTCCGCTACCACAACCCACAACTACACCCCACAGCAAGACTAGCTGCCAGGATGCTGACATCAAAGTGGTTAAACCGACACCGAGAGCAATGATAGCAAGTGAGAACACCATCATCCAGCGAATGCCGATCCGCTCCATAAGTGTGGCGGCAAAAGGGCCAATTAGTCCGTAAAGTACTAAGTTAATGGAGATTGCCAAAGATATAGTAGCTCTACTCCAGCCGAACTCCTGTTCGAGAGGTACTATAAAGACTCCCGGAGCAGAGCGAATTCCGGCTGCCACCAACAAGGCTAGGAATGTTAAACCCGCGACGAGCCAGCCATAGTGAAAGGAACGACGCGTTAAGAAGGAGGCTAAGGACATAGTAGAGGGTGGGGGGCAGGGGGCAGGGGGCAGGGAGAGCAGGGGGAGCAGGGGGAGCAGGGGAAGCACGGCAATGGAGTTCAAAGACTCGTCAGCGAGTATTAAAGACTCATTAACGGAGTTCAAAGACTCATTCACGAGTATCAAAGACTCGTCAGCGAGTATTAAAGACTCATTCACGAGTATTAAAGACTCGTCAGCGAGTATTAAAGACTCATTAACGGAGTTCAAAGACTCATTCACGAGTATCAAAGACTCGTCAGCGAGTATCAAAGACTCGTCAGCGAGTATCAAAGACTCGTCAGCGAGTATCAAAGACTCGTCAGCGAGTATCAAAGACTCGTCGGCGAGTATCAAAGACTCATCCTCAATGCCCAATGCCGCATTCCCAATTTAGGGAAAGCTACCCTGCATAAGGGTTACCAATTCTTTCTACAGAGACGTTGGAGGAGAATGGCAAACGACCTGGATTTAAGCGTGGTTCGGCTGCATAGCCAACAGGAATTAAAACAGCGATCGCTAAATCTGGATTATCCCCAGCACCAATCACTTCTTTTACCTGATCCTCAATCCAACCGTTCATAAAACAAGTGGATAATCCCAGACTTTCTGCTGCTAACACCAAATGGGTGGCGGCAATGATCGCATCTTTGATGGCATATTCGCGTCGCTTGTCGCCCAGCGATGCTTGAAATTGGGGGACGGCGGTTTTAAAGTAGTTTACTGTGCCTTCATTCCATGCCCCAGTTTCGATTCCCTGCTTTAGAATTGGGGTCAAGTTTTGTTCGCCTGCGTTCGGATCGGCAGCAAAGACAAAGGTTACAGGTGCTTGGACAATTTGCTGTTGATTAAAAGATGCTGCTGAGAGTGCTGCCTTTTGCGCTTCATCTTGCACAAGAATAATTTGCCAGTCCTGGAGATTGTAGCTGCTGGGTGCAGCCACGGTTAACTCTACCAGTTGCTTGAGCAGTTCTGGGGCGATGGGGTCTGTTTTAAAAGTTTTGATGGAACGGCGTTGAGCGATCGCACTAGGTACATCTAAAGCTTGGGTTTGAGTAATGGAAATCATGAGATTCTCCTAATAGTTGAGTTATGAGAGGGTTTCGGATTTTACTCTGCTGAGAGTGATTAAGAGTGTTAAAGAACAGGGCAATGTAATGTGTTCCTCTCTAATTGGCAATGTTAACCGGATTAGAGATGTGTTCATGGATAAATGCGCCATTGTCCCTGTCGCTTTTGCCATACAAGCGTTGCATGAGCCGTAATTTTAACCTGGGTTTTAATTATTCAGATGAGAAGAATTAGGCATTGACCGCCTGCTCATTAGCAGCTGACCAAAATGGATAGTCTGTATATCCGTGTTCATCGCCACCATAAAAGCTTGCTTGATCTGCTTGATTTAGTGGTGCATTCAAAGCCAAGCGCCGGGGTAAATCAGGATTTGATATAAATAATGTGCCGAAAGCAACTAAATCTGCTGCTTTGTTTGCCAGTACAGCATCGCCTTTTTCACGGGTATAACCACCATTGACGATGAGTGTACCTGTAAAGCGATCGCGTATATGACTGGTAGGTACAATTATCGCGCCATGTCTAATATCTGCCTCTATTGCCTCAAAAATATGCAGATATGCCAAATTAAACTGGTTCAACGCTTGAGCCGCATAACCGAATGTCTCCAGGGGATTCGAGTCATGCATATCGTTATAAGCTCCACTGGGAGATAAACGGACTCCAACCCGGTTAGAATCCCACACACTAGTTACCGCCTCTGTCACCTCTAATAGGAATCGGGCGCGATTCTCAATGAAACCCCCATATTTATCTGTACGCTGATTGGTGCGATCGCGGAGAAATTGATCTATTAAATAACCATTAGCTGCGTGAATTTCCACGCCATCAAACCCAGCCGCTAAGGCATTTGCCGCTCCTTGACGGTACTGTTCTACTATCTGCGGTATTTCCGAAGTTTCTAAAGCACGGGGAGTAACAAAGGGTTTTGGGCCCTGATAAGTTGCGGCTTCACCTTTAGGAGCGATCGCAGAAGGTGCCACAGGTAAAGCTCCATTCGGTTGTAAGTCAGGATGGGAAATCCTGCCTACGTGCCATAGTTGTAGAAAAATTCTCCCTCCATGCTGATGCACAGCATCGGTTACTAACTTCCATCCCTCCACCTGTTCTGGTGAATAAATTCCTGGTGTAGCGGGATAGCCCTGTCCTTCAGGAGTTACCTGTGTTGCTTCAGCAATAATCAATCCGGCGGAAGCACGTTGGACGTAGTAGGTAGCATTCAGTTGGTGTGGTACGTTTCCCTCACCTGCCCTGTTTCGGGTTAAGGGAGCCATTACTATCCGGTTAGGTAGTTCCAGATTTCCTAATTGGTAAGGAGAGAATAAGTTGATATCAGTAGTCATTGGTTGTATCTCCAAATTAGTGAGGATTGGGCATTGGGCATTGGGCATTGGGGATGAGTCTTTAATACCCGTGAATGAGTCTTTGATACTCTCGGACGAGTCTTTAATACTCGTGAATGAGTCTTTGAACTCCGTTAATGAGTATTAAAGACTTGCTGACGAGTCTTTAAACTCCACTCCCCTAGTCCTCCCAGTCCCCAGCTTTATAACAAAGCGCATTAACTAAACAATCGACCGAATAACGCCACCATCTACCCGCAAAGCTGCACCATTAGTTGCTGAAGCTACAGGACTAGAAAGGTAAACTACGATCGCTGCTACTTCTTCATTACTTGCAAAGCGTTTGATTAGGGAAGTTGGGCGCACATTTTGGAAAAACTCAGCCTCAACTTCAGCTAGACTAATACCCCGTTCTTGCGCCAGCTTGGTGAGAAATTCCTCGACCCCTTCTGAGCGGGTTGGCCCTGGTAGGACAGAGTTTACCGTGACTCCAGTGCCGACAGTGATTTCTGCTAGACCTCTTGCAATGGCTAGCTGCGCTGTTTTAGTTGTACCGTAGTGAATCATTTCTACTGGAATCTGAATTGCAGATTCGCTAGAGATAAAAATTATCCGCCCCCAGTTTTGCTCTAGCTGCTTTTGCAGATATTGCCGACTCAAACGGACTCCACTGAGGACGTTAACTTCAAGTATCTTTAACCAGTCTTCATCAGTAATATTGAAGAACGTTTTTGGCTCATAAATACCTACATTGTTAATGAGGATATCAACGTGAGGAACTTTTTGAAAGAGTTGCTCTACCCCTGATGCAGTGCCTGCGTCAGCAACAACACCAGAAACTTTCGCATCAGGTGTACTTTGCTTAATCTTGTCGAGCGCCTGGGCTACTCGTTCTTCAGACCGACCGTTGACAATTACTGATGCACCCTCTTGAGCTAACCCAAGAGCGATCGCAAAACCAATACCTGCGGTTGAGCCACTCACCAGTGCGGATTTACCATGCAATTTCAAGTCCATTTCGCTCTTTCCCCATTAGTTGAAACACAATTCAGGAATTGAGAGTAGGGAGTGATTGCTGATTGGGCACAAGAAGCTTTGGGGGAGAGCTTAGTGCAACTTCCCCTCTATTCCCCCTACTCCCTACTACTCCCCTTAACTTAAATTAAAGATGCTGTGCTAAGGTCTTATTCAAGGTGGTTTTTGGAACTGCCCCTACCACAGTATCAACCTGCCGACCTCCTTTAAAAACCATCAGCGTCGGAATGCTGCGAATTCCATAGTGGCTGGCGACAGTAGGATTTTGATCTGTGTTCAGCTTCACAAATTTCACCTGTCCTTCATATTCAGCAGCAACTTGATCGACGACTGGACCCACCATCCGGCAAGGACCGCACCACGGTGCCCAAAAGTCCACTAAGACCGGAATTTCACTTTCCAAGACTTCTTGCTTGAATGTGGCTTCTGTGACATTGGTAATGGATGACATAAATTGCCTTCCTAATTAATTCTATAATTCGATAATATCGAATAATAAAAATATATGCCACCTGATGAGATAATGCAACTATGAGATTTCTTTATCATCCAGATAGAAAAAATATTTCCTTACCGGGAGTGCTGTATGCATTGGGCGATCCAGTGCGGCTAGAGATTGTGCGACTGCTGGCGACTGAGGGGGAGCAATGCTGTGCAAAGTTTGATTTTGCGATCGCTAAGTCTACTATGTCGAATCATTTTAAGATTTTGCGGGAGTCTGGGATAGTCTTTACACGTAAAGAAGGGACACATCACATTAACATTCTGCGGCGTGAAGATTTAGAGATGCTGTTTCCGGGGTTGCTAGATGCGGTGTTGAAAGCCGCTCAACCATTGCCTGTTGAACCCGCGAGTACTAAACAAACAGCCTCAAGGATTTAGGGGTATGGGCGATCGCTAGTTGTTTAAGAATCTTCTAGTTTTTTAATTTGTGTTTCTAAATCAGCAAAGATATCATGTTGTTCTCGAAAAGCCCTTGAAGTATAAGATAAACCTATATCTGTAGAGAGTAAATCAATACCGTCAATAATTTTGGGTATCTGGGTTTGATCAACTTGCAGACCAAGAAAGCATTTCTCCCTGTAATCCGGTCTTCTTTGAAAGCGTTCGACCGCTCTTTTTAAAGGGCGCATAACCTCATAGGCTTTTTCAGCTTTCTCAATTGATGCTTGAGGGATTGGAAATTGCAGCCTGAGAATTGCTAGATCAATTAAATCTCTTGCCTCAACGCTGTCATCTGCGTAACGATCAGAATTCGACAGCAACTTAGAGGTAAAACAGTCATTGAAGCTTAAGCAGGGAACGGGTGACCACTTTAGATATCTTGGTAGGTCTAGTTGAAAACGAGGTTCGGCAATAATTTCCGTTTTAATCGGCATATCATCCACAAAAACGATCATCCGAATTCCATATTGGTCAGTTGTGTTACGTCCAATTTTGATTTTACTTAAATCACTAAATAATGCTTCATGCCCACCATCAAATACCACTGTACGCAGGTATTTGTAGCCTTCCGTACCAATAGAAGCGATAAAATCTACGTCTTTACTCCAGCGATATTCATCAAACTCAAATGCAATAAGGGTTCCGCCACGTAAGTAAGCAGAACCCTTTCTAAGTATGTCAGAATTTAAGCATTCAAGAACTGTGAGAATTTAATTATGCTGTTCAAACCTGAAGGTCATAAAGAAACTTGCAACCAAGATTTATAGCGTCTGGCGAGTTGCTTAAGGAAATTAAGTTCTTCATTCTGAAGATTATTAAATAGGTTACGATATTGCCAACCACGCTCGTAGCGACTCAACATTTGTTCTGGAGTAAACCGATAGACATCGACTGTCTGCCAACAACTTGACTCCAAAAAAGGCAGCTTTTTGGGGACAATAACAGGATCAATTGTTGGTGCTTCGCCTCTCATAACTCTTTTTATCAACTACTTTCGGCTTACTTTAATTTTACAGGATAAACTCTTCCTTTCCAAGCACCGCCGCGCCCTTGCCAGTGACGAAGTGCTGAATCTAGAGTCATCAAGGTATAGAGAAAAGCGATCGCAGGTAAGCTCAATGCTAACCAGGGAGAACATTTATAAAAGCGGATTGTCGGGTAGTAAGCCAAGGTCATTAAAAACCATCCTAATAAACCTGTAAGTGCGATCGCCCAATTGCCCCAAACTGCACCCAGAATTATACACATAGGTGGAACTAGATAAATCAGAGGCATTCCTACTAAAGTTCCCAATAGTAGTAATGGAGAATAATTCAGTTGGGTATAGGCACTACGGGCAACCATATCCCAAATCGTCGCCAGCGAGTTATAAGGACGCACACTCTGAGTCAATGTACTCAATCCTAGCCAGATCCGACCGGGGGAGGCAGGGGAGAAAGAATTACTTTGTCTTCCAATCTGTTTAACGGCGTTAGCAAGGGCGCAATCGTCAATTAAAGCTTGGCGAATCACTTGAATACCACCGATTCGCTCTAAAGCTTCACGGGCGATCAGAATAGATCCCCCAGCAGCTGCGGCTGTGGGATTGTTTGGATTATTAACCCAGCGGAAGGGATAGAGTTTTTGGAAGAAAAAGACGAAAGCTGGAATCAAAAGTTTTTCCCAAAAGCTTTCACACCTGAGTCGCACCATTACTGAAACCAGGTCTAAATCATCTTGGACAGCTTTGGCAACCAGTCGGCGGAGATTACCAGGATCATGTTCGATATCTGCGTCCGTCAGCAAAAAATAGTCAGGTGCAAATAAACTCGCGCTTTTTATACCTTGCTCAACTGCCCAAAGTTTGCCTGACCAACCAGGAGGCAGTGATTCGCCAGAGATAATATGCAATTGCTCAGGTTTACCGAGAGTGTGTGCAACCCCTTCGGCAAAATTTGCTGTCCCATCTGTGCTGCGATCATCTACCAAAAACACCTTTAAAGAACCAGGATAATCTTGGAGTAGGAGCGATCGCAGTGTGGATGGTAGTAATTGGGCTTCGTTACGGGCTGGAACCACCGCACAAACCATAGGTAACGACTGTAGCTGAGTTTCTGTAACCTCTAATTGCTGGTCTGTCCGCCAAAATTGTCCCCAAAAACATAGTAATCCCAACCAAATTGTCAAGGATAACAGCATCAATCCTAATACAATTACACCCATAAGCTATTGCAAATTCTCAGTAACTCAGACAGAATACTATGTCTACTGAATAGAGGATAAAAATTTTTTCATCGTATTGCCGTGTTCATAACTAGTGTTGGGTGTTGAGGTTAAATAGTATTTGATGCGTACACAAGACAGGGTAAAAGTCAATCAAGTTGCAGAAGCGATCGCAGCCAGTCAACAATATTTGCTTTCGATTCAAAATCCGGCAGGTTATTGGTGGGCAGAGCTAGAATCTAATGTCACCATCACTGCTGAAGTCGTCCTCCTCCATAAAATTTGGGGAACAGACGAAGCAAGACCCTTACACAAAGTTGAAGCCTACTTACGTCAACAGCAAAGGCAGTATGGCGGCTGGGAACTTTACTACGGTGATGGCGGAGAACTTAGCACCTCGGTTGAAGCCTACATGGCATTAAGGCTGCTAGGTGTACCAGCAACCGATCCGGTGATGATTCGGGCGCAAGCCTTTATTCTCCAACGGGGTGGGATCAGCAAAACTCGGATTTTTACCAAGTTGCACCTAGCCTTGATTGGCTGTTACGACTGGCGCGGTATTCCCTCGTTACCAGCTTGGGTGATGCTGTTACCAAAGGCTTTCCCCGTCAATATCTATGAGATGTCTAGCTGGGCACGTTCCAGTACAGTACCATTACTGATTGTATGCGATCGCAAACCTGTTTTTCTCACCGACTCAGCTATTAACCTAGATCAGCTATACGCTGAAGGCGTTGATCAAGTCCGGTGGGAATTACCCCAGAGTGGCGATTGGACAGATTTATTCCTCACCCTTGATCATGGGTTCAAGTTGGCAGAACGCCTGAATTTAGTACCCTTGCGCCAAGAAGGCATCAAAGCTGCCGAAAAGTGGATTTTAGAGCGGCAAGAAGCTACAGGCGACTGGGGCGGCATTATTCCGGCGATGCTGAATTCAATGTTAGCTTTGCGGTGTCTGGATTATCACCCAAACGACCCGATTGTGGAACGAGGTTTGCAAGCAATTGATAACTTTGCGATTGAAACAAAGGATAGCTACCGGGTACAGCCCTGTATTTCACCCGTCTGGGATACCGCTTGGGCGATGCGTGCCTTAGTAGAATCTGGCTTTGCACCAGATCATCCGGCTGTGGTAAAGGCTGGAGAATGGTTATTGCAAAAACAAATTTTGGATTACGGAGATTGGGCTGTCAAAAATCGCCAGGGAAAACCAGGGGCTTGGGCTTTTGAGTTTGAGAATCGTTTTTATCCTGATGTAGACGACTCGGCTGTTGTGGTGATGGCACTACATATAGCGAAACTGCCTAATGAAGAAATCAAGCAGGCTGCGATCGCTCGTGCCCTAAATTGGATTGCATCTATGCAATGTAAACCAGGTGGGTGGGCTGCTTTTGATTTGGACAACGACCAAAATTGGCTCAATTCCATCCCCTATGGCGACTTGAAAGCGATGATTGATCCAAACACCGCAGATGTTACGGCTAGAGTCGTAGAAATGCTTGGTGCTTGTAACCTGTCAATTGATAGTTATAATTTAGAGCGATCGCTTAGTTATCTTCTGCGCGAACAAGAAACCGAAGGCTGTTGGTTTGGTCGTTGGGGTGTAAATTATATCTACGGTACCAGTGGCATTTTATCAGCCTTGGCCTTGATTGACCCTCAAAGGCATAAACTCAGTATAGAACGGGGAGCAGCTTGGTTAGTTGGATGTCAAAACCTAGATGGTGGTTGGGGTGAGACTTGCCGTAGCTATGATGATCCCAGTCTCAAAGGAAAAGGAAATAGTACTGCATCTCAAACTGCTTGGGCTTTAATTGGTCTCTTGGCAGCAGGTGAAGCAACTGGTAAATTAGCTCTTGAGGCCATTGAGCGAGGAATTGGCTACCTAATGGCAACTCAAAAGCCCGATGGTACTTGGTTTGAGGCGGACTTTACAGGTACTGGCTTCCCCTGCCATTTTTATCTCAAATATCATATGTATCAGCAATACTTTCCTTTGATAGCTCTGGGTCGTTATCAAACAGTGATTTACAATATAATTTAGAATTTAGGAGACACGGTTAGCGTCTGTATAGGATTCAGAAGTAAAATTTAGAAATTAAACATTTGTAGCAACTGGCGTTGCGTTACGCCAAAGGCTAACGCACGACTTCGGATTTTAAGTACAGTACTCTCGGCGATCACACAACGCCAGTCCGTTCAAGTGGGGAAACCCGCCCATACGGCTGGCTCCCCTACATATATTTAGATTTCACTACCACAACCGAATGAGCTTGGTATAACAGCCATCATCATCCGGGGACTAAAAAAGTAGCCTCAAGTAGCCAAAAAAGTTTCAAAGTTCTAAATTCCAGCCTTTGCTGCTTCGGCACCCATTGGCGAAACATAATCACGGAAAACAGTAATCTGTTGCTCAAACTCTAATCCTTGAATTTTGCCAAACAACGGTTTAGATTCTGGGGGAAGTTCATAATCAGAAGGTACGGGAATGATAGTACCATTATCCATACCTTGAGATAATCGATACCAAAACAGTAGCTTCGTGGTATCACCCAAAGAGCCATATTGACGAGAAATTTCGGTATCCACTTTATTAATCAAGTCACGCTGGACTTGTAATTGTTGTTCGTGAGATAACTCCTTAACTTGATTAAACAAACCTTCGGCAATTTCTGGGGAAGCAGTGCTGGCACCAGGTGCAGCTGGCGTAATTGAGCCACCCATTTCTTTGTAAACAAACCAAAACAAAGCCAGTTGTTGATCCACACCCAACTGTTGCCAAGCTTGAACATGCTCACGAATAGTTGGATCGCCTGTTTGGGTAGATGTCATTATTAACTCCAATTGTAATTCATCAGTGTTAATAACAAGGTTATCAAATGTACATCTGCACTTTTAACCTACTGAAGACAGATGTATTGGAATCATAAAGAATAGCAATTATAAAGAGAACATAAATCGGGCTGTAGTCCTGCATTAAAAGCATTGTAGTTAGATAAATACTCTAGAAAAGCCAAAATAATGCTTGTCTTAAGCAAGGTGAAGAGTTGACAATTGGAATGCTACAAAATTGAGAGATTTTCACCAGGTATGTCGGTAGATAGATGTTAGTTTTATTGTGACAGTGCTTATAAAAGCACTGTCCAATTCAGCGACATCCAATTTGTGAATATACAGTAGGAATACGGCTTCTACTTTTATAGAGCTTATTCTCGCCGATCTAGATAATCTTCAGAAGACTTTGGATCTAACTCCCAGCGATCGCCGTCGCGGTCTTCTAAAATATCGTTGGTATGCAGAAACTCAGAATCAGCCATTTCTAGCCCTACGGCTGCTGCTAGCTCCTCAGTTACATTTTTATCAGGCGTGGAAGTACTACCACCAACAGCTTCATCCCCAACTGCATCTGCATCTTGCCAATAAGCATCAACATCGCCACCAGTAAGTTCAGGACTAGTTTCTGTATACTCGCGCCTTTCGTCCTGTATGGAGCGCCCGCCAATATTGTATCCGGGCAAGTCTTTCACACCAGTGCCATAGGATTCGGTAATTTCCTGCGGCAAATCATTGGTTTTAATTTCGTCATTATGATTTTTTTCTGCCATGATGCTAGCCATTTTCTGCATTCTCACAATAACGCTTTCCTGTCAATAATTTGTATTACTAGAGATGTATAGCTTTAGAAATAAAATAATCTATCCCCTTGGAACGAAGCTAAACTAGCGATCGCACCATACGATTGGAAATATGAAATCATCGTTAAACAACTTGTAGTTGAACTTTTTAGTTATGAGTTAGGGGTTATCAAACCGAAATTATTCATGAGCCAACTTCTCACTCATAACTATTTTTTTATTATTTAGAGGGAAAATAAAATTCAAGTTGAGCCATTTTAATTTAGTCTTCATACTTTTAACTCCCTGAATGCTAAACGAGAAGACATTCAATAATTTTGATCAGCGGAGGTAGACAGTGAAATCCGACGAGTTGATTACAGATATATAAAGCCTTGCCCAATTGGATAATCGTGAAAAGGCAAAATCTGCTAATCGTGCCATACTATAAACCCTTAAAGAACAGATAGCAGGTGACGAAGCACAGTAATTAGCGGCAAATTTATTTCCGAGAAAAATATTGGATGTTTAATTGTCCTAATTGATGAACATTGTAGTTAGTTAAATACTAGAAATAAGCAAGGAACACCATCTATGACTGACCATAACAATTATTCCGCTAATAAAAAAGTTGCCATCCTCATTGAACAAGCAGTAGAGGATGCAGAATTTACAGTTCCTTATAATGGACTAAAACAAGCAGGAATGGAGGTAATAGTCCTCGGTTCCCGAATGAATGAAAAATATTTGGGTAAACAGGGCAAACTTAGCATCCAAGCTGATGGTACTACCACAGAAGCGATCGCAGCCGAATACGATGCAGTGGTGATTCCTGGTGGGATGGCTCCCGATAAAATGCGGCGCAACCCTAACACAGTCCGCTTTGTACAAGAAGCTATCCAACAAGGAAAATTGGTAGCTGCGGTTTGCCACGGTCCACAAGTTTTGATTGAAGGCGACTTGCTCAAAGGTAAGCAAGTTACTGGCTTTAGCGCTATTGCCAAGGACATCATTAACGCTGGCGCAAATTATCTAGATGAGTCGGTGGTAGTTGACGGGAATTTGATTACATCTCGTGAACCCGGAGACTTGCCAATTTTCACCACAGCTATTTTAAGCCGTTTGGGTTATGGTGGCAAAGATGCTGCATTACCTAATGAGAAAGACACAAGTGCTGAATGGTGGAAGCTGGCTGATGCTTGGGGTGGCTCAACTAAAGGTGATATCAGCAAAGGTTTAAATACTGCCCTTACTGGCGAACGTTATTCGTTAGAAACATTTGAGAACTACTTGGAAAAGGAATCAGATAGCCAAGTAAAATCAGTCTTTCAAGAAGTCATTGCTAGTAAACAGCGCCACATTAAAAAGCTGGAAACCTATCTTCAACGATTAGGTGAAAAACCCTCTTTAGGGGCAAATATTGCCAATCAGTATGCCAAGGTGAAAACTGCCTTGACAGGAAGTGATGACATATATCAGTTACGTTCTGCTTTGGGAGATGTGCAGACTGGTATCGGCGATATTGGCAATTTGTGTGCAATGTACACCGACCCAGTAGCAACTGCTATTTTCAAAGAAATTTACCAAGATTTATCGAAATACGAACAGCAATTGGTAGAACTATATCGGGCGCGGATAACCGATCAAATTCAGCCTCCTAAGCCAACTACAGGGGCTGCTGTGTCAATGTAAGGTTTTTTGAACGTAGACACAAAGCGGTGAGCCAGTCCGGTAGACGGGTTTCGCAGTATAAAGGAACTGGGGAACCCGTAGGGCTTGCCGATTCGCATAGCGTCTCGTAGATAAGAACATAGAGGTAAAAAGAAGAGAGTATTTCCACCTCTATAGTTAATTTACTGTAATGGAGATAAAAAAGTGACTTCGACCTCAGGGGATAAACCAAGTACAAACCAGCCTGAAGCTAGTGAAGTAGAGCGTTGGGGATCTCTTCTCGGTGGCAGTGCTATGGTGCTGATGGGTTTAAAGCAAGGTTCATTGCGGGGGGTACTGACGGCTTTAGCCGGTGGCGGTTTAATCTATCAAGGTGCAACGAAACAAAGCACAATTCAGCAAGCACAGGAAGCAATAGGTATAAACCAACCCATCAAAATTGAAAAGACGGTAACGATCAATAAACCAGCAGATGAACTGTATCGCTATTGGCACAACTTTGAGAATTTGCCTACATTTATGAAGCATCTCAAATCTGTCAAGGTGCATGACAAAAAACGTTCTCATTGGGTTGCGAATGCGCCTTTGGGTAACAGTGTGGAATGGGATGCAGAAATTCTCGAAGACCGGGAAAATGAATTTATTTCTTGGGCTTCTGTAGAAGGTGCCGATGTTGATAATTCTGGTTTTGTCCGCTTCAAAGAAGTATTAGATCGCGGCACGGAAGTGAAGGTTGTTTTAGAGTATAACCCACCAGGTGGAGCATTGGGAGCTACAGTAGCTAAACTTTTTGGTGAGGAACCAAAACAGCAAATTGGTGATGAATTGGGTCGCTTCAAGATGCTGATGGAAGCAGGCGAAATTGCCACCACCGAAGGTCAAACAAGTGGACGCAAGTAGTTTTTGCCCAATGAATGACGGCAGATGATTAGTGCCTACATCATCGGAGTCGAAAAAGCGATCAATAGCGATCGCTTTCCCCAACGTCTAGAAATGGCGAAAAAGTTTGCCAAAGCAAAAGTGATTAACTACAAAAAAGTTAATGCTGGCGAAACGTTGAAAAAGACGACAGGTGGCCGTGGCCCCGATGCTTGCATCGATGCCGTTGGTTTAGAAGACTTCTACGACCAGACAAAACAAAAGCTCAGATTGGAAACCGACCGTCCCCACGTTCTACGGAAAATAATGGTGGACTGTGGTAAAGGCGGGACTTTTTCAATTATGGGTGTTTATGGTGCTTTTGTTGATAAAATACCATTTGGTGCAGCCTTCAATAAGGGATTAACCTTTAGGATGGGACAAATGCATGGACAAAAATATATCAAAAATATATATATTTTTGATTGCAGATGATTTGGGATGGAAAACTTGATCTATCCTTGGTTGTTACCCATCAATTGCTTTTAGAGGAAGCACCCCACGGCTACCATATTTTTCAACAAAAAAAGAATAACTGGATCAAAGTTGTTCTTAAACCCTGAATGGTTAAATAGTCATTCAGCGTTTTAAATTGTCCACCTAACATAATGTAATTGAGGCTTTTTATGAATCGAGTAATTTCATGGCTACGGAATATTCGGATCTCCCAAATCCTTGTAGTTTTTCTAGTAGGATTTATGTTTTTATTGGGTCAGGCTTTTAGCTACCCTAACATAGCACAAGCTGATGTTGAAACTCCAGAGGGTACTTATTATAAAGTAATCCCAAATGAGCAAGGTGAAATTAGAAACGAGAACCAAACAAAAAATTCTCAAAATCCATTACAAAAGGCTGCTGATAATATCCGTGAAAAGCTAAACTTGGATGAAAAAACTCCTAGAGCTACAAAAGAGTTTCTTAAGTCTACAGAAAATAAAGTTGAAAAAACAGTTGAGCCATTGACTGGAGAGAAAGAAGGTTATTACCAAAATCCTTCTAGCAAAAAACTGAGATAGAGAAGCTAGACTTGTAGCAAATTTTGAGTCTAAATTTTTGACTCGTAAATTGTTGAATTTGAGTAGTTACTGAGACGTGATAATTATTGCGTCTCAGTATTAGGATAAATTGAGTATTTATCTTGATATTAACCAGCCTAAATCATAATTAATGACTAAATAATTATGAAAAGTTTGCTGTTATGGAGCAAACAATGTGTAAATAGAAACAGTTACCTAACCAAAAATTATTAACTCGCGTGATGCCATTTTAAAAATTACTTACACGGCAATTTGTGGTTGTGATTTGCATTTTTTCAACGCCTACATAGCTACAAGTTCAGTGTCAGGCTAATGCAGCTAATTTACCAAGCAGTTCATACTGGTAAAATAATCAAAGTTTAAAACTAAAAGAGGCAAAAAATATGTCTGATACATCTGATAAAACCGTTATCAAAGTAGACTCTACCCATTCCCCTAAAGGTCAACTTGGTCAGAAATATCTTGCATCTGGCAAAACCATTTCTATGCGCCTGTGGGAGAATGAGCAACCGAATGAAGCTAAAGAGCCAGCAGCGCGAGAATATGAAACTGTTGGTTATGTAATCACTGGTCGTGCAGAATTGCATATTGAAGGGCAAACGATTTTGCTGGAGCCTGGGAGTTCTTGGGTAGTACCAAAAGGAGCCAGCCACACCTATAAAATTTTAGAATCATTCACTGCTGTTGAGGCAACCAGCCCACCCGCTCAAGTTCACGGGCGAGATGAAAACTAATTTGTTTGCAGTTATCTGAAATTTTGCGATCGCTAAAAATTTCTAGCCGTTTTCAATTACATGGAATATAGAGCCTTCGCAGGGGAACAAAAGTGTTGTTCCCCTTTTTACTGTGCTTTGCAGCTGAGAAACAATTGCACAAAATGTCAAGCGATCGCAAGGCTTACTTTGACTCGCTATCTAGCCTAGTAAAGCGATGCATGAGATCGCCGAAATAACAAATGCGATCACCTTTCACTAATTTATCAATAAACCTCATGCGCTACGGAATATGTGCTATAATATTTAGTCAGCACTTCCTACTGCATTAATCGCAGCCTCTAATGCGATCGCCACATGAGTCCAATGAGTCCCCCCCTGGCAATAAACCACATAGGGCGATCGCATTGGCCCATCTGCTGATAATTCCAAGGTACTCCCTTCAATAAATGTGCCCCCAGCCATGACTACCTGGCTCTCATATCCCGGCATTTCATCTGGAACAGGGTCTAAGTAGGAACCTATAGGAGAATGCTGTTGTATGGCTTTACAGAAGGCAATTAGCTTTTCGGCAGAACCGAGTTTAATTGCTTGAATTACATCCCCACGGGGAGCCAGGGGTGCAGGATTCACTGGATAACCGAGTTTGTCAAATACATAACCAGTTAAGTAAGTCCCTTTCATCGCCTCTCCGACCATTTGCGGAGCCAGAAATAAGCCTTGGAACAGCAGGCGATTTTGGTCAAAAGTAGCACCGCCATAACTACCGATACCAGGAGCAGTGAGGCGACAGGCGGCTGCTTCCACTAAGTCGGCGCGACCGGCGACATAACCGCCAGCGCTGACGATGGTACCACCAGGATTTTTAATCAATGACCCTGCGATTAAATCAGCACCTACCGCTGTAGGTTCCCTGGTTTCAATAAATTCGCCGTAGCAATTATCTACAAAGCAAACGGTGTTCGGGTTTTTCTGTTTGACTAAATGGGCGATTTTTTCAATATCGGCAATTGATAAACTAGGACGCCAAGAATAGCCACAAGAACGCTGAATTAACACTAAACGAGTGTTTTCAGCCACACTACTACTTAAAGCTTGCCAATCTATAGTTCCTTCGGGCGTTAGCTCCAATTGGCGGTAATTTATGCCAAACTCGATAAGGGAGCCTTGACCTTCACCCCGTAAACCAATGACTTCTTCAAGCGTATCGTAGGGAGAACCGACTACTGCTAACATTTCATCTCCAGGACGGAGTACACCAAACAAAGCACAGGCGATCGCATGGGTTCCCGAAACAAACTGCACTCGCACAGCCGCAGCTTGGGAACCCATAACTTCGGCAAAAACTTTATCTAAAGTTTCTCGTCCCAAATCATCGTGACCATAGCCACTCACACCAGCAAAGTGGTGTGCGCCTACACGGTGATTACGAAAGGCATCCAGCACTCGTTTTAGATTATGCTTGACCTGAGTGTCAATTCCAGAAAAAATTTCTAATAGTGCCTGTTCTGCTTGCCGCAGCTGTTCTAAGCTGTTCATCAGTTCCTCGTTCAAAAAAAATTATAGATATGCGGATTTTTAGATCGCACAGACTAGGCTGGAAAATTCAAATTCAGGTTACTGCATGACAATTGCTACTTCAACTAAACCTCAAATTAACTGGGTCAATACCCTATTTTTCATTGGACTGCACATCGGCGCTTTGTTTGCCTTTGTTCCTGGCAACTTTAGCTGGACAGCAGTTGGTGTGGGTTTCTTACTGTACTGGGTGACTGGTGGTTTAGGCGTTACTCTGGGATTTCACCGCCTTGTTACCCACCGCAGTTTTCAAACTCCCAAGTGGCTAGAGTATCTTCTGGTTTTCTTCGGCACACTCTCCTGTCAAGGAGGCCCAATTGAGTGGATAGGGACACATCGGATTCATCATTTAAACTCTGATACGGACTCTGACCCCCATGATTCTAATAAAGGCTTCTGGTGGAGCCACATGGATTGGCTGATTCATTATTGTCCGGCTCACGCTCAAGTTCCTCGTTTCACCAAAGACATTGCCGAAGACCCAGTTTATCAGTTTTTAGAAAAATATTTCATTTTGCTCCAGGTTGCTCTAGGTGTATTGCTTTTGCTTCTGGGTGGCTGGCCTTTCGTTTTTTGGGGAATTTTTGTTCGCATTGTCTGGGTTTACCACTGCACTTGGTTGGTGAACAGCGCTACTCATAAATTTGGCTATCGCAGTTATGATTCTGGTGATAGATCGACTAATTGCTGGTGGGTAGCCGTACTAGTTTTCGGTGAAGGCTGGCATAATAACCATCATGCCTTTCAATACTCAGCTCGTCATGGACTGGAATGGTGGGAAATCGATTTAACTTGGATGACTGTTCAATTGCTACAAGCAGTTGGTCTGGCTACTAATGTGAAGTTGGCCCCAATAAAAGCTAGTTAGGAGAGACGTGATTAATCGCGTCTGTACGGGAGTTAGGAGTTACGTTTAATGTGAATTAGGTGTCGAAATTCTTTATGTTGCCATCGATTTTTCTCAAACCATAATTTTGAGACCCACAAATCCTAATGGAACAAGGAGCGTTTCTAATTCACATCAGGCGTGAGTTAAGAATCTAAACTCATAACTTATTACTGATAACTCCTCACTTTTCAAAAGTCTATATTACGGGTGCGCTTGTGTCGGTTAGGTTGCTATAATCCGAAGCGCTAATGTTAAGAATTTTTACGGCAAGTTACTTTTTGGTGACTTGGTGGAGGAGTTTGTTGTTTTTCAGGTGTTCATGACTACATCAATAATTAACAGCCAGAAACTGAGTGACGAGCCTGGTAATTCCGATCTAAGGCTCAAAGATATTGTCAAAACCCTGCCACGGGAATGTTTTCAGCAGAACCGTCGCAAAGCTTGGACACAAGTAATAATCAGTGTCTTGGCAGTTGCCTTGGGCTATTACAGCTTGATTATCACTCCTTGGTTTCTTTTGCCTTTAGCTTGGATTTTTACGGGTACTGCTTTAACAGGCTTTTTTGTAATTGCCCATGATTGTGGTCATAGGTCTTTTGCCAAACGTCGTTGGGTAAATGATTTGGTAGGGCATTTCTTCATGATGCCGTTAATTTACCCCTTTCATAGTTGGCGGATTAAGCATAATTATCACCATACTCATACCAATAAACTGGATGAGGACAACGCTTGGCATCCAATCAGACCAGAAGTATTTGAAAATTGGGATAAAACTCGGCAGTCTGCTTTTGAACTGTTCATGCGTAAACGCTTCTGGTGGGTAGGTTCCATTGGACATTGGGCAGTTGTGCATTTTGATTGGCGGAACTTTAAAACTAAAGACCAATCGAGTATCAAGCTTTCTGTGGCTGTAGTAGTCGTGTTTGCAGCGATCGCTTTCCCGATTCTCATCGCCACAACTGGTATCTGGGGATTTGTCAAATTTTGGCTAGTGCCCTGGATGATTTACCATTTTTGGATGAGTACTTTTACTATTGTTCACCATACTGCCTCGGATGTTCCTTTTGTAACAGCGAACAAGTGGAACGAGGCTCTAGCACAGCTATTTGGCACTATCCATTGCGATTATCCGCGTTGGATAGAAATTCTGTGCCATGATATCAATGTTCATGTCCCTCATCATATTTCCACTGCGATTCCTTCTTATAATTTGCGGCTAGCTTACAGCAGCATAAAAGAAAATTGGGGGACTTGTCTGCATGATGAGTGTCAGTTTTCTTGGCCTTTAATGAAGCAGATTACAGACCAGTGTCAACTGTACACAACTGATGTTGGCTATAAGACTTTCAACGAATATTATACAGAGCGATAAATAGTGCTGTGATTACACTCACGCTCTTGCATTAACGAGAGCGTTTATTATGCTGTGTTTAAATAGAATCTGGCAATTCTTTATTGACTAAAATTTTAGATAAATTGCCAGAAATTATCCTCTTCTGTGTTAGCGATCACTAGTTTCGTGGGCATCTTAGAAGTGAGATTATCTTGTCTCAAATAAAGTTCCGATTTATATCCAATCAAAAGAATCCAGTGCAATCAAATATCATCACGTTCAACAATCCTCCTGCCTGCGAAACATCTGAAGATACGACTAAATTACCTTTCACTCTTCAGACTTTAAAAGCTGCAATTCCCGCTGAATGCTTTCAGCCCAATGTGACAAAATCACTTTTCTACTTCTTTCGTGATATCTTGATTATCGGTCTGCTTTATGCAGTAGCTCATTACCTGGATTCTTGGCTTTTCTTCCCAATTTTTTGGTTAATGCAAGGAACGATGTTTTGGGCTTTGTTTGTAGTCGGACATGACTGCGGACACCAATCTTTTTCTAAGCATAAATGGCTCAATGATTTGATTGGACATCTTTCTCACACACCAATACTTGTTCCTTATCATGGTTGGCGGATTAGCCACAGAACCCATCATAAAAATACTGGCAATATTGATAACGATGAAAGCTGGTATCCTGTGACAGAATCAGAATACAAGGAGATGCCTTTAGCACAAAAGATAGGCCGATATTATGTTTTTCTACTGGCTTATCCTGTGTATCTGTTTAAGCGTTCTCCTAATAAGGAAGGCTCCCACTTTTTGCCCAGCAGCTCGCTTTTCAAACCATCGGAAAAATTGGATGTTATTACTAGTACTGTACTTTTGATTGGCATGGTAGGTTTGTTGGGTTTTCTGACCTACCAATGGGGTTGGATGTGGTTGCTAAAATATTACGCTGTGCCCTACCTTGTGTTCATAATTTGGCTAGATTTGGTAACATTCTTGCACCATACTGAGCCAGACCTTCCCTGGTATCGTGGAGAAGATTGGACTTTTTTGAAAGGTGCGATTTCTAGCATTGACCGTAATTATGGTTTGATCAATCATATCCATCATGATATCGGTACTCATGTTGCTCACCATATATTCCTTAACATTCCTCACTACAATTTGCTGAAGGCAACTGAGGCAATAAAACCAGTGATGGGTGAGTATTTCCACAAATCGGAAGAACCAATTTGGAAGTCATTATGGAATTCATGTATCAGCTGCCATTTTGTGCCTGATACTGGTAGTAAAGTTTACTACACATCCAATAATAAGTTGGCTAAAGGCTAAGACTCAGATTCCCGACTTCTTTAAAGAAGTCGGGAATCTTGTATTTTCGCCAGTGTTTTCTGACTATTGACCGTTGAGCACTCCCTGATTAAGATAAACTGTTATCAGAATTGCATTAAAGATTACCTAAATATTTTAAGTAAACTTACCTTTTGAGGGGCGATCGCATATTACATTATTAATGTTTATACCTCTTGTCAGTAATTGAGCTTCCTTAGCCTGCGGTAAAATAAAATAGATAGATGACGTTCGCAGATTCTTGCCCTACCCTTACAGGAAGATTTATTTTCTCCAAACTCTTGCTGTCTGGGTGGGTAAAGATTAACATATCTGTGGGCAGATGCAATGTTTCGTCAAACCAACCCTGATCACAGTGGAAAACCCTTTGGCTGTGTACTTTTGGATTCTGTTTAGCGTCAGTTAAGTTTATCTGCATGTAGTGACTCAAGATCATTACCTGCTAGGATTATAAATCAGCACAAACTATACTATAGACAATTTACTCAAAACTCTTTCCAGCTTTAAAATCAGAGGTATCAATGATTATAACTAATTTTAGTAAACAAACAAATGAATTTAAGGAAACTAAAGTACTCAAAGCTAAACCACATTGGCAAGGACAAAATTTAAGCGATACTATTGTCAAAAGTGAAGATACCAAGATGCAAGATACTGCACCTGATAGTTTGATTATCAATAGCTTGAATCGTGGTCGAGTTGCTATTTTTATTGATGGCTTAAGTCTATTTCATACAGCTTTACAACTGGGCATAGAAATTGACTACGTTAAATTGCTTTGTCGTTTAACCAACGGTTCAAGACTGTTGCGTGCTTTCTTTTATACTGGGGTTGATATTAACAATGAAAAGCAACAGGGTTTTCTATTGTGGATGCGTCGTAATGGCTATCGTGTAGTGGCAAAAGAACTGATTGTGCCAGCAGAGAATTTAAAGAAATCAAATCTGAACGTAGAAATTGCTGTAAACATGATAACTTTAGCTCCTTACTATGATACTGCGGTTTTAGTCAGTGGGGATGGAGATTTAGCATATGCTGTGAACGCTGTCAGCAGAATGGGGGTTCGGGTGGAAGTGGTCAGTCTGCAAACGACCACTAGTGAAAGCTTGATTGATGTTGCTGACTGCTTCATTGACCTCGATAGTATTAAAGCACACATTCAAAAAGATTCTAATCTTGGCTATAGTTATCGCACGCCGTCAAATTCAAACCTTTAAAACCTGATTTCAAATCTATCGAAATCTCTACTGAGCTATTGCAAGCCTGTAGAAGGTTTATCAGGTTGAGTGGGGCTTGAATCCTCATCCATACCCGTCCCATTCCCCAAATGCCTACTTTAAACAAGGGGCAAAATCCCCTTGTCTACCCCAAGTCTTGTTAATTGAAATGGATATTTTAATAGTTGAAGATGAACCAGAAATTGCTCATTTAATCGAACTATCTTTAGAAAAAGAAGGATTTTTTTGTCGGATTAGCCGCGATGGCATGAATGCTTTACGGATGTTTCAGGAGCAACCACCTGATTTAATTATTCTAGATTTAATGATTCCTGGTTTGGATGGTTTGGAAGTTTGTGCCAGAATTCGCCAGAAACCAGGTGCAAAAGATCCTTACATTTTGATGCTCACGGCTAAGGGTGAGGAAATTGATCGCGTCATTGGTCTGTCTACTGGTGCTGATGATTATATGATAAAACCCTTTAGCCCTAGAGAATTGGTAGCTAGGGTGCGGGCACTATTGCGGCGTAGCCTCCGCCAAGGGGGACAACATCAAGTCAATCGTACCCAACACTTTATCGTAGATGTAGACCAGCGCACTGCCAGTCGTCAGATAAATTCTCAGGAGGTTGAAATTTTGGATTTAACTACCTTAGAATTTAACTTGCTAACTACCTTTGTCAGTAATCCTGGTAGAGTTTGGAACCGCACTCAACTAATTGATAAACTTTGGGGAGATAATTTTTTTGGCGATGAACGAGTGGTAGATACTCATGTAGCTCGGTTGCGAAAAAAGATTGAGCCTGATCCGGCAACTCCGACTTTTATTAAAACTGTTGTTGGGGTGGGCTATAAATTTGAAGATCCCCTGGTAGCGTAAATATTATGAAGATGGGGCTGAGAGGGCGGCTATTTTTCTCCCACTTAGTAGTAATGATCGTGGGGGTAGCTAGTTTGGTGAGTATCAGCAAAATTTCTTCCCCCCGCTTGTTTGTCTTGCATTTGGAACGATTAGAAAATCAGGGGTTCGACTTAATCGATGTCCGGACTGAATTGGTTACAGGATTTGAACTGGCTTGGCAGCGAAGCACAATTTGGTCAGTCTTAGTTGGGACTACCGCTGCTGGAGGATTAAGTTACTGGGTGTCTAGACGGATTATGCAGCGGTTGACAGAGATGGAACAAATCACCCAAAAATTTGCTGCTGGTCAGATGGATGCACGACTACCGATGTCTGACATTCCAGAACTTAATGGACTTGGTGCTAGTTTCAACCGGATGGCAGCCAGTTTAGAAGGGGTGGAAGTGCGGCGGCGAGAAGTGATTGGAGACATGACCCATGAACTACGGACACCGTTAACAGTTGTCCGTGGTTACTTGGAAGAACTGGCTGATGGGGAAATTGAAGCGTCTCCTGAGATTTATCGGCGTTTAGCTAGAGAAACTAAGCGTTTAGAGCGCTTGGTGAACGATTTACAAGAACTCTCTAAGGCAGAAGCTGGTTATTTGCCAATTAATATACAACGGGTAAATCTGCGTCCGTTGTTAGAGTCATTAGTGGAGAAATTTAGTGACCAGCTGTTGGAAGATGGACCAGTTCTGCTTTTGGAATGTCCATCTGTGCTGCCTCCTATATTGGCGGATATTGACCGTACAGAACAGGTGTTGGTTAATCTGCTAGGTAATGCAGTGCATTATACTAATGAAGGTTTAATTACGATTCGGGCTGGGACTCAAGGATCTCAACTCTGGATTGCGGTTATCGATACAGGTATTGGTATCGTTCCAGAAAATTTGCCCCATGTATTTGAGCGCTTCTGGCGAGCTGACCAATCGCGCGATCGCCATTCGGGAGGCACTGGTATTGGCTTAACCATTTCCCGTCGTTTAATTGAACTACAAGGCGGTCAGATTCAGGTAGAAAGCGAGTTGGGAATTGGCAGTACGTTTCGGTTTTTTCTGCCTTTGGCTTAAGTTTAGTCAAAATGCTTGAGATACAAGGGATTGACACAAGGTAGTCACTGCTGTGTCATACGCGATTGTTAGTTTGAAAGTATCCAAAATTCAATCCGCTTGGTGTTGGTGATATTTTGCCCAGGAAGTCCCCCAAACTCTCTTAAAAAGGCTGGCTTCAATTTCCTCCTTTTAAGAAGGGTTAGGGAGGAGCAAAGCAAAGCCTTAGCGGATTAATCCAAAATCTTATTTTTTGATGGGTGTAGAGATTTTGAAATTGTATAGAATATAACGTTAATTTGGCATTTGGGTAGAATTCTGTATGTCTACTATTGTTCTGGCTGCTTTTTTGATTATTTTAGTCAGTATTTCGGGTTACGCTGCGATCGCTTACCTGTTCCCTCAAAATCGTTCCTAAAACTAAGCAAATAACAATCTCTTGCTATTTTTGGTTTACGGATCTTGGCTGAATGCTTTATTAGTCAGCGGTGACGATCGCGATCGCAAAGCCGTCGTATCCTTTGCTGCCCACGGTTTGGATTGCCGTGGCGCTGACGCGCGGCTCAGAGGCAAGCAGTTCGTTGAATTGACGCACCCCCTGGACGCTAGGATCGCTGCTGCTTTGATCAACCACCGCTCCGTTACGCACGACATTATCGGCGATGATCAAGCTGCCGCGACGGGAAAGCTTGAGCGCCCATGTGAAGTAATCTGGATTGTTTGGCTTGTCGGCATCAATGAAGATCAGGTCAAATGGACTGTGACCCTCGGCGGCAATCTGTGGCAGCGTAGAGAGTGCCTGTCCGAGGCGCAAGTCAACGATATCGGCCAGACCAGCGCAGGCGATGTTGACACGAGCGACTTCGGCGTGCTTTGGGTTAGCCTCTAAGGTGAACAAACGACCGTTGCTGGGTAGCGCCCGCGCCAGCCAGATAGTACTGTAACCGTCCAGAGTGCCAATCTCCAGGATGGTTCGCGCTCCTTGGATTTGTGCCAACAGCAGCAGCTTGCCTTGGTTCGGCGAAACATTGTGCGGTGGCAGTCCAGCCGCAGCGCTAGTCTGGAGAGCCGCATCCAGCGCGGGGTCAGGCGGCACAAGCAGCTTGGTAAAGTAAGCGTCAACCGCAGTCCATTGTTCCTGAGTCATCCCATATATCAACCCGCAATAAAATAGTCTTGATTATGTGTCAGAAATTGCTTCATTCGAGAGAATTGTAATAATTTCATTCAATGAACGATCGCGATCGCATTCTTCTGGTGTTTCCTTACCCAAAGAGGTTTCTTTCACCAAACGGTAAACGTCGGCTGCTCCATAAAAAATGCGCTCAGCCAGACCTAACTCTTTAAAGGTTTCTGCAATCTCTTCCATTTCTCCTACCCAACGATGCGCTTTTGGTGTCATCGATGGAATCGAACGGGTTAATATGCTAGCAAGTTCCTTTTGGCTACTAGACACTTCATCCCATAATTCCTTATCCAAGCCTAAACGATGGGCTGCAATCAGTAATTCTGTGCTAATTGCTGTAAGTCCTTTTGTCAGGGCTGCATAGGACATTTTCAACCCGGAAGCCTGACCAATTTCATCACCAATCACCCGCACATCCAAGCCATAATCTTGCAGTTGTTGGAGTTGACTTGCTTGTTTTCCTGAAGTATATATGCGGGTACGATTGGGAACTCGCGGTGGTGGGCCAATGATTGATGCATCTACGAATGTTCCGCCAACTGATTCGATGAGTTTGGCGATATTTATGACTTTTTGGGGTGCGATCGCATTACAGTCAACGTAGAGAATCTGTTTACCAACATTGCTGATCACCTCAGCGACTTGCTTTGCTGCTTCAGTCGCTGCTGCTGGGACTAAAACTGACAAAATTACATCAGATTCAATTACCAGTTGCATCAGGGAACCCACATCTTGGATGTTGGCTGCGGTTGCTAATTGCCTAGTTCGTTCACTGCGATTGTCTAGAGCAGCAATAGTTTTCAATCCATTTGGATTCAGAACAGCTGCGATCGCCTGCCCCATATCACCCGGACTTAAAATACCAATAGTTTGGATAGGCATAGAAAGTTTTATATTTACTTTGTGGCTGACAAGTTAATTCAGGTAATTGGGTCGTCAATAAACTACGATAAATTTATATAGATGCCGTATTTAAATCAAACCACGGATAAGCTTAACAAGCAAGCTATCTGCTGAGAGATCCGGCAGGAGTCAGAGGTTTGGAGTCTGGAGTCTGGAGTAAAACACTCTTCATATCTGGCTTTTAAGTCTAGGTTCTGTACCTTATTTATTACAGTTTTGCGTAAAAGCGTAGCGTTTTTAATGCATCCCGATGCATTGGCATTGTAAGGGGACGCATTAACAATGCGGCTGACGCACTAACATTGTATCGGGATGCATTGGCATTGCAAGGTATTGCCAAATTTAATCCGCTACGAATTAATGAAATGCTGTGGATGACAATTGAGCAATTAGTGGGTGAAACGCTTGCTGGTGTTGAGATAGAAGCACTTTTTTAGATCTGTGGAATTTGTACACCTACTCTTGGGCACATTTGACATACAGGAACCGAACCAGAAGGGGACTCAGCAAAGAAGAAATGGCTTGAAACTTTATAATACCGATCGCTGCAACTCTGGAAAAACTTTAGACACCTTACTCAACACATAATCACCATAAGTTCCGCGAAAATCATGAACGTTAGCTTTATCCCAGCGATCGCTTGCATCATTATTCGCTACTATTTTATCTAATTGAATCGCCTTGACTTCCACATTGAAATTGGGATCGAAAAAGAAGGGAAACGAAAGGCGATGATTTTGAGACTGATTCTGTACACGATGAGGTGTAGAACGATACAAACCTCCTGTCATTTTCTCTAACATATCACCGATGTTGCAGACAAAGGAACCAGGAACGGGAGGCGCAGCAACCCAACTTGACTTGGATTTAACCTCTAATCCACCTGAGTCGTCCTGCTTGAGAATGGTCAGAACGCCATAATCAGTATGTTCGCCAACGCCCCATATCGGTTCAGCATCTAAGGGTGATAAATGAGGAGGATAGTTGAAGATGCGAAACAGCACTAGGGGATCTAAGGTGTAACGGTCGGCAAAGTAGGATTCTTCCAATCCCAAACTCAGGGCTATACCAATCATCAGAGTGTGTCCCAAGTTTGTCATTGCCTCCATATATTCAAGCACTGTTTCGCCAAATTGGGGAATGTTGGCGGGGAAGAGGTTGGAACCATGCATAGGAGTACCAGCTTGCACTAGTGGGTGTTCCTTTGGCAATTGAGCGCCAAAATAAATACCTTCTTTCAAGTCGGGTTTACCGGATGTCAGTTCGCCACCAACGGGGAAATAACCTCGCCATGCAATACCTGCCAAAGCCATGCGGATTTTAAGTTTAGTTTCCAAATCCTGGGCGAAAAACTGGCGGCTGAGTTCTTCAAGTCGCTGCTGCAAACTTTCGTTTACACCATGTCCGATAATATAGAAAAACCCCGATTCTCGACACGCTTGTTTGATTTTAGATCCGATGGAATAATGATCGCCTTTTCCAGAAATCAAGGCGCTGATATCAATAATCGGGACGGATGAAAACCCATTATCCACAACTTGCAAGTTTTTCATGTTCACGTTGGCAATATATATTCTTGGCTCCAGACTATTTGTCTTTTCACATCAGTAATCTTCAACGGTGAGTAGTGAAGTGGAGTGCTGAGTTTTGAGTTGGAGTCCTATTGGCTACTTCCCAGGCGGACAAAGTTGTTGCCCTCTTTGGGGAAGTTGCCGACACATTTGCTGGAATCCTTGAGGATTAAATTGCCACCAAGCAAATAATCCTAAACTTGTACCCCCCACAAGCAACGCCAACACCCCCCCCAGCATTACCAAGCGTTTACCCCGATTAGGTTTTGTAATTAGCGTTGGTGGAATTTCTGGGGTTATAAGTGGTTCTTCTGGAAGATCCAAATCTAGATCCAAATCTAGCAGCGATCGCGAACTTTCTGTGAAGGAAATTGGTTCTTGTAGTTCTTCTTGTTCTTCTAATTCTTCTTGTATTTCTGCTTCTATAATCTCTTCTGGCAACGCTGGAGTCACAGGTACTAAGTATTCTGGGGAGACACGGCAATAAGTGAGAACAACCGACGTATTATCACGCCCATTTTTTTCATTTGCCAAGTTAATCCAGTTGCGGACAGCATCTTCAACTGTGAGTTCACCTGTTAACACGGGTTTTGCATAATCCTGCCAAGATTGTTCCACGCAGTTATTATCACTTAAACCATCAGAACACAGTAGTAAGATGCCATCTTCTTCCACAATGAATCGCTGAACCTTGAGACGTAAAGATTCTGCATCTCTTGCCCCCAATGCTTGAGTTAGGGCACTAGCATCTGGTCTAAAAAGCGCCTTTCGATACAAGCTTTTAGCAAAGCGGACTTCCCGCGTTGTGACATCATCATCTACTGTCAGTAGTTGACAATAATTACGAGTAATCCAATAGGCACGGCTATCGCCAACATTAGCTAAGTAAAGTTCATGGGTATTATTTGATTGCCACCCAGTACTCGTCTGCACTCGTTGCGGAACTTGCAACGCCATTACTATGGTTGTAGCCATGCGTTCTCTACCTTGGCGTTTTTGTTCGTTATTGCCGGCACAAATCACATTATTTATCACCCGTAAGCTTGCTTCTAGTTGTTCCTGCAACAACTCTGGTGGTACAAGTACGGTTTGTTCTGTTACCTCCGTTAGTAAAGCGCGAATTTGCAACTTTACAGACTGCACTGCCAACTTACTGGCAACCTCGCCGCCTTCGTGTCCGCCAATGCCATCGCAAACAATCGACAACTGGGGCAATAAAGGTTCATCTAAGTCACCCAAAGTATTGGGGTAGCAAGCGTCTTCATTTTGCACCATCAATGGGCCAATATCTGTAGAGCCTGCCACCTTCAGGACTAATGGCAATTCTGCAGCAGATGCTAGTAGTAAATTATTGAGTTGAACATTAATAGCCTCTAACTCAACCTCAGTTTCGCACATCTGCTGGACTATGTTCTGTAACCCTTTGGCTACTGATGCCTTTGCAGACGCTACCCAAAACTGCCAACATTGCCCCAGATTCTGTAAACTCAGCTTCTCATCTGCTGGTGTTTGGTAGAGTTCCAACAGCCGCACACACCAACCTTGGACTCTCAAGTTGTCTACTACCAGTAAACTGCCGTTAAGTCCCAATTCTGATAAAGGTGTCCAAAGTTGGAGAATTTGCCACAGCCAATAAACTTGTCGTACTGCCGTTGCTTGCTCCCATGCCTCAACAATAGTTGAATAGATATTTCCGATCTCATTTATTGGCACATTTTCTAATAAGAGGATATCAGTTGGATCTCCCCCAAGGTAACTAGCAAACCCATAAGCTTGAGGCAGGTGTAACCGTTCTTGATATAATCGTAGATAAGGAATTACTTCCTTTGGCAATTCTTCAGGTGCATCTGGCGAAAGTCCCGGTTGAGTATCCAGCCAAATCTGAGGACTAATTACCTCGTATCTATCTGCTACCTTTGTGCCTGGTGGAATTTGAGCAGACAATGAGCCAGTAGCCCAAAGATAGCGGTGAACCAAGGGAGTTTGGCAACTGGCACAAACACTATCTCCCATAGGGTTAATCGGGCTATTACAGGCTGGATTTATACAATAAATTATCAGTTGAGTAGAAATCATAAAGGTATAAATTTAAAAAACCAATTAACTCATGAATTTCGATTACATTTAGCTGGCAATGACTTCAAGGCTAGAATAGACTAGATTCGTGTACCGCTAACTACACCTGGTTACTGAAATTAATCAAAATTATTGGTAAAAAGACCAAGTTTTGCTTTCTGTAAATAACTTACGTCTGGGTGTATCTAATCGTATAAATGCATTTACGTCAATGTAAAGTTTAGGATGGCGCTATGCCAAGTTTTACCTTAATCTGGCTTCTGGCAGGAGCAGTTCTGTGTCTAATGGAATTGTTCTTACCATCGGCGTTTGTCGCCTTCATGATGGGAATTAGCGCTTTTGTGGTGGCGCTGCTGTCTGGAGTGGGTTTGGGAAGTGTATGGTTGCAAGTTGTAGTTTGGCTATTATTTTCCACCACACTAGTTTTACTTTCCCGTCGGTTTTTGCAACCGCGACAACGCAAATCTAAAATTCGGGATGCAGTTATAGCTGAAACCTTAACAGAAATTCTGCCTGGGAAAACAGGGCGGGTGCTGTATGAGGGAAATTCTTGGCAAGCACGATGTGATGATGACAAATTCACCATACCACCCCATCAAAGAGTTTATGTGGTCAGGAGAGAAGGTACTACTTTGATTGTGATACCAGAAAATTTGTTGAATTCTTAGGCATTGGGCATTGGTATTCCCCTTACCTTCCCATCTACCCACTCCCTTCTCTTTGACATTTAATACTTAAAAATCAGGAGATTCACAATGGAACAGTTTTTTTTGCTAGTCTTTTTAGCCCTTGGTGGTTCTGCAGTAGCAGGGTCTGTGAAAGTTGTCAATCAGGGCAATGAAGCTTTGGTGGAAAGATTGGGTAGTTATAACAAAAAACTGGAACCAGGACTAAACTTTGTCATTCCTTTTGTAGATAGAGTTGTTTACCAAGGAACTATCCGCGAAAAAGTTTTAGATATTCCTCCCCAACAGTGCATCACCCGTGACAACGTTGGTATTGAGGTGGATGCAGTGTTTTACTGGCGCATTGTGGATATGGAAAAAGCCTGGTATAAGGTAGAAAATCTCCAGTCGGCAATGGTAAACATGGTGCTGACTCAAATTCGCGCCGAAATGGGGCAACTGGAGTTGGATCAAACCTTTACTGCTCGTTCCCACATCAGTGAACTTTTATTACGGGATTTGGACGTTGCTACCGATCCTTGGGGTGTGAAAGTGACACGGGTAGAACTGCGAGATATTATTCCGTCTCAAGCAGTGCGGGAATCGATGGAATTGCAAATGTCGGCAGAACGACGCAAACGGGCAGCAATTTTAACTTCTGAGGGCGATCGCGAAGCTGCTATCAATAGCGCCAGAGGTAAAGCTGAGGCGCAAATATTAGATGCCGAAGCTCGTCAAAAATCGGTAATTTTGCAAGCTGAAGCTGAACAAAAGGCGATCGTTCTGAAAGCTCAAGCGGAACGTCAGCAGCAGGTTCTAAAAGCACAGGCGATCGCAGAGTCAGCAGAAATTGTTGCCCAAAAAATCCAGACTAACCCTAATGCGAATAAAGCAGTGGAAGTTCTGTTTGCCTTGGGCTATCTGGATATGGGCGCGACAATTGGTAGAAGCGATAGCAGCAAGGTTTTGTTTATAGATCCGCGCACAATCCCTGCTGCTTTTGAGGGTATGCGTTCCGTTATCTCAAATGGTCAAGTTGACTCTAACCCGTTGTTTTCTAAGCAAATACCAGGATTAGAAAATAACCGTCCTAGTTAACCCTCTTCTAATAAGTAGCTAGTAAGTAACTAGGCAAAATTAATTACAGCACAATTCAGGAGTCAGAATTCAGAAGTAAAACACCCTTTATATGATGTCCGGGCAATTAAGCATAATATCCCCAAACCCACCCCGCCAAAGCTGCGCTTGAGCTAACCTAAGAACAGGCGGGGTAGGGTTCTTTTATTATGAGTAATTTGGCGGACATGATATTATTCCTGGCTTTGAGACTTAGCTTGTGTACAACATCCAACTTTAAATCTGCTGTAATTACTCTTACCAAATAGAAAAGTGACTGGTGGTGCAAAGGTGATTGTCTAAAGCAATGGTTTTAGAAAGATAAATCAGTCACTGAACTTGCCAAGTTAGAGCCAAAAACCTTAAATTATGTATGTTGGGTTGAGGAACCAAACCCAACCTTGTATCTTAAAAAGATGGGAAAAAATTTTAGGCGATCGCACTTCTGCTAATTGTGGAGTCGATGAGATTGTGGGAGATGTGGGATAAATTTTAGGCGATACCTGATGGTAACCTAGCACTATTTCTACGACGGGTTATTTTGCGTCGCACTTGTGTAATGTCAGGTTTTGGTTGTGCGATATCTACGACGGGCTATTTGATAAAATTACAATGGCTAGTCAGGGGAATGCGATCGCACTAATTGTCGCATTCTTATAGTGATGAAATAATCAAGTTTTGATAAGTTGTAAATTATGACATTATCTATTCAGCCAACCACACAATTAAGTATAGAAGAGTTCTTAAAACTACCAAATACCAAACCAGCAACCGAGTATTTTAATGGGCAAATATACCAAAAACCTATGCCACAAGGAGAACACAGTACGTTACAAAGCAGTTTAGTCACAGCTATTAATGAGATTGCTAAACTGCAAAAAATTGCTTATGCCTTTCCTGAATTACGCTGTACATTTGAAGGTCGTTCAATAGTACCAGATATTGCAGTTTTTGAATGGCAAAGAATTCCATTGCTTCCTAATGGAAGAATTACAAATAAATTTGAAATTCACCCGGATTGGATAATTGAAATTCTCTCACCAGAACAATCACCCAACCGAGTTATCAGCAAAATTACATTTTCTATTCAAAATGGAGCAAAGCTAGGTTGGTTACTCGATTCTGCTGATGAGTCAATCATGATTTTTGAACCCAATAAATTACCGGAATTAAAAGAAAAACAAGATATTTTACCCGTTTTGGGTGTTTTGGAAAATTGGCAATTAACAGTTGCAAATGTATTTAGTTGGTTGAATTTTGCTTAAAAAAAGTTCAACTAACTGATACCTATTTATGAAAATGCACATAATTAGCCTGTCTAAACAGGCTTTGTTCTGGTAGTCCCGGACTTGAGTCTAGGGAAAAATTAAGTGCAACATCACATATAATTGGTATAACTATTGACCAATCGCAGTAGCTTGATTTACCTGGCATTGACTGCACAACCCAAAAAACTCTAGGGTGTGGTAAAAAACTTTAAACTTATGGCTGGATTCTAACTGGTCTTCTAGGTCATGAACGGGGCATTGATTAATCGGAATTGAGACACCGCATTGCAAACAAGTAAGGTGGTGTTTGTCTTGCTGCGCTAGGCTGTAGAGGGCTTCACCGTTAGCTAAATTCCGCACTTGTACCATGCCTTCGAGTTTTAAGGCTTCTAGGGAGCGGTAAACTGTTGCTAAACCCATACTCTGATTTGTGTTACGTAGTTCTACGTAAATATCCTGGGCGGAAATGCCTTTTTTGACGGTTTTCAGTAGGTTGAAAATACGCTCTTGACTGCGGGTGCGTATGGCTCTCATAGACAATTATTTAAATATGCCACTGTAGTTGAAGCTGTTAGATGGGCTAATTAATCAATTAACTTTAACCGCTTCGTAATCTTATTTTCACTCAGTTGGAACAGAAAGTTATAGTATAGCGATCGCAGCATTCAGCAAAAGCCCGTGCAAACCAAGTATTTAGTCAAAATTTTCGTGACGCTTCGTCCTTCAGTATTAGACCCCGCTGGTGTGGCTGTACAATCCGGTCTTAAGCAACTGGGATACGAGAACGTTGACCAGGTGCGGATTGGCAAGTACATTGAACTCACCATCACCTCGACTGATGAAAAGAAAGCCCGTCAAGACCTTGATCGCATTTGTGACCAAATGCTAGCAAATCCCGTAATTGAAAATTACCGCTTTGATTTGATTGAGGTCGAAACCCAAACGGGGGTATTTTAGGGACTGGGCATTGGCCAAATAGGGCATGGGCTAAACAGGGCATGGGGCATTGGTCAAGAATCAATAGTTCTTCTCCCCCTGCTCCCCCTGCCTCCCCTGCTCCCCCTGCCTCCCTTACTCCCCTTACTCCCATTGACTAATCATGAAATTCGGTGTTGTTGTTTTTCCAGGTTCTAATTGCGATCGCGATGTTGCTTATGTAACTAGAGATTTGCTCTTACAACCGACTCGCATGGTTTGGCATCAAGAAACAGATATTGCTGATTTAGATGTCGTGATCATCCCTGGTGGCTTTAGTTACGGGGATTATTTACGCTGCGGTGCGATCGCCCGGTTTTCACCTGTGATGCAGCAGGTTGTGGAACACGCCCGAAAAGGTAAGTTTGTCCTCGGTATTTGCAACGGTTTTCAGGTATTAACTGAAGCTGGACTTTTGCCAGGGGTGTTGACTAGAAATCGGGATTTGCATTTTATTTGCGATCGCGTTCCCTTAAAAGTTGAGCGGACTAATCTCTCATGGACGCAAGCTTATACCAATGGTGAAGTTATCACTTTGCCCATTGCCCACGGAGAGGGGCGATTCTACGCTGATAAAGCCACTCTCGCAGAAATTGAAGATAACGGACAAGTTGTGTTTCGCTATGAAGGGGAAAATCCTAACGGTTCACTGAACAACATTGCCGGGATTTGCGATCGTCAGGGCAATGTGTTGGGAATAATGCCGCACCCTGAAAGGGCGTCAGACGCGATGCTAGGGGGTAGCGATGGCTTAAGGTTATTTCAGGGCTTGCTGGAGAAAATAACAGCATTAGCGTAGAGCAAATATCGGGGGAGTATGTTGGGCCACAGAGCGATCGCTGTCTGAAAGATAGATGAAGGTTCTTCTTTAGATGGCGATCGCTCGAATGAATAACTAGCAACTTGGGTTAATATCGCATCTGCTTAATTCAAAATCTGTCTTGGAGAGCCGCCGCTCTAGACTTTACGCAAAATCTCAAATTGGCTCACCATCCCCAAGTACCAGGAGCGCCTTTGAATGGCCCAACAATATCACTGGTAACCCAACCGCCGTAGAAGTTACCTGGTTGTGGTTGCACCTCTTCACTATTCACGTAGCATTTATCCATTATATGAGCGTAAAAAGCTACATAGTCCTTCATAGTTTCAAACACTGGTGTAGGGTTAGGGTAGAACCAGGCAGCATTATGGACTTCTTTTTCACCAACCCGGATTGTGTAGTAACCAGCACTTCCCTTCCACTCGCAAAAGCTAGACTGCGGTGCCAGCTGCAAATATTCCATTTTGATATCCGCAGGGGGAATGTAGTAACAAGGAGGATGACTAGTTTCTAAAACACGTTTGGCGTTGTGGGTATCTGCAATTATTACTCCGTTAAAGATTATTTGGATATGTTTACTTGTGTCCTCTAGCCGAGGAGGACGAGGGTAATCCCAAACTGATTCTTGTCCGGGAGCGGGTTCGATGCGTTGAGAATTAACCATCGTAAAATTTTGATGTAATTGGTATAACTCTTGTTTTAACGTTAGAAAGTGGTTATACACAAACCTTGCACAATTAACGTACCTCTTTAAGAGTATCAATTTGCTTGGTAAACAACTCAGTGAATAAACTCAGCACAGTCCGGTTTTCACGGACTTTTATATTCGCACTGATGGACATACCTGATTGCAAGGTGACATTTTTACCCTTAATTACTAAGGATTGTTTATCCAATGAGAGCTTTGCCGGAAATCTATAAAACTGATGTGTTTGGTCTGGTGGTAATGCGTCTGACCCTATCCCAATCACTTCCCCTTTGATATCGCCAAACTCGCTGTAAGGAAAGGAGTCAATTCTGACATCTACCTTCATACCTTTTCGCACAAAACCAATATCTTTGTTAGTAATGAAAACTTCAGCTATATAGTTTTCATTTGGGACAATTTGCAGCAGTTTTGTAGTCGGAGTCGCTACAAATCCAGGGTTTTTTGCTTGTAAATCAAAAACTGTTCCAGCTACAGGCGCACGAAGTTCTTCATATTTAACATTTAACTGTGCTTGAGAGATTTTACTATTGACATCTGCCAAATGCTGCTCATTATCCAGTACAACTTTCATGAATTGGCTATCGATTTCGGCAATGTGCTGTTTGTTCTCAGCTATCTTATCCAAAATGCTTTTATCAGAAAGAGCCACTGTATTGCTTAACTCTTGTCGTCCTTTTTCTATATCAAACTGGAGGCGTTTGTGTTCCTCACCTAGTTGTGCTACTTCTGCCGTGCGGTTTTGTACTTCTTGTTGCTGGTTGAGATACTGAAGTTGAGAAATGCCACCTTCTTCTGCTAATATCTTCAGCTTATCTAAAACGTGCTGTTGAATAGCTAAACTTGCTTTACTATCTTCCAGCTTAAATTTATTTTGACTAAGTTGTTTTTTAGTTTTTTCTACTTCTAATTCTGCCGCAGCAGACCGAGAATCTAATTCTCTTTTAGCAACTCGTAGACGTTGCTGTTCATCAATACCCAGTGCATAATCTTGACCAGAGTTTTTTAATTGAGTTCGTAATAATTCATTTTCTCCTACTAAAGCTGCCCGACTTTTCAGCAAAAAAGCAGTTTCTTGTGGCAAATTACCACGCAAATATAACAGTTCAGACCCTGCGGCGGTACTTGCACCCAACAATCGGCGATAAATCTGGTTTTCTTTAATTAATGCAAGGCGAATTTTATAGAAAGAATTTAATTCAGCAACAGAAGCGATGGAATCAAAAGTCAGCAGTGGATCTCCTGCCTTTACATCTTGTCCATCTTTAACATAAACCGTTTTCACCACTCCACTAACAGGAGCCTGAACATCTTTGACTGTTCCTTGCGGTTTTAATTGCCCTGTTGCTGGTACTACTTGCTCAATTTTTGCAAAATAAGCCCAAGCAATTGCAAAACAGGCTAGTCCCATTAGAGTCACCATGATTGTCCGTGACCAAATTGGAGATTGGCGCAAGACAACAGATTGTTCAAATTCCTGAGTATTTGAGTTAATTAATGGCTCTTGAGCAGCTTTCTGTTGTTTTGTAAGTACCCGTGAATCTTGCTTGACTCTGTTTTTCTGATTACCGTTGAGATGATTCCCATTAAGTTGAGTCATAACGATTTTTGATTTTAGATTTTGGATTTTTTGTAGGGTGGGCACTATTTCTCGATACCGAAAACCTAGATTTTGATATTTGTGACAGTGCCTAATCTACGCTGATTGCTACATCTATGGAATGTTGATAAAACTGAAAATCCTTTGATGCCATGCCCCCAGCCATGACTAATTACAAGTTCACATCTTGTTGCTGATATAGGTAATAATAATGACCTTTAGTAGCCATTAATTCGTGATGGCTGCCTTGTTCTATAACCCTGCTATTATCCATCACAACGATCATATCTGCATTACTGACAGTATTCAGTCGGTGGGTAATAAAAAATACTGTTTCACCCTTGAATGCTTTGGCTAAATTGAGACATATTTGCCGTTCTGTGGGATAATCTAATGCGCTAGTTGCTTCATCTAAAACTAATAATTTTGGTCGTTGTAAAACAGAGCGGGCGATCGCAATTCTTTGTCGTTGTCCACCTGAAAGTGCAGAACCCCGTTCTCCCACCCGCGTATTGTAACCGTTGGGCAAGCTCATTACAAACTCGTGGGCGCACGCAACTTGAGCCGCTTCGATAATTTCTTCGGTTGTTGCATCGGGATTTGTTAGGGCAATATTTTCCTGAACGCTGCCGTCAAATAATAACGTTTCTTGGGGAACTACGCCAATTTGTCGTCGCAGTGAATAAAGTTCTACTTTGGCAATATCATAACCATCAATCAAAATTCTGCCGGACTCGGTTTCGTAAAGTCTGAGCAGTAACTTCATCATCGTACTTTTACCAGAGCCACTTTGTCCGACAATGCCGACAAATTTCCCTGGTGCAAATTCGAGGTTGACATTAGAAAGTTGTAAAGGGCCACTTGTGCCAAAGCGGAAGGAAACGTTTTCGTATTTCACTGCCCCCTTAATCGTAGGCAAGGGTATATTGTAGCGGTCTGTTTCTCCTTCTTGTGGTGTATCGACAATATCGCTTAAACGTTCTAAGGATAATGCAGTTTCTTGGAAGCTTTGCCAGAGTTGAGCCAAGCGCAATATTGGGCTGGTGACGTAACCAGATATAATCCTAAAGGCAATTAATTCGCCTAAAGTTAAATCTCCTTGGAGTACCAGATAAGCTCCTACCCACAAAACTAGTAAGCTGCTGAGTTTGTTGAGAAAGTTGCTGGTAGAATTGGCGAGGGTAGAAGTTACAACTGTTTTAAAACCAGCAGCGACAAACCGAGCGTAACGCTCTTGCCAGGAAAAGCGTGATCGCAATTCGATATTTTGCGCTTTTACTGTTTGAATTCCTGACATCACCTCTACTAAATAAGATTGAGTTTCGGCGTTGCGTTCGGCTTTGCCACGTAACTGTCGGCTAATGGTGGGAGAAGCAATTAAGATAACAATCACAAACACTGGAATGGTGCTTAAGCCTACCAAGGTGAGTTGCCAACTGTAGATCAGCATCACACCGATATAGACCACCGAAAACAGAGCATCTAACCCCACTGTTAAGGCAGTACCAGTCAAGAATTGACGGATATTTTCTAATTCGTTGATGCGAGTGGAAAGTTCACCCACCGGTCGGCGTTCAAAGTAGCGCAGCGGTAGACGTAGTAAGTGGTCGATGATTTCCGACCCTAAACCCATATCGATCCGATTGGTAGTATCGACAAATAGGTAGGTTCGTAAGGTAGTCAACACTGCTTCAAATATCCCGACTACTAATAGCAAAACACCCAAAATATGTAGAGTACCAATACTATTTTGAGTGATAACTTTGTCGATAATTAACTGGACGACCAGAGGATTTGCCAACGCTGCCAACTGCACGAAAAAGGAAGCGACAAAGACCTCTATCAGGACTCGACGGTAGCGTGACAAATAGGGCAGAAACCACCGTAAACTAAAGCGCTCTTGGGGTGTTTCTTTGGTAGCACTGAGCAGTAATACCCTAACTTGGGGCGGAAAGTTGGTTGGATCAACATCTAATTGTTCAACCAATTGAGCGGGTTTGCAGCGGACAATTCCTTGGGATGGGACACCCACAACCATACTATTTGCATCTGCTGCATATAAAACGGCAAAACTATCATCATAGCGAATCAATGCCGGTGTAGGAATGCGCGTCACTGAAGCGATTGGTAGCTCTATCAACTGCGCCTTAAGTCCGATTAACTCTGCCAGGTAAGCAGTAACTTGAAACGATATACTACCCTGACGTTTGACTTGCTCAGTTAAGATGCGGCGAACCACTTCTCGACGAAACGGCATTTCTAAATGCTTCGCGATCATTTGGAAGCAGGCGAAGGCTGTATTTAATTCACCCTTACCACTAAAAAACGGGTATTTAAGTTTTGACGAACTATTACTATTTGAGGTATCGGGGGCTGTCTGTGGAACTATTTCGTCCGATGCGTAGGGAATATCCAGTTCGTCTTGGCTATCTGATTTGGTGTCACTTACCGCAAGTACTATCTGATGACTATTTTCCAACATCAAATCTGACGGATGTATACCAAGCAACCGGGCGGGGTTTTGACCTATGACCTGGATCTTGTCTCTGTCATCGTATGATTCTAAGCGATCGCCAGGTAATAAATTCGTTACTGTACCACCACCACTCACAAACCAGATGCTTTCGTTATCCAGTTGATTGAATGAAGTTTTCCCTGAAGGGAGGTAATGAATTTTCGCATGTGGTAAGGCGTTTTCGGCCAGTTCTCTGAGATTTAAAGTCGCGATCGCTTGCTGTTTCCAATATGAGCTGAGAATATCGAAAACTTCCGCCAAGTAACTGCGGTTCTTGCGAGCATCAGCAAAAGCTGGGTATAAAGCGATAAAACTAAAATATGCCGCTGCACTCAAGGTTAAACATACTACTTCGGTGGAGGCGATCGCTGTCTCACAGGCGATATCGCGCAACAAACCAATTTCACCGATAATTTCCCCTGGTTGGAGTAATTTTAGGGTGATTGGCATTTGCGTGTGGGGATCATATCCCAACAGGCGTACTTGTCCCTCATAAATTATGGTAATCCGTTCCGGGAGACTTTCTTTTCCGATGATTTTCTGACCGATGCGATAGCGCCAGGCTTGCAGCTGTTCTGATAGATTAGCGATCACCTCATCTGGTAATTGGTCAAACCCTTCTAAGGTAGTGATAAATTCGGGAAAAGCGTTCTTAATATAAGTCATATAAGACAAGTCGAAGGTGAAAGTGAGGAATAAAGTCGAAAATATTAGGGACTATCTCTTTTACTAACAGTGGCAGTTTTTGGTTTTATGCCAGCAGCAGCAATACTTCTGTGGCATTCAGTGTGCTTAAATATGTAGAAGCACAGAGGGTAAATTCGTCTAATTGCAGACCTGCATTCAGATCACATTACAACTGTTATCCGTTATTCAAAACAAAAGTTTAAATAGATCGAGGAAAACTTCTCACTTGCTTCATACTACATAATTTATACTATCTTATAATTACTACTTAGTATTAAAAGTATGCAACATGGATACTCTTTATCAAACCAAAACACGGAAACACGGTTGTTAAACTTAGTGTTGCATATTTTAATTTATGATAATCAACATGAAACTATCACAGATGCTTTACTAAGTAAATACCCTAATTCAAAATTATGTAATAAAAAAACTTTAAATTTATGAATTATTTTTTACAAATTCTTAAATATAGAGATTCACAGTATTACTGATGGCGAAAGACAGTGAGCTTTCCTTGGTTAACAGCGCCATACCCGATTGCAAAAGAATTCTTCATCACTTTTTTGCTAACTTAATTTAATAAAAATTAACTCCAGAAGTAAAGGCGAAGATTTTTGTCACCGTAGAGGAATTAACTATTAAATTTATGAAGGAAAGCTAATAACTGCCTTCAGTAAATTTACTAGTTTAATTAATCTCAAATCTATTTCCTTGTTATACATAAGCATAGCCCCACCCCCCAATGTGGATGAGGATGTTCAAACTTGCGAAGTAATTACCCAATTTTAATATTACACAGGATTGACACTCAAATTTACCTGCACAATCACATTGTAGTAATCTTTATCACCACCATTTGGTAAATCCTTAAAACCAAAGGGATTATTTTCCAACAGTCGAATGTGATCTACCTGATCTGAGTTAGCACTCAAGAATGCAAAGTAAATTTTCGGATGATTATTGGCATTACTATCAAGAATTGCATCGGATTTATTATATATATTATTTCCTCTGAGTCATAGCAAAACTTCAGTAAATACACTAGGTAAGAGCCAGTTTAGGATTTATGCAAAGGCTTGATTAGCGATGGCACTTACATATATATCAAGGTGTCAGTGGAAATTATAGCGGTTCTTACTTCGATGCAATACATTCTGAACCTCATCCCCAACCCCTCTCCGTGAGTTGGGAGAGGGGTTGGGGATGAGGTTTAAAAATGTAGTACTTGATGCAAACCAGAACCGCTATATTACTCGCGAATAAAACAACCCCATCCCGCAAGCGAGATGAGGTTGCAAAGCTTTAACTACAGCATAATTCAGAATTCAGAAGTGAGAACCAAAACGTTATAATCTTTGTGCCTGAATTACATTTTCTATAAGTCTAGAAAGATTTAGGTTTTTGTAATAGTTTGATCTATGCAAGCTTTTATTTTTTCGGACACAGATTGTATATGGGGTTCTTTAAAAATGGAATTATGAATCCCAGAAATATCATAGATATCCACTCCCCCTAATGCCAATTTACTCCAACCCATTTTGGGATCAGCCTCCTGTTGGGCAACTGCAAAACCATCTTCTGTTCGGAATACGGTTACTCGACCTGAGTAAACTTGTAGAACATATTTTCTTAGTGCTTGGATGGTGGCGTCTTGTACCATAAATTTCCGGTAGGAGTAAGCTAAGGGGCGTCCGAAGCTCAGGTGAAACTGAAAGACAAACCGCCAGATAATCTCTTTGATCTGATACTTAAGCCGCTCTCTATTTCTTTCTACCTGCTTAATAACATAGTTAGATGCAATTGCTAAAAGACTCTTCCAATGGCGAGAAGCTGGCTTTTGCGATGACACAGATTCGCTTTTTCTAGAACCGTAGGTATCAAATAAAACTAGCAAAGCTACTTTCTTACCTTGCATAACCAATTGCCGAGCCATCTCATAAGCAATTATACCCCCAGAGGAGTATCCACCGATAAAATAAGGCTCATGGGGCTGAATAGTCTGGATTTGTTGAATGTAGTGTGCTGCCATGTCTTCAATTCGGGTATAAGGAAGCTGTTTTCCATCTAACCCTTGTGGCTGTAATCCATAAAATGGTTGATCTGATCCTAAATGCAATGCCAATTCACGGAAACGTAGAACTTCTCCACCCAAACCATGTACACAGAAGAAAGGAGGCTTAGAACCGTTGGGTTGAATAGCTACCAAAGATGACCAAGGAATTGATGTTTCAGACTTTACATCAGCTATTGGCGTCACTACAACCCCAGGTTTTGAGCATCTTTCTTGCTCAACAATATTAGCTAATTGCTCAATAGTTGGGGCTTGCAAGAGGATAGATAGAGGTAGATTTTTGCCCGCTATCTTTTCAATATAAGAAAACAGACGTACTGCCAGCAGTGAGTGTCCACCCAAATCAAAAAAATTATCTGTTATTCCAATCGGATGAATTCCTAAAATATTTTCCCAGATTTCTGTTAATTGAAGTTGTAATGGATTTTCTGCTGTGGCAAATATTTTTTCTATTTTAGAATTAGTTGGATTAAGCGCAGATAAGGCTTTGCGATCAACTAGGCCATTAGCATTCAATGGCAGAGAATCTACTATAACAAAGGCAGAAGGCAACAAATGCTCAGGCAGCTTTTGTTGGAGAAAACTCAGCAACTGCTCACTCCCTAAAGTCTCTCCTTGTTTGGGAACAAGATAAGCAACTAAATGTTTATCTCTAGGAACATCTTCTTTGGTAATCATCACAGTTTTTTGCATGCCTGGATATTGACCCAAAATTGTTTCAATTTCAGCCAACTCAATGCGAAAACCACGAATTTTTACCTGATTGTCTAGGCGGCCCAGAAACTCAATATTGCCGTCACTTAAGTAGCGTCCTAAGTCGCCACTTCTGTAAAGGTATGCCCCAGATTCGCTGCTAAAGGGGTTATGGATAAATTTCTCAGATGTTAAGTCTGGACGGTTAAAGTAGCCTTGTGCAACACCGATACCGCTAATGTATATTTCGCCAGTAACGCCAATTGGCTGGGGTTGCGATCGCCGATCGAGAATGTAAATTTGGGTATTGGCGATCGCTTTTCCTATAGGAATTTCTGAACGAGTGCTACTGACTTCAGTGGCAGTTTCCGGATCGTAAACCGTGGCGGTTAAAGTTGTTTCTAGTGATCCATAGGCATTCAGCCAGCGTACTTGCTTGCCAACTTTTTCTACCCAAGTTAAATAAGCATTACGTGAAACTTTTTCACCACCAACCATGACTAAGCGCAAGATGGCTGGCAAGGTTTGTAAAGACACAGATGGCTCTTTAACTAACTCATACCAAAAAGAAGTAGGTATATTAACAACGGTAATCTTTTGTTGAGCAATGAATGGGAAAAACTGCGCCGCAGAGTTTTGTAGCTCTTGAGACTGGAGAATTGTGGTAGCACCAGTAATCCAACTAGGGAACAGTGATTCAATGAAAGTATCAGTTGTGATCCTAGATATGAGTAGTAGGCGATCGCTCTGAGTCAACTCCCAAGTTTCGCTAATTGCCAAGCTGTGGGTGACAAGATTACCGTGGGTAATGCCTATACCGTTGGGTTTTCCATTGTAACCGGACACATACATCACACAGGCGAGAGTCTGCTCTGTGGTATGATGACCTATATTTTCAATAGCGTGTAGGGCGATAACTTCCCAATCACTATCCAAACAGATAACTTGTGCTTGATGCTCAGAAAGTTTCTCAATTAATGAGCTTTGGGTTAACACTAAGGATATTTGGGCATCTTCTAAAATGAAAGCCAGACCATCTTGCCCAAATGTCCCAGCTATGGATACGTAAGTTCCCCCAACTTTCAAAATACCCAACAGCCCCACAATCATCTCTAAGGAAGGCTCTGCATAAAGACCGACGAATACCCCAGATTTTACCCCTAGAGTTTGCAAATAGTGGGCTAGTTGATTTGCACGCTGGTTGAGTTCCTGATAGGTTAATTGCTGATTTTCAAAACTTACTGCAATATTATTTGGAGTTTGCTTGACTTGATTTTCAAACCACTGATGAATACAAGTATTTTGAGGATAATCAGCCTGATTGCCGTTCCACTCAACCAACAATTGATGTTGTTCACCTGCTGTCAACAAGGGTAATTCAGCAATCGGCTGATCGGGATTAGCGACAATACCTTCGAGTAATGTTTTGAAGTGTCCTAACATCCGCTCTATGGTACTGGCATCAAACATCTCGGCATTGTAATCAAATACCATGCCCAGACCATTATCCTGTTCCCGCAAGACTAATGTCAGATCATATTTAGTTTTACCATGATAGATGTAGCCAAATAGAGAAGTGATAGTCAAATCAGGTAGTTCTACTGATGCCATACCACGACCATTCGACCAAGGAGGATTGAGGGAGAACTTTACCTGAAATAAAGGCGAATTCCGACTTTGTTGTTCTGGTCTAAGTTCTTCAACTAGTCTCTCAAAGGGTAGGTCTTGATGGGTATAAGCTTGTAAGCAATCCTTACGCACTCGGTCTAACAATTCTCGGAAAGTTGGGTTCAGAGCAAAGTTACTCCGCAGTACAAGAGTATTAGAAAAAAATCCAATCAACCCCTCGGTTTCAACTTGTCCCCGACTTGCACTTGCAAAGCTAATGAGTAGGTCTTCTTGTCCAGAATAACGGTAGAGCAATAGCTCAAACACTGTCAGTAGAGTCATGAAGAGGGTAACTCCCCACTTTTGACTCAGGTCTGTCAGGGCATGATTCAGCGTCTTTGATAGCAGCAGGGCAGCGCGATCGCCTCGATAGGTTTGCACACCGTAAGGACGGGGATGATCGTAAGGTAGCTCAATAATAGGTAAATTACCTTCTAGCTTTTGTTTCCAGTAGTTTACCTGTGCCTCTAAAACCTCTCCCTGGAACCATTGATATTGCCAATTGGTAAAATCAGCATACTGCACAGCTAAGGGAGGTAAAGGAGAAGCCTTCCCCGCCGACAATGCCTTATAGATGGTAGTGAGGTCTTGATAGAACAGATCGGACGAAGCTCCATCACAAATTATGCAGTGCATATTCCAGATCAGCAGATGCTCTTGCTTGCTTAACTCCAGCAGTAACACCCGCAAAATCGGCCCCTTACCTAGATCAAAGGGTTGATGAGCTTCTTTAGTTGCCAGTAAGTGAGCTTCCGCCTCCCGTTGTTCATTTGGTACTTGCTGCAAGTCAATTATTGGCAGCGTCAAGGAAACATCGGTGGCGATGACTTGAGTGGACTTTCCATTCACTGCTGGAAAAGTTGTCCGCAGGATTTCATGGCGGCGGACGACTTCTTTCAAACTTTCTTCTAAGACAGCAACATTGAGATTCCCCGTAAAACGTACCACGACGGGCATATTATTTGAGGAACTATCAGGTTCAAACTGATGGAGGAACCATAACCGTTGCTGACCAAAGGAAAGCGGCAAATTGCCATTCCGTTCACAAGCGACAATTGGGGGAATCTGTGAACTTGCGGCTGTAGTAATTTGTCGGAGAAAGTTGATGATTTCGGCTTTTTGAGTTTTTAACTCGGTTAGCAATTCCGGCGTGAGACTGTCTTTTGCCGCCCGATAGCGTAGGCTTTCGCCCTCTAGCCAAAGTTTGACATCGCGCTGACGTAGCTCAGATAGTAGTTCATTTAATGTTTTCATAGCTCGCCTTCCTCGTAATCATCAGCTGTTTCACTCTCAGCCGCCTGAATACCTTGGGTTGCCCAACGCAGAGTCTCCACTCGTTCAGCCAAATCTGCTACCGTTGGTAATTCAAATAAATTGGACATCAGGATTTCTACTTGCAAGGCTTGGCGGACTCGAGAAACCACTTGAATTCCTATTAGAGAATATCCCCCCAATTCAAAAAAGTTGTCGTAAATCCCAACCCGCTTGACATTAAGAACCTGCATCCAGATATCTGTAATCTGCTGCTCAATGGGAGTGCGAGGCGCTACATAATTTGCCTCCAGTTCCGGGCGGGAAGCATCTGGCTCTGGCAATGCCTTGCGATCAACTTTCCCATTGGGGGTTAACGGCATAGCTTCTAGTGCCATAAAGATCGTTGGCACCATAAAATCAGGAAGCTGTTGTTTCAAGAATCGACGCAACTGCGAAATCACTTGCAAGCTATCTTGACCAGTTTCCGCAACAATATAACCTACTAAATTATTCTCATTGGAAGTGTCTTCTCGAACAATTACAACGCCTTCTTTTATTGCTGGATGTTGCAGGAGTGCAGTTTCAATTTCGCCCAATTCTATGCGGAAACCACGCAATTTTATTTGATAGTCGATCCGACCTAAGTATTCAATTTGTCCATCTGGTAAATAACGAGCCAGGTCTCCAGTTTTGTATAAGCGTGATTTAGGGTTTGGGCTGAAGGGATTAGAAATAAATTTCTCAGCAGTCAGATCAAGACGATTAAGATATCCCCTTGCTAGTCCTTCGCCACCAATATACAACTCACCTGATATACCAATGGGAACGGGTTGTAAATGGGAGTCTAAAATGTAGATCTGCGTATTAGCAAGAGGGTAACCAATGCTTATTGCTTTATTTCCCGTTGTCACCTTGTAGCCTGTTGACCAAATCGTTGTTTCTGTAGGCCCGTAAAGGTTCCACAGACAAGCTCCCTTAGGTAATAATTGATTTGCAAGCTCTTTAGGTAAAGCTTCGCCTGTGGAAATCATCTTGAGTTGAGGACTACCTTGCCATCCGGCTGCCAGTAATAGCCGCCAAGTAACTGGTGTCGGTTGCATAAAGGTTGCCCCGGAGGTGGTTAGCGCTTTTAGCAGTTGGGTGCCATCAGCCGCAACTTCACGGCTCACCAACACCAACTTCGCACCTACAGACAGGGGTAAAAAAATTTCTGAAACGGCAATATCAAAGGATAGGCTAGTAACAGAGAGGAGAGTATCCTCAGCAGTTAAACCGGGTTCTTGAGCGATCGCATTCAGGAGATTAACAGCACTCCGATGTTGAATTTGAACGCCTTTTGGTTGACCTGTCGAGCCAGATGTATAGATGACGTAGGCTAAGTTATTGGAAGTGATGTTATGTGTTGGGTTATCCAACTCATAATCTATGAACTGCCAATTGGTATCAAGGCAAATAATCTCTGCTTGATGGTTGGGTAACCCCGACTTTAGCTTCTCCTGCGTTAGTAGCACTGACACCTGAGCATCTTGCACCATGAAAGCTAAACGTTCTTGAGGATAAGCATAATCTAAGGGTACATAGGCTCCTCCGGCTTTGAGAATGCCTAAAACTCCTACAACCATTTCCAAGCTGCGCTCGACACACAGACCAACCAGAACTTCTGAGCCGACTCCTAAGCTTTGGAGATAATGGGCTAGCTGATTGGCTCGCAGATTCAGTTCGCGGTAGCTAATAAGTTCCTCTTCAAAAACTACAGCGATCGCGTCTGGAGTTTTCTCCACTTGAGTTTCAAACAGCTGGTGAATGCAGATATCTTGGGGATAAGCTGTTTGAGTATTGTTCCATTTTGCTAATAACTGTTGCTCAACTGCTGGCAAAATTGGCAATTTAGCAATACTTTGATTAGGGTTGGCAACTATGCCCAATAACAAAGTTTCAAACTCTGCCATCCGGCGGCGGATAGTGTCAGCATCAAATAAATTAGTGTTGTACTGACATTCCAGGATCAGTTGACCACGCAATTCTGTAGCATTGATAAACAGTTCAAAATTCTCGAATGCGCGGGGATTGGAGAAAAATTCTACCTCCAAGTCGATAAAGGGAAGTTGATCGCTCTCTAGCGCTTGATCGACATTAAATATAATTGGTACTAAGGGAATGCGGCTAGAATCCCGTGGTAATACTAATTTTTTGACCAGGCTGCCAAAGGTAAATTGTTGATGGTCATAGGCATCTAACACAGCCGATCGCCGCGTTTGCAAGTAGTCGCTGAAAGATTTTTCGCCATTAATCTGGCTACGCAAGGGTAGTAAATTTACACAGTGTCCTACGAGATTATATTGCCCCAATGCAGCTTGTCCGGCGGCTGGAATACCTACAACCAAGTCGTTTTGGCCTGTCATCCGGTGTAGCCAAACCTCAAATCCTCCCAGGATAGTAGTCATAAAGCTACAACCGAGTTTTGTCCCCAGTTGTTTTAGGTTGGCAACTAGTTCGGGGTTTAAATGCCAATCTTCGCGGGCGGCGTTAAAGGTTCTCAGTGGGGGACGGGGGCGATCGCTAGGGAAATCCAGTACAGGTACATCAGCGAATTGTTTCAACCAGTATTTTTCTGTAGCGATCGCTTCTGGACTATCCGCCTCTTCTTCCTGCAAAGTCGCATATTCACTTAAGTGATCTGGTTCTTCTAATTCAGGAACAATACCCTGTTGCAAGCCAGAATAAAGTTTACCCAAATCTGGCATCAGCACTGCCCAAGACCAACCATCACAAATTATATGATGGGCTGTCAAAATAGCTAAATGCTCCTGCGGCTGCAATTGGATAATTTTTGCCCGAAATAGAGGGCCATGTTCCAAATCAAAAGGTTGCTCTACTTCTTGTCGCAGGATACTAGCTAATTTTTCCTGTTGATCCTGTAGTTCCAGGCTAGAAAGATCAATAATAGGGATTTCAATTTGCCGAGAAGCAACAATGCAGAGTATATTGCCATTTGTGCTAAAAGTTGTCCGTAGTGCTTCATGACGTTGTACTAACTCTTCCACCGCAGACTGGAAAACTTTGACATCAAGTTCGCCTCTTAGTCGTAGAGATTGGGACTCATTATAAGCACAATTGGCAGCATCCCCCATTTGCACAGAAGCCCAAATTTCTTTTTGTGATTCTGTGGCAGGGGCGGTTAGAAGTAATTCTCCATCTGCAAATGGATCAAAATCAACCGCAGTTAATCTGGATTGGTAATCTACAGGTAATAAGCTCATATAACTCTATTATTTTCTCAGTTTATTCAATGTGATTATATTTAAATCTTTCTTGACAAACTACTTGCGTTCAATTCATTGTTTAGCGAAGATTGTAGACTTTAAATAATTACGCCTAGGAACTTCTACGAATTTATATGTCAATGATGCAGCCAATATGATGATCATAAGAAATACTCCTAGAGATGTCAAGGCTTCATATTCTGTGAAGCTTTTGCCGAAAATATGGTGAAATTTATAAATATAGAATATTTTTAACATTTCTTGAACAAACCAATGAACCATATAAATCGAATAAGATATAGTACCGAGATATAGCATTAACCGGAAATTTAAACCTTTTGATATCACACCATTATTGTTGACAGATACAGCTAAAATTAATAAAGAAAACGCTGGTAAAATTAGCCAATCGTGAAGGCTATGCAAATGATGCCAGTAGTAATTCATAATTAGAATTATCCAAGTTATAGCTATAATTGTCAGGAAATTAAGATTGAAATACTTTTTGTAATTACCTCTACAATAGACTTTGTAAGTTATAATACCGAGTACACACTCTAGCGCGCATCTAGCTATCGAAGGTATGCCAATAATACTATCTAAATTCCCACGGGTAAAAGCGATTAGTAGTAATATACTAAAGAGAGTATAAATATAAATTATAGAATCATTTATTTCGCTATTTCTTAATAAGAAAAGTAATAAAAATGGAAATATACAGTAAATAACAAACTCTACGCTAATTGACCAAGCTGGTTCATTCCAATAAGTATTACACCACAATAAAGGTGGGCAACTTAGGTCGAATGCTTGGAGAAGAAAAATATTAGCAAAAAGGGCAGTTAAGTTAAATTTACCAGTGAAAGCAAAATTATTTAGTAAGAATAATTTTACAATTTTTAATCCAAAAAATAGAAATAAAACAAATATATGGAGAGGATAAATTCTGGCAAAACGCGAGAATAAATATGAGTGATAGTTAGATGAATTAACTCTTAATGAAAAATCTCCAATATAAACGTGGGTCATATAAAACCACTCAGAATAAAGAAAAAATAAACCCACAAATATCCATTTTGAAAAAAATCGCTATATACTGATAAAGTGGAGCCAGTTTTGGGCAAAGTGTAATAGGAGAAATGGTGTACAACAACCAAAGCTACAATACCGCGCAGAGAAGTGAGCGAATTGGTTTGGTTATACATTATATTTATGGCATTTAATGATATTATAAATACGAAAAAATAGATATTTTAATGATAATTTTTATGGTTGTATGAGATTGATATTATGTCCGCTTAAAGACTTATCATGAAGACCTCAGATAGCAGGAAAAACAAGGTTTTCCAGTTTTTGCACAGATGTGGTAATTATAACTAATTAACCGGACATAATATGATATCTGATTTTTGAAATACAAGTATACTAAATATTCTTTACCAAATTATGGTTTTGGTGGGTAATGCTCATTAAAACCATAAAAATTATTTTTTGAGAGAAATGATATCATCAAACTTTACTAAATGAGCCGTAAATAAAAACCATAATAATTATGTATAAATCGGTCAGGGTGAAATGGAATAGAACAGGTACGATTTATTTTCCAACTATCGATTAATTCATAGCCAATTGAAGTAAGAGAAGCAAGAAACTGAATCCGGTTGTGAATTTTATATGGACTAAAAGCATAGCCAATATTTTGCAATGTTATAAAAGATTCGCCTTCATAAAACGGTGTATGATTTATTAAGATATGCTTTGGCTTTACTTTAAGTTCTCCTAAAATATCAGCTAGTGATACTTCTAGATATTGCAAAGTGCCAACCGTCAGAAGAATATCCATCCCCTCCGCCTTAGCAAAATCCCTTGTAAAGGACAAACCTGGACTGTCAATCTCTCTGGCCAACTTCTCTCCTGCGATAATTAGCTCTGGGAGTTCGCACACCAACCAGCGAAGATTACTAGGGTATTGGAGATACTTACGGCAAGCATAATAGCTGACACCTACATTACCACCAAGGTCAAAAACGGTTGAACTATCATTGAAGGCTGACTTGAGCCAAAAGACCATTGGATAGTCAATAAGATCAAGCTTACCTAACTCGCGTCTAGTAGTTAACTGTGCTACTGAGCGATGATTGTGAATTTCAGGCTGGCTGTGGCTGATGCGAGAACCCGAAGGAAGGGCTTTCAAGGCTTCAGAATAGGTATTGAAAACCCCGCGATATGATAGATGACGGAAAAAATACCAGTAGTAGTAATAGTAATCTGAAACAATAGGAATGTTTATCACTATCTTCGTAACAAACTTCTGTATTTTATCTGCCATCCTTTGGGTAAATTTAATCGGATCAATGAGCTTTTTAAAACTGGAGTAGAAGTGCAAATCGTCAGCCTCAGTGGTGCGATTAGAAGGTTTCTCAGCTAATGACTTGATTGAATTCTGCTTATTCGTGGATGATTTAGTTAGTGACATATCGAAAAACCTAATCTTAATCTGGTGTATGCTTTGTTTTTAATAATTACGACAGATGATTATCGCTTTAGTGACCTCACGACCTCTTGGAAAAGTTTTGCTGGGGCAGTAATTCTTTTTATACCGGAGTGAAGCACTTCATCATGATTTTCTGGCTTTCGTTTAGAGAACATTTCGACAGCAAAAATTTTGGTTCTATCTCGTAATGCAGACTGTCCTGGAGGAGTTGGCAGCATACCTAGTTTTCGGAGATAATAATTAACCTGATAAATTCTGGCGTGTAAATCGCACGTCTTCAAACAAAAGTTAATACTCAGGGAAACAGAGTAATTATCTCTATTTTTAACCCAGTGTGGGGCTAGTACTGGATGGTGAACTCCTTTTCCTGGAACTAAGTGGTTCACACTTGCCTTATTCTGGTTCTCCTCTCGATAATTCGCTGATGAAATATGCCCTAAATAGAAATTCTCAATCTCTTCCTCTGTCAACACAGAGCGATCATTTTGATCGAACAGATGGACATCCTTGTCACCATGTATTTGAAATAAGAAATTACAATCATGGTCAATATGGTAGGGGGTGATTGAGTGAGGAGAAGAAACAATAATGGTAGCTATTGACCAGGTAATCTCTCGATGTAAACGAACAGTTGTAAGGTCTTCAAGTTCAATCAAGGTTTGATCTAGTAAAGCCTTATAGTCTGGGTCAATATGGGCACTCTTAAACATTATAAAGTAATCTGATTCTTGAATGTTTAAGAGTGCTTCTACAATTTGTTTTTTCCTTGGTAATTGCTCCCATTTAATCCCAGGATAATTGCCGTTTTTACAACAAAAAACTTGTCTTTTCGGAAAGAGGTTGTTTGCCAGATCAATCAGACGAGGAATCTTAAATAAAGGATGCCCTACAAGATTATGGGAGAACATAAATGGAGAATGGTTAAACGTCTCTTGAAAGCCTGGGGTATCCACCTCAATAATGCGTTCAGGAAGCGTCAATTTGGGCTGCAAAATTATCGGAGATGAACTCATAAAATGCCTCCAAATTACTATTATTTATACTTACCTACTTAGCTCAAAAAACTATTTCAGGAAACACTTGCGACTTGTAAATATTTACCAGGTCGCTCGGTATCGGGGATATACCAAGCGGGGTTCCCTTGGGGATCTCTTCCTAATCTGGCATCAGGTTGTGGAGGACGATTGCGTTCTACTCCATTATGGCGATCGCAATTTGTTACTTCTATGGGCGGTGCAGACAAGAAGCCAGCAGACTGCATTTCGGCAATACTTTCTTTAAAGGCTGCCATCACAAAAGCCAGATCGGCTTCGGAATGGGCTGTCGTTAAGAAGCAAGGACGATGATCCCAAGTATGTACTCCCTTATCCCGCAGCAAGTAAAATAGCAAATCTCCGTAGGGAAACTCTGGTGTAGACTTCACCATGAACAGAGAGCCGAAATTATAAGCTGTAAACGGAGCCTGAACTTGCTGAAAATAGCCCATAAGTTCCGCTACAAATTTATCGGTTCTTGCATTAAGATTTTGCTGCAAGCTGGGACCACAATGGAGCAAATGCTGAAGCACTGCTTTGGCTGCTGCTAGTGCTAAAGGATGGCGGACGAAGGTACCAGCAAAGTAAGTCACGCCTACCTCTGGAACTGAGTCATCCCCAAACTGCCAAAACCCACCATCTAAAGCATCCATATATTGCGATTTGCCAGCAATGACTCCAATTGGTAGTCCACCGCCCACAATCTTGCCGTAGGTTGCTATATCAGCTTTGATACCAAAATGCGCTTGAGCGCCACCTGGATGAATTCTGAATCCGGTAACGATTTCATCAAAAATTAGGGCAATACCAGCTTTCTCCGTAAAATCACGCAGTTGGTGGAGGAATTCCTTGGGCTGGTATTCAGGGCGACGGCTTTGCACAGATTCAACCATTACTGCTGCTAACTCATCAGCCCGATTTTTGAGGATTTCTAGGGACTCAGGCGAATCATAGTCTAGTACCAAGATGTTCTCTACCATTTCTGGTGGGATACCGGGAGCAGCGGGAATTGACCGGAGTTTCTTTGTCCCCCGAACAATTACTTCATCCAAAATACCGTGATAAGCTCCAGAAAAGATGGCGATTAAGTTACGCCCTGTAATTGTGCGTGCCATCCGCATCGCTCCCAGAACCGCTTCTGAACCTGTGTTACAAAAGGCTGCTCGGTCAAAGTTGGTCAATTCACACATTAGCCGCGCCACTTCTCCAACTAAGGGAGTCTGGGGGCCAATTTCCATGCCGAGTTTCAGTTGTGCTTCAATTGCCTTGGTAATGAAAGGTGGCGACCAACCAAACAAATTCAAGCCAAAGCCATTGCTTAAATCAACATATTCATTACCATCAATGTCCCAAAGTTTAGAACCCGATGAACGAGACGCTACGATGGGGTAAACCATCTCTTTCATGGTCGGGTTAAACCCAGAAACAGTTCTTGGGTCTGCCAGATAAGGGCGATGGGATTGAGTATATTCTTTGGATTTTTTAGTCCGTTGTGTATATCTTTGGATAATTTTGTCTAGATGAGTTCGTTGGTGCGCTGTCAGAGTTTTAGTCTGGGTCTTTTCAATTCGAGCTGCTGCACCAAATGCCTTTTTTGCACCATTCGTCTCAGTGTCTACCGATGGAAGTGATTCTTTGCTCGTTTGAGTAGCTGGGATGGATAGAGCATTTTGTGGTTTGACACCATTATTTTGAGGTGTCACCGCAGGTACAACTGGGATTGTTACAGGTTGACTGTTGTTACCCAATAGCGCCAATTGCTGAGTCATGATTTGGAGCTGCTGATTAATCACATTTTCGAGGAAACTGGATGCAGCAGGTTGGGGAGAAATCTCAGGTGCAGATCCATTTGGATTAACTTCATGGACTATCAAAGTGGGTGATGTGTTTACAGGTGCTGGTAATTGCACTTCTGGAGTGGGTTCTACAACAGTTTCTATTAATCCTAATGCTGATAGAGTTTCGGCAGACAGGGCTGGATTGATAAAGTCAGCCAGTGTTCCTAAATTGGGGTAAATTTCTAATAACAGCCTAAGTGTTACCTTGACTTGAAATTTTTTCTTTAACGCTAGCGCCACTTGAGTCAGAGATAAAGAATCTAATCCCATTTCTAAAAACGTTGTTGAGTCGTCAACATTAGCGATTTCCAATCCTGAGGTTTCTTCGATAATTTCTTTTAGCAGAGGAATGAGCTTTTGCTGAGGGTATGTTTTCATAGTTTGGGTCTTTTCTAATGACTGGCGATTTGGAAGTTTGGCAGTTGCTGCACGATTGGGATGAGGTGGAGGATCAATCCAGAAGCGTTGGCGTTCAAAGGGATAGGTAGGCAGAGAAATTCGTTGTCGCGTTTCCCTTTGATAGAAGTTGCTCCAGTCAATAGATACTCCTGTTAGCCACAGTTGTCCTACTGCCCTCAGTAATGCCGTCCATTCGGCTTCGTTCTGAGCGTTATCACCCAAAGAAGCGATCGCTATCTGTTGTTTAATATCTTTTGCTTGTTGGCGGGCTAAAGTCGTAGTTGTGATTCGCGGCCCCACCTCTAACAGTATGCGTTCTGGCTGTTGCCATAGGGTTTGTACACCTTCGGCAAATCGCACAGTCTGGCGTAGATGTGTAGCCCAATACATCGGATCAGTTGCTTGCTGGGCTGTAATCGAGTCGGCGGTAACTGTGGAAACAAAGGGAATTTGGGGAGGTGATAATTTAACTTTCCCAACTACCTCAGCAAATGGGGCAATGATGCTATCCATCATTGGGGAATGGAAAGCATGGGAAGTGTGTAAACGGCGACAGACAAATTCTTCGCTTTCTAGTTGTTTTTGCAGAGCCGCGATCGCCTGTGTTGGTCCAGAAACGACACACAAAGAAGGGCCATTAATTGCTGCGATCGCTAGTTCTGCGCTCAATCGTGGCTCTACTTCTTTGGCTGGTAGGCGCACTGAGAGCATAGCCCCTTCTGGTAACTCCCACATTAAACGACCGCGATTTGCAACCAACATCAGCGCATCTTTTAAGGTAAATACACCTGCAATACAGGCGGCGACAAATTCGCCAATACTGTGACCAATCATGGCTTGGGGCTTGACTCCCCAACTTTGCCACAGTTGCGCTAAAGCGTATTCAATGACGAATAATGCTGGTTGGGTAAAACAGGTTTGCCGCAGGAAGATAGCCGCAGTTTCGCTATCGCTCGGTGCGGGATAGATGATTTCTCGTAAATCCCTGCCCAACAAAGGTTTAAGGATTTGGGCACATTCATCTACTACCTCCTGAAACACAGGTTCGCGGTTGTAGAGATTCAGTCCCATGTTCACATATTGCGATCCTTGTCCGGGGAACATGAAAACAACGGCTGGATTGCGGATTTCTGGATTACGGGTATTTACTTGATTTGGATCTAAAGATTGTAGTGCTGCGATCGCATCTGTTATATCGTGACAAACTACACTGCGTCGATAGTTTAAAGCTTTGCGCCCTCGCTGTAGGGTATAAGCTACATCGGCTAAGTTAATTTCGGCATTGTATTGTAAATGTTGCTGCAAATTTGCTGTTGCAGCCTCCAAAGCTTTACTAGTTTTTGCCGAGAGCAACAATAGCTGCTGTGGGCGAGAAGATCCCGAATTTTGGATTTGTGGCGCTTCTTCTAGCACAATATGAGCATTAGTCCCGCCGACACCAAAAGAACTCACACCGGCTCGTCGCAAAGTTTCACCCTCTGACCATTCAGCTAGCTTGGTATTGACATAGAAAGGGCTGTTGGCAAAGTCAATCTTGGGATTGGGAGCCTCAAAATTTAAGCTAGGTGGAATCTTTTTATAATGCAGGGCGAGAGCGGTTTTAATTAACCCTGCTACCCCAGCCGCAGCTACTAAATGTCCGACATTGCCCTTAACAGAGCCGATCGCACAAAATTGTTTCGCGTTTGTATGCACACGAAATGCTTGCGTCAGTGCTTCAATTTCAATGGGGTCGCCTAAAGGTGTAGCAGTACCGTGAGCTTCAATATAAGAGATGGTTTCCGGGTGAAAGTTGGCATCAGCTTGCGCCATTGCAATGGCCTCTGCTTGTCCGTCTACACTGGGAGCCGTAAAGCTCACCTTATGAGCGCCGTCATTATTGATACCAGAACCCCGAATTACGGCATAGATGCGATCGCCTTGATTAAGGGCATCTTCTAAACGCTTGAGGACAACCAATCCTGCACCATTGTTGAACATTGTGCCTTGAGCGCTGGCATCAAAGGGACGGCAATGCCCATCCCCAGACAGCATACTGTCTTCTTGAGCCACATAACCGCTGTTTTGGGGTGTAGTCATAGATACACCACCAGCTAGAGCCATATCGCACTGATAGCTGTTTAAGGCTTGACAAGCCTGAATAATTGCTACTAAAGAAGTAGAACAAGCCGTATTAACACTGACAGCAGGTCCCTTGAAGTTGAGCTTGTAAGCAGCACGAGTGGTCAAAAAGTCTTTTTCATTTGCTAACATCGTCTGGAACTCGCCAATGCGATCAACAATTTCCATACGACCAGAAATATGGTTAGCAAAATAAGTATTTTGACCACAACCAGCGTACAAACCAATCAAACCATCAAAAGACTCTGATTCATAACCAGCATTTTCTAGAGCTTCATGAACCAACTCTAGGAAAACTCTAGCCTGTGGGTCCATAACCACAGCTTCCAGTGGATTAATGCCAAAGAAAGCAGCATCAAAGGTTTCCCCCCCAGGAATGATTCCTCTAGCTTTCACGTAATTAGGATCTTTGCAAAGGTTCGGGTCAATACTAGGATCTAGCTCCTCATCTTTAAAAAAAGTCGTTGACTCTAATCCCTGACACAGATTGTGCCACAACTCATCGACATTCTCGGCGCCAGGAAATCTTCCTACCATGCCAATAATGGCAACACCATCAATAGGATCTTGGTTATCTAAGGTTTGCATATTCACCATTGCTTAAACACCTTGTTGATGATTACGGCGACGAGTCCGAGCTGCTTGTTGGCGTTGGGCGCGATTTTGCAGCTTGTCATGAGACGGTTGGCTGTTCTGGTTTGAATGCAAATACTTTGCTAAAGAGCCAATCGTTGAATACTGAAATAGCTTCACAGTAGGTAGCTCAATACCAAGCTCCTGTTGCAACCGCACAGCAACTTGCAAAATTGAGATTGAAGTTGCTCCCAAATCAAAGAAATTATCATCAATCCCAACGCGATCAATTTTGAGCAGTTCAGACAAAATACCTGCAAGCAAACGCTCTAAATCGGTTTGGGGAGCAATATAGGCTTGTTCTAGTTGCGGACGTTCTCTACTTGGTGCTGGCAATTTATGTCTATCTACTTTGCCATTTGCAGTCAAAGGCAGTGACTCTAACATCACAAATGCTGACGGCAGCATGTAATTAGGTAGTCGCTGTTGTAAAAAACTACGTAATTTATTGTGTGTATAACTACTGTTATACTGAGGAACAATATAAGCTGTCAACTGCTTTTCACCTGTTTCATCCTGACGAGCTAAAACGATAATTTCCCGAACGTCACGATGTTGTGCAATCTCTCGCTCAATTTCCCCTAGTTCAATTCGGAAACCGCGAATTTTTACCTGATTGTCAATTCGACCTAAAAACTCGATATTACCGTCTGGAAGATAACGAGCTAAATCTCCAGTATTGTAAAGGCGCGTTGCTAAATTCCTATCAAAGGAGTGAGAAATAAATTTTTCAGCAGTCAAGTCAGGACGGTTCAAATAGCCTCTAGCTAATCCATCTCCACCAATGTATAATTCGCCAGTTTCTCCAATTGATACTGGTTGGAGGTTGTCATCTAATATATAAACTTGGGTATTAGCAATTGGGCGACCAATAGGAATAGAGACACCTGCTTGCAGTGGTGCTGTTATAGTGTGGCAACAGGTAAAAGTTGTATTCTCAGTTGGCCCATAACCATTAATTAGCTGACAATTCTCTACTGTTTGGAGAAACTTCTGTACATGGGGAACAGATAAAACATCACCACCCGCTAAAAGTTGACGCAAGGATTTTAAAGCATCAATTTTTTCATCCACTATGAGATGAAATAAGCCGGCTGTCAGCCAAAGAGTAGTAACTTGATATTGTTGAATAATCTGCCCTAATTCTTCTAAAGATGGTGTATTAGGAGGGCAAATTGCTAGTCGCCCACCGTTAAGTAAGCAACCCCAAATTTCAAAAGTTGAAGCGTCGAAGGAAATAGGAGCCAGTTGGAGAATTATTTCTTCAGCCGTTAGTTGAACATAATTAGTTTCTTTGACTAACCTAACTACGCCACGATGGATAACGCTAACACCTTTGGGTGTACCTGTAGAACCTGAAGTATACATGACATAAGCCAGGTTATCAGCAGTAATGCTAGTGCTTAGGTTCTCATTTTTATTTTGGACGATACCTTCTGGTGCATTCGCTATGCGTAGCTTGCTTTCCCGTAGGGGTAAGGTGGGCTTTGCCAACGCATTCCAATCTGCATCTAGGCAAATTACAAATGCTGTATGAGTAGGTAATTTGGCAACTAGTTCTTTTTGAGTTAATAATACTGATACCTGAGTATCTGACAGCATGAAAGCTAAACGTTCTTGGGGATACCCTGATTCTAATGGCACATAAGCTCCACCTGCTTTGAGAATAGCTAAAAGTGCTACAACCATTTCTAAAGAGCGCTCTATGCAGATTCCTACAAGAGTTTCTGTTCCTACCCCTACTGTTTGGAGATATTGTGCTAGTTGATTCGCACGACTATTCAAATCTCTATAGGTGAGATACTGATTATTAAAGATTAGTGCTACAGCATTAGGTGTTTTCTCTACTTGTGCTTCAAACAATTGATGAATACACGCTTGCTGAGGATAATCAGTTTGAGTCTGATTCCACTCGATTAGCAGGTCTTTTTCCGAGTATTTCAAGATAGGTAATATTAAATTATCTCCTTCTAAGTTATTTTCTGATAATGAGGCTTGATACTCATTTACCAACAATTCGGTTTCATTTTGGGTTGATGAATTAGTTATTGATTTCATAGTTAATTTTCGCAAAAAATATATTTTTTTACGAAATGTGTAGTTTTTAATTATTGCTGCACTTTTAACTCAATAAATTTATGGGTTGGGGATGCAGTTCAGACTCTAAAATATACTGAACAACAATGAGTAATTCCTGATAAATATTAAAGTGTGTTCTAAAATTCACATTAAAGATACTTTTGTATATTAACGATATAGATTTTTTGATAAACCAGTAAATCAGGGAAAATAGAGTATAATTTTGTTCCGGATAAATGAGTAATAAAAAATTTAATGTATTTAAGATGATATTGTTATTTCCCTAAATCAGGTATGAGGAAACCAACATAATGATGTATAACAATTAATATGGCTGCAACACCACGCAAGGATGTTAAAGCTTTTATATGTTTAGTTATTAGTCTTTTTGCTTAGTATTTACAGTGACATTTTTAGCTTTTAAATTACATTCAAAGACTAATTTCACAACAAATTATGCTGCAATCTTACAATGTTTGTATGAAAGGGCACTGACTACAAGATTTAGTTCTCTCATTCTGACCTATTTCCTCAAAATCATAGTTATTTTCAATATATCTTCATTGAAAATTTAAACTTTAGAGATGGTTTGCAATGGGAGTATTAAGAGTTTCAGAGAATTTTTGTGTAAGTACTGAAGTTTTTAACGCTAATCCAAGCGCAATACTTTTCGGTTAAGAATTAAGCAGTATTGATAATGGAAAAATTAAGTGGCTGGCGTTGAGTACCAGTTCCTCTATCGCATGGTTTCTTA
>NZ_JBALCO010000048.1:0-21974 GCF_036919595.1 Nostoc sp. | reverse complement strand
CTCGCAGCAATTTACAACTACGAGTTAAGTTTAGCTGTCTCAAAATTCCAAACCCCCACCATAACATAAAACTTATTTTGCAAGAGGTCTATTAATTAAGCTACTTTTTGATTGTATCCAGCTAAACTTAGATGTATGGTGCAGAAAACATATCAGATAAGTACGGTTTTCCTACTTAAGTTTTGTAAATACTAATTTAGTTTTTTTGATACTTCCTCTATTTATAATTAAATTACTATTTAAGAGATATCATAAATGCATCTATCTATAGGAATAAATTGTTGATCCAAGTAGAAATTACAAGTGCGAAAAGCAATACAAGAGTAAACATGGTATTATTGAATTAATTAAATAGTATTTATGGCGATGGAGCTCGCCAAAACCGCCTTTCTAGTACAGGTAAAATTCATCACTGGAAGGCTGATGGCTCCTACTTTCTTCGCTGACTGCGGGAGAGTAGGGCTTGGCTAAATGCATTACCTGACTCCCCTGTAGAAAGTGTAAGTCTACAGATTGCACCTCAATGAGTCATGGTATGAAACAACTACGTCAATTTGAACCGTTTCTTGTATTACCCGACCTAATTAAATGGTTGCCTATTTCCGTTGTAGTTGGCATTCTTGGTGGAACGGCTTCTGCAGCTCTTTTGGCATCACTAGAATGGGCAACTGATTGGCGAGAATCGCATCGGTGGATTATCGCCTTGCTGCCCCTTGGTGGCTTCTTGAGTGGTTGGATTTATCATCAATTTGGTCGGACTGTAGAAGCTGGAAATAACCTTTTACTTGAAGAAATTCATAAACCTAAAAATATTATTCCTTTTCGGATGGCTCCTCTTGTTTTATTAGGAACAGACCTTACACATTTATTTGGAGGTTCAGCAGGTCGTGAAGGTACAGCATTGCAAATGGGTGCTTCTTTGGCAGACCAGTTAACTAAAATATTACATTTTCAAGGAGCCAATCGGCGAATTTTATTAACCGCAGGTATCAGTGGAGGATTTGCTTCAGTTTTTGGTACTCCCTTAGCTGGAACCGTATTTGGTCTAGAAGTTTTAGCGATTGGTAAAATTAATTACGACGCTCTTTTCCCTTCTTTAATTGCTGCGATCGTTGGGAATCAAGTAACCTTACTATTGGGTTTGCATCATACCGCATACCGACACGCTCCCTCTATACCGACGCTGACAATTTGGGGGTTGATTGCTGCCATTATCGCAGGTGCAATCTTTGGAATAGTCGCAAGGCTCTTTGCTCAAGTAACTCACAAAATTGGTCACTTCTTTAAAGCAAAGATATCTTATCCTCCAATGCGTCCTTTAATAGGCGGTGCGATCATAGCAGCAATTATTGGGTTGAGTGGTACAACTAAGTATATTGGACTTGGTATCCCTACTATCGTTGATTCTTTCTCCACTCAGCTACCTCCTTGGGATTTTGCAGCAAAATTTGGTCTAACTGCTCTAACTTTAGGAGCAGGTTTTAAGGGAGGAGAAGTGACACCTTTGTTTTTTATTGGTGCAACTTTAGGCAATGCTTTGTCGTTGCTTTTAACGTTACCTGCACCACTGTTAGCAGGAATGGGATTTGTGGGTGTGTTTGCAGGTGCAGCAAATACACCTTTAGCATCGACTATAATGGGAATTGAACTATTTGGTTTGGAATCGGGAGTATTTATTGCTATTGGCTGTGTAGTGAGCTACCTATTTTCAGGTCATTCTGGAATTTATACTTCACAGCGTATCGGGTTGAGTAAGTACTCTACTGTATATCTGGAAGAAGGACTGACTTTGGCTACTTATGGGCGACCAAAAGTTGAGCCAAGAATTGATTTACCAGATGATAGCGAAGAAGCAGGAAGTAATTCTCAGGAATAATTTATTGATGCAATTAATGGATAATTGAGAAAGTGCATAGTTTACCGCCGTAAGCATCGCATAATTAGAGTAGTGATGTATGCGCGATCACTATTGTATAAAGTCAAGTAGCCACTCAATCAAAAGGAGAGGGGGAAATCGTACATAAATTTGCTGGGCAAAAGGTGTCTGAAATCCGGAAGTACAAGAAGGGTAGTATAAAACAGGCTCCACTCCCGGAAGAATCGCCCAGTTGGGATGAGTTTTGTGAAATGTTATGGGAAGAGATTGAAGCGGGAGCAGAAGTAAATCAACCAGGTTTTAAAGTTGTTCGTAAATTATTAAGCGATAATAGGTTTGACAAATGAAGAATCATGGATTTGGCAAACTAGTTACTTTTCTAAATCAATTGGAACAAGAGAAAATTAGTTATACTCTAGCTCATCATCGGGATGAAACGATTATGGTAAATGTGGCGGTGGCTGGGGAACGATGGGAAGTGGAATTTTTTGACGATGGTTCGGTTGAGGTAGAACGATTTGTTAGTAGTGGAGAGATTAATGGAGAAGAGGTTTTTAGTGAGCTATTTGCTATGTATTCTGAGCAAGAAACTAATTCTGCCAAACATACCCAAAACGCTAACTTGGCAAGTACTACGTGAAGGCGATCGCACTATGTCTCCTCTGAAAAATCGAATCTTTAGTGCCAGCATCCATATTTAAATTATAAGTTAGTTGATTCATGTCAATATCTTTTACCTATTAATTAAACTTACCAATAATCACCTGTTGCTATCTAGTAGGTCTAAAAAACGCTTAACTACACAATCTGGCTGCCGTTGACAATCTTTCCAATCAAAGCGCTCAATAAATATTCCGTAGGCCCTTAAAGATTGATCTCGACTACGGTCGCGCTGAATATAGCTTTGTGTATTGTGGTGTGGACCGTCCACTTCCAGGATTCCCCACTTTCCCTGATGACATATTAGGAAATCTGGATAACATTCACCGCGTCCATATCCAACCTTAAATCGCGCTTTGCAGTTCGGAAGGAATAAGACACCTAGTTTATCTAATTCTTTTGCAACTTGGACTTCACTAAGGGATGCAAATTTAAAGCCATTCCAATTTTTTACTTTTTCATCAGAAATGAATGTACCCTGATTATTTCCATCTCTTCCAAGAGCATTTTTTAGCAAATTATCATGCCAATCAGCTTGGATATCTGGAATATTCGATAACTCTATTACAGGAGTTATATACAGCTTATTAACCTCCCATTCATCAAGAGGTAGTATAGCTTCAAAAGCTCGATGAATAGCTTTAGTAATAGAATGTTCTTTATCAAGAAGAATATCATAATTAGGTCGTCGAGTTTTAAGTTTTATCTCGAACCAAGAGGAAGCAGAATCCCAAGATAAAAAAGTACAACATAGTAAAAATATAGCTTCATCATTCTCCCGTCCATCTATTAGAAACTGTACAGCTTTTGCAGACTCTTCGTTAAAATTTTGAGTTTTCATAAAAAAATGAGAAGTATATTAGATTTTAGAAATATGCTGCAACTTTGATGCATATTAGCTTAACAGCTTTTAAGACGTAATTACTGCTAGCTTGATCATAATTAAGCAAAATGAGCAATGCTTGTTTGATCATTTACTAAATCATCGCTTCCAATTCTTCCAAAGCTTGAAAACTTCCTACTTGCCAACTACGTTCCACAGCAACGGGGATAATCTGAGTAATAGCTATATCCTCAAAATTAGGACTAGTATCAGATTTTATGTATTTCCCATCTCTTAGCAAATAAATGGAGAGACTCCCGCTATCGTAAACCCATAATTCTGGGACTCCAATGGCTTCATAAGCATCAAGAGTAGTTTTCGATGTAACATCAGTCTCAATCGCTAAATCTGGTGGTGGATCATCAGGTTGCAAGCGGCGATGACCAATCATTTGTTGATAATTTTGAATATAAAAGCAAGCATCAGGTTCAACTCCTGCTAGACCTTGCCGTTTAAAGGTGGTAGAACCAAAAGGTTGATATCTGATATCTTTAGCCTTCAGCAATATTTTGACAATATCAGAAATTAAATCTTTGGGTATTTCATGTTCTGGTAAAGGAGCCATAATTTCTAAAGCACCCTGGCTGTAGGCAATTCGTGTAGTTCTTTTTTCTCCCAATTCTTGTAAAATACATTCAAATTCTTCCCAGCTAACATCTGGAATGGTCACAGTGCTACCAGGTGCTAACTGCATTTGGCTAACAGGTTTGAAAACGGGGATAGCAGCAGTCATAACCAGAATATAAGTAAGCTAAGTTTAAATAATTATCTATAAGGTTGCGGTGGATAATACAGCCCACCGTAACCTTTAGATTAATAGATTGAGTTTAACAAAAGCGATCGCTTTACACCTTAAACTTCTCGGTAATCCGCTTCATCGCCTCTTCGACATTCTCCCGACTGTTAAATGCCGAAATGCGGAAGTAACCTTCACCCGCAGCACCAAAGCCAGAACCAGGTGTTCCGACAACATTAACAGTTTGCAGTAACTTATCAAAGAATTCCCAACTGGATAAACTATTAGGAGTTTTCACCCAGACGTAAGGTGCATTCACGCCACCATAAACTGATAATCCGGCGGCTGTGAGTTTCTCACGGATAATTTTGGCGTTTTCTAGATAGAAACTCACCAATCCCTTGATTTGTGCTTGTCCTTCTTCAGAGTAAACCGCTTCGGCTCCCCGTTGGACGATGTAAGGAACGCCATTAAATTTGGTGGACTGGCGACGATTCCACAGTTTGCATAGTTCCACATCGGAACCATCGGCGGCTTTTCCTGTAAGTGTCTTCGGTACCACAGTTAACGCACAACGGGTTCCTGTAAAACCTGCATTCTTAGAAAAAGACCGAAACTCGATTGCAACTTCTCTTGCACCTTCAATTTCATAAATTGAGTGGGGAAGTGATGGATCGGTAATATAAGCTTCGTAGGCTGCATCAAAGAAAATAATCGAGTTATTAGCTTTGGCATAGTCTACCCATGCCTTTAAATATTCCTTGGTAGCAGTTGCGCCAGTTGGGTTATTAGGAAAGCAGAGATAAATTAAATCGACTTTTTTTGAGGGAATCTCGGCGGTGAAGTTGTTATCAGCCGTAATGGGTAGATAAACTAAGCCTTCAAACTCACCTTTATCGTTAGCATTCCCCGTATTTCCCACCATAACGTTAGTATCTACATACACGGGATAAACTGGGTCAGTAACGGCGATGATGTTATCATGACCAAAGATTTCCAGAATATTGCCAGTGTCGCATTTGGAACCGTCGGATATAAAGATTTCTGAAGCATCTATCTCGGCTCCCCGCGCTTGGAAATCTTGAGTAGCTATTTTTTCTCGTAACCAGGCGTAGCCTTGCTCTGGGCCGTAGCCTTTGAAGGTATTGTGATCGCCCATTTCTTCCACAGCTTTAATCATAGCTGTGCGACAGGCTTCTGGCAGAGGTTCGGTAACATCACCAATGCCTAACCGGATCACCTTAGCATCAGGATTCGCTTCAGCAAAGGCATTCACCCGCCGAGCAATTTCTGGAAACAGGTAACCCGCTTTCAGTTTCAGGTAGTTGTCGTTAATAGTTGCCATATATAGATTATGAAAAACGCCCTCAAACAGCTTACTGCTAATTTATAAGGGCGGGGAGTGGGGAGTGGGGGGACAAGGGAAATAACCAATGCCCTGTTTGGCCAATGATCAAATATTTATCGGCTGTTTATTATCGGCTGATGCGTAATAAATGTTGCGATCGCCAATTCCAAACTGCGTGAGTGATTCTTGACCTGTAATTAATCTTGCTCCGCGATTACGGGTAAAATAGTTCCATGCCCACTGAATCATTACTACTAATTTGTTGTTAAATTCAATTAAGAAGTAGATGTGAATCAATAGCCAAAACAGCCATGCAAAGAAACCTTTCAGCTTGATAAAGCCCAAATCTACCACAGCAGAATTGTGTCCAATCATCGCTAAACTACCCCGGTCAACATAAGCAAAGGGTGACAAACTGTTACCTGTAAGCCGCTTTTGGACTAGTGCTGCTACATATTCTCCTTGTTGCTTCGCTACAGGTGCAACACCGGGTAGCGGTTTACCATTTTGATGAGAAAAATTTGCTAAGTCGCCAATTACAAAAATATTGGGATGTCCCTTAATACTCAAGTCAGGTTCGACAATAATGCGTCCAGCGCGATCGCATTCGGCATCTGTGCGTTCTGCTAGCACTTTTCCCATTGCTGAAGCTTTCACACCTGCTGCCCATAATACTGTTTTTGAGGCAATCTCTTTAACTTCATCGCCTTGTTTGAGGGTAACAATATCATTTTCAATATTCGTTACCAGTGTTTTTGTCTGAACAATCACCCCCAACCGCGTCAGGGATGCTTCCGCTTCTTGTGATAACTCTGGTGCAAAGGGTGGCAGAATCCGATCCAGACCTTCTAATAGCAAAATCCTAGCTTCCGATGTGTCGATGCTGCGGAAATCTTCTGTGAGAGTTTGATTTGCCAATTCTGCGATCGCGCCCGCTAATTCTACACCAGTTGGGCCACCACCAACAATTATAAAAGTTAACCAGGCACGGCGTTTTTCTGGATCAGTTTCTTTTTCTGCGGCTTCAAACGCCGTAAAAATCCGGCTACGCATTTCTATGGCATCTTCTACGGTTTTCAAACCTGGGGCAAATTCTTCCCAGTTATCTTTGCCAAAGTAGGAATGCTTCGCACCTGTAGCGACAATTAACGTATCGTAAGGTATTGCTTCGTCCCCCACGAGCACTTGTTTTGCTTCTGGATCAATATTATTCACCTCTCCCAGCAGCACTTTCGTATTCTTGCTCTTACTGAGTACAGAACGCAACGGTGAGGAAATATCAGCAGGAGATAGCGCACCTGTGGCGACTTGGTATAAAAGGGGTTGAAATAGATGAAAGTTACGTTTATCAATCAGAGTAACGTTTACTGCTGCCTTGGCAAGTGTTTTTGCCGCATACAGTCCACCAAAACCACCGCCAACAATAACTACTTTATGAGGTGGATTATTGTCAAGTGAATTTACCATAAGAAATATTATCCTGTTTTCCGACTATTGTAACTATTCTTAACAAATTTGTATCAAAATTGTCATCATATATTTTGTATTGTTTTTTACATTTGATTGAAGATTAAAGTAATCAAAACGACAGGATAAACAGAACTTTTCAAGATGGAGACTCAGACAATAAGATTTGGCAATATTTGGATTAATTTTTACTTATGTAAATTTATCAAAGGTAGATGTATGATTTATGCAAGCTCACTCAGAACTAGTTGATTCTGGTGTTTGTATTAAACGTGGTGAATGAGTTCGCCGCCAACGAGTAAAGCCATAGACAAGAGCAGCAAAAATTAACAAATAGGGACTGTAAACAATTAACCAAATACTCAGCTTGAATAAGCCAACGGAAAATGCACTCAAAGAGTGGGTGGAGTTGTTCCAAGTTTCCTGAACTTGCAAACCAAAGGCAGGTTGGGGACTGGTGCTAGAAACTGCTGCTTCTAGGTTCAGCGTAATAGTGGAATAAGCAACTTGATTTTGTAGGCTTTTTAGTTGGGCATCAATTTGTTCTATCGTTTCCCGGACATTACTCAGTTCTTGGGCGACACTAAGCACATCTCTAACAGAACCTGCCCGATCCATAATTTTTTGCAAATTGGCTTCAGTTTTCTGCAAATTGGTTAATCTAGCTTGGAAATCCACCAAGCGATCGCCTACATCTTCCGCAGTGATATTGCGACTCTCAACAGTGCCCAATTTCGCTAGTTGTTCTAAGGTAGATTCCAGCAGATTCTCTGGTATCCGCAATTGTATTGTTGCTGTGTAACGCGGGTTGTCGTTTTTGGGTTGTTGTTGTTTCAACCCGATCAAATCCCCTTGCTGTTTATTGATAATTTGCGAAACGGCATCAATAGTCTGATCTACAGAGTTGACAGTCAAAGAAATTGCTGCCTTTTTAATCAGTTGGGGACGAGAACGGGCTATTGGTGCAGCTTCCGCCTTTTGGGAAACATTGTTTTCACGAGCAGGTGCAGATGCTGGATTTACCGCGTCATTGGCTGCAATTGGAGGTAAAGCCTGATTTGCTGACTGATGGGAAGAAGCACAACTGGTGAAAATCACCCCTCCTAATAACACACTCATAAATAAAGCAGATGTGCGCGGTAATTGGGTCGAAGTGTACATAATCTACCCCTAGATGGATGAAGTTAACTTCAGTATTGCTCACATAAAACTCAAAACCTGTATTGTTGCGATTTCTGTAACAGAGATGAAGAGTGCTGAGTTTGGTAAAGTAAATCCCCATCCGTAACGTAATTACGAATTACGAATTGTTAATGGCTCATAGTTCCGTGGTTACTCAATTTGAGGTACAATCGTAAGCCTGCAAATTAATGACCACGCTTGCTGACAGGAGATGCTTCTATGGCCCGGATGTATTATGACGAAGATGCCAATTTAGACCTTTTGGCTGGAAAAACTATTGCTATTATCGGCTATGGTTCGCAAGGTCATGCCCACGCTCTCAATTTAAAAGATAGTGGTTTGAATGTGATTGTGGGATTATATCCGGGTAGTAAGTCAGTAGAAAAAGCTGAAGCAGCTGGGTTAACTGTGAAGAATGTTGCAGATGCTGCCAATGCTGCTGACTTCATCATGATTTTGTTACCTGATGAAGTTCAAAAAACGATTTACAAAAACGAGATTGAACCCAATTTAGAAGAAGGGAATGTGTTAGCTTTTGCCCACGGTTTCAATATTCACTTTGGGCAAATTGTACCACCGGCTAACGTAGATGTGGTGATGATAGCACCCAAAGGGCCGGGGCATATAGTCAGGCGGACTTATGAACAGGGTGAAGGTGTACCAGCGCTATTTGCAGTTTATCAAGATGCCAGTGGTCAGGCACGCGATCGCGCCATGTCTTATGCTAAAGGTATCGGTGGTAGCCGCGCTGGTGTTCTCGAAACTACTTTCCGCGAAGAAACCGAAACTGATTTATTTGGCGAACAAGCAGTATTGTGCGGTGGTTTGAGTGCTTTAATCAAAGCCGGATTTGAAACTTTAGTAGAAGCTGGTTATCAACCAGAATTGGCTTATTTTGAATGTCTGCATGAAGTCAAGCTGATTGTTGACTTGGTTGTAGAAGGCGGTTTGGCCAAAATGCGCGACAGCATTTCTAATACAGCTGAATATGGCGATTATACCCGTGGCCCGCGGATTGTGACCGAACAAACCAAAGTTGAAATGCAGAAAATTCTCAGCGAAATTCAATCTGGACAATTTGCACGGGAATTTGTTCTGGAAAATCAAGCTGGTAAACCAGGATTTACCGCTTTGCGTCGCAAAGAAGCTGAACACAAAATTGAGGAAGTTGGCAAAGATTTACGCGCTATGTTTAGCTGGTTGAAAAAAGCTGAAGCAAAAGCAGAAGGACTAAATCATTCATGAAAAGTTAGCTCCCCGACTTCGTAAAAGTTGTCGGGGATTTGGACACCGCAAATTTTCACAAACTCAGATAGGATTGCTTATATATAATACAATACGCTTGAGTTAAGCCCAAACTGATTTTTGACCAGGTTGTGGTAAAATAGGATTTTGTTTCATTCTCAATAATCTCCTTTTAAATTTTGAGCAATTCTAAAACCGGCGTGTTGATAAAAGTAGGGACGAAACCAGTTGCGATAGGTTGGTAATGCCATTGCACCATTAGTAGCCCAAGAACCGCCGAGCATCATCTGATGTTTGCCATCAAAAAAGGGTGCTGCTTGATCTTCGTAAAGCGGATGAGGTTCAAATCCTGGTAGGGCGTTGAAAGTGTCCCCTATCCATTCCCAGACATTTCCTCTGAGATCATAAAGTCCACAAGCACAATTAGCTGGTTTGAACATTCCCACTGGGCTGGGGGAAATGAATTGTAAGTTGAGATTAGAGTTAGTTGATAAGTGGTTATCCTTACAGCTAAGTAAAGCTTGATTCCATTCGGCTTCACTCATCAAGCGGATTTCTGAGCCTTGAGAGCGACAAAATGCGCTCGCTTCGTAGTAATTGACTTCCACAGGCCAGTTTAGGGGTAAGTCTATTTCATCGAATGTGGCTCGATAGCGGTAGCCATCCTGCAAGGGTATCCAGAATTTGGGATGTTGGACATTGTAGAGTTGCTTCCAATCCCAAGATTCAGCATTCCAGTAGTCTGGATTGTTGTAACCACCAGCTTGAACAAATTTCAGATATTCTCCGTTAGTGATTAAATATTGACTAGCCAAAAACGGTTTTACTTCAACAGTGCGATCGCCATATTCGCTATCCCAACCGAATGTAAGATCATCCTTGGGTTTTCCTAGTTTCACCACACCACCGGGAACCCGGCGCATTTCATTCTTGGGAATATTCCCCTTGCTAGGTGCATAATTCCAGCCTTGGGGACATTTTAGGCAATTAGTAGGCAATTGACGCACCAGCATCGAAGAGGTTTCAAAGTGAATGCGACTATGTTCTATTCCCATCAGCAAAGCCCAGAAGCGATGCTGTTGATGAATCGGGAGATCCAGAGAAGTATTTTGAATCACCTTTGTAATAGCTTGTCGTGCCTTGTCTCGATATTGCCAAACTTTTTTTACATCAGGCCAATTAACTCCTTGCATAGCTGCGTCGAGTTCTATCGGTGTTTCTGGATTAACTCCGATTTCAAATAGGGTTTCGTATTGGGAATTAATTCGAGCTTTGATTAAACCAACTCTAATTAACTTGTTGATGAAAAAAACAGCTGAGTGACCAAGATAAAAAATTAGACGGTTTCTTAAAGGATCAGGGTTAAAATAAAAAGTTTCTTCCCTGACCAAACTTTTCATGAGTGTTTCTTCAAGCTCCCAAGAATTTTGAAAGTAGTTGAGCAGGCTTTGTGAACTGCAATCATTCAGTGTGGGGACTTGAGTCGATGTCAGTCTATTTAGCGTTGAAACTAAAGGCATGATATTTTTGACAGGAGATTAACTGTATAAGTTACACAAACTACAGCTTATTACAAAAATAAGTGTTGTTTATTACATTTTCTCTTGTGTCGTCATGATCAGCCAATTTGCTCAATTTGTAAATAGACCAAGAATGTATTTTAAAATACTTAAACTACGGGTTGCCAGAATAATATCAATAATGGATTAGCGCTCAATTACTTATCTTAACTGAGTTTCAGATGATTTTTCTGGAGTGCAAACATAGCACTTCTCGTTTGTATGCAATACACTCTGACCTTTCTCCTTTTAGGAGAGAGGCTTTCCTCGTTCCCAGCCTCTGGCTAGGAATGGCTATTGTGAGGCTTTGCCTCCTAAATTTGCGGCAGAGTCACTTTTAATGCATTTCCAGCCAGAGGCTAGAAACGAGAATTTTCTCTAGCTACTTTTGGCATCACTGATTGGTATGCAAACGATGTCAAATATTTTACTCAATTTCCATTCCCTTAAAGGGAGGAAGTTACGTTAATCTAATTCGCAGTTTCTGGGTTAAATAAATCGTGCAATGATTAACAAATCGTTTGTGCATAACTAAACCTGCGGTGGGCTGTGACGCTCGTTCGGGCTAGCGTGCTGTAGGCAAGACTTGCTAACGGTGTCGCCGAAAGCCGACGCTTAGACTTTTCGCTCTTGCTTTTGAGAGGCTTTGAATTCTCCTCCAAGGGTTGTAGAGTTGGGGGGTTAGGTTTCGCTGTCTTGTTTTTCAGATTCTGTGAAAAGTCAGGTCGATCATTACCTTAAAAGTGCTGCTCACTTCAGTAAAATTGTGATTGAGATTGAATAATCATCAGATCAACAATATTCACGACAATTGGCAGAGAAAATGGAGACTGGTGCTAAAGGAGAGATTTAGCGTCAACCTCCTCACAATCCATCTGCACCACACAATTTCTTCCTTGTGCTTTTGCCTGGTAGAGTCCCTGGTCAGCAGTAGCAATTAAGGTTGCGGGAGATAATTGGCTATGAGGAGTGATGGTTGCCACACCAAGACTTAGCGTGATGAATTCACTGACCTGAGAATGGGGATGAGGCTTTTTTAACGCACTAACATTGTTCTGAATATCTCTTGCAACTGCAATGGCCGATTCGATATCAGTATTTGGTAAAATAACTGCAAACTCTTCTCCACCATAACGAGCAACTAAATCAGCAGGGTGTTTAACTGTTTGAGAGATTGCCTTAGCAACCTGTCTGAGTGCATCATCTCCTGCCAGATGTCCATGCGTATCGTTGTAAAGCTTAAAGTAATCGACATCGCACAAAATCAAAGATAGCGAGGCTTGCTCTCGTGCCAATCGTTGCCACTGTGCGTTGAACGTATCATCAAAGCAGCGTCGATTTGCCACTTGGGTTAGACCATCCGAACAGGCAAGGCGCTGTAATTCATGATTTGCTTGTTGTAATTGGTGGTAAAGTTCTGATTGTTGAATAGCGATCGCAGCTTGACCCGCTAACTGGTTAAACAAGTTAATCTCCGATTGCTGCCATTGTCTGGTATGACGGCATTGGTGAGCGATCAATAGTCCCCACAAACCGTCTTGCTGCAAAATGGGCACGATAAGGTATGCCCTGATTTGCAAACTTCGGAGGAAGTCAACATGACACGGCGATAGTCCCGCAGTTTCAATGTCTTCGATCGCTCTGGTGCTACCTTGTTGAAAGTAAGCTGCACGCGTGGGTTGAAGGCACGTGTCCATGAAGCATCCCTGAATGGACATACACCCTTCTGCTAAGGATTCTACAGCGACTAAACCACTCCAGTCTGGCTCAAACTGGTAAATCACTACTCGGTCTACCTCAAACATTTGTCGCACTTCGGCTGCTGTGGTTTGCAAAATCTCGTCTAATTCTAATGATTGTCGAATGCGTTGCGTTACAGCCGCGACAATTCGCTCGGACTCGCTTTGGTGTTGAACCTGCTGCTCAACTTGCTTACCATCTGCTGATGCTACAGTTAACGTGATCGGATCAAAGTGAGGAGTTGTAGAGATAGGTACTGCACTGGGTTTACCAATCAAATAGCCTTGAGCAAAAGTTGCGCCTCGTTCTCGCAGCCAGTTTAGTTCCTCAATGCACTCAATCCCTTCAACGACGCTCTGGATATTTAACTTTTGAGTAATCTCCAGAAGCTTCTCTGTAATCGAAGCTTTGTAAGGGTTTTGATGCACATCTTGAATTAACTCCATATCCAACTTAATAAAGTCTGGACGTAACTGATGCAGCAAGTTTAGGCTGGAATAGCCAGACCCAAGGTCATCAAGGGCTATTAAAAAACCAGCATCCCGGTAGTATTTGATCACTGTCTTGAGATGGTCTAAATCTTGAAGATTGTCTGACTCCACAACCTCAAAAACAACCCGCTCATGGGAGATGCCTGCTTGATCAATTGCCTCTAGGGTACTGTGTAGGCAAAAAGCTGGATCATAAAGTGACGTTGGTGCAAAATTGATGAAAATCTGCCCGCTTACTTGATGGCGGCTGAATTGAGCGATCGCGCTTAGGCGAGCAACTCGGTCGAGTTGTGGTAAGAGTCCAGCTTCAGTTGCTAACTCCAGAATTGGTCCCGGTAGCACTAAATTGCCTTGTTCATCCAGCCCTCGCAAGAGTGATTCATATCCATAAATCTGCGATGTATCCTTAATTGAGACAATTGGTTGGAAGTAACTGGTGAATCGTTCCCTTGCTAGCATTTCAATCAGCCAGTCGGATTGGTTGAACTTAATGAAGCGTTGTAATGAGGTTATGTCACTAAAATCATGGAGTTGAGGTTGGATAGCACCTTGAAGGAAAAGGACTTGCGTCTCTCTTAATTCTCTCGGTGCAAGTAGTTGGGCCAGGTTACGGGCAATTTCTTGTGACTGTCCGGGTCTACAGTCCAAACTCAGACCTGGACGCTTGTGCATCAGTTCATACTTCAGGGCGAACTGCTGTAGGTAGGAGGTGACTTTTTTCAGTGTATGGGGAACGGGGAACCAGAGAAAGAGCCTGCCTGCCTCCTTAGTCCGGCAGCGTGCAACATTACGACAAGGACAGGTTTTGGAAATAGCACATATTTGGCTCATAGCTAACTAATCTGCTCAATCCGATTTCCTTTATTATTCCCACTATTTTTAATGTAAAAGATAAACTACACTTCAAATAGATGAAGATTTGATGAGTTTAATTAATTGAATAATTTAGATGAGCAGGTAACTCAGCAACAGATCCACAAGGTTATACTAAATGCTTAAGTATTTACTGATATATTTTGTGTAATTAAGCCAATTAATGAGGAGTTATATTAACAATTTAAGTTGCTAAATCAAGGCAAATATCAGCCACAATAGGAATAATTTTTAGCTGGGTTAATTAAGAGTAAATATATTACTTAAAAAATAATCTAACCTCAATAAACCAATCCGCTTAAGTTAAGGCTTAATCCTTTTTAACCCTCCTTTTTAAGAGGAGGGAATTAGAGCAAGCGTATTGCTCAATAAATAACAAAAGTTCTCAAACAAGTCAATAAAGTATCTTCTGTTTTAGGGAGAATGCATGATTTAAGTTGCAAACTTGAGATAGAGATTGTGATCTCAAGTCAGAGCATCACAACTTTTATTATAAATTAATGTTATCGTTTCAACAAATAAGACTATTTGATTTTATTATTAAAGTTGCTTTATCCTGAAGTCAGTAGAGATTTGAACTTTGAACTCTTTATGGAGGATTGGGACTCCAACCAAGAACTTAATAATAATAACTTCTACAGTACCCAGTGCCGGAGCGCCCATTCCTGAGCCACTCGCTCAGAGTTCAAAGAGCAAAGTAATGCTAAATTGCCCAAAGAAGTTTTAGTGTATCTACTTTTCAACTTTGAGAAAGCAAAGAAGGACAATAGCTAAATGCTAGAGCAGCAGATTGATTACCCCACCAGACCCAAGACAAGTGCAATGATCATGAAACTTTTCCAAATCACTCTAGTGGTCTTAGTACTTTTGATCAACTTAGCAATTGCTTTCCCTTCTTGGGCAGAAAGAGCGCCTTCTTTAACTAGCAATTCTAACTACTTTCAAGTAGGGCAAAATGTCATTTGGCTTTACAAGGCTCGCACAGATTCTAGCGATGTCCAAAGAATTCCTGGAGAAGTAGTCAAGTTAAGCTCCAAGCAAGTGCAAATCAAGGTGTACAAACATAACAACGAATTTGTTAATCGTTGGGTGAATCCAAACAAGCTTGAGAATTCGCAAAAAGTTAAAAGGTCAGTACTCTAAAATTGAGCCAGATGGAAGTAAACCAGTCCTAGCCAGCGACAAAAGTCTTTATTGGACAAAGTATTTGGATTTAGGGTGAGATACCAAAAATGTTTCTTCCAAAATGGGATGCTCCCAAGCTATCCAATCTAGAGTAGCCTGTTGATGGTACAAAAGTCGATATTTACAACGGGCGTAGTTACGTTACAGCCCTAAACTTCTAAACTATTTTATTTTTTGTAAATTAAAAAAACTGAACCAATCGGACCAAGGTTTTCTACATAAGTTTTCTGGTTATAATATAATCCTGGAGACATCCCTCCATCAAATAAAATCCCTTCTTGAATCTTACCTAAACAGTTATTGCTGGCGATACCTTCTAAGACATTATCAAACATATCTGGCAGTAGCTCTTGATTAACTTGAGACAATTCAATATTTGAATTTGCTTTCAAGTCATTAACTAATAGTATTACATAGCCTTGATTAGTGATAGCTGCCAGAGAGCGATTAGTTGCATTTTTACAGGCAAATTCTCCCAAATCTTGACAAATATCTTTAAACTTACCCTGACGATAGAATCTGCCATTACCGCCCACTAAATTATAATTTAGAATATCGCTCTTTCTTTTACCAGTTTGGATAGTTGCCTGTCGCTGGTTGGGTATACCTCCTGATATCCCAAAGGAAGAACGTTTATTTTTAAATGCTCCTGAATACTCTACGCCACGAGAAACATTTAAGCCTTGTGGTTTATCATCAGTACCTATATAGTCGGCATTAATTGCGGCAATGGGTAGCTGGCCGTCTAATTTGGCATTCTCATCAGCGATGAGTTCATGAAACTGTTTTGGTACATATTCTTTACGCAGTTTCCCCCTAGCATCTTTGGCGTAGAGTTTATGAGATAGACCAACATTAACTTTGAAATCTAATTCTACTGATTTGGGATTAAAAATAATCACATTGTTAATGCCTCTTTGATTTTTTTTACCTTGATTATTGGTTTTAAAAAAATCAATACTGAACTTAGCATCTTTACCAAGGCAAGTTTTAGATGCTTTTGGGACTGAATTTGCCTCAATCTCTTGACAACCTGATAAAAAGCTTGCACAAATTATCAAGCTAAATAACAAAAATAATTTTTTTGTAGACATATAATGCAAAAAAAACCGCTACAGAATTACTATAGCGGGGAATAATTTCAAATTTCAGTTTGGAGTTAATCTAAGAGCCAAAACTTAAGGGAACCATTCTAAAACAGCTTCTTCTTTGGTATTAGTATTCCGGGATGGTGTCTCACGATTAAATTTCATTTGAATTGACCGGGTTTGCTCACCATCAGCAGCTACAGCCAAAATCGGATAGTCGATTAAACCATCCTGGAAGGACATCTGGAAGCGGAATGTCCCATCTGGATTTAACTGAATTCTCCGGCCACCAATGGTTACGGTAGCATCAGGTTCGGTTGCACCGTAGACTATTAACTCAGCATCGGCAATTAACCAGAACTGGCGCGGACGCATTGGTACAGCGGAAGCCGAGAAGCCAACACCTGACATTCCTGCACCAGAAGCAGTTAAGCCAGATCCGGTGGGAATTGCCCACAGACCCACACCAGATGGGAAAATGTAGGAGCTAATGGCTTGTTCAGGACGCGCTGAACCTGGTACTTGCTGCTGGGAGCCGAAGATAGAACCAGCAACCCTTTGTGCTTCAGCAGATTCAGCTAAACCAAATATTTCGTCGTAGATGGGATTACCGTTGCTGTTGCTGTTGCCGTTGACATTCACATTCACACCATCATTGGCTGTAACTGCAATCTTCTTAGCAGGGTGAACCAGTTCGTACTGAGTCTCACCACGCAAATCTTCTTCAACGTTGACAGTAATGAAGACATCTTCAATCCAGTCAGAAGGATAGACAGGAGGAATGTGTACTTTAGCAGAACGAGCTAATACCAACCAGCGACCATCAGCAGCACGATAACCGATATCGATCACATAATCGCGATCGCTAACTGGAACTGGTATATACCATTCTCTAGCTAGTTCATCAGCAGGATATTCTTGAATACTGTGGGGGCTTTGGTATTCGATATTGATGTCGGTGACATCATAAATCCGTAGTGCGAGTTGTTGTCCTCCTTGTCGGCGCAGTTCCTGTTTATGTTCATTCGGAATATCCCAGTAAGTGTAAGCCCACTGAGGATCGCGCGGTAAGAGGACAATCCGGCTTTCACCATATCCAGAGGGCAGATCGGCGAGTCCTTCATCAACATCAGCCAAAGATCCACCAGTCCGATCTTCCTGACCTAATTCAAACTTAGCTGCTTCCACGGTTTCTTGTGCCTCCAACGAACGAGATGGACTGAGCAAAGTTTTGCTGCGCTGGACTTCTAAAATTGATGCCAGCAATTGTGATTTACGCATTCGGCTATAGCGAGAGATGCTATATTCGCTGGCAACTCTGCGTAGTTGCCGTAAGGTCATCTCTTCTAATGGTGGGCGTTCTTTTGCCATTTATTTGGCCTCCAGTAGTTTAAGCGGTAAATGATTTCCCCTGGTTAAAGAATGCTATATAAAATGTCATCCACTCCAGATGAACTTCTTATTCCTGACTTCTGGTTTTGCCCAGTTTTTAAGTTTTTAAATTGAGATCACTTCCAATCAATTCCAAGTTATGCCAAAATCAGCATTTCTTTGGGATCGGAGGAGTCCTATTTGTTGTCTTAAGTCAATATTAACCACTAAGCATATGTAGGGATCAAGGGGTTTCAATAGGTTTTCTAGCTGTTTCACGAATTTATCAGCTCTTCTGGGATCTAATTGTCAGGTTTTCATAACATTGTTAACTAATTGATGTTGAGTAATGGGAGTAATGTCAATTTTTCCTGACATTACGTTGTAGGTTAGCCAAAAACCGTTATCCATAAACAAAGGAGTAGGATGCAAAGGAGTTATGTCGTTGATCACAAAACAGGTAAGCTATTGCGGATGATAGGGGCGATCATGGATATTACCGAACGGCTTGCCGTGCTGCGCGATCGCAATCGGGTACAAGCACAATTAGTTAGCCAAAACTTGCGATCACAAGTTTTGGCTAATATCACTTTGAAAATTCGTCAGTCTTTACAAATCGAGCAAATTCTTCAAACTCCTAACTCCCAACTCCTAATCTCCAATCAACTCCACTGCATCTCGTCCATCGCAATTTTGTAAGTAAACTTTGACAACTTCTTCTTTAGCAGTAGGCAACTGCTTGCCAATAAAATCTGGGTGAATTGGTAATTCTCGATGACCTCTGTCTACTAACACAGCTAAACGAATCACCTCTGGTCTACCGTACTCGTTGACTGCGTTCAAAGCAGCGCGAATCGTCCGTCCTTTGAAAATAACATCATCCACGAGTACAACCGTTTTCCCCGTCAGGTCAAAAGGAATTTCGCTTTTTGTTGGAGTCCGCAATCCAATTTTATCGAGGTCATCTCGATAAAATGTAATGTCCAAAGCACCGACTGACACGGCTACACCTTCGAGTGTCTCAATCTGACGCGCCAACAATTCGGCTAATAACGCACCCCTAGTATAAATACCAAGAAGCACCAGTTGAGACAAATCACGTGTCCTTTCTACAATTTGAGAGGCGAGGCGAGTCAAGGTACGACGGATTTCTTCTGATGAGAGAATTTCAACTACTTTGGCAGACATAGCGAGTGATAAATTAGGAGTGATCAGTTAAGAGTTAGGAGTTTTTATTCTTAACTTCTAACTCCTAACTCCTAACTTTATATTTATCATTATCTATTTGGAAGTATTAAGAATATAGCGATCGCTATCCCTAACCATAGCAAAAAACAATATCGAGTCAGCTGCAAAGCATTCTGAATAGAAGTTGCAGTAATCGGATAAATAGCATCTCCTAGTAGTGGTTTGTACTTAGCTACCCCACGATACCAATTTGTACCCCCCATTTGCACACCCAAAAAAGCAGCATAGGCGCACTCACTCCAGCCAGAATTGGGACTAGGATCATTAATTGCATCTCGACGACAAATTCGGGAAACATGCATCGGTTTACCTGATAACAGCGCCAGAGTCACAACTGTTAACCGACAAGGTAGCCAAGTCAAACAATCTTCCAACCGCGCACAGAACCATCCCAAATAAGTATAAGGTGCTTCTCGATAGCCCACCATTGAATCAAGGGTACTGCTGGCTTTGTATGCTAAAGCCAAGGGAGTTGGCCCCACAAGTGGCACAAAGACACCAACAATTGCATAAAAAAGTGGAGCCATTACCCCATCGGTGGCATTTTCTGCAACCGTTTCTAAAACGGCTCGTGAAATTTCTGCTTGTGAGAGGTTTTGTGTATCTCGACCAACGTAATTACTTAAAATCTTCCGAGCCTGCCGCAAATCTCCCGCTGTTAAAGGTTGTAAAACAGCCGCTGCTGCTGCTTGCAAACTTCTGCCAGCAAAACAACTAGCCAAAAGAATACTATCTATTGCAATTCCCAACAACGGATGAACCCATCTAGCACTTTGAATAATCAAAAAGCCAACAAGGCCGCTACCAATTATTAGGATAATGCCTAGTACAATTCCAGCTAGGCGTTGTGTTAGAGAATTTTGACACAATTGCAAAGAAGATTTAGTCAGGCGAGAAATTACCCACCCCATAACTTGCACTGGATGAGGCCAATCCCAAGGATCGCCAATTAAGTAATCTAAAAGTGCAGCAATTATTAAGATATAGATGCTATTAGTCATAAGTTACTGGTCAAGGGTCAACCAATTTGGGATTTTGGATTTGGGATAATGGAATTGACCCTGACCACGAAAGCGAACAGCGGTAGGAAGTCTGGGGCATGAACCAAAAAACCTAAAATCTAAAATTCGTGGTCAAGAGGAGCCAGTTATGTGCAGGAGTTTCCTCTCTCAAGTGAACTGGATCTCAAGGGTCAATATTTGGATTATTGACTATTGACTATTGACTCTTTACTAAACCACAAAACTAGCCTCTTCTCCGAGGGAAGCCTGCCAACTACGAGCATCGTAATAAAGGTCTGCCAGAGTAATACTGTACAAAGCTTCTTTAAGCTTTTGGTTGAGTCTCTGCCAGAGGCTAAATGTTACCCAATCTTCAGCTTGTGCAGGTGCTGGAGTGTGATGGGGTAAATGGCTAGTCTCGCCAACTGCTTCTAAAATTTGTCCTATAGATATTTGTGCAGGCTCTCTTGCCAATTGGTATCCACCGATGCTACCACGAATTGATTTAACTATTGACGCACGACGCATTTCTATTAGTAATTTTTCGAGGTAAGGAGCTGGGATATCTTGGCGTTTGGCGATCGCTCTCACTGATACAGGGCCATATTTTGGCTGTAAACTCAAATCTAGCAACGCCTTCACACTATAGTGTCCTCTGGTAGTTAATTTCATTTTGGCAAGGTTTATTGTTTAGTCAATAGTCAATTTTCCCGAATCCAAATATTGACCCTTAAACGGTAGTTGCTCTTTTTGGGGAAACACGCTTATTGCTCCATTTGGGGAAACCCTAAGACCGCACTGCCTCCTCTTCTTTTGACTAAGGATCAGTTTTACTTATCATTCTCTGACTTAGTTATCATCTAAAGCTTGTAAACAACCTTTTGAGCGTTAGTTTAGAAAACTTAAAACTTGTATAGTCTAGAAGTGATTCACTAACTATATATATATAGTTATCAGCATTGCCAGCATTCTATAAAATAGATTGTTTTGGCAATATTGTTAATCACATAACAATTGTGCCTATGAGTGTAATATACTTGGCTAGGTTGAGATAAAAACTAAAGGATTATGTTCCTATTAGGTCAATGTCAGCTAAAATAAAATCGATTCAAACACTTCAAACATTCATTTTCGACCTAAGTTGATGCCTAAACAGAAAAAAATTGAACCCCTACTCGGTGAAGAACTGCTCAAAAAAGTCAAAGAGCTAGAGAACGAGAGCAAGGAAGACAAAGCCAAGAAGTGCGGCTACTATACCATTACCAAAAACGGTATAGAGCGCGTCAATATGATGAAGTTCTTAAATGCCCTAATTGATGCTGAAGGCATTCAGTTGGACAGTACACCCAGTGCTAATGGGCGTGGTGGACGTAGTGCCAGCTATAGAATTAGTGTGCAATCGAATGGTAACTTACTTATAGGTTCAGCTTATACAAAACAGATGAATCTTAAACCAGGAGATGAATTTCTGATCACTTTAGGCAAAAAGCACATTCGTCTGAGACAGGTAGATCCAGAAGATCAAGAAGATGATGAAGCCATAGAAGCTACAGCTTAATAATATAGTCAAGAGTCCAAAGTCAACAAATTTTAGATTTTGGATTGACCCCGTCAATAAACGGATGAGGCTTGAAAATTTTGAATTTTGGATTTGTGTTACCCACAAGGGGTGAAAACGCGTAGCGAGACATTAGTCTGGCATTAACCTAAAAGACGCAAGGGTAGCGCAGCGTAAAGCCATGCCGTTGTGCGGAGCGTTTCGCAGACAAGCCTTCTCAAAGAGAAGGCTTTACGCTGCGCTATTGGGTTTTCTTCAATCTAAAATTGGTACTCAAGAGTCATTAATCAAAAGTCCAAGATTTTTGACCCTTGACCGTGCCAATATTGGATTTTGGATAAGGGACTTCCAGAAAATAAAATATACAGATAACAAAAATGATAATCATTGTTAAGGGGTGGGAGAAGCTGCCGTTGGCAGCCTCTCCCACCCCAAGTTGTAGTAAATTGAATGATGATTCGAT
>NZ_JBALCO010000047.1:0-1597 GCF_036919595.1 Nostoc sp. | reverse complement strand
TTTGTAGATGCTGATTTATCATAGTCTGCTTTTACACTTCTACACTCAACCGTATTATCTCGTACTCTTTTTCATAAATCAAATAGGATTCCTATTGGATTCCTATAGGAATCCAATAAACAAGCTTCAAAAATTTATCCAAAAACAAAGTTTTTTGCATATAGGGATTTTTCTGGCAATTCTATTAGGTATCATATTATTCAATTGGGTAGCACTTTCGCAGCGACCAGTTACCCTAAATATGTTAATTACTGCCCCAGATGCCCAACCTTGGAAGCAGGGTTTGATTAGAGACTTTGAGGCTGAGAACCCAGGCATTCGTATTAACTTAGTTGAGGGGCCAAATGCTACAAATTTGCTTGAAGACCTGTACAGCTCATCTTTTATCTTAGGTGAATCCCCTTATGACTTGGTGAATATGGATGTGATCTGGACGCCCAAGTTTGCTGCTGCTCGATGGTTGCTAGCCCTAGACGCTCGCATTTCCAAGCAAGAGTTGGCAGCATTTTCACCCAAGGATGTAGAAGGCGGACGTTACCAGAACAAGCTGTACCGCATTCCCGTGCGTTCCGATGTGGGAATGCTCTACTACCGGGAAGATTTAATCAAAGAAGCAGGATTGAAACCACCAGAAACCTTTGAGGATTTGATCCGAATATCCCTTGTCTTGCAAAAGAAAGACCAAGTGAATTGGGGCTATGTTTGGCAGGGACGGCAATATGAAGGACTCGTAGCAATGTTTGTGGAAGTCCTTAATGGCTTTGGTGGCTTCTGGGTTAATCTCGAAACCTTCGAGGTGGGGCTGGATCGGCCAGAAACAGTACAGACCGTTGAGTTTTTGCGTAGTACCGTCAGCCAGGGCGTTTCTCCTCCTGGAGTCACAACCTACCAGGAAGAAGACACCCGGCGCTTGTTCCAAAGTGGTCAAGTAGCGTTTTTACGTAGCTGGCCCTATGCATGGCCTTTAGCCCAAGCAAAGAATTCGCCAATCCAAGGTAAAATTGCAATTAAACCGATGGTTCATGCTCCTGGTAAAACTGGTGCAGCTTGTTTAGGAGGCTGGGGTATAGGGATTGCTAAATCTTCTAAACATCCCGAAGAAGCTTGGAAAGCAATTCAGTACTTTACCAGTCGGGAGGCACAGCGCCGATTCATATTAAGTGCAGGCTATGTGCCAAGTCGCCGGGATTTATTTACAGACCTAGAGATTGTTGCCAAATACCCTCACTATCCGCAGTTACTAGAGGTTGTGGACAATGCAGTTTTACGTTCGCCGATCGCACAATATGACCAAACATCGGATATTTTGCAGCGTTATCTTAGCGCTGCACTATCCGGTCGGATAAATCCGCAACGAGCAATGCAAGCTGCTGCTAATGAAACGCGCCGACTGCTAGGAACTAGGAACTAGGGAGAATTACTAATGACTAATCTGCATTCACTCCGAAGTCGGGAACAACGGACTGCTTGGCTCTTATTAACACCAGCATTATTACTGTTATTATGTAACTGCCCAGGTAGGAATGTCAGGAATATTCCCATGAGGGAAGAAAGATGGTAGTGTTCAAGCATGAATCCAGAAGAAAAAGATCAAAAA
>NZ_JBALCO010000046.1:0-23195 GCF_036919595.1 Nostoc sp. | reverse complement strand
TCAAATGATAAAAGTCCCTCGTCTTTTATTTGAGCGTTTGAGAGATATTGCTGTTTACGCTGCTTGATTAAATCAAAAATGGATAAAGTCGAGCTAAGGGGGCTTCCAAATAAAAAAATATTCCAAAACTGACACAAAAATCCTCTTAATCTCTCCTCTCTCTGTGTCGCGCCAGTTGCTACAAGTCAGGGAACCCGCCCAACACACTGGCTTCTCTGCGTCTGGAGTGGTAGCCTGCGGCAAGCCGAAGCGTCTACGTTTTTTAGGATAATTTATTCCTTGGAAATCCCTTATGTGCAGGGTAGGTTAGAAAGCGTGAGAACGATAAAATCAGACTTTGCCGAGAAAGTTCGTTGCAAAAACAGAAACCAGAACTTCATCCGCGAGACTACACCCATAAAATCAAAATCAATATTCAGTAATATTTCTGACGACGACTGAATAATAATTATCTAATGGCAGCATTGACTTGCCGTGGATTCTCACTGTCACAAATGATGAAATGAGGCTTAAGGATGAACAGGTGTGCAAAGTCTCAGTGGGCTTTTTGGTGCTTGCTACCGAATTTTACCCGCTATGGTTTAATTTTCTCGCTGAGTGTAGTAATGCTTGCTGATGCTGTGGGGGCGACACCGAGAAACCGAGGGATGCAGATAGCACAGCAGCCAGAAACCACTCAACAAAATGCCACTCACGCTGCTGCGGAACGGTTTTCTCAAGACGGGTTTAAACTTTACCAACAAGGGACAGCAGAATCACTGCGACAGGCAATTGTGAAATTGCAAGAAGCACTGAAGCTTTGGCAGCAAATTGATGATAAATCTCAACAAGCCACTACCCTCAATAATCTTGGCAAAGTCTACGACGATTTGGGAGAAAAGCAGGAGGCACTCAAGTACTACAACCAAGCCCTACTCCTACACCGTGCAATGAGTGATAGGAGAGGGGAAGCCACTACCCTCAATAATCTTGGCACAGTCTACGACGATTTGGGAGAAAAGCAGGAGGCACTCAAGTACTACAACCAAGCTCTACCCCTACACCGTGCAGTCGGTTACAGGGGAGGGGAAGCCTCTACCCTCAATAATCTTGGCAGTGTCTACAACGATTTAGGAGAAAAGCAGGAAGCACTCAAGTACTACAACCAAGCTCTACGCTTATACCGTGCAATGAGTGATAGGAGAGGGGAAGCCACTACCCTCAATAATCTTGGCATAGTCTACGACGATTTGGGAGAAAAGCAGGAGGCACTCAAGTACTACAACCAAACCCTACCTCTATTCCGTGCAGTCGGTTACAGGGGAGCAGAAGCCACTACTCTCAATAATCTTGGCAAAGTCTACGACGATTTGGGAGAAAACAGGAGGCACTCAAGCACTACAACCAAGCTCTACCTCTATTCCGTGCAGTGAGTGATAGGAGAGGGGAAGCCGCTATCCTCAGCAACATTGCTTTGTTTGAACGCGATCGCGGCAACCTCCAACAAGCCCTAACCCAAGTTGAAGCAGCAATCAAAATTATTGAAGATTTACGCACCAAAGTTGATAGCCAAGAGTTGCGTGCTTCTTATTTTGCATCACAGCAAGGCGTTTACAAATTCTATATCGACTTGCTGATGCAGTTGCACAAAAAAGACCCATCAAAAGGATACGATGCTTTAGCACTGCACATCAGCGAGCGATCGCGCGCCAGGGGTCTATTAGAACTTTTAACAGAAGCCAATGCCAATATCCGTAAAGGCGTTGACCCCCAACTATTAGCAGAAGAACAAGACTTGCGGCAGAAAATTGATGCCACAGCTAAACTGCGTCAAGAGTTACCAACTCAAAAAGCACCAACAACCGTAATCCAAAAACTTGAACAAGAATCTGCCAATCTCCTAAACCAATACCGAGAACTGCAAACCAAAATCCGTACAACTAGCCCCAAATATGCAGCCCTAAAATATCCCAACCCTCTGAAATTACCTCAAATTCAGCAACAACTAGATCAAGACACCCTCCTGTTGCAATATTCCTTGCGTGAAGAACGCAGCTATCTTTGGGCTGTCACTCCCAATTCTCTCAATACCTATGAACTCCCTGGAAAAGCAGCTATAGAAAAATCAGCAGCAACATTCCAGGAACTATTGAAAAAATGTCAAAGACCAGGTTTAGACTGTCATAAGTTATCCCCACAACAAAAAGCCAAAGATTTACAAGAAATTAGCCAAGCTGCAACCCAACTTAGTAAATTTATCCTTGCACCCGTTGCCGAAAAGTTGGGGAAAAAACGCTTAGTCATAGTTGCAGATGGGGCATTGCAAGAAATTCCTTTTGCTGCATTATCACAACCAAATCAGAAATCTAATTATCAACCTCTCTTAGTCAACCACGAAATTGTCAATTTACCTTCCGTCACTGCCATAGCCATCCACAGACAAGATTTGAAACAACGCCAACCAGCACCCAAAACCTTAGCAGTCCTTGCTGACCCTGTATTTGCAGCTAATGACGAGCGATTTACAGGTAAACCCCAAAGCCTCGCCCCTGAACTCAATCTCGAACGGTCTAGCCTGCAACGAGCCGCCAAAAATCTCAAGCGTGCAGAATGGGGACGGCTACCAGGTACACTTACAGAAGCCAATCAAATCTTAAAACTGGTATCACCTGACCAAAGCCTAAAAGCTTTTGATTTTGATGCTAATTACAATTGGGCAACTAGTCAAAAACTCAAACAGTATCGATTTATCCTCTTTGCTACCCACGGCTTTGCTGACCCCATCAACCCAGAATTATCAGGAATCATTCTTTCTCAGATAGACAAACAAGGCAAACCGCAAACTCCAGGTATCCTACGCCTTGGCGACATTTTTAACTTGGACTGGAATGCAGATGTAGTTGTCCTGAGTGCCTGCGAAACAGGTTTAGGTAAAGATGTCCAAGGTGAAGGCTTGATGGGATTGACAAGAGGATTGATGTATGCATGAGCAAGAACTGCTGTAGTTTCTTTGTGGCAAGTTAGCGACACTGCCACATCAAAGTTGATGCCCCAATTTTATACGACGATGTTGCAGCAAAAGGTATCTCCCACAATTGCCCTACGAGAGTCACAGCTGAAACTATGGCAACAAAAAGCATGGCAAAACCCCTATTATTGGGCGGCTTTCACTTTGCAAGGCGAGTGGAGAAATTAATTCGTAATTCGTACCTCGGCTTCGCTCGGCAACCTAATTCGTAATTCGTAATTTATGAGCTAAGAAGATGTTTAGAACGTCTAATTTATTACTTGCCTGGGCGATTATAAGTCGCGGCTATACAGACAAAAACTGTCTCCGCAGGTTAAAAACCCTTTATTTTAATTAGTCCACGGAGGTGGACTTGGCTTGTGTAGTAGCGAATTCTATTCGCCCAATACTTTTAAAACATCGTCTAATTATTTATTCAATCAGGAGTTTTATCAATGTCTAAGAAGCCTATCTACAAACAATTTTTTGCTCTCTTTTTTGCTGGAATTCTTAGTGCTATAACTTTGGGTGGTTGGGTATCGGTGCAAGCTCAAACACAGGTAAAACCACACCAAAGTATCACGCCTAAATTCATCAGTTCTCAACAAGCGGGTCAACTTAAGTTACAAGGTGATGGCAAACCTTTTATCCCTCCTGGTTTGGAATCGGCTGCTAAACCTAATGAAGGCGGCTCTAGAGGAATTCCTACAGGTATAGATAACCGTATCCCCATGACTAGTAGAAAATATCCTTGGTCGGCAATTGGTCGAGTCCAAGGAACTACAGCCGATGGCGATGGTTATCATTGCACAGGAACGTTAATTAAGACTAATTTAGTTTTAACTAATGCTCACTGTGTTATTGACCCCAATACTGGCAAATTAAGCACCAGAATTTTATTTTTCCCAAATGTCATTGATAAAAATTACCAAGATATAGCGGAAGTTGAGCAAGTTTATTACGGTACAGATTTCAAAAAGAGTAGTGAGTTGAGTCCTAATGACTGGGCAATCTTAAAACTTAACCAACCTCTAGGTCGCAAATATGGTTATTTGGGATGGAAGTCTCTATCTTCGGCTAATTTGATTCGCAATCAAAAAGCTTTCTTTTTCGTAGGCTATTCTGGTGACTTCCCTAATGATAGCTATCAGAAATATTTCAGTGCTGGGCCGGGATGGACAGCTAGTTATGAGGAAAAATGTAGTATTGTCGCAGAAGAAAGAGGTTTTTTATTACATGATTGCGCCACTGCTGGGGGTTCTTCTGGTGGCCCCATTATCGCTGCAATTAATGGCGACCCTTATATTGTGGCTCTGAATAATGGTGAAGCCAAAAATCTCCGCACTGGACAAGATATCACCAATTTTGCAGTGAAAATTTCTACTATCCAGCAGGGTTTACAGAGTAATTAATAAAAGTTAAAAGCAAAAAAAATGAATCTCTTGTGGGGTGGGCATCTTGCCCGCCGTAGTTGTGCAAGTTAAGTGTGGAACAGCTTACCACTTCTGTACGAGACGCTCCGCGAACGTGGAAGCAAGCTACGCACAGCGTCTCGTAGAGAAGTGAGGGTTATACCAACCCATTTGTTATTTCGGCGAACCCATTTGTTATTTCGGCGAACCCATTTGTTATTTCGGCATACTCATTTGTTATTTCGGCGTGTCCATAGCTTTTTAAGGGGGGTTAGGGGGGATCAACAAGTGCCTAAAATTACTGCGAAATACTTTTAAAACAACCTTTGAGCCAGTTTAAAAATTGCGATCGCCTTTATTTAGCCATTACCGCTAAATTCGCCACACATTCAGGAAATTGCCGCTTTAACGCTGGAAAAACCGGACAAGGCGCTTGTTCTTGTAAATTGTCCGGCTTACTCCAAGTAAAGGGGGCTTTCTGCGCTGCTGACATCCACACCAGACGCTTTGCTCGTGTCATTGCAACGTAGAGTAAACGGTACTCCTCAGATATTTTCAAATGCTTTGCTTGTTCCCATGCTTGCGTAACATCTGGTATGGTAGATTCTCCGTGGAGAGCAGCACGAATTTGGGCGCGGGCTACTTCTGATAAGGTAAAATCCCCTAAGAACTGGCTTTGGGGAGGAACCCAAAATCTCCCAGGAATCAAGTTTTCATGGAGAAAGGGAAGAAACACATAGTCCCAATCCAGTCCTTTGGCTTTGTGCATGGTAATAATGGTCAGTTGACCGCAACGAGTGTAACGTTCTTCCGAATCCTCGGTTTCCACTGGTTCAAACCGTTCGGAACTGACGATTTCACTTAAAGCGGACAGCATTCCCCCCATCGAACTATTACCGGCTATCTGCTGGTTTACCCGTTCTGCGAGTTTGTCAGCAGTTGCCAATTCTGCCTGGTCATAATTTAAGGTTAAGGCAAGAAAGGAAATTAGCTGGTATAGGGGCAATTCTAAACGAGCGCGGAGTAAACTGCGACACAAACGAGCGGCTTTTTGGACTGTTTCTGGCTGCGGTGCTGCTAGGGGGCCAGGATACAAAAATTCTTCTGGGAGACTAGCAAGGGCGTTGAGGTCTTGGGTAGGAATTAATTGGCGCTGTACCAATGCCTCTAAGGCGGCTTTGAGATAATCGGGGGAGTGGGGACGATCGCAAAATTGCAGTAATGCTAAAATCTCTTGGGGAACATGGGAACGGCGATCGCGTTCTCCCACATCGTAGAGTATAATATTATGCTCTTTGCACACAGGTGTCAGAGCCTCTGCTAACCATCTTCCTTGGCGATTTTCTCGCACTAAAATTGCTGCACTAGTTTTTGTTGGATCTTCACCAAATAACTTGATCACTCTTTGAGATAACAATTCAACGGTGTGATGAATGTCACGCGGGGTATAAAGTTCCAGTCCTCGTCCTGTTGGTGCTGGGTTGGCGTTAGTTTGTGGATCACCAGCTTCAACAGGGTGAATTGTCTGCAAGCGAAATGGTACTTGTCGGTTGTCAGTAGTCTGTTGTTTGTTGTTGGTTGTTGCTAACCACTGATTATTGATCCATTTGAGGGCAAAGTTAGCGGCTTCAATGATAATTCTAGTACTGCGACCAGCTTGATCCATCGTTGCTAATCGTTTGATGCGATCGCACTTTTCGCAAAATTGCCGAAAATAAATCGGATCGGCTGGGGTGAAGGTAGAGTTAATCGCTTGGTTGGGGTCGCCAACTCGGACTAGATTGAGTGAGGAGTGGGTAGAGACGCGATTCATCGCGTCTGTCATGAATGAGGAGTTAAGAGTTAGGAGTGAAGAGTTTTTTCCCTCATATTCCCCATCACTTGCCAAAATTTCTAACAACTGCGTCTGTAGAGGGCTAGAATCTTGGGCTTCGTCTTCAAAGACGGCGAAAACTTGGTTTTGCTCAATGCGACGGGCGCTGTCGTTTTCTAAAACGCGTAGTGCAGCTAAAATCATATCGTCGTAATCGATGAAATCACGCGATCGCATTAAGTTTTGATATTGCTCATACAATCCCGCCGCTACGCTCAAAATTGTATATTCGTCTGTGGTTTGTTTACTCCACTCCCGCAATAATTCTGGCGATATCCCAGAACTTTTTGCTTCATGAATTACCGTATTAGCTAATTCTGGTAATACTTCTGTTCGCAGCACTGATTGGCGACGCAATCTTTCTGTCTCTTCTCCGTCAAATTGATGACCTTCTAATAACCGCAAATATATTCCTGGATTATTCGCAATCCATTGCTCTACAGCTGTTCGGATAAAGCGGTGACTTTGGGTTGGTGTAATTAATGTGACATTTTCTAACTGCAAACCTGATAAATCTGGATGGCGACTGGCAATATTCAACGCTAGACCATGTAGAGTATAGACAAAAAAGCCCGTCTGAGGTAGTGATAATTTCTTTAAGTCTTTGCGGATCTTCGCTTTAATATTGGCAGCAGCGGAGCGAGTAAAGGTGACAACCACCAAGTGACGGCGGGAGGATGAACGTTCATATTGACGGGCGATCGCGATCGCCGCTGCCGCCGCCATCCCAGTAGATTTGCCTGCACCAGGAACGGCAGAAATAGCCAGAGGGCCAGATTGCCAGTCAGCCATCTGTTGTTGTCCAGGGCGTAGACCGTTGCGGATTGCTACAATCTTCTCCCGTAGGTTAAGAAGAGGCGATCGCTCAGACAATTCTGAATGGAGTGATTCTTCAGCCACAGAAGCAGTAAATTTAGAGTCTGACATATCAAATTTTATATTTTAAATAGATGTTGAATGTAATTCCCAAGCCACAAATATGAATAATCTTTAGTGATTCTCTGTAAATATATCTTAAACCCCCCTTAAAAAAAGGGGTTGGGGGGATCTTCAAGCTCAAAATATCACTAACTAGTACAAGTCGGCGGAAGTTTGCCTAACTTTAACAAGGAGATTTTGCCCCTTGTTAAGACCCAAGTCTTGTTAATTGAGATGGTATAGCGATGCCTACGGCGGGCTGCACCTACGCAGCCTCACCTGAAGATTGATTATAGGCACAATGCAGATCCAACTATTGCCCGTTTTGATGAACTGCTATAAAAACTAGAAATACTGGGCTAACTTGTACAGTTGAAAATGACTTTTAGAGTAGCTCTTTGACATTTTACCGTTCTTCCACAGTTGATTCACTAAAGATGGCTACGTACAACCATCCTGCTAAAATAGCCCCGAAGATAGGAGCTATCCAGAACAGCCAGACTTGCGAAAAGAGTTCTATACCTGCAAATAGAGCAACTCCAGTACTACGGGCAGGATTAACCGAGGTATTGGTTACAGGAATGCTGATTAGGTGAATCAAGGTGAGTCCAAAACCAATTGCCAGTGGTGCAAATCCTTTAGGAGCGCGACTATCAGTCACGCCCAGAATAATCAGTAGAAACATGAAAGTCATCACAACTTCAGTAATCAGGCAAGCAAACAGCGTGTAACCACCTGGAGAATGAGTACCATAGCCGTTGGTAGCCAGTGGGTTGAAGCCAGTCAGCGTAAATCCAGTTTTGCCGCTAGCAATCAGGTAGATAATGCCCCCAGCAACAACTGCGCCGATCACTTGAGAGAGGATGTAAGGTAGTAAGTCAGACCCCGGAAAGCGCTTACCTGCCCATAGTCCAAACGAAACAGCCGGGTTGAAATGACCACCAGAAATATGACCAAAAGCATAAGCCCCTGTGAGGACAGTAAGCCCAAATGCCAGGGATACACCTACTAATCCAATACCCAATGGAAAAGAAGTATTCTCGCTGATTTTTGCAGCATCTTCTGTGTAGGCGGCGGCTAGAACAGCACTACCACAGCCACCTAAAACAAGCCAGAATGTACCAATAAATTCGGCCAAACAACGTTTCGTGAGAGACATTTTCGGAAAACTCCTTGTTCAGCTATAAACGAGTAATAGCTATGTTGAATAATGCTTGAGTCATTCCTGTCAACAGGAAATCCATTGCGTTTGTTTCGTTATGAAACTAAATCGAAAAAATAGGAATTTATTTTTTCCTCAATAATTGTGGTCATAAAATATGAAGAGACTGGAAAAGCTAAAAATCCCAAAAAATGCTTAATTTATTAAGAATTTTGCTCTCATGATATAGAACTCATATTTGATTTTTGAAATATCCGTAGGGCAGCAAGTACATTTTTTCAAAAATCAAATCGTATTGGTATATATCTGTTGAGATTCTTGATCTAATGCGTTCTATTAAAAGTTATTACAAAATTTAAATAGATTTTGTGCTCTATACACTTTCAGCTTAAAAAATTTTGGTTTTCCCTGTTACGGTCGTTACTTCGTGACTGTTCAGGGGATATTATCATCCCTCAAAATGTAGACTTAGAGACTATTTATAAAGTAAAAATAAAATTATTGTAGCGGAGCCAGTGCGTTGTCCGGGTTCCCCGGCTTGTCCCTTGCGCGTCTCCTTGCAGGAGTTGTAACTGGCGTTGTCTTAGGTGCATATTTCGATATGATTTGTCACGAAAAATATGACTTTCGGCTATCACGCACTGCTATATAACACGTTGCGTTAGGCTAAAGCCGTAACACACCCTAACATTTTGATTTACTTTATAAATGGTCTCTGACACAGATCAACCAAAAATCAAGGGTTTAGGCAAAGCATTGCGGAGGCAGTGCCAAGTTCATGTTAAGAGAATTAAAGCAACTGGCGGCATTGGCCAAATAGAAAGTTGAACCAATGCCGCCAGGTGCTATCCGCTGTTTGGACAGTCTTAACAGATCAAATCACGCAGTTAGTTCTGTCTAAAATTAAATTTATTCGTCAATCTGCCAGGAATCCTTAGTTAATTCTTCATCCAGAATTTTCTTAGGACGAACAATGATAATAATTTGTCCTAGTAGAGGAATTTCTGGCTCAGTTTCAAACCACTGAAAATCTAATTCACTACCATTTTCAACAACAAAATAGCTGGAGGCATCCCATTGTCGTTGGGCACGATCTACCACAACTACAACGGGCCCTATTTGGGTTTGGGTTTGGATGGGGAAGCGATCGCTATTCGCTAAAATCACTACTGGATCTTCTGCTGCCAACAACACTTGCCAACCTGGTAAGGGCACCCAAGCTTGTTCTCCAGAAAACTTGACTAGGCGAAATGGTTCAATTTCTGTGACTATGGGCACAGCTTGCAAGTCTTGCCGTGACAATGGCAACTCGCCTACGACGGGCAAAATCCGGGGTAATTGTTCTTCAAATTCCAGGCGGTAAAAGGGTAAAATTGGCGCTGGACGCTGGGTTACGCTAGTAAAATCAGTCAGTAGCTGTTCGATTTTTTGCCTTGCTGCTGGCGTGTGAGCAAAACGCAAACCTTTGGCAATCAGGCGCGATCGCTGTTGTAAATCTGGATTTTGACGTGCCAGTTTCCAAGCTTGGTGAGCAACAGCATCTCCCGGATGAGCAGAAAACCCTTCTGGCAAAGTGCGGAAATAGGAAAACTCTTTAATTGCTTTTGCTACTTCCTTCACCTCATCGGCGTCGATTTTATGGACGAAGATCAGTTCGGCGGCGGCGGCGCGTTCTTCTTGGGTAAGCAAACGCAGTTCGTATAAAACATCACTGCCACGTGTGGCGTAGTGAGATCGCGTTTCTTCCGATACTCCAGAGTTTTGTAAAGAATTGTAAACTTGGGAACCAACAACTACCTGATTTTGTTGAATCGGCTCAAATCCAGTCGCCTCAAAAATGTCTTGGGGATTGTAACCGGTTTTTAGCAATGAGGCGATCGCCGTTCCCCATTCCACCCAGTTGCCTTGTTTTTGCCTCAGCCTTCGCAGTAATTCTTGTGCTACATCGTTGGTAGTATTTTCTTCGGGATTCTGAGCGTTGGGTGGTAGATCAGTCATAATCGGAGTGCGAGCTTCAACTTGAGAGGTTAATTAACACCTCATGAGCAAGTCTTATTCTAATCTATGAACTACCCAGACCTACTGCCTTGAGTTCATCTTTAGAAACTTATCTCGACTTTAATTGTGTGAAATACAGATTGTCAGGTAGCACAGTTAGCTGTGCAACTCTACTGCACGTAGGAGGTTTGTTAAACTACCTCATCTATCACGAAAACCGCCATATTTAGGCTGATTTAGTTGGTTTTTCTAGTGCGACTTTTTTTAATTTAGATATTTGGGCAGGTAAATATCCTCTGTAGCACTCATAATAAACGTATTTAAACATGCAAATTAAGTCCGTAAAAACCCTTGATAAATTCGAGCGATTCTCAACTAAACTTGGTATGGAATATAACAAGATAGTGAATATTTAAAGGAAATATCTTATGGATAAGGCTAGTCTCGAAATTGATAAAGTCCAATATCAAGTGATGACTCTCGAACGCTCAAAAAAGCTCAAAATCCTAGTAGTTGACGATGAGCCAGATAATCTCGATTTGCTTTATCGCACTTTTCGACGCGACTTTAATGTTCTGAAAGCTGATAGTGGGGTGAACGCCCTAGAAGTTTTGGCAGCAGAAGGGGAGGTAGCGGTGATTATCTCTGATCAACGGATGCCACAAATGAAAGGAACTGAGTTTCTCAGCAAGACTGTACCTCAGTTTCCCGATACGGTGAGGATAATTCTCACCGGATTTACTGATATTGAAGACTTGGTAGAGGCGATTAATGCCGGACAAGTCTACAAATATATTACCAAGCCTTGGGACCCAGGGGAACTGAAGGCAGTGGTGCAAAGAGCAGCAGAAACTTACGACTTGCTCAAGCAACGTACAGAAGAATTACGCCGTGCTCATGCTGAAATGGCGCTGCTAAGTGTTTTGGTACAGATAACTCAAGCAGCTTCTAGCTTAGAGGAAACTCTCGCTCCAATTGCTAAGGCTGTGAGTCAGACTTTTGGAGCAGAAGGCTGTATCCTACAACTTATAGAGGGAAATACTCTGGTTGCGACTCAAGGAACTTACAGCGTTCGAGGTACGATAGAGAATTGGCTATCTCATGACCCACTAACAAGGGAAGCGATCGCCACCGGGCAAATGCAAGTTTCCTTAAATGTACTTAAAGACACTAAATTAGTTGATGCTATTCACTACTACAATACGGGTGTGCAAGCACATTTAGTTATCCCAATTAGCTACCGTAATGAACTTTTGGGTGTATTATCGCTACAGTGGAAACAACCCTGCACTTTGCGGGAAGATGAATTAATGCTAATTAATTTATCAGCCGAACTGCTGGCGATCGCTCTTACTAGTAGTGCTTACCATCAAACCATTGTCTAGTTGTCATTAGTCATTTGTCTTTTGTCAAAAACTAATGACCAATGACTAATGCCCCATGCCCAATGCCCAATGACTAACGAAATTCAGTCCATTTTTAACCGTATTGCTCCAGTTTATGACCAGTTGAACGACTGGTTGAGTCTGGGACAGCATCGAATATGGAAGGAAATGGCAGTTAAATGGAGTGGAGCTAAATTAGGTGATACTGCATTAGATTTGTGTTGCGGTAGTGGTGATTTAGCCTTACGTTTGGCACGGCGTGTAGGAGCAACAGGACAGGTGTACGGAGTGGATTTTTCCCCAAACCTGCTAGAAATTGCTTCATTACGTTCCCAAAGGCAGTACCCTCAACCTGCTATCACCTGGGTAGAAGCCGATGTGCTAAATTTACCCTTTGATGACAACAAATTTGATGCTGCAACAATGGGCTATGGTTTAAGAAATGTTAAAGATATTCCCCGTAGTCTCCAAGAGTTATACCGTGTTTTGAAGCCGGGTGCTAAAGCTGCAATTTTAGACTTTCATCGACCGAGTAATCTTCAGCTACGTACCTTTCAGCAGTGGTATTTGGACGGTTTCGTAGTTCCAGTTGCCAATTATTTAGGTTTAAAAGAAGAATATGCTTACATCAGTCCCAGCTTAGACCGTTTTCCCATCGGGAAAGAGCAAATAGAGTTAGCACGTCAAGTTGGTTTTGCTGTTGCCACACACTACCCCATCGTGAACGGTATGATGGGAGTGCTGGTAGTCAGCAAATTTTAGATTTTAGATTTGGGATAGCGTAGCGTAAAGCCTACGGCATGGCAACTCTTAGAGACGCTATGCGTAGCTTGCTTCCCCGCAGGGGTACGCTTAGAGCGAGTCTGCGAGCGTCTTTTGGATTGGGGACTGCGGAATAGGTAATGGTTAATGGAAAATCGTTAGTAGTGAATGGAAAAATAACTCATAACTAATAACCGCCAATTACCAATCCTTAATCCCTAATTTATAATCTAGAATCCAAAATTCAAAATCCAAAATTCAAAATCCTGTGGACTGGTCTCATCTTTGGCTTTATGTGTCTCCCCCGGTACTGGGTGGAATCATTGGTTATTTCACAAATGATATAGCCATCAAAATGTTGTTCCGTCCTTACCGAGCAATTTATATTGCTGGACGAAGAGTACCCTTCACCCCTGGATTGATTCCCCGCAACCAGGAACGTCTGGCTCTGAACATTTCCAAGACAATCATGGGGTCACTGTTGACACCACAAGAATTGCAAAATCTAGCGCGGCGATTGTTGCAAACAGAACGCGTGCAAGCAGGAATTCTCTGGTTGTTGCAGCTGGCGATCGAACAAATCAAAACAGATAAAAATCAGAAAAGTGCTAAAATTGTGGCGGGAATTTTGCGGGATTTGCTAGGGGAATCCTTGCCACGGTTACTCAAGGTTTTGGCGCGACGCGAAGACTTTTTGGAAGCGCAGATAAATCAAATTTTTGACCAGATATTGCTGGAATTTCAATTGAGCGAAGAACAAGCCACGCGGCTTGCTGATTGGTTGTTGCAAGCAGCTCTACCGCCGGATGTGCTGCGGCAGACGATAGTTGATTTTTTGACAGATCGCACAATTCAAATTATTGATGAAGGCTTCCGCGAAAAAACCAGTGGTACTTATTGGGTAGTAGCAAATTTGTTTGGCTTACGTAATACTCTTACACGGTTACGAACTTTTTGCTTGGATGAAAAGGAGGCTACTAATACTCGCTTGCAGGAATTGACTCAAGATTTACAAATGCGCGATCGCATTCGGAAATTACTGCAAAATTTATCGTTACAAAACTTGCCAATGGGTACGGTACGTCAACTTAGAAAGACCACCCGCGAAAGTGTTCGTCATTATCTACAAAACAGTGGCAGTGATTTTTTACAAGGATTAACTGATTCTGTTGATTGGGAAAATATTGCTGGAGTGCTGCTGAATCGTCTTAGTACTTCACCTGTTGTCAGTACTTCTTTAAAAGTCATGAGTCAAGAGTTGGCTCTACTTTTAGATAAGTATTTAGAAAAAGATTTAGAAGTAATTGTGGCGCAGGCGATTCCGATTTTGTCGATAGATCAAGTGATAGTTGATCGTGTAAAATCAACTTCGCCGGCTGATTTAGAAGCTGCTATTGAGGGAATTGTAAAAAATGAATTGCAAGCGATTGTGACTTTAGGCGGTGTTTTGGGTTTTGTCATAGGGTTATTGCAGACAGTGTTTTTAATCTTAAGTCAATATTAATCTTTTGTTTTTGCCTGTAAATTTTTATAAAATTATATTTACAAGTTACCCATATTATGAAATGAGTGAAATTGAGCGATATCTACGACATCGCTCTCGTTTTTATTCAGAGATACCCGGATTCTTCCGTGAGGTAATAATTACGAATTCGGTGTACAGTTCTGGTAAACGGTGGTCAACATTGGCGAAATAGTCACAAACCAACCCGCTGGGATGCGATAGCCTGCATACTCAATATCCTTGAGAACGCCACGATTATATGCATATACTGGCGGATACAGCCTTTCTGCTTCTTTTAGAACATTGGTTAATGGAAGTTGTTTGAGATGGGACAAGTTAAGGGGATTATTTCCCACAATTGCGAACTGTTCTTCACGCAGTTGCTCTCGCCACTCTGGGTGATTACCTAATTCAAATATTACCTATTACCATCGTTCTCATCTAGTTCAAGGCTTTTTAGCCGGGGTGAACCAAAATTTACCTGAAGAGCAATGGCAAGTTCATTGTGTCCGCTTTGCTCCCAATTGCCCATCACAAAATCCAATTGAGGATATTTGGTTACAAGCTAAAACATGGGTTCGTTCGCGCAGCGTCTCGAAGAGACGTTTTTGTGCCTTGATTCCTTCGTTTTCTCATTTAAAGTGGATGTTTGAGTGGTTTATCCGACACACTACCTTTAATTTCCCCACTCTTCAGATGTACGGAGCTTTTTCAAAAATCAAATATTAGTCCTATATTGCGTATTCATTTTGGTGTTTTGAGCAAGCAAACAGGCATATAACGGTTCTCAATTGCCTGGAATACAAACCACTTATAGGAGTACAGCAATGCTCATTGGTGTCAATTTAAGCCAAAACACTTTTAAAACCTCGTTTCCAGGTTCTACCCACCCCTGAAAATAACTCACGTTAAGTTACAGCCGGATTGAAAACTGAGAGGGGAGTGGCAATGATACCGCGCACAAAAATATCTACACAGGTTTCGATATAGTCTTCACGGCTATAGCTGCGTTGATTGAATTTTGCACTGCGGCATAGCATTCCAGCTAACAGCATTCCTGTAAACATATCGACTGCTGGAAATGGATCAAGGTCTGCTCTGACGATGCCTCGTCTCTGACTCGATTGCAGGTAAGCTATCAGTTTTTCTCCTAAAGGCTTGGCAGCTTCTTGAATCACTTGTTTGGCTGCCTCTGGATGACGTTTGGCTTCTCCAATGAAGGTACGAATTAAGTCCTCCTGTGCCTCTAGCATACTATTGTAAAGATGGGCATACTGTGTTAAGTCAATTTTTAGATCCTGCGTCCACGCTTCGGGGTGTGCAAGGGCTTCTGTCTGGAGTACAAAGGCATTTTCGATTACTGCTCCCAGAAGTTGTTCTTTGCTAGCAAAGTGGCGAAATAAAGTCACCTCATTCACACCAGCAACACGAGCTATTTCACGGGTAGTTGCGCCTTGAACACCTAAACTGGCAAATACCTGCGAGGCGGCTTCTATCAAACGTCTACGGGTGAGAGTTGATGAACGGATGGTTTTATTCATTTATGCTGGCAAGTACTTACATCGTAGGTTATGTAAAAAAAGTAGTGGCAACTTGGGAGAAAAGAGTAATAATAAAAGTTGTCCTATTCGATACTAAAGTCTTATTAAGATTAACTATGAGTTTTTAAAATATATAATCATATAACTATTTTACAATCCCAAATTTCAGAAATACGAGATGTTTTTCTGAAACTAATCGAACTTTATCAAAAAAACAAACTTACAATCGGCTCTAACTTCAATCAATTTCATCATATTGTGGTAGTAGCTAATGCTTTACTCATTTTAGTAACTGGGACAATTACCCCACTTCTTAAATAATGAGGTGTTCTTTGGATGGCAATAAATCCCAGTCGTAAATAAAACCCTTCAGCATAAAGGCTAGCAGTTGTAATTACCTTATCTATACCTTGCTCAGTTGCTTGATCGCAAAAATGTTGAACTAAAGTACGCCCGATGCCTTTACCTTGATATTTAGGATGGACATACAGCCCGATGAGTTCATCAACAATAAAACTAGCGAAACCTATAACAACATCTCCCTCGATCGCAACCCAAAAAGTTTCCACTTTCATCCTCTTCAAGATATTTGAATCATCGGGCTTGTCGCGGTTATTACGCCAAGCTAAAAGTTCTTTTTTTGTGTATAAAGTTGCAGGCAGAGCTTTGATAGCGGCAATATGAATTGCACTCAGCACCCACGCATCTGTTTCCTGAGCAGGTCGAAGAGATATTTCCTTAGCGCTCATAGGTTCAGGGCTGACATTCAGATTACATGCCTGTTTGACTTTCTGATCCAAAGTTATCAACTTTGGTTATAAGAAATTTTAGTTGCCCCAGCTTTGCCCGTTGTAGACATCGCAACACATCAACTAGCCAAATTCTCAACTGCTTTACTGATATTAGCAGTTTGCAATTGAATTACAACTCGCTGGACAATCTGCCGTCTGATTTCCTGAACATTTTGACTTGCAGCTGTAACCTGAGCAAGTACAGCCGCAGGGGCAGTTTGGGGAGAACCACTGTTAAAAGGGGGTTGGGGATTGTATTCAATCCCTAGTTGAATTACTTGAGCTATCGCTTCCCCAAATAACTCAGCTGCTAAAGCCAGCCCAAAATCAATGCCAAGATAGCTTAGGTAAAATTATAATGTATTGAGTTATAATATATACTAAAAGTTTTCAGCCAATTGCTTACCCAAGCTCAATAGTATAACTCCCAATATATAAACACCTATAATCCTATCGACAAAACGTATAATCGAATTTAAAGTACGGTTTACCGATAGACTTACCGACTATTATGGATAAAGCAATAAAATAACCAACTTCAAAAGACAAATTTTGAAGCAATCAAGCAATATCGTTTGATATTTGGCTAGTTTTGCTGTGTTTACTTGAATATATTCTCAAAGCTTGCTTCTCACAGTATTTACCAAGCCAGAAGACATTAGAAAGTCAAAAGGAGTGAATGTGATCAACGCTATACAGATTAACGAAAATTTGACAACCACAGGACAAGTCATACCAAAACAGCTTGAGCAAGCTATCGAAGAAGGTTTTAAGTCCGTTCTAAATCTGCGATCGCCTGATGAACTAGGATTTTCCAAGGATGAGCAAAAAGTAGCGGAAGCATTGGGGCTGCATTATACGAATGTTCCACTCAAGGTGGATTTAAAAAATTTGAATGAAGAGGCGATTACCAAAATCCTTATGATCCTAGAACAAATCCCTAAACCAGCAGTTGTACATTGTGCAGCCGGGATGCGATCAACTGGAATCGCGCTATTGAGTATCGCTATCCACGAGGGATTAACACCAGAGGAAACCTTATTAAGAGCTAAGAATCTGGGTTTTGGATTCTTTGAACACGCTGGTGTTAGTCCCAGGCTGAAGCAATTATTTGTGGACTATGTTAACAAACACGCGAAAGTAGCTGTGCCTACTCACTGAAATATCTGTACTTAGCTAATAATAAAGCATGTATACCAACAGTTTGTAAAACTTGGGGCTTAAGCCCCAAGTTCGGGTATTGTGCGGCATTATTTAATGCGATCGCCCCAAGAGAATCGCGCAAAGATATAGGATTTTATGAATTTTAACGCAATTATCACACAGCTGCAGCTAAAAAACAATTTCTATTAAAAATATCTTCGCAAAAAATAAAACGTAAAATATCGGGTTCTGAATCTGCGTTTTGATTAACTATCGCTAGTTGATCGTATCCCACAAGTTCCCGATTTTTAAGCAAGCTTCACTGTAAATAATACGTAAATAGCTATGCTAAAAACTACAAAAATAGATAAGTAAGGTGAAGTGAAAAAAAATACTACCCTAAATAGTAACCCTTAAAAAAATAAAGGTTATAGTAATTAAATTAACCAATTCTTTATGTAACAGGTTAGCTGGATAATGCTTATAAGCCAGTCAAAAAGCTGAAATGCACTGAAAAATTAGTGTTTTTCAATTTGACATAAACTATACCGAAAGCGTCAACTTTCGTCTAAGTTTTTGTGCTTTAAAACAGCAATACTCACAAGTTAATATCTCAAGTTCCTGAAAAATTGATTTAGGTAGATAGAAGTTATGGCAATTATCAATGGTACTAACGCTAATGACATCCTTAATGGCTTGGGGAGCAATGATAGCCTCTATGGTTTCCAAGGCGATGATATCCTCCATATTAGCAATTCTTCTGGAAAAAACCTCTTAAACGGCGGCTCTGACAATGATAGACTTTACGCTACAGCTACCACTGGCAGTAATACCCTCAAAGGAGGAAGTGGGGATGATTATTTAGATGTTTCTGATTCTTCTGGAAAAAACCTCTTAGAGGGCGGTTCTGAGAGTGATAAAATTTATGCTATAGCTACCACTAGCAACAATATCCTCAGGGGTGAAGTGAGAATGATTATCTAGATGTTTCTTCTTCTTTTGGGAATAACACCCTCTGTGGGGATACGGGAAATGACGAATTTTCGATTCAGGATAGTTTTGGCAAAAATATTGTTTCAGGCGGAACTGGCTCTGATAAATTTTACGCCTATGGAGTTAGTGGTGCTAACACCCTGAATGGGGGGGATGGCGATGACTCCTTCTATTTCAGGGCCCCATCTACCTCTCCTTCTTTTTTAGTGACTCAAAGGGTAGATGGGGGTACGGGTTCAGATTATTTGGAAGTGAATTACAGTAGTGATACTACTGAGGGAATCACCTCGACTTTCAATGCAACCACTAACCAAGGCTCGATTACATCTGGCACGAATCGAGTTAGCTATAAGAATATTGAACAATTAAATATCATTGGTACAGTCTACACTGACAATATTGTCGGGGGCAATGGCGAAGATGTACTCAACGGAGGCACTTCTGGCAATGACACTATTAGTGGGGGTGCAGGTAACGATTACCTCGATGTTTCCTACTCGTCTGGCAATAACATTGTGAATGGAGGCGATGGGAACGATGCCTTTTACACCTATGGAGTCAAGGGTGCTAACACCCTGAATGGAGGGAATGGCGATGACTCTTTCTATTTGAGCGCCCCATCTACCGCCCCCTCTGTTTTAGTGACTCAAACGGTAAATGGGGGTACGGGTTCGGATTATTTGGAAGTCAATTACAGTAGTGATACTACCGAGGGAATCACCTCGACTTTCAATGCAACCACTAACCAAGGCTCGATTACGGCTGGCACAAATCGAGTTAGGTACAAGAATGTTGAACAATTAAATATCAGTGGTACAACTTACGCTGACAAGATTGTGGGGGGTAATAACGGCGATTTGCTCTATGGGTATAATGGCAACGATCTCCTGACTGGAGGGAGAGGCAGTGATGCTCTGTACGGGGGAGATGGGACTGATACTTTTGCGTTCAATAATTATAGTGAAGGCATTGATAGTCTTAATGACTTCAATACAACTGGTGAAGTTATTCAGGTATCGGCTGCTGGTTTCGGCGGCTCTTTAGCAGTAGGTACACTCTCGGCTAGTCAGTTTACCATTGGTTCAGTGGCGACAGCGATCGCTCAACGATTTATTTACGACAATATTACAGGCGCACTGTCCTTTGACCAAGATGGCAGCGGTGGTGCTTTTACTCAGGTACAATTCGCGCAACTCAGCAGTGGACTGTCATTAAGCGCAACCAATTTAGTTGTAGTCTAACTGGATGAGTCAAGCGTACAAAATCAAGGCGATCGCATAATACCTGGTAGTTAAAAGCTTTTAGTTCAAGGGTGTGAGGGATGCGATCGCCTTTAGTATAGCCATCAAGCTATGGAGAGAATTAGCACTTCCCCAAAAATCTAAAAATCTTATCTAAGACTATTGGATTATTTAACAATAAGCGTTACACTATTTCCATGAACCTTAGCCAAGGTTTTTGGGAATTAATTCATGTCAAAAATTATATATGATGTTATCCAGCGGTTTGAAGTAGAAAACGGCGTTCCCCGTTTGGTTTCAACAAATATCCAGGTGATTCAAGGTGGCGAAGATTTGATGTCTTTAGCTACGAGTTTGCTGGATAAACTTGGTTTTTATGACAAATTTGACGAGAGTCGGACGTCTCAATATGTAGGGTACAAACTTAAGAATCCAAAAAAAGGAGCTAAACGTTATCAACTGGTTTTAACACCCCGTAAAGAGGGTTTATGTGTCACTATATCTAGGGATATCTTAAAAAGTAATATTTTATATTTTGAATATTTCCACGATTCTAATGAATACAATGAACCTCATCATTCTATTTTAGGTAAAATTTGGGTTTTACCAAGTAAAGAAAATATATTTTTTGAATCAATGCAAGCTCGCTATCCAAATTTTTTAGAAATTGGCGAAACAACAGGTATTTTTATACTCAATATGTATGAAGCGAGTGAATATTATGGATATGAAATATCTTATGAAAATAGTATTTCTCGTGATTTAAAGGCACAAAATGTTATTAGTTTACCAGAACAATTTGATATTAATAATTTAGGAAGTAGCAACTGCTATCTTGTCATTAATGATGACAAGCTATTTCCTTACAGTTGGCAAGTGTGTATAACTTCCAGTGAAGTCCTAAAAGAATTTCTGGGTTATTTTGCAAAAATACTAATGGAGCAACAGTAATGTCTGTCAGAGTCAAAAGACTGGTCAATTCTTATGAAGAAAGGATGCTGGAGTTTCTACAGACTTGTGTAGATGAGAATTATAAAATCCATACACAGGTGAGCTTGTGTCAATTTTGTGAACTAGATAGCAACCAGGATTGGGAAATAAGAAAATTTTTCTTTACTTCTAGTGTAGACGCTCTGATCACTAATTTTGACTATAAACCTTGTTTAGTAGTCGATTTTCAATCTTCATATCATGATTATCCTGAAGCAAAAGAGCGCGATCACAAAAAGGCAACTTTACTCGCTCTTGCAGCAGTTCCCTTACTTTATTCACGGGTGAAAGACTGTGGAATATTACATCTTTACTCTCAATCTGAAGAAGTAGTATGTAATTTATTTACAGGAAACCGACGAGAAAATGCCCAAGCCCTAATTAGAAAGTATTGCGAACAATCTTTTTCTTCTGATATTCGAGTTACAGGTTGGTAAACCAGAAGATATAGAAATTCTGATTAGTCGTGATGGCAACTGGGAATATCCATGAGTAAACCAAACTTTGATGCTATGAGCAAGGCAGAATTACGCGCCTACGTCATTGCACACCAAGATGATCAAGAGGCTTTTTATGCACTTGCGGATCGTTTGACGGCAAAACCTCCCTCTGCAACTTATCTCGCCTCAATGACAAGAGAGGGAATCCCCAAGGCAGTATTAGACATTATTCAACAGAAACAGCGATATCTACGGCGGGCTGCGCCTACGCCAGACTCAGAAAAAACGCCTTAACACCACCTTTACCTCATAAATTGTTAACACCCTTGTTCCCAGATATAACGAAGGTGATACACTACATCCATGCTAGGGGTGCCTAACCAGGCTGAGATCACACCCTTAACACCTGAGTCTGGGTAATACCAGCGGAGGGAAGCTGTTTATTGAGGAATTAACAATATGCGGACAGAATGGGTTGCTAAACGACGTGGGCAAAGTAATGTATCTCAAATGCACTACGCCCGCCAAGGTGTTATCACCGAAGAAATGCATTACGTCGCCCAGCGGGAAAACCTCCCCGCTGATCTCATTCGTGAGGAAGTGGCGCGGGGGCGAATGATTATCCCCGCTAATATTAATCACACTAATCTAGAGCCGATGGCTATTGGCATCGCCTCCAAATGTAAGGTAAATGCTAATATCGGCGCTTCCCCCAACTCTTCCAATCTTCAGGAAGAAGTGGATAAGCTGAATCTGTCAGTGAAGTATGGTGCTGATACCGTGATGGATTTGTCCACAGGCGGCGGTAATTTGGATGAAATTCGTACCGCCATCATTAAGGCTTCACCTGTTCCCATTGGTACAGTGCCAGTTTACCAAGCTTTAGAAAGTGTCCACGGCACAATCGAAAACCTGACTGCTGATGATTTTCTCCATATCATCGAAAAGCACGCCCAGCAGGGAGTAGACTATCAAACTATCCACGCTGGAATTTTGATTGAGCATTTGCCCTTAGTGAGAAACCGCATCACTGGTATTGTCTCTCGTGGCGGTGGTATTTTGGCGCGGTGGATGCTGCATCACCACAAACAAAACCCGCTTTATACCCACTTCCAAGACATTATTGAAATTTTCAAAAAGTACGATGTCTCCTTCAGTTTAGGAGATTCTCTGCGTCCCGGCTGTACCCATGATGCCTCAGATGAAGCACAATTAGCTGAATTGAAAACCCTTGGACAGCTAACTCGCAAAGCCTGGGAAGATGATGTCCAGGTGATGGTGGAAGGCCCTGGACATGTGCCAATGGATCAAATTGAGTTCAACGTCCGTAAGCAGATGGAAGAGTGTTCTGAAGCACCTTTCTATGTGTTGGGGCCATTGGTGACAGACATTGCTCCTGGTTATGACCACATCACTTCAGCCATTGGAGCAGCGATGGCTGGATGGTACGGTACTGCAATGCTGTGCTATGTAACACCCAAAGAACATTTGGGTCTACCAAATGCCGAAGATGTGCGGAATGGGTTGATTGCCTATAAAATAGCAGCTCATGCGGCTGATATTGCCAGACATCGCTCTGGTGCAAGGGATAGAGATGATGAACTTTCCAAAGCGCGTTACAACTTCGATTGGAACCGTCAGTTTGAATTATCACTCGATCCAGAAAGAGCTAAGGAATATCACGATGAAACTCTGCCAGCAGATATCTATAAAACTGCTGAGTTTTGTTCGATGTGTGGGCCTAAGTTTTGCCCAATGCAAACTAAGGTTGATGCTGATGCGCTGACAGAATTAGAGAAGTTCTTGGCGAAAGAGGCTGTGACTCACAGCTAACAGATTGTCTTCTGCCGTTACAATAGTTTTTCATCAATAGGACTTACGCAAAACTACACGCGCTCTGGGGCAATTCATGAATTGCCCCTACCTAAAAACCAGGGTTTCGGCTATTGTTTGCGAACTGGCGAGTAAAAAGGCTCAACTGCCGAGTAAAAAAGCTCAACTGCCGAGTAAAAAGGCTCAACTGCCGAGTAAAAAGGCTCAACTGCCGAGTAAAAAG
>NZ_JBALCO010000045.1:0-12393 GCF_036919595.1 Nostoc sp. | reverse complement strand
AACGAGTCTTTGATCCTCGTTGATCCACCTTTAATACTCGTGAACGAGTCTTTGATCCTCGTTGATCCACCTTTAATACTCGTGAACGAGTCTTTAATCCTCGTTGATCCACCTTTAATATTCGTGAACGAGTCTTTAATCCTCGTTCATCTCCAAACGATGGGAGCAATCGCTAATTATTCCCAACTTACCGACAATCAGCCCAAGGTACACCCATCAATAATGCTACCGGAGCCATAAAATAAGATAAAATTCGCTGTTTTTTCCCTTTTGCTACCCAAATACCAAGATGCCTTCTAAGCGAATCTTATTTATCAGTAACGGCCACGGAGAAGATAACCATACCTCTCATGTTATTCAAACCCTGCGCCAATTGTGTCCTTCTCTTGATATGGCAGCAATGCCGATTGTCGGGGAAGGAAAAGCTTACCGCAACTTGAAAATTCCCATTATTGGCCCGACGCAAACGATGCCCTCTGGGGGATTCTTTTACATGAAGCGCCTCTATTTGCTCAAAGATTTTCAATCGGGATTGATTGGGTTAACGTGGCGACAGTTACAAGCGGTGTTAGATTATGCTCCCAATTGCGATTTGATTATGGCTACTGGGGATTTTGTCTCTCAAACATTTGCTAACTTAACAAAGCGCCCCTACGTCTCCTTTATCTCTTGTCTTTCTGCCCTCTACGAAGGGCGGTTACGACTAAATCCGCTTCTGTGGCATGATCTTAATTCTTCCAGATGTCTGGCAGTTTTCACTAAGGATCCCTATACGGCTTATGACCTCCAACGGCAAGGTTTAACTAAAGCTCAGTTTGCTGGCATTCCGGCTTTAGATTGGCTCGTCCCTGCTGGCAAAGACTTGCACCTGAAACCAGACGGGAGAGCGATCGCTCTCCTACCAGGGTCACGGATGCCTGAAGCCGCGCGAAATTTTTGTTCGCAGTTGCAACTAGTGGTAGAAATCGCCAAGGTGATTCCTGAGTCAGGATTACAGTTTCGTGCAGCCTTGATACCGGATTTGATGCAGCAACTAGACGACATTGCCAAAAGTCAAGGTTGGCAGCTGAATCAAGGTATACTCACTTATTCTCTTCCAGGAAATTCTGCTGACAAATCACCGATTGTGGAAGTGAGATGTTATTCAGATGCCTTCAGTGACATCCTATGTTACTCTACTCTCGTCATTGGTATGGCAGGGTTGGCAGTGGAGCAAGCTGTAGCGATCGGCAAACCAATCATCCAGATTCCTGGAGAGGGTCCTCAATTTACCTATCAATTTGCAGAGGCGCAAACACGGCTGTTGGGCATTTCTGCCCAAACTATCGGCACCAAGCCAGCAACCCCTGAGATTCTTAGGCAAGCAGCTCGACGAGTAGTCGAGACTTTACAAGATTCAGACTACCTGATTAAGTGCAAAGAAAATGGCCCTGAGCGATTTGGCCAGCGTGGTGCATCTGAGAGAATTGCCCGCCTTCTGCTAACCTATCTGGGAGAAACTGAGGAGAAATTACCGTTGCTGCCAAATTTTAATAATGAAGGTAAGGATAACAGAATGTAGGTAAAACAGCGAGTTATTACAGCAGAATTCATGTATTTGAACCACATCTGTCATAGGAACACAGCAATGCTCATGCGTGTCAAATTAACATGAAAGCCAGTCTAGAACTAACTTTTAGAGATTGTCTCGTTTGTCTCGTTCCCAGTCAGAGACTGGGAATGCTTAATGAGAGGCTCCGCCTCAAGACTAGCGGCACCGCAATGAAAGAGCATTTTCAGCCAGAGGCTGGAAACGAGGTTTTAAAGGGGTTTGAGCTTAAGTTGACACCAATAAGCTTTTTCTGTGCCCAAGAAAATATGGTTTATTTAGCTGAAATAGCTAAATAAATCATCCGGCATGGAAGCAAAAAGATGTTATGTGTGGAAAGCTGCTAATTATTGCATTCGGGAATTTTTTATCTATGGTCATAGTGCCATTTTCCAATCAGATGGATAAGTTAATGCAGCCAATTCAAGAGGACAAAAGTTTATCTGCCAAGATTGCACAATAAATTTTGAGATTGTTGGATAAATCATGGAAGAGATACTTTGCGGCGCTGGCAGAATATAAGCATACAGAATTGAACTATGAAAGTCCGCTCTAGCTACTGGCAACTGTTGCCTTATCTGTGGCCCCAATGGCCGCTGTTAATTCGGGGATTGGCTTGTATCTTAGGATTTGTGTTGTTCACCCTAGCAATACCCTATTTAGCAGGTAAGGTCGCTTTTTTTCTTAGTCAGGGAAATGTTAACCAGATTGCCTACTGGCTCGGACTAGCCACTTTAGTATTTTTAGTTCGAGGGTTTTGTCAATACGGGCAGAATGTCTTTATGATAGCTGCTGCTCTGGAAATGGCTTTAAACTTGCGTAAGCGAGTTTACGCTCACCTGCACAAACTCGGATTAGATTATTTTGAAACCACACAGACGGGAGACCTCACTTATCGCCTAACTGAAGATATCGACCGGGTAGGCGAGATTATTGACAAGTTATCCCATCAGTTTCTTTCCAATCTGTTGCAGTTAATTGTAATTCCCATTTACATGCTCTACCTGAATTGGCCGCTCACGCTTGCAGGTTTGATTTTGGCTCCCCTGATGGCTTGGTTGATCGGAGAATTTGGTCAGCGATTACTCGTGCTATCTCGCCAGAGTCAAAATCAGGTTTCCAACTTGTCTGCGCTGCTAACTGAAGTATTTAGCGGGATTCGCGTGGTTCAAGCTTTTGCAGCACAAGAGTACGAAGTGAAGCGATTCAATCAGGAAGCAGAACGCAATCGTCAGGCTCAGTATCGCACTCAACAACTCAAATCTATTCAGTTTCCCGTTGTCGGTTTTTTGGAAGCAGTTAGTATTATGCTGCTATTTTTATTGGGAGGATGGCAGATTTCTCAGAATCAGCTGACATCTCAAGGGTTTATCAGTTTCTTAGCTGCTGTAGCTTTACTGATTCAGCCAATCGACATGATGATTAGCAATTACAACGAGTACAAACAGACCGAAGCTTCCGTCGAACGGATCTTTGAACTAATGGCGAAGCAGCCTAGCCTCAGCGAAAAATCGAATGCTCAGGAAATGCCACGAGTTATTGGCAAGGTAGAGTATCGTCATGTCAATTTCGCCTACAATCCCGACCAGCCAGTGCTAAAGGATCTTTGCCTGCACGCTTCTCCTGGTGATGTCATGGCTTTGGTTGGTTCTTCTGGAGCAGGGAAATCGACGTTAATTAGCCTTTTACTTCGCTTTTATGACCCTCAGGCGGGTCAAATTCTGATTGATAATATTGATATCCGTGACGTTACACTCACCAGCCTGCGCCGTCAAATTGGGATTGTTCCCCAAGACATTACCCTTTTTTCAGGAACGATCGCCCAAAACATCGGTTACGGTCAGGAAAAATTAGATTTACCAGCGATTCAAGAAGCGGCAAAGATTGCCAACGCTCACTCCTTTATCACCCAGTTTTCTCAGGGTTATCATACCTGGGTGGGCGAACGGGGAGTTAACCTATCAGGAGGACAACGCCAAAGATTAGCGATCGCCAGAGCAGTTGCCAACGATCCGCGAATTCTCATCCTGGATGAGGCCACCTCTGCTTTGGATTCGGAATCAGAAGCACTAGTTCAAGAGGCGCTGGAGCGAGTCATGCAAAACCGTACCGTGTTTATTATTGCCCATCGCTTGAGCAGCGTTCGTCGTGCTGACTGCATTCTCGTACTAGAACAAGGACAGGTGGTTGAAGCTGGTACCCACGCCTCCCTACTATCTCAGGAAGGACGGTATGCTCGTTTTTACGCCCAACAGTTCTACTCTACAGATAAGTAGAGCCAGCAAGCAGCTTATTTTTGCCATGTATGGTAGTGCCGATTACTTGTATATTGGGGGCGATCGCAGCGATTTTACCATCTACAACCTATACATCTACCGTTGCATAATCATCACTGACGGCAATCAAAACATCCTGAATGGTAGAATTTAGCATATTTAACCTTGATTAAGTAATCGTCTTCTCAACTAAATTTCAAGTTACAAAATAGAAAATGGTGTTCTCTATTGCAATCTTATGAATTTGCCTCTTCGGACATTGGGAGTTCCACCAAATGCGTGGACAGTGAATGATGCGATCGCAGATATCACTCGTACTCAAAAGACCCCACAACCCGTTATTTTATCAACAGAAACTAAAACCCTGCATTTAGACTTGGCAAAAGCTGCTATTCTCGTCATTGATATGCAAAACGACTTCTGTCACCCTGATGGCTGGTTAGCGCATATTGGTGTGGATGTAACTCCAGCGCGTCAGCCTATTGAACCTTTAAACAACTTACTTCCAGAACTCCGTGAGGCTGGTGTTCCAGTCATTTGGGTAAATTGGGGGAACCGTCCCGACTTGCTCAATATTAGTGCTGGTTCGCGTCACGTCTATAATCCCACAGGGGCAGGTGTGGGATTGGGCGATCCATTGCCAAGCAATGGTGCTAGAGTACTCATGGCAGGTAGTTGGGCAGCGGCAATTGTAGACGAACTAGAACAGATTCCGGAAGATATTCGTGTGGATAAATACCGCATGAGTGGCTTTTGGGATACGCCCTTAGATAGTATCTTGCGGAATCTAGGAAGGACAACACTATTTTTTGCTGGTGTTAACGCTGATCAATGTGTGCTAATGACCCTATGTGATGCCAACTTCTTAGGATATGACTGTGTGTTAGTTAAAGACTGTACCGCTACTACTTCTCCTGAATATTGTTGGCTGGCGACATTGTACAATGTCAAACAATGCTTCGGTTTTATCACTGACTCGCAAGCAATTTTAACAGCGCTGTAAAAGAGTGAGGAGTAATTCGATTTGAGATTTGAGATTTGAGATTGATTTCATGCGTGAATGCTCTTGATTTGCTCAATAATTTGAGATTTTAGATTTGTTCTTGCGTTTAGATTCGCTTGATCTCAAACTTTTTAAATTTTGGACTTTCCTGCGGAACGCTACGCGTAGCTTGCTTCCCTGTAGGCGAACGCTTTTGAATTATTCAATCCCAAAATCCAAAATTTGAAATCTAAAATATAAAATTGGGTGATTTAGACATACAACTAATAACTCAATATTCAGGACTTGGATTTTAGGAATTTTCATACCCAACAATCACTTCCGAGGGGATAAATAAATGAATGCTACTCGTTGTGTAATTCCGGTTATCAAATTTACCAAAGATTACCAAGTATATCGCATCAGTCCCAACGACTCTAATCGATTAGCAATTATCTTTGATTCGACAAATGCTAATACTTCCTTGACTTGCTGCATTGAAATTTTTGATGTTGGTGGAAAAACACCGCCAAATCGCCATCAGTGGGCGGTGGAAATGTTTTTCGTCCTCAAAGGGGAAGCGATCGCCATGTGTGACGGCAAGACTACCACGATCAAAGCTGGAGATAGTTTATTGGTGCCTCCCACTGGGACTCATTTGATTAAAAATACTGGTTCTACTCGCTTGTACACGTTGACTGTTATGGTTCCCAATGAAAACTTTTCGGAATTGATTCGCAGTGGTATTCCGACGGAGTTAGATGCAGAAGATATGGCAGTACTGGGGAGATTAGATGCTTTGATGCCCTGTTAAAATAATTCGGATTTCGTAAATCATTACACCCCCAATACTGCTCGGTTAAGAAATTTATCTGTCCAGGCAAGCAGTTCTTGAGCAGGAGAGGAAAAACGCTTATTCCTCCTATTCTTCATTATTCCTCGTTCCCATGTGGAACATGGAAATATATTAGTATCTGGGCTACTGACTCCATGTCTAATTGGAGGCAGCAGCCCCTAATCAATCATTCCCATACAGAGCATGGAAACGAGAGAATATTAGGAGTTATTAATAATTTGTTTAACAACAGCAACAAAGCGTTCCATGTCAGCGGAGGTAATAGCTCCCATTGTCGAGACTCGAAAAATAGATTGAGCTAAATTTCCCTGTCCAGAATAAATTATATAGTCTTGTGCTTTCAATTTGTCGTGAAATTGCTCATAGCTGAAACCGTCTGGCAAATAGTAGGCATTCAAGACAACGGATGAACTGCCAAGAGGAAGTAGGGGTTTAATTCCGATTGAGGCTAACCCGTCTCTAACTAAGCTAGCAAGTTGGTTGTAATGGCTGTGTCTGGCACTCCAACCCCCTGCTTCTGCCATTTCTTGCAAAGCTTCTGTTAAGGCATAAAATGTCTGTACTGATTGCGTAAAAGGTGTGCCGCCTCGATCCTGCTGCTGGCAATAGGTTCCTAAATCCAAATATAAGGTGCGGGGGATTGTGGTTACTGACGGCAGTGCATCCCGTCGCAGGATGACAAAGGAGGTTCCAGGGACGCCATGCAGACATTTATTGGCTGTTGCAGCGCAAGCGGTGATTCCCCAATCTGCAAAATTCAGTTCCTCGCCACCAAAACTGCTGACACTATCCACTAGTAATTGAATCCGGCGTTCTTGACAAATTAGCGCAAGTTCCACCAAATTATTTAGGCGACCGGTAGTAGTTTCGTGATGGACAACAGCAAGATGGGTGATATCAGCGTTTTCATCTAAAAGTTTGACTAAACCGTTGATATCTATTTCGGCATCCCAAGCATGAGAAAGTGTTATGTAATCAATGCTGTGGATTTTGGCGATCTTGGATAGTCGTTCGCCATACACACCGTTTTCAATTACTAGCAATTTTCCATCTCTGGGGACTAGACTGCTGATCATCGCTTCCATCGCTGCGGTACCAGAACCTGTGAGGAGAACTGCTGCCCAGCGATCGCTTTCAAGACCATAAACTTGAAGTAATTGTTCGCGGATTTTGCTTTGAAGTTGGGAAAATTCTACTTCCCGATGACACAAATCGGGACGCAACAGGGCGTTTCTGACGCGATCGCTCAAATTCACTGGGCCGGGATTTAATAAAATCATTACAAAGGGACGCGATTAATCGCGTCTGTACAGTTAGAATTCTATTGCCAGTCGGAACCAATATGTTTCATGAAGCGCTGTAAAACTGCTTCCGGGGTAAGATTAGGTCGGGGTAGCTTTTCTAAAGTTCCTGGACGGATTTTCAGATGAGCGAATTTAGGTTTAGTGTCGCTATCTGCGGTAAATAAGGCATTTAAAAGCGCGGGATCGTCTCCAGCTAATGTAATACCGTAACCGCACGCTTCGGCAATTTTGGCAAAGGAGATACCCGCAGAGACGGTGGCTTGTGCGCCTGTGGAATCGTGGGCTTCATTATCTAAAAGAATATGGATTAAATTAGCACCGCCATAAGTGCCAATAGTCGCAAAATTACCCATTCGCATCAGTGCTGCTCCATCGCCATCAATCACTACTACCTTCAGGTCTGGACGTGCTAAGGATAGTCCCAATCCCATTGAGGAAGCACAGCCCATCGACCCAACCATATAAAGATGATTGGCGCTGTCTTTGCTGGCGAAGAGTTCGCGTCCCGTGTATCCAGTGGTGGCAATTACTACAGTGTTTTCTGCATCAATGAGTTCCACAATTCGAGCTAATGCTTCGCTGCGAGAAACGCGTTGTTCTTTGTGATCCCGAAAAAAGCTTTGTTGAATATGAGCGCTATTACTATTTTCTCGTTCGGGGATAGAAGAACGGGTGAGTGCATGGGGGGCAATCGCTCCCTTACGCATAATTAAAGCATAAGGACAGCGCTCTTGTCTCATGTAGGTTGTGGCTCTTTGCAGAACGGGTTCTATTTCTGCTGCGTCTGTGGGAAAAAATTCCCAAGGTATAGTCATTGTTTGCAGCAATTTATCTGTGATTTGCCCCATTAATTCATGTTGTGGTTCATCTTGCAACAGGCGATCGCCTCGCAGGGTACAAATCAGCAGCAGTGGAATCCGAAAGATATAAGTCAGGGACGTTAGCGGGTTAACTGCATTACCCAAACCAGAGTTTTGCATCATTACCACGGCTGGTTTTCCAGCAATTGCTGCTCCAGCTGCGATCGCTACAGCATCTCCCTCATTGGCTGCGGAAATATATCTAAGTTGAACGTCATTGATGACGTAGTTAATAAAAGGCGTGAGAAAAGAACAGGGTACGCCAGTGTACCACCCAAAGCCAAGATTACGCGCAGCTTCTACAAATTCCTCTGCCTGGATCATAATTAAAAATTTACAGCAATTTTCAGGTATTTAGATGGTTGAGATCGGGAGTGGGGAGTCGTCTTGAAAAGAAGTTTCTGACTGGGAATGCCTAATGGGAGGCTTTGCCTCAAGATTTGCGGCAGAGCTGCAATGAAGGGCATTTCCAGCCTCTGGCTGGAAACGAGGTTTTAATGGGATTTGGGCTTAAGTTGACACCAATGAGTAATTGTTTCCTATCAACGTATTTGTATCATTAAAGTCAACTCGGAAATTCAACCTCTGAACTCGGAACTTCGACCTTTGAACTCGGAATTTCGACCTTTAAATTCGGAACTTCGACCTCTGAACTCGGAACTTCGACCTTTGAACTCGGAACTTCGACCTTTGAACTCGGAACTTCGACCTTTGAACTCGGAACTCCGACCTTTTAGTTCAGAACTCCAACCTTTGAACTCGGAACTCCGACCTCAGAACTCGAAACCTCAACTTCAGAACTCAAAACTTTAACCTCACAATACAAAGCGTCAAGCTTAGAACTTTTGTAAAGACGCGATTAATCGCGTCTTTACACCAAACTCCTGTACAGACGCGATTAATCGCGTCTCCCCCTATTGCTTTAATTGAAAAGCAAGGTCAAGATCATCTAAAGAGTTAACATCTAACCAGTTACCGCGAATATAAAGCACCTTGATTGGTTTTCCTTGCTCGATTAAATAATTGCATAATTCTGGCAAACCCAAACTGTTGAATTCCGGCCGTTTTTGTAATTCATTGAGTGCTTCACTCAGCCACTCTCTACCTTGACTCCGTAGGCGCAGCATCCCAATCCAGCGGCCACTATACTTTCCTAATTGCGTTTGTGTTGTTTTAGAAATGTCCAACAGGTTGACATCCTGTCCAAATAAAGAAAGGTCGTCTGGAATTGAGCAATAAGCGTAGTCAGGTGAACCGCTAACAGACTTGCTGTTCGCGACAGAATCAACCACAGCCACAATTTCTCCGGGACATTCTAATAAATCCCGCAGGATGTAGCTTCTAAATAGTAAATCGCCGTAAAGTACTAGCATCTCGTCGCTGAAGTTGGTTTGAGCGCAGGCTAAGGATGCTAATTCTCCTGTTGTTTCATAATCTGGGTTGCGAATGACTTTAGTCCCCGGAACATTAATAGTTTCTGCTTTGTAACCTGCGACAACGGTAATATCATTGATGGCAAGTTTCTTAAATTTGTCCACCAACAACCTGAGTAGGGGTTTACCTCCAAGGGGTAACATCACTTTCGGTTTATCTTGCGTCAACGCTGCTAATTCTTGGCCTCTACTAGCAGCCAAAACGATCGCTTGGGTATCGTGGCGTCCGTTGTTAAAGTAGCGTTTTTCAGCTTCTATGAGTTCATCCGCCCCCTGTAGGCGGAAAATTTCTTTTACAGGCGCAATCTCATCTTCAATGTTGATTAAAGTTTCGCTGGCTTTCACTTCACGAGCGATCGCTTGCATACTAGCAACAGCAGCTCGAATCAGATGATTTGCCCAAATGACCAAATTCACTTCAGCCTTGCGAAAGACATCGGTGGGAGTGCTGTAATATTTAGTCGGTATAATTACCAACGGGGAACGACCCGCCCACTCTTTGGCAAAGTCTAACACTTGGTCAGGACGCGATGATTTACTGTGAATCAGGATGGCGTTGGCTCCTGCGGCGTGGTAAGCTTCAGCTCGGCGCATTGCCTCCGAAAGATCCCACCCGGCAATCAAAGCTTCGAGTCGGGCAACGATGCAAAAATCTGGATCTGTTTGACTATCCTTACCTGCCTTAATTTTGCCGGAGAATTCATCAATATCAGCCAAAGCTTGGCGACTCCCATTGATGAAACTATTGGTTTTGGGAAAAAGCTTATCTTCAATACAGACTCCAGCGATACCTCGCTGTTCTAACTTCTTAACCAGGCGACGCATATTATTAAAGTTGCCATAACCAGTATCCCCGTCTAACAAAATAGGGATGCTGGTAACATCAGACATGAACTCTAGCATTTCCACAACTTGAGTCCAACTGGCTTCATTATTATCTCGAACGCCATATTGAGCCGAAAGGGCGAGTCCACTGGCCCAAATTCCTTTAAATCCAGCCTCTTCCACAATGCGGGCGCTAATCCCATTGTGAGCTTCCATGATGAAGTCAAGTTGAGGCGATTCTAGTAAGGCCCGTAGTTGGGCACACTTATTTAATTTTGCAGCGGTATCAGTGGGTGCAAATATTTGATGCATCTATTCTGCTTTTTTCAACTTATATAATATAGCGGTTCTCAATTGCATGGAATACAGACCTAACAAGAACAGCCCCTTCCCTACTAGCGTTGGGGAGTAAGATTCAAAGCCTCTCTCCTTTTAGGAGAGAGGAATGGAAGTGAGGTCAGACTGTAATGTATCTAAACGATAACCGCTACAAATTAAAATATTTTCAGACATTTTCTACAACTTCTATCTGAGGTAAAATATCGTTTTGGGCACGTTGAATATCCTGGGGAAAATCGATTTCGAGCCAAGGTAATCCAGTGATATCTTCGTAGCTAAATGTTTCGGGAGTTTCTAATAGTAGATCCCGAATGACTTCTTCATAAGGTTCATCATGTCGTCCGTCTGCAACATATTGTTCTGTGGAAGTAGCAATCCGGTGAGCAGCAATACTTCCAAAACGAAAGAATCCCACTGACTCGCCTGCAAAATCATAAGCCAAACCAGGAGCTATTTGTTTACGAAACTCCACTAAATAATTATCTCTGACGCAAAGCTTCACAGGTTCATCTCCCGGTTCAAAATCTCGATCTAGTAAAAAGCTGTTGGCGATATTTGTCTTTACCAGTCGTTCGATGATGCGGCGATCGTACAAAACATCTGCATCCATTAATAATATGTCATCGCCAGCGACTAGATGCTGACGTACAGTCCAAAGGCTGATCACACTACCTTTAGTGTAGTCAGGATTATAAACTGTACTGACCCAATTTTCGGCTCCCAATGCTTTGATTTCCTCCTGAATTCTTTGTGCTTGGTAACCCACAGCAATCACTACTTCGTCAATCTGGTAATAACGGAGATAGTTCAAATGGCGCTCTAATAAAGATTTTCCGTTAAATTTCAGTAAGCATTTGGGTTGGATTTGCCCATCTTTACCTAAGCGTCGTCCAACGCCAGCAGCTAATATAATTGCCTTCATTGTCAAGTCACCAACAAAGCTATAACACCAGGAAATCTAGGAATTTTCCCAGTATTTATAATGACTGTTTTTTGCTCAAGACAATATTTGTTAATTAATTCTTAACATGAAAGAAAGATTAACTCTGTATCGCCTCAATTGCGAAACACCTGGCGAAAACCAAAATAGGCGATCGCATCTTTCATATTCGAGACAAAACGTTTTAGCATACCCATGTTAGTGTCGGTGACGTACTCCAAAGTCAAGACAATGCGCTGTTCATTTTCACCCAAAGGAGTAACTCTGTGGTAAAGTTTGTCACCATTGAATAAGACTATAGTACCAGGGGTTAAGGAGAGCGATCGCGTTTGTGTCGCCCGTTCAGGAACATCCTTGTAAAGTTGATATTCCAGCTTACTGGATGAATTATCAACTAAACCAAGCAGCACTGTATAGCGTTTACCGCGATAGTAAGAGGTATCGTAATGATACTGGATATGGTCTCCAGGCTCAGTGTAGTAGTACAGCGCGTAAGTATGGGGATCAGCATTAGGACAGGGAAGGAGTTTTTCTGCTGTAATCTTGTTGAGGAACTCGAAAAAGGCACTAAGTTGATAAAACTCTCCGAAAATCGGAGCAAGGCTGTCTAAACTATAGCGGCTGATACTACCGCCCTTTTTATGATTGGGAATATAGTTGCGGTTTATAGCAGGTTGCAAAGATGGCAACAACGCCAAAAATTTCTCGATGATGGAGTTAGGGAGAAAGTTCTCAACCACTAAAAATTCATTTTGAGCTTGAAACTCAGCTTGAAATTTCTGGTAATCAACAGCTGCTATAGCTTTATCAATTTCAGTTTGAAGCTCCATTGATAATTTGATACTAATATAAGATTGCAAAAATAAACATACCATTCACTCTGGTAATTGTCCCACAATCTGACTTTTCCCGTTAAGTCTCTTTTGCAAGCTGCCAACCCTCACAGAGATCGTGTAATTTTAACCAACCTCGCCACAGTACCTGGATACC
>NZ_JBALCO010000044.1:0-11521 GCF_036919595.1 Nostoc sp. | reverse complement strand
TGGTCTTAATCTCCTCGAAGTTATTACTGATGCTTTAGAAGGTAATGTCTCTGTTTTCCTTTCCTCTATTACTACTAGCTAGGCAGTTACGATAAATTCTGAATTAATAATTATTTTGTCACGACCCTTGACAGGTGGACTAATTTTACTTAAACAGAAATATTAGGAGCAGTAACAACAGGTAATGTTTGGCAATTTGGCAAGTTATATCGGCAGACACAGTATATTGAGCAAGGAATCAACCTGTATCGTGTTACTGAAGAGTTGGAAATAGTGGTTAGGATCTTACTAACTGTACTCATCAACTAAGTTGAGATTTTTTTGAATTTGGAATTGAAGCAATGCGATCGCATTATTTACCTGTGAGCTTAACCAGTCCAACACCACCGAAGTAAAGCCCTAAAACTGCTCCTGCTAAAAGACTTTGAGTTAGGGGGTCAGTAGAAGGTGTAAGGACGGCTCCTAAAACCACTGCTCCCATAATCACGTAACGCCAACCAGAAACCATCCGTTTAGAGGAGACGATATTTAAATTGCCAAGCAACAATTGGATAATGGGAATTTGAAATGCTAAACCAGTGCTGAATAACAGTAGCAGCACAAATTCAAAATATTTATCAATTGACCAAAGTTGTTCAACTACATCTGCTCCGTAGCTGATGAAAAATTTCAAAGCTGCGGGGATAAGCAGTAAATAGGCAAATACTAACCCAGCCCCAAACAGCACACTCGAACCCAAAACCACAGGCCCCAGTAAACGGCGTTCGCGGCGAGTCATTCCTGGAAGCACAAACTGGATAATCTGGTAAAGAATGAAAGGACTAGTGAGTACGAAGCCAGTATAGGCTGCAACTTTGAGAGAGACAAAGAAATATTCTCCCGGTGCGAGTTGGAGAAATTTTACTCCTTGTGCTGGAACCTCAAGTAGCTGAACAATCGGCTTAACGGCAAAGAAACAGCCAATAATACCCACTGCTACGGCAATCAGCGAATAAAAAATGCGCTGTCGCAACTCTTCTAGGTGGTCGAAAAGGGACATTTCGACTTCACCTGGCAACTCATCAAGAGGATCAGTGTCTGAGTTGCCATATTCTTCTGGGTCGATGTTGGGAAGGTTTACACTATCTACATCTTGTGAAGGCGTCATGGGTTAGCTAGTAGGCAACATTTGTAACTGAGTGCTGTTGGGCGTTTAGCCCGTGCTGTTAGCGGATAGCTATGGTTTAGCCCGTGCTGAGTAATGAGCAAGATTTTTCACTTAGCACTTGGAACTCGGAACTAACTTATAATTAGTACTTATGCACTTGATATATGTCCTGTCCTTTGTGAACGGTCTTTTAACTCAGCCCTCTTCATTATTTTATCCGGGGAATGCAGCTACCAAGATATGTTTTTGGGTGCTATGGGTTTTTTATCCTGTTTTTTGGGGTTGCATCTGCATAAGTTAGTAGTAAGCCATCTTGTAGGCAATGCCTAACCTAAAAAAAGGGTGGAACCGATAATTTATAAATTACGTCTCTGCAGCTAGTAGCGCTGGGTAAATTCACACAACATCAATATAATATAATACTCAGTTTTAAAAATCCGGTTCATCAAGGTGGCATCTATACATACATAGCGCAATCGGAAATTTTTAGCTGAGGTTGGTTATGAACCGGACAATTTGCATTGCCCTAATGGCATTGCCTGTTTATTTATACAATGTTGAGCTAGGCAATACTTGTAGCAGTGACTTGCCAATTGTCAAAGACCAGTTTCCCATAATACCTGCTCTAATTGTTTACAGTACAAATGCTCAGTCACGCATATTGCCGTGGCAAATATCAGCTAGAGATGACCAAACCGAAGATTGCCTTCGGGCTGGTACTTGCAAAGATTGATACTAATTCGTAATTTGTAATACTCACCTCCGGTGAGAAGCAAGCTACGTAACTTGTAATTCGTAATTTGTAATTACAGCAGTCCCATCATCAAAATAGGAAATTAATGGTTGTAGAAAATCAAGGGACAGTAGTGGTTACAGGAGCATCAACAGGAATTGGTCAGGCGTGTGCTTTGCTTTTAGACTTGTTAGGCTTCTCTGTTTTTGCTGCGGTGCGTCAAGATATTGATGCTCAAACACTTAAACAGAAAGGGTCACAAAGGCTCATTCCAATTTTTTTAGATGTTACTGACGCTGAATCGATCGCATCTGCGGTTGATCAAGTAACAAATGCAGTCGGTGGTGCGGGAATTTTAGGTTTAGTGAATAATGCCGGAATTGCTGTCCCTGGCCCCTTAGAATTATTACCGATCGCAGAATTTCAATACCAGATGCAGGTTAATGTCACCGGACAATTAGCAGTAACGCAAGCATTTCTTCCTCTCTTACGCCAAAGTCGGGGTCGAATTGTCAATATGGGTTCCATTGCTGGTAGAAGTCCTACGCCGTTCCTGGGAGCTTACAATGCTTCCAAATTTGCGCTCGTTGCACTTACTGATGTCATGCGGATGGAGTTACGTCCTTGGGGAATCTCGGTTTCAATTATTGAACCTGGTGCGATCGCTACCCCAATCTGGGAAAAGTCCCTAAGTCAATCTGAAATAGCACAGCAGGGTCTACCACAATCTGCACAAAATCTTTACGGTAAGGCGATGAATATTGTCCGCAAGAAAATGCAGGTTATCGCATCTGGGGGAATTTCTGCGGATATTGTCGCTCAGGTTGTTGTCCAGGCGCTAACTGCAAAACAACCCAAGACACGCTATCTCATTGGACAAGATGCCAAAATCGGATCTGTGCTGAAGCATATTTTGCCTGACAAGCTGCATGACAAGATAATTTTATACTTAATGGGGTTGTAGATTATTTCCTTCTCAGTTCACCGATTCTTACTACTTCAGGGGTGGTCACCTTAAATGCAGAAGCTGTCGTGAACAAAATCGTGATTTTCATGAACAACGTTATGAATTTCATCAACAAAATCGTGATTTTCATGAACAACGTTATGAGTTTCATCAACAAAATCATGACTTTCGTCACCAATATTATGTAGGAACGAGATATAGAATTTAGTCAAAGAGCCACCACAGTACGGTTTAATTACTTGAAAATTGCTGTAACAGAACTCTATATTCAAAAAAACTTCAAAATTGTACTCAATAGTACCTTTTTTTGTGTTGGATATTTTTAATATTCATAAGAGTACCTTATTAAATATTGGCAATATAAGCTAGTTATACTTATAGTAGTATTTTTGCTTACTTAAAATAAAATATTAGCATTGCCATGTGTTACATCCAACCTATATACAGCAGATTTCAAATTGGTGTAGTACACAAACTGGTACAGCTTGGCAAAAATTTAGCTACCATCTGATTAACCAAGCAACGGGCAAAATCCCGTTGTTAAACATAGGCAAACTGACGCCACAGTGTACTAGCTCTCAAAGCCATATAGAAAGCCTGTTTTACTCCTGACTCCTGCTGTATATGAACAATTAACCGGAATGCTGCTAGTTTAGTTAGTAGTTTGAGTGAGATGTACTTAAATTAAGGGATAAATTCCCTACAACCAATATATTTATTATTCAGCAGATTTTGTCATCCCCATTCCTGAGTGAACTCGATTAGTTATGCTCCTAGATTTGGAAAGATTTTATCAGGCTTGCAATCCGAGCAGACCTTTAATCATAGGAAATGCCAGCGATCGCAGGTACTATATCGATTTTGCTGCGGTGCGGGGTGGTAAAATCATTGAGGCTTTGCAGCGCACGATCACTCGAATATCGCCGGATGTACCAACTTGTCAGCTATTTACAGGACATCTCGGATGTGGAAAATCAACGGAGTTGTTGCGGCTCAAAGCTGAATTAGAAGTGCAGCAATTTCATGTAGTTTACTTTGAGTCTACCCATGTCTTAGAAATGGCAGATGTGGATGTGACTGATATTCTCTTGGCGATCGCAGGCCAAGTGAGTGAAAGCCTAGAAGCAATGAAAATTAGGCTCAAACCTACCTACTTTAGCAAGTTGTTTGGTGAACTTGTGGATTTCTTGCAGACGCCAATTGACCTTGGGGTAGAAGCAGAGTTGTCTGTGGGAATTGCCAAAATTACAGCTAAAACTAAAGAAAGTCCGCAATTGCGGCGACGGTTAAGAGATTACCTCGAACCGAGAACTGCAAATATTTTACAGTCAATTAATCAAGAATTGCTAGAACGTGCCAACAAGGAACTGAAAGCCAGGGGTAAAAAAGGACTGGTGGTCATTGTTGATAACCTAGATAGAGTCGCAATTCGACCTTTACCATCGGGGCGATCGCTACCAGAATATTTATTTATTCAGCGCGGTGAACAGTTACGCAAACTGAATTGTCATGTAGTCTACACTATTCCCTTAGCACTGACTTTCTCTAACGATAGCGCCGAACTTCAGCATCGTTTGGGGGGTGGAGTCGCTCCAAAAGTGTTACCGATGATACCTGTACGTCTGCGCTCTGGGGAGATTTTCCTTCAAGGGCTAACGATGTTGCGGCAAATGGTTCTAGCTAGAGCTTTTCCAGACATCTTGGCTAGCGATCGGTTAAGCTTAATTACAGAGGTGTTTGATAATCTGGAAACCTTAGATCGGTTGTGCCTGATTAGTGGTGGTCATGTCCGCGACTTGCTAGGGTTATTGTTTGACTGTCTGCGAGAACAAGATCCACCCTTTGATCGGGAGTGTGTCGAATTAGTGATTCAAAGACAGCGCGATTACCGAGCCAATGCCATCGACCCCCATGAGTGGGAACTAATCTTTCAGGTAGTGCAACAGCAGAGAGTTAGAGGTGATATAGAATACCACATTCTCTTACGAAGTTTATTTGTATTTGAATACCGCGATCATCAAGGAGCTTGGTTTGCCGTCAACCCAGTTTTAGCAGAGACGGAAAAATTTAAATCATGGTTGAACGACACCCACAAGCAGATATAAGAGCAGCTAACGAGCGGGCCTTACGCAGTTTGAAAAGAGCAATTGACCTTTCTAAGGGTCAATTCTCCCTGGTTTTGGTGTGCTGCAACTATCGAGTTTTGCAAGAGCAAATGTTGCAACGACTCGAAGAACTCTCTTCAGGAGGACACCAAATTCAAAAGGTAGTTCTGCCGCATAATGCTAGAAGCCTTTACACAAGTATTCATTTACAACTGCTAACCGAAAATAATCCGCCATCGGCATTGATGATATTGGGTTTAGAGTCAGTAGATGGACTCGATGATCTACTTAGGTCGATCAATCATATTCGTGATGAATTTCGCAAACGCCACCCATTTCCGATGATTTTATGGGTGAATGAGGAAGTATTGCAAAAGGTGGTGCGTTTAGCACCAGATTTCGCTAGTTGGGCGGCTACACCAATTCAGTTTGGAATGAGAACTCAGTCATTGCTGCAATTTTTGCAACAGGAAACTGACTCTTTGTTTGCCACGGTGTTACCAAATACACCACCTGATAATTCAGGTGATGTGGAAAAGCTAACGCCAAACCTTGGAGGATTGGAGGAGAATTCAAAGCCTCTCAAAAAGCAGGAGAGAAGTTTTCCAAATCCTGTGAAAAGTCAGAATGCTTTCCAACATCAACCTCCTGAAGTTGTAAAGCATTATTCCACTGTAGAGCAAGTCTGGGAACATAGCTATGAACTTCAGTTTGCCATTAGAGAGTTGCACAATCGGGGTATTACCTTAGAGCCAGAATTACACGCTAGTTTAGAATTTGTTTTTGGTTTAGATAATTATATTAGCGATCGCATCAATACAGCTTTAAACCATTTTCAGCAAAGCTTGCAAGTTTGGCAAAAGTTGGTGGAGAAAGGGGATGAGGGAACAGGGGGAGGAAGGGGCGATGAAGAAGTATTTTCTTCGCCATATCCTCCATCTCCCCCATCTCCCCTACTTCTACGACAGGGAGTCTTGCTGTTTTATATTGGGCTGTGTTATTGCCGTTTCGCAGAGCAAAATCAAATAGAAAACCGCCGCCATTGGTACACAGCTAAATCTTCTTTTCAGCAGTGCTTGAATATCTTGCAGGTGGCTGGGCGTTCAGACATAGTTGCTGGATTTATTGGTAAACTTGCAGAGGTTTTGCAGTATCTACAAGAGTGGGAAGAATTGCAGACGGTTGCTCAAAAGTCTTTGGAGTTGCATCAAACTTATGGTAGTCAAATCCAATTAGCTTGTGACTACGGTTTTCTGGCGCAAGTGGCTGTGCAGCAGTCGCGCTGGGTACAGGCGAGTATATTAGCACACGTATCACTGCTGAAATTAGCTGAAGCGCAAAAGCATAATAACCCTTATAACTGCTTATTTCCATTATTATTGGGGCAAATTTACTATTTAGTTTTAGCAAAAGCACAGCGAAATTTAGGTGAGCTAGAAGTAGCTCGTGAATACCTGGACAAAGCGACAAAAGAACTGCCAGCAGCCTTAGAAAGCAGTGCCCATCAATACGATGCCCATCGTTATATTCGCTTATTGCGGAGACTGCGATCGCTTTACTTTGAAGAAGGTCGCTATCTGGAAGCCTATTACATTCGACAAAAACGGCGTTCTATTGAGCAGCAGTATGGTTTTCGGGCTTTTATCGGTGCAGGGCGCTTGCAACCGCAAAGACAGGCGACAAATCCAGCATTGATGTCATCTTCTGGGAGTAGCACCGTTGCTTTAGAAATTGCTGCTTCTGGTCGGGAGCGTGATATTGATAACTTAATTGGCAGAATTAGCCGCGCCGATAAAAAATTGACGGTGATTCACGGTCAATCAGGGGTGGGTAAGAGTTCTATTGTAACTGCGGGTTTAGTTCCAGCACTACAAAATCGAGCTATTGGCGATCAAATAGCTGTGCCTGTGGTGCTGCAAGTTTATACCGATTGGGCGCGGGAACTAGGAAAATCTTTAAGTGAGGCGATGTCTAGTGATGCATCCCTTGCCATCTACGCTGATATTAAGTTAGAAGTAGCCATTGAACCGGAAGCTTTGCGCTACTCTGGCACACCGATCACCATCGTGAGAATTTTACAACAACTCCAAGAAAATGCTGATAACCATCTGATCACAGTTTTAATTTTTGACCAGTTTGAAGAATTTTTCTTTGGTAATAGCGATCGCATTTCAAAGCAAGAATTTGATAAATTTATTAGCGACTGCCTGAATATACCCTTTGTGAAAGTTATCCTTTCTTTGCGAGAAGATTATTTACATCGGTTATTAGACTTTAAACATCTTTCCGCATTGGAAGCGATTAATAACAATATTCTCGACAAGCATATTCGCTACCAGTTAAACAATTTTTCACCAGAATATGCGAAAGCGATTATCCAAAAATTGACAGAGCGATCGCAGTTTAATTTAGAGCCGGCTTTAATTGATGCCTTAATCGAAGATTTATCAACAGAATTTGGTGAAGTTCGCCCCATTGAATTGCAAGTTGTCGGAGCGCAAATCCAAGATGAGCGGATTACTACATTAGAAGAATATCAGCCATATAGACCCAACAAACTTATTGAGCGATATATTAAGGAACTAATTAAAGACTGCGGTCCAGAAAATGAACGAGCCGCCTTACTGGTATTATACTTATTAACAGATGGAAGTAACAACCGACCTTTTAAAACTCGTGCTGAGTTAGCGGCGCAGTTAGCAGAAGTAGAAGATGCTGGCAAATTAGAGTTAGTATTAGAAATTTTAGTTAGCTCCGGGTTAGTAGTCCTATTCCCTGATGTCCCAGAACGTTATCAACTGATTCACGATTATTTAGTAGACTTGATTCGCTACCTACAACAACAGGAATCGAGCTTACAGGTACAACTTAATCAGTTGCGCTATAAAGTAGAACAGAGTCAAGCTGAGATTGAGCGACTTAAAAGCGAACTTAGCCAAAATAAGCAGCGCTCCAAATTAGTAGATACTCATCCCCAACAGGGTTTGGACTTATTAACAGAATTGCGGGAGTTACACAAGCGGGAAGAATTGAGTCAGTTAGAAATTGAGCAGTTGCGAGCTGAACTTAAAGAAAAAGAATTAACATCTCAACTAGCAGAAAGTCAAAAGAAACAAAGGCTCAGTGAAGCTCAATTAAATCGTTCGTTGAAAATCGCACTGACTGCTTGTGTTCTCGCTATATTGGGATTAAGTGTTTCTATAGTCACAGCAATAGATAGCGAAATTAAAACCCTCAGTGCATCAAGTGATGCCCTCTTTGCCTCCCAAAAAGGTATTGATGCCTTAAAGGAAGGTTTAAAAGCGGGGAGAAAATTACAACAAACAGTCTGGGTAGATTCCTATACAAGAGAGGAAGTACAGACGGTGCTTTATCAAGCAGTTTCTGGGTTAAGAGAATATAACCGCTTGGAGGGGCATATATCTGGGGTAAATAGTGCTACATTTAGCCCCGATCGCTCTTTAATTGCCTCAGCCAGTGCCGATACTACAATCAAACTCTGGCGTCCTGATGGTAGCTTGGTCAAAACCTTGTCGGGGCATGAAGATGTAGTTAATAGCGTCGGTTTCAGCCCCGATGGTCAAATCGTAGCTTCCGCCAGTCAAGACAAGACGGTGAAACTGTGGAGTCGAGAGGGTCAACTGCTTGCTACCTTATTCGGGCATCAGGGTGTGGTGAATAGTGTCAGTTTTAGCCCAGATGGTCAGATTATTGCCTCGGCGAGTAGCGACAAAACAGTAAAACTGTGGAGTCGGGATAACAAGCTGCTTAAAACTTTGCAGGGACATAATGGTGCAGTCTTGAGTATCGCTTGGTCACCTGATGGACAGATCATTGCTTCCGCGAGTGCTGATAAGACAGTAAAATTGTGGAGTCGTGATGGTAAGCTGCTTAAAACCTTGCTCTTACATGATGATGCAGTCAAAAGTGTAGCTTGGTCACCCGATGGAAAAGTGATCGCTTCTGCTAGTTTAGACCAGACAATCAAACTGTGGAATCTGGAGGGTAAACTACTGAGAACCTTATCAGGGCATAGTGCTGGAGTTACCAGCGTCAGTTTTAGCCGCGATGGTAACACGATCGCTTCCGCAAGTACCGACGAGACAATCAAACTTTGGAGTTCTGAAGGTGTGCTGCTGGGAACGCTGAAGGGACATAATAATTGGGTTAACAGTGTCAGTTTCAGCCCAGACGGTCGCACCCTAGCTTCTGCAAGTCGGGACAAAACTATTAAACTCTGGCATTGGGACGATGTGTTACTGCGAAAGCCCAAAGCCGATAATGATGACTGGGTAACTAGCATCAGTTTTAGCCCTGATGGTCGCACCTTAGCAGCAGCGAGTCGAGACAAAACTATAAAACTTTTCAGTCGAGACGGGAAAATACTCCGTACATTCACGGGGCATGAGGGTGAAGTTTGGGGAGTCAGTTTCAGCCCCGATGGCCAGGCGATCGCTTCGGCTAGTAAAGATAAAACAGTGAAGCTTTGGAGTCTTGACGGTAAACTGCTCAACACCTTACAGGGTCATAATAATACCATCTTGAGTGTAGCTTGGTCACCTAATGGTCAGGTGATTGCCTCGGCCAGTAAAGATAAAACAGTAAAGCTTTGGAGTCGCAACGGTAAACTGCTCAACACCTTGCAGGGTCATCAAGATGCGGTAAATTGGGTAAGTTTTAGCCCAGATGGCAAGTTACTAGCCTCAGCCAGTGATGACAAAACAGTGAAAATCTGGAGTATAGATGGTAAATTGCTATACACATTAACTGGTCATAGTCGCCGGGTAAATGGGGTTGCTTGGTCGCCCGATAGTCAGGCGATCGCTTCAGTTAGTATTGATAGCACGGTGAAGATTTGGAGCAGGGATGGTGATTTGCTAAATACTCTCACAGGAGATGGCGATAGTTTTATAAGTGTGAGTTTTAGCCCCGATGGCAAGACTCTGGCAGCTAGCAGTGATGACAAAGTGAGAATTTGGAACCGCGAAGGGACGTTGTTGATTGCTTTGAAAGGTGATAAGCAAGAGTTAACCAGCGTCAGTTTTAGCCCTGACGGCAAGACTTTGGCTGCGGGTAGTGGTAATGGCACAGTAATTTTCCAGAATTTGGCAGATATTCAACTCGAAAATTTACTCACGCAGGGTTGCCATTTGCTACATGATTATTTGCAGACTAATCAGAAAGTAATGAATAGCGATCGGGCCTTGTGTTCTGGTAGGTGATGGAGAAGAATGTTGAAAGGCGTTATATATATTAATCATCTATCCAAATAATCCTAACTAATGCAAAAAATTGTATCCGATCCAAAAATAATGATGGGCAAACCTGTCATTTCAGGAACTCGTATTACAGTTGAATTAATTCTCAAAAAGCTTGCTGCGGGTGAAACACCTCAGCAAATACTCGAAGCGCATCTGCGACTTAGCAATCAAGGAATTAAAGCAGCTTTGGCATTTGCGGCTCAAGCTTTGCGTTATGATGTGGTTTACCCAACGATTGAGAAAGCTTCTTAAAGTTTTTAGGATACGAAAATTTAGATTGGCAAATCGTTTAACGTCTGCGGCTAGATGGTCACGAAGTTGTGTATGTTGTGGAAATGCAACCAGGGATTCCTGACGATGAAGTTTTGAACTTGGCTAATAATGAAAGTGCAATTTTGTTGACATCAGATAAAGATTTTGGTGAGTTAGTTTTCCGTTTGCGTCGAATTGCCGCAGGTGTGGTGTTAATTTGGTTATTCGGTTTAGCTTCAAATAATGTACTTAGTGACTCGTGGTCAGAAAAAAACCGAACCCAGATAACAACAATGAGGCAGAGGTGGGTAATTTAATCTGTATATATAATTCCAATGTTTTCTACAAACTCCTTTTCTTTTAATTTCAAATAACTCTCTCTTGTGGGAATAAAACGATCTACTATATCTTGTTTATATAAATAAACCATCTCTTGTGTAATGAAATGCTTATTTAAAAGTTTAATTGAAGAAGTTTCAATAAAATTTTTAATTTGTTTTTTATCCTGCTTTTCCTCGAACTCAGAAGATAATCTCAGAATAATATTAGCTGGATTTCTATCTTTTTTGGAAGAAATAAAAATTTCTTTTATCCCTTCTCTATCTTGAATCTCATTATCTTCAATTATTGAATTTAAATAAAATAATTGCAATGCCTTTGGTCTTACACCAGTAAAATTTAATTTATCTGGATACTTAGCTGTACTGAAAGACACTTCGTTATTCACTTTATAAATTCCATCAGGATGTTCTCCTATTGCAAAATCACAGAATACTTGATAAGCACTTCTTTGCTGACTTATAGAATAAACTGTGAAGTAATTTGAATAGGTTGTTACCCAAAACCAATTTTCTAAGGCTTTACATTGTTCGAGTGTCGGTTCTGGATTTAGTCTAAAATATTCAGATATAAAAATTAATTGAGTTGGATAAGGCAATAAACGAATATCTATTACAGATAATTTTTGTAACTGCCTAGCTAGTAGTAATAGAGGAAAGGAAAACAGAGACATTACCTTCTAAAGCATCAGTAATAACTTCGAGGAGATTAAGACCA
>NZ_JBALCO010000043.1:0-36468 GCF_036919595.1 Nostoc sp. | reverse complement strand
CTACGCCAACAAAGGGAATGTGGATGAAGCGATCGCACTTTTCAATCAGTCTTTGGAAATAAATGAACGCATTGGAGATGTCAAAGGCAAAGCGGAGACGTTGTACCATCTGGGAAATATCTACGCCAACAAAGGGAATGTGGATGAAGCGATCGCACTTTTCAATCAGTCTTTGGAAATAAATGAACGCATTGGAGATGTCAAAGGCAAAGCGGCGACGTTGTACCAACTGGGAAATATTTACGCCAACAAAGGGGAAGTGGATAAAGCGATCGCACTCTACAATCAGTCTTTGGAAATAAATGAACGTATTGGAGATGTCGAAGGCAAAGCGGCGACGTTGAACCAACTGGGAAATATCTACGCCAACAAAGGGAATGTGGATGAAGCGATCGCACTCTACAATCAATCTTTGGAAATAAGTCAACGCATTGGTGCTGTCCGAATTCAAGCAATGACTCTGCGGAGGTTAGGAGATTTGGCAGAACAACAGGGTGAATACACTAAAGCGATATCCTATTTGCAACCAGCTTTAGAGATTTTGCAGCGATTGAAGTCACCGGATGCTGAAAGTGTGAGTGCAAGTCTTGCTAAAGTGCAGCAGAAAGTAGAGAGTGAAGAAGATTAGCTTATATCTTGCACGATTCTCGATTAGCACCATCGCCCGCCCAGAAATAAATTTCTAGGCTCATAGCCTAAGTCCACTCAAGTGGACTGTAATTTTTTACCAGTCGTCTTTAGACAAATTTAACTATTAGCCTCAGAATTTATTCTGAGGCGGTTATTGCAACTAATTCGTAATTCTTAATTACAGCTTGGTGTTGAAACAATACCGAAAGATTTTTTGTCTCATGCAGAGGCACAGACAAGAATGCAAGAGTGCGGTTTAAATAAATGAAAACTACTGTAATGAGTCTTTGATACTCGTGAGCGAGTCTTTTATACTCGTGGACGAGTCTTTTATACTCGTGAATGAGTCTTTGATACTCGCGGACGAGTCTTTGATACTCGTGAATGAGTCTTTGATACTCGCGGACGAGTCTTTGATACTCGTGGACGAGTCTTTGATACTCGTGGATGAGTCTTTTATACTCGTGGACGAGTCTTTGATACTCGTGGATGAGTCTTTTATACTCGCGAATGAGTCTTTGATACTCGTGGATGAGTCTTTACAGCAATTTAGGTGAGAGAATCAGGATCTACACCGAGCGATCTTAATCTTTCTGCTAATAATTGGGCGCGTTGTTGGGCAAGTTGTGCTTGTTGTTGCCCCCCTTTTTAAGGCTACTGTGTATACACAAGTCGTATTACCTCCCTTAATCCCCCGATGTATTGGCTACGGTGTACACACAAGTTAAATTACCCCCCTCAATCCCCCCTTGTAAAGGGGGGAAGCCGGAAATCCAGTTCCCTCCCCAATACATACGGGGAGGGTTAGGGTGGGGTATAAAACCAGATTCGTAAACTACTTCAGACTTGTGTGTACACCGTAGGATGTATTGGGAGGAGATCGGAAATCTAGTCCCCTCCCCTTTCTAAGGGGAGGGTTAGGGTGGGGTAATACGAGAGTCTAAACCCAGGTTCGTAAGATATTTCCTACTTGTATGTACACCGTAACTTTTTAAAAGGGATTGGGAGGATCAAAAACTTATGACGCAACTCTACAAGACTTGTGTTTACACCGTAGACTAGCAGAAAGTGACTAGGGTTCTCAGACTTTAGTGTGATCGCTTATTGGGTATTCGTTTTCTACTTGTTTTAGTTTTTGAAAAATTTCATCAAGTGGTGACTCAGATTCATCAGGACAAAATTCTAAAGCAAGTCTAACTTTTCCTTTTTTCCATCCCAAAGTACTAAATTGCAAAACTTCACAATTTAATCCTTGGGTATACAAATTTACTTCATCTGTCTGTTCTGCTCCAATAAATTCCTTAATTGCTGTAATCAAATCACGGACTTTAAAGGTTTTAGCAATATTTAACTTATTAAAAGTGTCCGGTTCTATAGACACAACTTCATCATGGTTTAGTCTCTCGAATCCATCTTCCATAAAAATCTCCTGTCAATAAATCTATATTTTCCAGAGATATAACAGTTCATCCGAAACAAAATGATGATTTTATAGATTTAGTGCTGCTCAAATAACAATTCAGTAATAATTTAAAGTCCAGTAAATTAGCCTATAATTCTCGCGTTACCCCTCCCCAAAGCATCGGGGAGGGTGCGCGGTAGCATGGGTGAGGTAGTTTTATTTAAACGGTTACTAAAAGAACCAACCGTAAGAATGTAAACCTTTACCTAACAAATTCACACCGAGATAGCAAACCCAAACAACAACAAAGCCCGTCGAGGCTAAAATTGCAGGACGACGCCCTTGCCAACCGCGAGTAATTCGGGCGTGGAGGTAGGCGGCGAACACTAACCAGGTGATTAATGCCCAAGTTTCTTTGGGGTCCCAACTCCAGTAGGAACCCCAAGCTTCGTTAGCCCAAACACCACCGGCAATAATACCAATTGTCAGCAGGGGAAATCCTAGTCCGATGATGCGATAGCTGATGTTGTCGAGGGTTTCGGCAAGGCTAAGGCGCTGGGGTGAAAGGGGTTCGGCAGATGCTATTTGAGGCTCAGAGGTAGTTACTAAATTCAAAACAGCGGTATTAGCGTTACCGTTACCGTTGCTACTAGTTTCAAAACGAGCAAAGCCGTTATTTTCGGCAGAAGGGGCTGGTTGAGAAATTAGCTCAGATGCTTTGTGTAAGCGGTAGCCGTTGCTGCGATAGCCACCAGTACCTACAGAACTACCTTGTAGTTGGATGTTTTGACCACGAGTAACAACTAAAAAAGCGATCGCTAATAACGCACCCACCATCAAAGCAGAATAACTCAACATCATGACGCTGACATGCATCATCAACCAATTTGACTTCAAGGCAGGTACTAGGGGTTCTGATGCTTGCATCTGGGATGGTAATGTCATAGTAGCAAAAGCAGCGATTGCCATTGCCACAGGAGCTGTAACAACTCCTACTAAGCGGCTACGGCTACTACTTTCAGCAATTAGATGGACTGTAGTAATTCCCCAAGTTAAGAAAAACAGAGATTCATATAGATTACTTAAGGGAAAGTAACCAGCTTCAATCCATCGTGCCCCTAGTAGAGTCGCCATGCACAAATTAGCGATCGCCATCCCAGCTGTGCCCAAAGCGGCTAAATAAGGCAGATTCGGAAAAGCCGCTCCTCCCCAATACACCAGCATTGTCAGGAATAATATGGCAAAGGAAGCATTGTCCAGCCAGTTCTGGAGTACAACTAGATTCATAAAGTGTTCTCTCCGTGGATGATTTTAAATATGGATTCTGACTGTTCTGATCCTATATGCTTACAGAGTCATGAAACAGGGGAAAGTTATGAGTTAGGAGTAGAGACGCGATTAATCGCGTCTGTTATGAATTAATTATTTTTAATACCATTTCATTTTAAGGTTACTACAGATGATATCGCTCTGAGGTAAAGACACACCAGACGCGAAGATTGATATATAGCAATATTTTTGAGAATTGGTACAACTCCTAACTTTTCCAATTGCTGTTATGGAGAAATTGTGGATGGTGTAGCAGAACTGCTCTTACTCCTTTCTGGACTAGGCAATGTAGTCATGTTGGTAACTTTTTTGAGTACAATAAAAATGTCATAACGGTTACTGCGACTGTCGCTGACAGCAGATGTCATCCCAATTGAGCGCGTTGCATCTAGCAAAGTTTCTTGATTGGGAATTAGAGTTGGTAAAGGGAAATTTTTCACAGTTCGTTCCACATCCAAGAAAAATTGACCATTTGTCGGATTTGGTTCTGTAGGAACTGTTTGTTGGAAGGGAAGAGTGCTAGCTAGTGTGTTGTTGGGTTGGGGAACAATTTTATCAGTGATCGGAGCGCCCACTACTAGAAAGGCGACATCTCCATCTAACCAGCCGTGGGTGGCAGTTAACGTACCATAGGGTGAAACCCAGTTAACAACAGGTTGACCAGTAACTTTCCCCGGTTTGACTTGGAACTGGTATTGATTTCTCATCACTTCATCGAGCTGTTTTATGGATGCTTCAGCTGATTGGCGATTGCTTGCCTGTACCATGAACACTAAACCCGCACGAAAATCATCTGGTGAACCTTGTTTTGGAGTAGTAGGAATCACTGATAATGAAAATTCGCCTTTCATCCAATCGAGCAAATCTTTATCTAAATCGAGATTGGTAAGAGATTTTATCCCACCTCTGATCTGTTCTGGTGCGATCGGCGAGAGAGGATTTCCCTGAGATGTTAAAACGTAATCTCCCCACAACCGCTGCAAGTTACCGCCAGAGAGCATCATTAAGGTTTCCGCTGGGACACGGCTTTGCATTTTCCCAGCTTTGTTTTCCACCGCCAGCACCCGTTGACTATTAGGGTTTAGCCAAGAAACGCCCTTTAAGCGAATTCCTTCTGGCTCTAAGGTCATTGTCCCCGCTAAACCTTGGTTATTTTGCAGTTGAGCCAAAACTTGAGCAGGTAAAGGACGGTTTGGAGAAGCTGCGGCTATTTTGGCTGCTGTTGGCACATTTACGTAAAACTGGGCAAAGGGTTGGTAATTGGCAATTTTCGGAAAATTCTCAGCAAAGCCCCCTGTTGTGTCTAAGGATGTTTTATTTTTGTAGGCGTCAATTGCTCGTTCTGTGGCTTTGGGACTATCAGTTATGACTAAAAAACGCCCATCTAGTAATGCTGCTGAGAAGTTCTCCCCTGCTTGTCCCTCACTTTGTTTGATGGCGATTCCTTGATAAGTACGGTCAATCCATTTGCCTTGTTTAAGGGTTTTCGGTCGTGCCAAAATGTTTTTGGCGATTTCTGGATTTTTCACTGGCAATACCATTACCATCGACTGCTGATCGTTAGCAGTATCTTCATCGGTGGTAGCAACTGGTTTGGGTGCAGGTTTACTCGCTGTGTCTGGGGCAAGAAATGCGATTGTGACGTCATCGCCTACCCAAGGAGCGACATCTTTCTGGAAGTCGTAACCATTATTAGTCAGAAAGCGATCGCGCAATTGTACTAAATTTTTATCCAGTTCTGCTTGGGTTTCTCTTGTCCCAAACTGCCGCAATTTCTGCCACTGCTGGGGATCTGTTGTCAGAGAAACCGCAAACAGGGCATCACCAGGAATAATATTTGCACCTACTAGCAAATCGTTAGAAGATAGTTGTCTTTGGCTTAACAACCAGTATGCCGCGCTCCCTGCACCAATCAATAACCCAGCAGCCGAGAGCGTCAGCACCAAAGACGGTTTCTTATTTTTCTTCATCGGAACAGACACAAGAGGCGGTGCCATTGAAACCTATACCTTATACTTGCAAACTTATTACTTGTTTGATTGGTTAAGTTAACCAAAAACTTTCTCGTTATCTAGGGCAGTTAACTGCATAAATTTCTCCATCCTAGACACAGATGATATTTCCGTAATAAACCTTCCCGAGTCTTTAAAAAGCTGTGTTTTTGGCTCAGTTACCATTTTTAACATGCTTTGTTGAATTTCGTAGGACGTTTCCCTAAGATTAATTCCTCAGTCGGAAAGTTTCCGCAAGTAAATCCGTTAGTCCAAGCAATTTGAGAATATAACTAACTAGACAAAGCTGCAAGTCATGATTAGCTGACATTACTCTGGGTTGGCAAAGCTTCTGTTCGTTTCAGAGAAAGGAATATGAAGTACTTTGGCTACAATTTTTAATGAGCGATCGCATCTTTTAGATGGACAATATGGTAAGCAAAGCTATGCCCTGAAAGCTTATCGACTGCCTATACTTGCAACTCAAATCCAGGTAATATATCTTCTCCAGAAAGAATCGCTGGCATTTGCAGAACTTCTACAGCCTTTAAAAGGCGGTAAATTTCCACTCTTGCATCTTGAGGATTAATCAGCCAACCCAAACGCAGACCATTTTTGATGTATTCCTGCATTTTCTCTTGAATCGGTGCAAGCCGATCTGTCTCTGAACGCAGTTCAATCACAAAGTCGGGTACAAGTGGCGGAAATTTTTTTCGTTCTTCTGGCGTTAGAGCTTCCCAGCGCTCCAATTTTACCCAAGCAGCATCAGGGGAACGTTTTGCACCGTTGGCAAGTATAAAGATAGTTGAAGAACTAAAAACTTTCCCTAATTTAGCTTGACGATTCCAAATTTCTAAATCAGCGATCAGTCCAGCTTCTTGATTTGCGCTTTCTCCTCCAACTGGTGGCATAATGATTAATTCTCCAGCTGCATTCATTTCCAGGCTTAAATCACGATTGGCAATACACAATTGATAAAATTGCTCATCAGTTAAATGAGCAATCGGTTCTAAATTTAGCACAACAGTATTCATTAAACCTTTCCTCGTACCTTTGTTGCTAACATCAGTCGCAAATTCTTGCTTGTTGGAAAATTTGTTGAGGCGTAATTTCTAGCCCTTCAAATAAGGAATCTTCTAACCTATCAGTACCGCGTTTAGTTTGAGGGAGAATATCAGGATAAAAAATAGTAATAGTTTTTGCTCTAGTATCAATAATCCAAACTCGTTGAACTTTAGCTTTTAGATAATCAGTTGCTTTTTCTGTCATTTCTCTAAAAGTTTGACCTGAGGAGATAATTTCAATGACTAATTCGGGTGCAACAGGACAAGCCTCATTTTGCAACCAATCAGCAGAAAGACGGTTATAAGAAATATATGTCAAATCTGGTACAGGAACCCAGTCTTGTTGATTTCGTGTTAGCTTAATTGCCCATTCAATTACAACTCGTCCCTTTCCTTGCGCCCATGCAGACAATAGTATGAATAATGCACCTGTTATAGAATTATGAAAAAATTTTGGTGACATTACATTGGTTTTGAATTTGGGAACAGCTTCTCCATCAACGAGTTCGGAGATGATGTCTCCTTCGGGAAGTGCGAGAAATTCTTCGAGGGTGAGTTGGGTTTTGAGTTGAATCATGGTTGGTTTTGGGGGATGACTCTATTTTAGATTTTTACCGATCTCAAATACTTCATCTAGGATTTCCTGTTTCTACTTTTAGGCATTCCCGCTTCAGGTTGCCATAGGCATCGCTTGTGTAGGTAAATTACTCATAGGTCTTTTACGATACCGCTGCCAGTTGCTTCTCATCTTGGCGGTAGCCTGCGGCAAGCCACTACGTGTCTACGCTAAATTAAGCTTTTCGGCGATTTTTGCGTAAGTACTAAGTTATCTAAATAGCAATCAAAACTCAAAAGCAATATTCTCTTCAGGCTTTTTACTGATTTTTTGAATTCAATTGCATAGCTCCCAAATATTTGGTTAAATAAGGCGAAAAAACTTCATAAATTAAAGTCAGTGGCTGTCCATGATGCCAAAACAAGTAATGGCGACCCCAAAAAGGCCCAGTCACATCAAAACCAGATTCTAGCGCCGATGAGTCGCCGTAGTAAATTCCTCTAACATCCCGATACAACTCTGTACGAAGACGAGCCAAACTAGCCCAAATTGGTAATGAACGGTTTTGCAAATATTCATCTACATGACTGGCTTCCCACCACGAAGTAGCATAGGCTAATCGTTGACCAGAAGCAGTACGCAGCCATACTTGTCGCCGTAGTCGTGGCCCTGGGACAGTTTGGATTAACTCAGGCGCACCATCCAAGTCCATGCCAATCAATGACATATCAATCACATCTACTTCTACAGGCTTACCTGTGAGCAATTCTAGGTGACGTGTTGGAGAGCCGTCACCCAAAAGCATTAGCTGCCAAGCAGGTGCTAGCTGAGTATGAGGTAAACTTTGTTGAATTATTTCCTCCCCTCCTTGCCAAATCGGAGTGAGGCGATGCCAAGCTGCTGGCAGTGTTAAGTTGTTTGTGGGCGTAAAAGTAATACTCAATGCTTTTTACAAAACTTCACCTATCTCTATAAAAGCATAAAAAACCAGAGCTATACTCAGATTTAAGGGTCAACAGTCTAAGGTGTTTTGACCCTTAACTATTGACCCTTGACTAATAAACAAAATATGCGGATGGCGAGACTCGAACTCGCAAGGGCATTGCCCACACGCACCTCAAGCGTGCGCGTATACCAATTCCGCCACATCCGCACGGGTTGTTTAAACATAGACTATAGCATAAGAAAATAATTATAGTAAGGTGATATCTAAGTTATATTTCTCAAAAATATAAATTTCCTCAAGGCGGTATCAGACTGACAGAAATCTAGCCTCTGCACAAGTGATATTAAAAAGGGTAGAGCTACTGTATGAGGTGCGGTGCGATCGCAAAAGCCCATTTTGCCAAGCTAGCCAAGACTTACAGTAATTAAGACCTATAGAGGCAGCAAGGTTGCAATATGAAAGTTTGCTTAGAATCAGGGTGGCGAATCTCCTGTGATAATTTGAAATAATGCGAAAGCGTCGTTTCAAGTTGGATCAGAGAAAATGTCAATCTACTGGTAATGATATCGAAACTAAAAAATGAAGTTTGACAAAATATTAATTGCCAATCGGGGAGAAATCGCCCTTCGCATTCTCCGCGCCTGTGAAGAAATGGGGATTGCGACAGTTGCGGTTCACTCCACCGTTGATCGTAATGCTCTTCACGTCCAACTTGCTGATGAAGCGGTTTGCATTGGCGAACCTGCTAGCAGTAAAAGTTATTTGAATATTCCCAATATTATTGCTGCTGCACTAACGCGCAATGCGACAGCCATTCATCCAGGTTATGGCTTTTTAGCAGAAAATGCCCGGTTTGCGGAAATCTGTGCTGACCATCATATTGCTTTTATCGGCCCAACTCCAGAAGCTATCAAGCTGATGGGGGATAAATCCACTGCCAAAGAAACCATGCAAAAAGCTGGAGTCCCGACAGTACCTGGTACTGAGGGGTTAGTGGAATCTGAGGAACAAGGATTAAAATTCGCCAAGGATATCGGCTATCCAGTGATGATCAAAGCCACAGCGGGTGGCGGCGGACGGGGTATGCGCCTAGTTCGTTCTGAAGATGAATTTGTCAAACTTTTCCTGGCGGCCCAAGGGGAAGCAGGAGCAGCTTTTGGGAATTCTGGCGTTTACATTGAAAAATTTATTGAACGTCCCCGCCACATCGAATTTCAAGTTTTGGCGGATAATTATGGTAATGTTATCCACTTGGGCGAACGGGATTGCTCTATTCAGCGCCGGAATCAAAAGTTACTGGAAGAAGCACCAAGTCCGGCTCTCGACCAAGACCTGCGCGAGAAAATGGGACAAGCTGCTGTCAAAGCTGCCCAATTTATTAACTACAGTGGGGCGGGTACTATCGAGTTTCTCTTGGATAGATTCGGTAAATTCTACTTTATGGAAATGAACACCCGGATTCAAGTAGAACATCCTGTAACAGAGATGATTACTGGAATAGATTTGGTTGCCGAACAAATTCGGATTGCCCAAGGGGAAAGACTCAAGGTTACCCAAGAGCAAGTAGTTTTGCGGGGTCATGCGATCGAATGCCGGATCAACGCTGAAGACCCCGATCACGACTTTCGCCCTTCTCCTGGACGGATTAGTGGCTATCTTCCCCCTGGAGGACCTGGTGTTCGGATTGATTCGCACGTTTACACAGATTACCAAATCCCACCTTACTACGATTCCTTGATTGGCAAGTTAATTGTTTGGGCCCCAGATCGACCCACTGCTATTAACCGCATGAAACGCGCACTCCGGGAATGTGCCATCACTGGACTACCCACCACCATCGGGTTTCATCAAAAAATTATGGAAACTCCACAGTTTTTGCAGGGTAATGTCTATACAAATTTTGTGCAGGAAATGAACAGTTAAGGGAGTGGAGAGTGGGAAGGCAGGGGGAGCAGGGGAGCAGGGAAGCAGGGGAGAAATAACCAATGCCCTATGCCCAATGCCTCCTCAATTTTGGATTTGCATTAGCGAGTCAGACGCTACGCACAGTTGCTTTAAGCGAACGCAAGAGCGTCTATAAGAGTTGCCATGCCGTAAAGCCTACGGCATAGCTACGCTTAGGGCGCAGCCTCTGGTAGAGAAGGCTTTACGCTGCGCTATCAAGCGTCTTTTAGATTTTAGATGTTCAATCCAAAATCCAAAATCCAAAATCTAAAATTCTTCTGCCCCATGCCCCATCCCTAATTAACACGAGATAGCATAGTCAGCAATCCTTGCTGACCTAGCAGGATTTCTCGCAACAGGCTGAAGATACCAACCCAAATAATAGGTGTAATGTCCACCCCGCCTATAGGTTGGACTAGCTTTCGCAAGGGCACTAAAAATGGTTCAGTAGGCCAAGCTATTAAATTAAAGGGCAAACGATTCAGATCCACTTGCGGATACCAAGTGAGAATGATCCGAAATATAAATAAAAATGTCATCAGCCCTAACACAGGGCCAAGAATCCAAGCAGTCAGGTCAACACCAGTCATCGGTTTAAGCTACTATCTATCTGTAAAGAAAGAAAAAACTTAGGCAACGGCAAGCCCTTCAGGTTCGCGTAGGCGTAGCCCGTCGTAGACATCGCCACAAAATTTTAAGCTTTGTAAAGCACTCTCATGATCATTTTAACCAAATGCTGTCACTTCCTTCGGAAATAGAAAAGTGAACTTGCTCACGTGGTTAACTCAACAACTGGTGAAAGCAGTTACCAAGTTTAGTAGTTCCGAGTTAGAGGCTTCTCAAGAAAGTAATACACTATTAAAATTAGGATGAAGTGTGTAAAAAAAGGTTGAGAAGTATGACGCCTTCTTTAGCAAATTTTCTTTGGAGTCTGCTATGGGGTACTGCAATTGTTGTGATCCCCGTTATAGTTGGTCTAGTTTTCATTAGCCAAAAAGATAAAATTCAGCGTTCATAATGCTTATGAGAGTTGAATTGACTCTCATAATCGATTGTCTGTCAGCTATCTAGATTAATTGCACCAAAAACAGCAGTGTTTACCGCTAGGAGCAGTTGTAGCTGATAGAAGTAGGTGTTTTTATTTTTCGGTGAACGGCTTCAGAGCTTCTTTGCCAGAGGCTTTGAAGCTTCAATATATCGTGACTAATTAGAGTAGTGATTTTAATTGTGACTCGCTAACATAGATTTGATATTGGGAAAACAGCAATGATAAATTTTGGGCTGAACTCAGCCAGCTTTCTGGCTCAGGTAAATTTTGGGGCAAACTCAGCCAGTATTCTAGGAATTTTCCTGGCTGTGGCTGGGGCAGCACTGTATTTTCTCCGCACTGTGCGTCCAGAATTGTCACGGGATCAAGATATCTTTTTTGCAGCAGTCGGCTTGCTCTGCGGCTTCATTCTCGTGTTTCAAGGATGGCGGCTAGACCCGATTCTACAATTTGGTCAATTGCTTTTAGTTGGCACAACTGTATTTTTTGCAGTTGAAAGTATCCGCCTGCGGAGTATAGCTACCCAGCAAGCAAAGCGCAACACTCCGATTGTGGATGAAGACCGACCGGTTAGCGATCGCTATTCGTACAATGATCGCAGAAAGTATCAAGCTGAGATGGATGCAGACTTAGATCCATTACCTTATGAAGAAGAGGAGCGCCCTGTGCGTCCCCGGATTCGGGGTAGCAGGGATGAGATTTCTACTCGTGATGACTACTACCAGGAGCAACCCCCCCGTCGTACAGAACGCCGTAACAGCAGCAGTAGTGAAAGACAGGCTCCAGCTGATAAAACGCGGCGGCGGACTTCTGGGCGTCCAGTGAATCGCCCTTCTGAAAGCTCTGAAGAAGAGAATTGGGGTTCTTCATCTAGGGAAGTTGATGATTGGGAAAGTTCGGGAGGGGAAGTCAGAAAACCTTCTCGGCGTAGTAATAATGGGTCTGAGCGTCCTGAAAGTCGTGAAGATGATGTCACTCCCAGACCAAGAAGGCGTCGTCCACCCACTGACTCAACTCCTCGAAGAGGGCGCGAAGATGATGAGGCGATCCCAACTGATTATGTACCATACAACCCGGTTGAAAAGCCAAATGAGGGGCCAGATAATTCGACCGATTTTGATGACGATGTTTAAAACAGTTGGTGTGGAGGTAATTTTAGAGGCGACGGAAAACAGTTGAGGTGAAAAAATTTACGCCTATATTTTGGCTCCAAAGACCTATTCATTGGAGCCTGGTTTTTAGTTTAACAAGTTTGCTTGTATCTTGTGGTTCTAACGATATTCCCATAGGGCCTACTTCCCTCAATAGTCGCTACACCGAGGAGCAGCCTGCTTTGAGTGGAAATGGGCGCTTTTTAGCGTTTGTATCTAATCGGAATGGTAATCAGCAGCTACTAGTCTACGATTTGGAGAGGCAACTGTTTATTGGCACACCGGGCATAAACCGACAGGAAACAATTGCTGAAAGTCCTAGTTTGAGCTACACCGGGCGTTACATTGCTTATCTTACTAGTGACCAAGGTAGACCAGTGGTGGCGCTTTACGATCGCGCTACGCAACAGTCACAAATTGTCACGCCAATCTATCGCGGCTGGGTGAGAAAACCAAATATCAGCCCAGATGGACGTTATGTTGTTTTTGAAACCGCCAGCCGTGGTCAGTGGGATATTGAAGTCCTAGACCGGGGGCCAAATATTGAGTTAGATATTCCTAATGGTGCAACTGTAGGTTCACCTCCCTAAGAGTTAGGAGCAAAGCCAAAGACGCTCCGCCTCCGGTTATGAGTTAGGAGTTGTGAGAGTATTGACTAATGACTAATTATATGAAACGTGTTTTTTTTATACCTGTATTTATATGTTTAAGTTTATTGACTGGGTGTTTTGGCTACCCTCGGATTTTGAGTTACCCCTTTGATCCGGGGGGTCGGAGTCTCAATAGTTTAGCGTCGGAATTAAACCCCCAAATCTCTGGAAGATACATTGTTTTTATTACTGACCGACGCGGTAGCCAAGATGTTTATATGTTTGATACGGTGACGCGTGATTTGGTTGATTTGCCAGGTTTAAACTCCTTTGATGCGATCGCAACTCATCCTAGCGTTTCACAAGATGGTCATTATATTGTGTTTGGTGCTAGCCGTCAGGGGCGATCGGCTATTTTTCTCTACGACCGGGAAACACGCCAATCACGGAATTTGACTAATAATCTGCAAGCGGAAGTCCGCAACCCTACAATTAGCGCTGATGGTAGTAGGATTGCTTTTGAATTTAGTAACAATGGGCAGTGGGATGTTTTAGTATATGACCGTTATGGACAACCGTTGAATATCCCTCAAGAACCACGTTGAACTAGAATTATGAGTTAGGAGTTATGAGTTAAAATTCCTAACTCCTAACTCCTGATTTCTAACTTTTGTTTTCTACTTGTTGCACAGATTCAATGAGCGATCGCACTTGTTGCGTCCCTTCTGAAGGCTCAAATGATAGGGGGAACTTACCGCGGATGATCATCCGCAAACCGAGGGGTGCAAGACTGAGTAATCCTTTTAAATCCCGAAAATAGTTACCGACAACTTGTAAACCAAATTGACGTTCATCAATCCAACCACCTTCTTTAACTAAATCTACCAATACTTGTCGGTGGCGAATTGAACGACTGTCGCTGACTTGTTTCTGGGTGAGAATTTCTTGTTTAATTTTGGTGATTTGTTCTAATGGTGCAACTTCCATTGGACAAACTGAATCGCAGTACAAACAACGGGTGCAACCCCATACGCCTTTAGTACCTTCGTTGTAGCTTGCTAAACGATTTTGGGTGTCGCTATCGCGGGAGTCCGCTACCATTCGGTAAGCTTTGGCAAGGGCATGGGGGCCAACAAAGTTTGGATCAACTTCACGGGCGTTGCATTCCGAGTAACAAGCACCACACATAATACAGTTGCCAGTTTGATCTAGGCGCGTTCGCTCTTGGGGTGTTTGCAAAAACTCTCTTTCTGGAACTTGTCGTGCTGCTGTACTCACATAAGGAGCAACTGCCTCTAAATTATTCCAGAAACTGCTCATATCTACAACTAAATCTTTAATCACAGGCATATTGCCGAGAGGGGCGATCGTGATTTCGCCAATGGCATTTACTTTACTTTGGGATGATGGTATTTGTTGTAATCTAGCAAGTTCACTGCCAATATTTTCCTTACAAGCTAAAGCCGAACGCCCATTAATTCGCATAGCACAACTACCACAAATGGTATTGCGGCAATTTTTGCGAAACGCCAACGTTCCATCTTGCTCCCACTTAATATGATTCAGGCAATCTAAGATTGTATTACCTGGTTCTGCCTCGACAAGGTAGGTTTGCACAACAGGGGAGGAATTTTGTTGCTGTCGAATGACCTTAAAAATAACTTCCATAATCACTAACCAAAATTTTAAAATTGCTTTCCCAGCCTCAACAATCATCAATCAATGCAGGTAGTTGCAAAAAGTGAGCTATACTCTTTTTGCTCTTAATTCAAACCCTGGTGTTAATTGGCCGACGACAAAAAAGCGAGTGATTCTAGTTTAAGGATAACCATTAAAATTTAACTTGTAGCACCGATGTAAGCAATATTTTTGTCAAATTCTGAGATAAAACGCCAAAAATGTAATTGTAGCTTTGCATTGAATTTACCTGTTTGGGAATGTAAAGGAAAGAGTGTTTGCTGAGAGAGGGACTTACGTTCATCTCTGACCTGGTGATAATATGCAAATTATATGCATGTTAGGTTAGCAACACATCTTGATGTCAACTTGAGTCAAGCAGTCCTAGCTGGAAAATTCGGTCAAGCGGTAACGAAGGCGGAACTTTTTGATTATATAGAAGCGTGAACCCACATGTTCAACATATAGTAGTGGCAATCAAGCGCTAGGCAGATGTTAATAAATTTATTCTTCCCATAGACAGACGTACAAAATCCTCTGACCACTTTTGACCTTAGGATAATAAGCCGAGGAAAAATCCTCACCACTTTTAAATAAAAGTTTTTGCACCGAGAAACCCGGACACGCGAGACTTTTCGCTTTTTGGCTTCCTCTCAATCAAGAAATTCTTGGATTGAACTCATTCGTCAAAACTGCTCCTCTCAATTATATAAATTTTTATAAAAGCCATAGGCCAATACTCACGCTTGCAATAAAGGGTTGGGAAAATCGTCACTGCTTTTTTCTTCTTTCAGTCCAGAAATTTAAATAAAAATTTACTAGCAACTTTAATTCAAAATTAAACAACTATTTTGCTATTATTAGTCCATGCTAGTATTTGATATAAAATTACGAAGTGACCAAACCAGAATCAAGAGCCGTATCAGCGCGGCTACTACTGCTTTGTTGATTCGTAATGTAGAGACAAGAGAATTCGCGTCTCTACTGGCAGGACAAAAGGGCATAAGCCCGTAGGACTCTATTGAAATACTATGCTATCCAAAGCTTGAGAGGACGAGTAGAGAAAACTCTACTTGCTCATTGGCAAGAAAGGCAAGCACTGAAAGTGAAAAATCTACAATTTATTGGGTCTACGACTTATTTGCAGTAGAACCAACACAATTTGTAAAGGTGGCTGAAAGTTACACCGCTACAGTAGCGCCAAAGGAGAAAATAGTTTTCTTTCTGATGGCGAATAATGGTTAAAAGTGCCGTAATATCACCAAAATTAATGTCTGTGGCAACTATTGTCTCTAGTTGATTGTAGACAACCATAATAGAAGTGCTTTTGGCTCCTCTCGGCAGGAATTCACCCGTAACATTAGGGTCTTCAGTAGCTCTATGCAAATGCTAAAAAGCTAAATGCTGGCATAAGACTACATCGTTTATCAGTTTGGAGAGAGTAAGGAAAATTTGAGCATAATGACTGAAACTGCAACCGCACCATTAACTGGAAAAGCACTACTTGCTAAAGTAAAAGAACTTTCCACTTTACCACGCCGAGAAAGAGCTAAACAGTGCGGCTATTACACTGTTACTAAGAATAACCAGGTTCGTGTCAATCTCACCGATTTTTATGACGCTTTGCTATCAGCTAGAGGAATTCCTCTAAGTCCAGAAGCACCTAAAGATGGTCGTGGTCGTGAACCGACCTATCGGGTTAGCGTCCATCAAAATGGTCAAATTGTGATTGGTGCTACATATACCAAAGCAATGGGCTTAAAGTCTGGAGATGAGTTTGAAATTAGGCTGGGATACAAGCATATTCACTTGATTCAACTCGGTGAAACTGATAAAAAACTAACCTCACAAGATGTAGATTCTGACGAATCAGACGAAGATTTGGAAGACGAAGAGTAAATTTGCTGATGGTAAGGATAAGTTTCAGGTGATGATAACTTGTCCTTGCCTTGACAGCACACTAGTAGCTCTATTTAAAAAATTTTGCCCCAGGTAAAAAATACGATTAGACCCCTTGCAGAAGTCACCAAATTTAGTAAAGTCTTGATTAATCAGCAAGAAATCTATAGTGCAAGAAGTCTATCGTGTTTTTTTTGTTTATTTTGATAACTTTCTTTGAGCCTTCGGTCAACGCTTTACTGGCGTTTATAGAAAATGCACCAGCACTAGTTGTAGTGATGGCATTTTTTATTTTCTGGATAGTTTGCTGGTTGCCAATCGCAACAGGATCAGCAATATTGCTAAATTGGCAACTTCCCAAACCTTTGCAACCAGAGCAAAAGATGCCGTTATTGGCGTCACTCTACCTATTAGCTCCCCTGATTCTGTGGGGAGTTAGTTGGCTGACGAATAAATCTTTCTCGGATTACGGCTTTGTTGGGAATCTTTCAACTCTTAGTTCTTTAGCGCTAGGTTTCGGTTTGGGAGTGGTGAGCCTAGCTATTGTATTTAGTGGGCAATTGGGGTTAGGTTGGTGTTTTTTTGAAAAGACGAATTTCAAGTTACTACTACCCATCTTGCTACAGATTTTCCTGATAGCGTTATTAGTGGGTGGGATAGAAGAGTTAGTTTTTCGCGGTTTCCTGTTCACTGAATTAGCGCAGGATTACCCAATTTGGGTAGCAGCAGCAATTTCTAGCTTGATTTTTGCCTTGCTACACTTGGTTTGGGAGCAACGCGAAACTGCACCCCAACTCCCTGGATTGTGGCTGATGGGAATGGTACTGGTGTTGGCACGTTTTGCTGCGAACGGCAATTTGGGTTTAGCTTGGGGACTGCACGCGGGATGGATATGGGCGATCGCTACCCTAGACACAGCAGAACTAATTACTTACACAGGTAAAGTCTCTGACTGGTTTACAGGTAAGAATAAAAAACCCCTAGCTGGCTTGGCGGGAATTATTTGTGTATTGGGAACTGGAGTGATTATCTGGTTTTCTCTAATGACTCAATAGAATATCATGTTAATGCAGTCAATAAGATTCTGGGAATTATATTGCAGACCTTTGAGAGCTCCTTGTCTAAAACCCTAGTTTAGAGAAATGGTAAGTAGATAGGCATAAATAAAGTGAAAATAGGGCGGGTGAGACGCCCACCCCACAAAAGATGATTGATTTATTGTGAGGTGGGCGTCTCTTACCCTAGAGATTCGTTACCTAATCCCTAATACTTAACCCCCAAAACCAGGAATTAAACGCTTGAGCGCACGATCGGCAACGTCGCCATAGCGCAGTTCTCCACATAGAATCTTACCCATGATTTTGGCACCGGAGGGGCGCTTAACACCAACTTTGTAGCCAATGCTAGGAAAGCGATAGAATGCTCCAGCTAATTTTTGCGCCCAAGCCATCTCAGTACCCCATTCTTCATTAATGGTTTCACTATATTTTTCTAAAGCATTGGTATCACCAGAAAGAGCCTCATTAATAGCTCCTGCTGCAATCAAACCGCTAAAAATTGAAGGGCGAATGCCTTCTGCTGTCATTGGATCAACTACACAAGCAGCTTCCCCAGCCAAAACTGCATTTTGAGTATGCAACTTTTGGTTGCCATCCCACAAGCAAAGGGGATAACCATACTGCTTGCTAGTTTTGATATCTAGATTAAAGGAGCGCGCGTACTCATCTAAAATCTTTTTAAAGTCTTGAGGTTCGCCACCGATAAATGTACCAACACCAATGGAATAACCATCAGCTTTTGGGAAGTTCCAAATGTAGCCGTTTTTTACCAAGCCAAACTCGAAGTGAATCGTGGATTTGTCCTTCACAGTTGCGGCAACTTCTGCTTCCAAAGCTCCTGCTAAACGACGTTTACGTTCTTTAAAGCCTAGCCATTTTGCCATTGGCCCTTTGACACCATCAGCCGCGATTAGGTAGCGACCTACAACTGGCCCATTGGCTGTGTTAATTTGCCAATGGTCACTTTTAAACTCAATACCCGTTACTTCAGTATTATCTCGTAGTTCAGCCCCATGCTTCTGTGCTTGCTGCACTAGGAAATGGTCAAAAATGTCTCGTCGCACCATCCAGACTGGTTCTTTTGTGGCGATTTTTGCTTCTACGGGGTCGCCCAATTTCCAAGTAAAGCGAAGGGAGTCGGCTTTCACAGAAATCGCTGGGCTAAAATCAAAGTCAAACCATTGAGCGATCGCTGGAGATACACCACCGCCACAAGGTTTATATCTTGGCAGGGATTCTTTTTCTAACACTAATACTGAGCGACCTTGCTTGGCTAAATGATATGCAGCTGTTCCACCAGCTGGCCCAGCACCGACGATGATGCAGTCGTACATATGGCTGAATTTTGGCTCCTGAATTAGTGATTTTCTATTGAGGTACTCGATCAATTTTTGTTAGATATCTAATAAATAATAAAGGCTGAAGAATTTATCCATCATCCTTCAGCCTTTATGCTTCAGACTTTAGACTTTAAACAGTCGTAATGTCTTTTTCTTTTTCTGCCAGCAATTCGTCTATTCTGGCAGTGTACTTGTTTGTCAATTTTTGCAATTTATCTTGCTGATCCCGCGCTTCATCTTCAGGAATTTCAGTATTTTTTTCCTGTTTGCGAATGGCGTCTATAGCATCGCGACGGATGTTGCGAATAGCAACACGACCTTCTTCAGCATACTTAGATGCCATTTTGACGAATTCTTTACGGCGATCGCTTGTCAAGGGCGGAATATTCAGCCGAATCACAGAACCGTCATTGCTGGGGGTTAAACCCACATCTGAGAGGGAAATCGCTTTTTCGACTATATTTAAACTTTTGCGATCATAGGGTTGAATTAAAATCGTCGTAGCATCTGGCGTGCTAATGTTTGCCAGTGATTTCAAGGGCGTAGGCGAACCGTAATAGTCCACCGATACCTTATCTAATAGACTCGCATTGGCGCGACCAGTGCGAATCGTGTTAAAAGCTCGTTGAGTTGACTCAACGGTTTTTTGCATCGTACTCTCAGCTTCAGCTAATTTCACAAGAACCTCCCACAAGGGTGCCGATAGATTCTCCCAAGACTGCTCGGTGGATGTTTCCTCGCACCGTTAGGTCAAATACCAGAATTGGGATATTATTTTCTTTACACAAGGCGATCGCAGTACTATCCATCACCCGCAAATCTTTGGCTAAAACGTGCACGTAAGTTAGGCTATTGTAACGCTTCGCCTCAGGATAAATATGAGGATCAGCGTCATACACTCCGTCTACTTTGGTGGCTTTAAAAATCACTTCGGCATCAATTTCTGCGGCTCTTAATGCCGCAGTGGTGTCTGTAGTAAAGAAGGGGTTTCCAGAACCAGCACCAAAAATTACCACCCGTCCTTTTTCAAGATGGCGGATGGCACGACGACGAATATACGGTTCCGCTAATTCTTGCATAGCGATCGCAGTTTGCACCCGCGTCTGTACCCCTATACGTTCCAGCGAATCTTGCAGCGTCATGGCGTTCATTACCGTGGCAATCATCCCTATGTAGTCAGCAGTTGCCCTGTCCATCCCCGCCGACGCCGCTTTGACGCCACGAAAAATATTGCCGCCGCCAACAACGATGGCCATTTGAGTGCCAGTGGCTATCACCTCTGCTACCTCTTGTGCTATTCCTTTGACCACTTCTGGATCAATGCCATAGCCCATGTTGCCCATTAAGGCTTCACCGCTCAGTTTGAGTAAAACCCGTCGGTAATTCGTTCCCATGAAGTTACGCTTTATCAAAAAAGTTGCAATTGCCTCCAATTTAAGATAGCAGTTACAGGGACTATCTATGTCTAGTTACGCCAAATTAATGTAGTACCTATTGCTTCTGTTTGTGGTATATCTATTTCTTCACCAAGAAACAGAGAAGCGATCGCAGTTTTTAAATAATCTTCTCTCACTGCTGATGCATCTTGGGGATGATCGTCAATTTGTCCTTTGTAGCGTACTATACCATTAGTATCTATTAAAAAGGCCATTGGTGTTTTTGTAGCACCAAAACTGCGCGTCACATCTTGCGTCGAGTCCCAGAGGTAGGGAAAGTTCAAGTGGTGATACTGAGCAAAAGCTTTCATATTTTCAAAGCTTGACCTAGTATGGTAATTACCATCACTACCATTCATGCCAATTAGTGTGAAGCCTTCTGGGGAAAATTCGGCTTGAATATTTTTCAACCTGTCTATATACCACTCTACATAAGGACAGTGGTTACACATGGAAATAACGCCTACTGCTCGGAACTTCTCAAGATAACGCCTGAGATGGTGTACTTGACCATCAATACCTGGCAGTTCAAAATCTGGTGCGTAGCTTCCAACAGGAGTATCAATTGTTTCTAATATATTCATGTTTTCTGGATCGCAGAACTAGGAACAAGAAAAATATTGTTACATTAAGCGTCAGTTTCCAGTTGCAAACCACCCCTTAGCCGATGCTTCATATTCGACAATCTTATAGACTTGTATTGGCTGTCGTAAATTGTGAAACTACTGAATCTAGCACTGATGCTAATTAGCCCACATCAAAAATAGCGAAAATAGTACTCGCATTATAAAAGTTATAATTCCTAATACTGACATAATCTAAGTTGTGAGTAAATTACCTCTCTCAATAAGATGAAAACTCTTTATGCTGGATAAAACTATCAGCTTGATGCTAGTGTTTTCAGCCTAGAAGCTTTCGTAGTATACGTCTAAGCTATCAGTAGAGCAAAAGATTTATTTTGAAAATCTGATAAATTTTATCCAAATTCCAAACAATTTTACTTACACCCTGCTATTGAAAGGCTTTTATCCTTGTATTCATCAAATTTCCCATGACAACCTCAAGTTCAAAAACAGCACTTACCCCTATAAAAACCTGGATTTGGCAAGATTTCCCTATCTGTTATCAAACCCAAGGAACCACTGGGCCAGCTGTTGTCCTCGTGCATGGATTTGGTGCTTCTTGGTGGCACTGGCAAAAAAATATTCCAGTACTAGCACAAAATTGCCGTGTTTATGCTATTGATTTGATTGGTTTTGGCGGTTCCGCAAAACCTCAACCTGGTGAAATAATTGCCTACACATTAGAAACCTGGGGACAGCAAGTGGCAGATTTTTGCCGCGAAGTTGTGGGTGAGCCAGCTTTTTTAGTCGGAAATTCTATTGGCTGTATTGTAGCCATGCAAGCAGCAGTAAGCAATCCAGATATTGCCTTAGGAGTTGCTTTGCTTAACTGTTCTTTGCGACTATTGCACGATCGCAAACGGGTAAGTTTACCTTTATCTCGTCGTTACGGAGCGCCTTTGCTGCAACGCTTACTATCTATTAAACCAGTTGGCGACTTCTTTTTCAATCAACTCGCCAAACCGAAAACAGTGCGAAAAATTCTCCTGCAAGCTTATGCGAATGCTGAGATGGTGACAGATGAGTTGGTAGATATTCTCACTTCACCAGCAAGCGATCCGGGGGCTGGAGCCGTGTTTCTTGCTTTTACTTCTTATTCTACAGGGCCTCTACCTGAAGACCTTTTGCCACTGTTACCCTGTGCGGCGATTATCTTGTGGGGAACAGCCGATCCGTGGGAGCCAATTAAGTTAGGGAGAGAATTAGGTAACTTTCCCCAAGTAGAAAAGTTTATTCCTTTAGAGGGAGTGGGGCATTGTCCACAGGATGAAGCGCCGGAGTTAGTCAATCCGATTTTACTCGATTGGATTTTGGAGCGATCGCGGTAAGAAACTCGAAGCAATCTCTTAAAACATAAGGTATATATTCTCCTCCATCTGAACGATCTGCTTCTTTTTTGGCATAAGTATACCCTGTAACATCTTCACACTATTTATTAGACAGGAATGTCGTCCCCATTAACTTTGTCTGGGGAAGGAGCCGGATAAATTACATAAGTAAAACCAGGGATGAACTTTCCGTCCGGTCGAATAACGTCCCAGAACTCACAGAGTTCTTCTCCAAAACCGTTGAACTTGGCATCTCGAAGGTTAACTCTGATGAAACGAGTACTGGTCAAATCGCATATTCTGGTATTAATTCCTCCCAAATCACAGTCCAAAAACCGGGCACACTCGAAAAAACAAGACTCGATGTTGGCATTCCTCAAGTTACAGTAACAAAATTCAGCCCCAATCAAATTGCAACTTCTCAAATTGATACTGCTCAAGTTGACATAGCGAAATTTAGCACCTCTAATATTGAGAAATTGCAGTTCAACCCCACTCAAGTCAGCGTACTCCGAAATGAGGCTCTGAAAATCTCTCTCCCCAGCAGCATAATGTCTCAAAAACTCCTGAGCATTCATATTACGAACTTACAATGAATTTTTGGCACTATCTCTTAATTTAATCAATTAGGAATAGCACTCAAAAAGATTAGTAACTAAGAACTAACTGACTTAAAAAGTAGGCAAGTGCTGCACTACCCAAGGGAACTGTCAAATTGTCAATACCTAAAAATGAAACAGCTTCTAAACCAGTAGCGATAAATGCAACTAACAGGGATATCGCCCAAGTTTGCCAACTGTTTCCTTGAGTTCCAACTAAAATCAAACTACTGACGACATAGCTAACGAGCATCATAGTTAGGGAGCCTTCCCAACTTTTTTGCGTCCCAAAAACTTTATACTTGTGTGTACCAAAGCGTTGCCCAATCAAGGCTGCTAATCCATCTCCCCAAGTCATTATCAAAATTCCGAGTGCTGCATACTGGGGTTGTTGTAAATACCAAAACCAGGCAACTAAAATACCGAAACTCACAGAGTAAAAAAATGTCCCTAAACTTTGCCGTCCAACGCTATTAATACCAGGAAGAATGGGCAACCGATAGGATAATAAGGTAATTGCACTCGCTAAAATAGAAGCTGTAATCCCTACGCTAGCAGGAATATCTAGCCACCAGGCGATTAAAATCACATTACCAGTGCCAATATGAACTATCTTCCGCACGATTTCTGGCTTGTCGGCAAAGCGGTTTACCACCCATGCAATCAGGAGGATGAGTAACACCCAAATTGCAGCCGACGCAATTTGCAGCCAGAAAACCGGAATTGAGGTGGAGTCAGAAAATGTAATTAACAAAGATGCAACAAAATGAAAAGTTTTACCCCTGTTACTAATTTATAAGATTTGGGTAGCTGCAATGAAATTATTATTTATTTGGCTAATTCGGGGCTACCGAATGTTTATCTCGCCGTTGTTTCTCCCGACTTGTCGCTTTCAACCAACTTGTTCGATGTATGCTATTGAAGCTATTGAACGATTTGGAGTATTACGTGGTAGCTGGATGGCAACTCGGCGAATTTTGCGCTGTCATCCGTTTCATCCAGGTGGTTACGATCCAGTGCCAGAGGTGGTGGAAAAGGTGAAGGAGGAGTAGTTTTGTGCAGATGGTGGCGAATTGAGGTTGGATTTTAAACGCAAAGGGGTGCGGAGGGAAGCGCAGAGGGACGCTGAGAATGAGAAGAGGGGTAAATTATTAAAGGAAGTGTTCGTGGGTATAGCTATTTGGGGAGATGTCAACAGATGAGGTTGTCATCTAGCGTGGGAAGGTTGAATAGTCTAATTTAGATTTACGATGATTAATCCTACTGCGATTTCTATACCAGAACCACAAATTCCTACTCCTGGCCCGAGTCCGCTACCTAGTCCTAATCCTGAGCCGAATCCACTACCTAGTCCCGAACCTGTACCGGGGCCAGCGATTCCTCAACCGTTACCGGGGCCTGTACCAGAACCAGTACCTGCTCCCATTCCTCAGACGGTTCCAGGGACAATTCCCCAAACCATACCGGAACCTGTTTAGATTACCTTGGTAATGTAATCCCAAATCTAAAATCCAAAATGCTAAGAGCCGGAATTGTCGGACTTCCCAACGTCGGAAAATCTACTTTATTTAATGCTGTAGTTGCTAATGCCAAAGCAGAAGCAGCTAACTTCCCTTTTTGCACGATTGAACCGAATGTCGGCGTTGTCGCAGTCCCGGATGAACGGTTAAATGTTCTTACTAAGATTGCCAGTTCGGCACAAATCATCCCGGCGCGGGTGGAATTTGTGGATATTGCCGGTTTAGTTAAAGGTGCAAGTCAGGGTGAGGGACTAGGGAATCAATTCCTGTCCCACATCCGAGAAGTTGATGCGATCGTCCATGTGGTACGTTGTTTTGAAAATGACGATATTATCCACGTTGCTGGTTCTGTTGATCCAGCACGAGATATTGAAATCATTAATATAGAACTGGGTTTATCAGATTTATCACAAATTGAGCGGCGAATTGACCGCACTCGCAAACAAGCTCGTACTAGCAAAGATGCACAGTTTGAAATCACAGTTTTAGAAAAATTAGCTGCGGCTTTAAATGAAGGGAAATCGGTGCGTCAGGTGAGCTTGAATGAAGAAGAAACAGTAATTATTAAAGGACTGGATTTACTTACTTATAAGCCGATTATCTACGCTGCAAATGTATCTGAAGATGAGTTAGCAACTGGTAATCATTTTGTAGAAATAGTGCGGCAAATTGCAGCAACTGAAAATGCCCAAGTTGTGATAGTTTCGGCTCAAGTTGAAGCGGAATTAGTGGAACTACCAGAGTCAGATAAAGCTGATTTTCTTGCGTCTTTAGGTGTGGAAGAAGGCGGTTTGAAATCATTGATTCGGGCAACTTACACGCTTTTAGGTTTGCGGACATATTTCACCTGTGGCCCTAAAGAAACCCGCGCTTGGACAATTAATGCTGGAATGTCTGCACCTCAAGCTGCTGGTGTAATTCACAGTGATTTTGAGAGGGGATTTATTCGCGCCGAAACAGTCGCTTATAAAGACTTGGTAACAACTGGTTCGATGAATGCTGCGAAGGAGAAAGGGTTGGTTCGCAGTGAAGGGAAAGAGTATGTTGTGCAGGAAGGGGATGTAATGTTGTTCCGATTTAATGTGTAGGGGTAATTAATGGTGGCCGTTATCGATGAGATAATGGTCAACCTACACCAAGTTGCGATCGCCATCAAAACATTGACAAAATCTTCGATATATGTATAATGCTCCTTAAAAAAGTTGCTAGGCGATCGCAAATAAACCAGTAATCCTCAAATGATGACAATATATTCTTCATTTAGAAGGAGTAATTATTGCGATTGTGTGATGAAACGTATTACTTTATTGCAATCGTAGTTATGATCTGTGGTTGAGTTTATTCAGCTTTTTTCTCTTAAGTGCTAACTGCTGAAGTCGCTCAATCTCAACTAACACATCTTCCGGTTTAGTTTCCATTTCTAAGTACACGTCACCCTAAAAAAGGGTCGGAAATCATGCCGCTATCGGATCTAGGGTTTTAGTAATATTGTTGGAATTAACAATTTCACACTTGGCAAGAATTTTTGTGCTTGAGTGTTGACTCCGTTTAAAAGGGTGTGCGATGAGATTCCACTCCTGAATAAATGCTGACAAGCGTTGTGAAAGCGCTTGTTTATCAGCAAAATCTGCAATTATCAGACGTTTACGTTGAAGAATACTAAACCATTGCTCAACCTGGTTCATCCAAGAACAGTGGACAGGCGGATGATGGAAGACAAAAGGTGGATTTTTGAGTAACCAAGCTTGCACCTTAATATTGCACGAGCGCGTTTTGCTAAACCCACAGGAGTTGTAGACTTACGCAGCCAACTGTTTAGTACGTTTGCCTGCTCACCAGTCATTTCAACCTGGATACTTGAGATACGGAGAAAGCATGTCCGATTTGTTGTGCAACCCTACAGAGAATATCTTCCACTATTTCCGACCCTTTTTTCCGGTGACTTGTACTAAGCGTAGCTATGCCCTAGGCTTTACGACGCCGCCTCCATCGAGCGAAGTCGAGATGCTCAGGCTAAACTCGGCACAAGTCGCTCAGTACAAGTGCCTAATGCCTAATTCAGTTGTTATCAATTACCACTTTATGACTCTGAGAATTGTACAAATTGACACGAAACAATGAGGCTAATGAATGCCAAGATCAAAAAAAGGATGCTTCAAGGATATTAAAAGTACTATGCCAGAATTACACCAATCAATTGCCCAGCATTACCACGAACGGACTAAATACGACCCTGAGACTCTCGCCTCTAAAAGTCAAGGCATAGACTGGGCTAAACAGCCAGTGCCTTTCAAAGAGTACAAAATTGGCTCTACTTTTGCTCTCAAACCCTATATCCAAGAAAAACCAGAGGGATTTGTTAATAATCCAGATGCTCAATGGTGGCAAAGACTTTCACGGCTGCTGTTTCACAGCTATGGATTGACGGCGAGAATGCCTTCTATGGGTAGTGGGGTGTATTTACGTGCTGCTCCCAGTGCAGGCGGACTATACCCTGCCGAAATCTATGTAGTTTCCCGTGGCACAGCGTTATTGCCGCCTGGTCTGTATAACTACCAGTGTCGGACTCATTCTCTAATGCATTATTGGGAAAGTGATGTTTGGCAAACTCTCCAAGCTGCTTGTTTCTGGCATCCTTCCTTAGAAAATACCCAACTAGCAATTATTGTCACTGCGGTTTTCTATCGTTCTGCGTGGCGCTATGAAGATCGGGCTTATCGCCGGATTTTTTTAGATGCGGGACACCTGTTGGGCAATATCGAATTGGCTGCTGCCATTAATGACTATCGCCCCCATTTAATCGGCGGTTTTGTGGATGAATCGGTAAACGATCTGCTTTATATCGATCCGCAACAAGAAGGTGCGATCGCTGTCTTACCTCTGGCAGACTTGTTAGATATCAATCAAAATTTGCCATTGGGATGTACTGCTTTACCTTCCGCCACCGAAACCAGTTATCCCCAAATCCCCGATGGCGAACTGCTGACATATTTCCATCGACACACCCAGATCCAATCAGGTATAACTGGCAATCTCAATCTACCAACTATCAAACAAGAAAAATCTTTGGAGGATAAATATAATTTTCCTTTCTGCTTAAAAATTCCCACCACCACCGCACCTATAGACTGGGGACAAAAACTGTCAGAACTGGAAACTACTATGTACAAGCGACGCTCTACCCGCGCTTATAATGGTGATGATTTAACCTTCGATGAATTGAAAGGTTTACTCGATTTTACTTACCAACCGCGAAATTACATCGACCAAAGTTTAGATATTTCTCCAGACTACTTTGATTTGAATTTAATAGAAACATTCATTGCTGTCTGTGGAGTTAAAGGATTGGAGGCAGGTTGTTACTATTACGCGCCCAAAGCCCAAGAATTACGCCAAATTCGGTTTAAAAACTTTCGGCGAGAGTTACATTTTCTCTGTTTGGGGCAAGAATTAGGGCGAGATGCAGCAGCGGTGTTGTTTCATACAGCTGACCTCAAAGCTGCGATCGCCCAGTATGGCGATCGCGTTTACCGTTACTTACATATGGATGCCGGCCATTTAGGACAACGCCTGAATTTAGCCGCAGTCCACTTGAATGTAGGCGTCAGTGGTATCGGTGGATTCTTTGATGACCAAGTAAATGAAGTTTTGGGTATCCCTGCTGATGAAGCTGTTTTATATATTACTACATTGGGACGCCCAAGATAAAACAAACCGCAAATAATACAAAGTACCCAAAAATTATTTGCGTACTTTGCGGTTAGCTTACATCCCGATTTTTGTTATTAACTTGGGTCTGGTAGTGCCGCCATTTTTCCTGTTGACGCGCTCTTTTCTCCTCGGTGAGGCTATCAAAACAATGGGGACAGGAGAAACCTTGCTCATATTTACTAGACGCCTTATCTGATTCAGAAATCGGACGCCCACAACTGAAGCACTGCTCACAACTTCCTGACTCCAATCCATGACTGACGGCTACCCGCTCGTCAAAGACAAAACATTCTCCTTCCCATAAACTTTCCTCTGCTGGAATTTCTGACAAATACTTGAGAATGCCGCCTTTGAGATGATAAACTTCTGCAAAGCCTTGGACAAGCATGAAGGATGAGGCTTTTTCACAACGAATACCGCCTGTACAAAACAGAGCAACCTTTTTGTGTTTCGTTGGGTCGAGGTGGTGGCGCACATAATCAGGGAATTCCCGAAATGAGCTAGTTTGGGGATTTTCTGCTCCTTGGAAAGTACCGATATTCACCTCATAATCATTGCGGGTGTCAATCACAGTGACTTCTGGATCACAAATCAAATTATTCCATTCCTGGGGACTGACATAAGTACCAATTTGTTCATTTGGGTCAATTTCAGGCAATCCAAAAGTGACAATTTCTGGCTTCAACCGCACCTTCATCCGCTCAAAGGGCGGGGTTTCGGTATGGGACTCTTTGTATTCTAGGTCTGCTAGACGGGGATCAGAACGCAGAAACCAGAGAACAGAATCAATCGCCTGACGCGAACCTGCAATTGTACCGTTAATGCCTTCTTGTGCCAGCAAAATAGTCCCTTTGACACCTTGCGTTTGACAGTAAGATAGCAGAGGATCTCGTTTGTCGGCAAAATCTGGTAGCTTGACAAATTTATACAGTGCTGCAACAACTTGGATATTTTCTGGCTTCATCCCTTTAGTAACGGAACAATATTAAGTTACAATAGCAGCGGTAAACCGAAGTTACCTACTATTTTAATTTTATGGGGGTTTAGCTCAGTTGGTAGAGCGCCTGCTTTGCAAGCAGGATGTCAGCGGTTCGAGTCCGCTAACCTCCATTGGATATGATTTATCTAAATGTGCGATCGCTTGGAATATCCCAAAGAATACACACCTAAATCAAAACCCCATTCTCTAGTACAGAATGGGGTTTTAGCACCTTCTAGGTAAGGGGTTAAGCCAGAGGTAAGTTAATTGCCCTATCTTCAAAGCCGTACTTAGTTAGAGAAATCTCTAGATAATGAAGTCAACTCTGCCCTAACAGCACTGAGGTAATTTTGATCGTTCAAAATTTGCGGCGGTAATTTGTTTGCATTGACAGCGGCCCTTACTAAATCTTCCCTAACAATCTTTCTGTTCTGACGTTCAGAGATTAGAGTTCCCCCACTGGGAATACCCTGCTGCTTTAAACCACCTTGGTAAGCAAGAGAAACCAGATTAAAGGGTTTGAGGTAGCTGGCATTTTTGGAATTACTGTTTAATGTGTTAGAGTTGATAGCTATATTTGTTTGCCCAGCATCATAGTTGTTATCTGTGGGTGGTTCAGCGTTAGCAATTCCAGATGTAAGCGCAAAAGCACCAATAATAGCTACAGAATTAACTAAAGTTGCAAGTTTCATCGGGTTATCCTTGTAATGTTTAATTATTTGATTGTTAATAACAGTGTCTCTCTTGTTCTAAATCTTAGCCTCATACATTTAGCTCATCCAATTGGTTGAATTGTTTTTCACTTATTTGAGTGAGTCTCTGAAGCTGTCAGGAATAGTTTAATACTCAACATTTCATTTACTTATTTGGACAAAGTAAAAATGGTAAATATGGGGCGATTAAGTACTGCTACAATAAGCGTTTTAGTTAGCAGGCTCCAGAGTCAGTTAATCAAAGTCAGGCTTATATATACTTAGGGGGTTGTTTGAAAAAGCGTCCATTGGGGTTAGTGGCAATTGTGCTCTACAAATCATTTACTGCCTTGCTACTTATGGTTACTTCGATCGCTTTATTCTTGACATTAAAAAATTATCAAACTCTAGACATTTTTTCAAAGGATTATGTTTTAGAAGGAAAATCTATAATTATTGATTGGCTTTTAAAAAAAGTTATCAACTTAAATCCAAGAACCTTGGCCTTTAGCGGTATTGGCACCGGAATCTATGCTATTGTAACTACTATTGAAGCTGTTGGTTTGTGGTACGAGAAACGTTGGGCACATGTTTTAGTATTGGTGCTTGTCGGTATCAGTATTCCACCAGAAATTTATGAATTGATTCGGGGTATTTCTCCGATAAAAATATTGATTTTCTTGTTGAACTTAGCCGTATTTTGGTATCTATTACGCAATTTTCCTAAACATCGAAAATAATTTTTTATTCGATCATAGTGTCTATCATTGGAGAGGTAAAACTGAGCCATGCCTGACGAAGGTGGCTTTCGTCCCTTAGACTTCTCTATGCGTCTATGCAAAACCAAGACCCCACGTTGTACAATCGCTAGAAATGTAATCTGGAGAGCGACTTGCCTAAAAAGATTCACTCTACTCAACCACCACTTAAATTTATTCCCCAACAGTTTAACCCGCTGATACTCCAGATTTTTCGCTGGTTACTGCCGATCGCACTACGGTTTCGCACTCGACCTTGGCTACCAGCTGGTATTGTCAGGATTGAAGCCAAGAATGTTGAAGTATTGGCCGAACTTTATCAGCAATTCCAGGCTGGAAAAATTCGCTTTTTGTTGGCATTTCGTCACCCAGAGGTGGAAGATCCCCTCTGTATGCAGTATTTGCTTTCTCGCATTGTGCCAGAGGTTGCTCGGCAAAAAGGTATTCGATTACAATCCCTGGTTCACAGTTATTTTCTCTACGACCGGGGGATGACGGTTTGGGCTGGAGATTGGCTAGGTTGGTTGTTTTCACGGCTGGGGGGTGTGCCGGTTCATCGCGGTAGACGACTAGATCGCCAAGCTATTCAAACAGCACGGGAGTTGCTTGCTAATGGCAAACTACCGATCGCAGTGGCACCCGAAGGAGGTACTAATGGTCATAGTGGTATTGTTAGCCCACTGGAACCCGGTGTTGCTCAAATGGGGTTCTGGTGTGTAGAAGACTTACAAAAAGCTAACCGGACTGAGACTGTGATCATTGTGCCGATCGCCATCCAGTATAGTTACGTTGAGCCACCTTGGTCTAAACTGGATTGGCTCCTCAGTAAGTTGGAAGCTGATAGTGGCTTGCCAGTTAAGGAAATTGATCAGGGCGATGGCGAAGAGATTTACTATCAACGCCTCTGTAGGTTGGCTGAATATCTGATTACCGAAATAGAAGAGTTTTATCGTCGCTTCTATCATCAAGACATCCCAAAAACCATCTTAACTGATGAATCTGCTAGTTCTAATCAGGTGTTGATTGCCCGACTTCATCGCTTACTAGATAAGGCTTTACAAGTTGCCGAGCAATATTTTGGAGTTCAAGCGCAGGGTAATTTTATTGACCGCTGTCGCCGTTTAGAAGAGGCTGGCTGGAATTATATTTATCGGGAAGATTTGCCAGATATAAATACTTTATCACCCTTTAAACGTGGTTTGGCAGACTGGATTGCAGAGGAAGCAGACTTGCGAATGCGGCATATGCGGATAGTGGAAAGTTTTGTTGCAGTTACAGCTACTTATATTCAGGAACAACCGACGGCAGAACGGTTTGCAGAAACAGCTTTGCTAATATTCGATATGCTTTCTAGAATTCAGGATACAACCCTTCCAGGGCGACCTCGATTAGGTTTGCGACAGGCACAAATCACTGTAGGAGAAGCAATTTCAGTTACAGAACGCTCTCGAAATTGTCAGGGCGATCGCTATGCAGCTAGACAAGCTGTGAGCGATTTGACAAAAGATTTGCAAATCGCTTTAGAGAAGATGATTAAATAACGAAACTTTTAAGACTTTTTAGCCCTAATTTTGTCAAATATTGCACCTTCATCAAAGAATTTCTTCTGAATTTCGTTCCATCCTCCTAAATCTTCAGCTTTAAAGATAGTTTTAATTTTGGGAAAATTGGCTTCCGTTTCTTTGGCGATCGCCAAAGAAACGGGACGAAATCCTAATTTAGTAAACTCTCGTTGCGAGTCTGGGGTGTAAAGAAATTTGATAAATGCTTCCGCAATCGGCCGAGTCCCATGTTTATCAACATTCTTATCTACAACAGCAACAGGATTGTCGATGGAGATATTTACATCGGGCACAACATATGAGATTTTCTCGCCATTTTGCGTTGATAAAATCATCTCATTTTCATAGTTGAGCAAAACATCACCCTGACCATCTTTGAAGAATACTTCGCTGGCATTCCGAGCAGTTTTAGGTAATAAAGGTGCATTATTATATACTTTGGCGATAAAGTCTATTGCTTGATTTTCATTGCCGCCAGTTTTTGTCACAGAACCCCACAGACTAAGGAAGTTCCAACGAGCGCCGCCGGAGGTTCTGGGGTCTGCTGTAACCACTTTTACACCATCTTGTGCTAAATCTGGCCAAGTTTTGATATTTTTGGGATTACCCTGACGGATAGCGATCGCATTTAGAGATTTTGTAACAATTGCATCATTAGGCGCTTCTTTTTCCCAACCCGGTTGAATAAAACCTGCCTGAACAAGTTTATTAATATCAAGGGCAAGTGACAGGTGTACGACATCAGCTTCTTTACCGTCAATTACGGCAAGAGTTTGGGAACCTGAGCCATCATAGCTTTGATTAAAAGTGATATTTTGGTTATGTTCTTTCTTCCACTGTGCGATAAATTTGGGAATAATCTGCTGGTATGCTGCATTAGTAACCGAGTAAGAAACAAAGGTTAGGGTTACATTACTCTGGGAAGCTGCGTCAGCATTACCAGTATTATTGACATTACGTGGAGAGCAGGCAGCCATCACGATACTCAAGCTAACTCCGACCAAGAATAGGGACGCAACACCCCACGTAGAATACTTGTACAACCATCGTATTAGTTGTACACGCCACTGTCTTGCAGCGTGTAAAGCTTTAACGATATAAGTCTGAACTAATTCAGTCAAATATCTCCTTGATTTTGGAGTACGTTGCCCCTGGTTCATCAAATTTTTCCCCTGAATCTGCGGTAACTTGAGCTAGATGCTGTAGTTAAGGGGCATTATAAAACAATGGTTAAGGATAAATAACTTTTTATTAACCTAAATTTAAACAAATTATTCAATAGACCTCTTGCAAAAGTCCCTAACACCCCACCCCCAACCCCTAAGAGCAAGCGGGGAGGGGAGACAAAGCGTAGCTTTGGCGGGGTGGGGTTCTTATTTTTGATTTATGCAAGAGGTCTAATATATCAAGGAGAACTACTTTTGGAAGCTTCTGGACTGCGAATGATGATATGTCCCTTATCGCTTTCTTGAATAGCCAATACTGAGGGTAGCTGATCAAGTTTCGCATTTGGAGGCAATGCGCGAAACAAATAAATCCAGCCGCCACGTTCTAAGAGTAAGCGCCAGACTCGCGGCTGCTGTGGATTGCTGATATCATTATCTTCTCTGCCTCGCAAGTCATCGAATAGACCTCTATCGCCAATAATGCGATAACCTTTCAAGGAGGGATCGGCAAATATATCATCAAGTTTGCGTCCCACAGCAAACTTTTCTTCAGGTGTAATTAAGGCTACAACGGGCAAGGTGGAGTTTTGACCAGCGTCTCGTCGGGCATCTGCGATGCCTTGCCAACGAGCTAACCAAAATATCACAATTAATACCCAGGATACTATGACTATCTCATTGATTAGCGATCGCAGAAATTCCACTGAGCGCAGTTGTCCAGAACTAAATTCAGCCAGAGATTTTAGCTGTTTAGCTGTCCATGAGCTTTTGCGTTGAGTAGCAGAGATGATGCGATTCAATAGTAATTGGCTTGCAGAGACTACTGTATCACTGATGATCTTAATTAACCATAATGTTGCCTGAATAGCGATCGCAGCTATAAAAAAAGCGATCGCACTTTTGCATATTGCCCAGCCATCTCCTAAAAATATTTGCAGGGGAACCATCAAAAAAGACTGTGCAGGTAAGTCCAGAGTATTGACTTCTAACTGAAAAAAGTAGAAATATGACCAACGGTAAATCCAGCCTGCAAAGAAAAGCGCCGCACCCACCAAGCCAACTACACTTGTGAATTTACCTAAAATATTGGTTTCTTGGTTAGGGGTTTGGGTCATATGGGAAATAGGGGAAATGAGGGAAACAGGGGAAGCAGTTTTGTAGAGTGTGTTACTGCAAAGCGTAACGCACCAAGTTATAGACCTCTCTCCAAACCTCTCTCCTAAAAGGAGAAAGGCTTTGAATCTTACTCACCAAAGCTAGAGGAGGAAAGAGGCTTTGAATCTTACTTGCCAACGCTAGTAAGAGGAAAAAGGCTTTGAATCTTACTCCCCTTCCCTTGTAGGGAAGGGGCTGGGGGTTAGGTCTATATTCCACTCAACTGCTACAAGTGAATAATCAGTTTCTTTTAGGAATTTTACGGAAATTTGGTATCCGCTTTAGAAGTTTAATGAGAAAGTCAAATTAAATATAGTCAAATATATTGTTAAAGCCATGAAAACTTTTTTCCAGGGATGGGTTGTGGCAATCTTAGTAATGGTAGCAGCATTAGCAGGGAACATCCAAGCTGTAATTAGCAAGGATGTCAAGACAGAAAATTTCTTCTTAGCACAGACACCAGTCAACGCAGATGAATTAGAACTTGCAGTGGCCTTACCAGAGTTAGCAGAGATCATTTTTAAGGGAGGTGAGTCAAGCAGTGGTCGGGTAATAGGAATTGATGCACAAGAGCAAGCACTATTAATTCAGCGTAGTGGTAAAACTGCGACAATTCCCCTCAGCAAAATTCAAAAAGTAGTCTTCAAGAATGGGGCGTTAGCTTACAGAAGCAATGGGCGGCAAATTATCCGGGGTGAGCGAGACCGTCCCACAGGTAAGTCTGTAACTTGGAGTAATATACCCTTAAATACTTTTACTATAAAAAATTCTACTCAAGGTCAAGCGGTGGTGAAACTTAAACCACCTATAGTTTCCACAGCACAGTTGCTGGGTATTCAGTCAGTGGCTAGAAATCGCCAATATGTGGTAGATGAAATCCAGTTCAATTCGCAACAAAGAACGATCACTATTTTGGCAAACCCTTATTAATCGTTAATTATTTGAGTAACATGTTCTTTACGATCACTTCAACGTTAGTAACAACAGCTTCAACATTAGTAACTACAGCTTCAGCGTTAGTAACAACAGCTTCAACATTGATAATAAATGCTTCAGTTGTTTTAACAACAGCTTAAGTATTTATTATAGCAACATCAGCGTTAGTAACAACAGCTTCAGCATTAATAACAAACGCTTCAGTTGTTTTAACAACAGCTTAAGCATTTGTTATAGCAGCTTCAACGTTAGTAACCACAGTTTCAACATTCCTAACTACAGCTTCGGCTGATGCTCAATGAAAACTTATTATATCTGTAATATATGAAAAAAATTCTCACCAGTCTTTTGGCTGTGGGTATTTGTCTAACGCCTTTAACAGTGATGCTAATGGCTCAACCCACCTGGGGACAAACTCAAAACTCCCAAGCGCAAGATGCAGAAAGACTGTTACAGCAAGGGATAAAACTGACACAGCAACAGGAACACCAACAGGCAATACAAATATTCCAGCAGGGTTTAACCATTGCACGAGAACTCAAAGACCAAAAAATTGAAGCAACTGCACTGCTTGGGCTTGGGCGTAACTACGACGCTTTAGGAGAAAAGCAAAAAGCACTCGATTTTTACACCCAAGCTCTGCCCCTATATCGTGCTGTGGGCGATCGCTCAGGTGTTGCGACTACACTCAATAATATTGGTGCAGTCTACGACGCTTTAGGAGAAAAGCAAAAAGCACTCGATTTTTACAACCAAGCTCTGCCCCTATATCGTGCTGTGGGCGAGCGCACAGGTAAAGCTGCCACTCTCAATAACATCGGTAAAGTCTACGACGATTTAGGAGAAAAGCAAAAAGCACTCGAATTTTACAACCAAGCTCTGCCCCTATATCGTGCTGTGGGCGATCGCTCAGATGTTGCGACTACACTCAATAACATCGGTTTAGTCTACGACGCTTTAGGAGAAAAGCAAAAAGCACTCGAATTTTACAACCAAGCTCTGCCCCTATATCGTGCTGTGGGCGATCGCTCAGGTGTTGCGACTACACTCAATAACATCGGTAAAGTCTACGACGCTTTAGGAGAAAGGCAAAAAGCACTCGAATTTTACAACCAAGCTCTGCCCCTATATCGTGCTGTGGGCGAGCGCTCAGGTGTTGCGACTACACTCAATAACATCGGTAAAGTCTACGACGCTTTAGGAGAAAAGCAAAAAGCACTCGAATTTTGCAACCAAGCTCTGCCCCTATATCGTGCTGTGGGCGAGCGCTCAGGTGTTGCTCGTACACTCAATAACATCGGTTTAGTCTACGACGCTTTAGGAGAAAAGCAAAAAGCACTCGAATTTTACAACCAAGCTCTGCCCCTATATCGTGCTG
>NZ_JBALCO010000042.1:0-138307 GCF_036919595.1 Nostoc sp. | reverse complement strand
TTTTTGATCTTTTTCTTCTGGATTCATGCTTGAACACTACCATCTTTCTTCCCTCATGGGAATATTCCTGACATTCCTACCTGGGCAGTTACCTTTATTTTATAAACATGACTCGTAAAAACCAAATTTTGGGAAGCGCGGACTAGGGACATCGCCATGTTTAAGTGGTTTGATGCGATGCCTACGGCGGGCTACGCCTACGCGAATTAGTTTAAGCAGTGCTTTGGGAAGATTCTTCTGCCAAATATCGCAGTTAACCTAAGATAATTATTGGCGAGGAAAGTCGGTAGTCAGACAGATGCTGAAGCAGTCTAAATTCTTTTCTAAAATCAACTCTTCGTCACCGCCTTGTGAAACTACTCCCAAGCTGCTTGCGAGTAAACCGATAATTGGAAAATCGAAGGAATTAACACGTTAACGCAGTCCACTATTGGTATCACTGATTACGACGATTTAAGTTAATTACTATACAAGGTTAATGGGAACTCTATTAAACCGATTTTCAGTCCTAAATCAGAGATACTTAGGATGTGTCTTTGCTTTGTCTAAGGCCAAAACAGAGTTAAGATACCCGAAGTTTCCATAACTTTTTTATATAGTTGTCGCACTAATTGATCCCATGAACACTGCTGCCGCTGTTACCTTGATGCACCGTACTGTTTTATCAGTCATAGCAGTCCTCAGCCTGCTATCACCTGTGAATGCTCAGGTATCACAGTCACCAGGCACTACCAGCCAACCACAACCCATTGACCCCAATGATCCCAATAACCTTCGCCCCATAACCCAAAGTAGCAGTCTTTTGAGCATTGAAGGGGGCGATCGCCTCGTGAAAGAGGCAGAAAAAGCCGTTTCTGCTCAAAACTACCCCTTAGCTGCTAAGAAACTGCTAGAAGCACGTCAGGTTTATAATCAGCTATCTAATTTTTATCAAGAGTTAAACGCTAGCTTTTCGGGAATTGACAATAGAGTTTCTGATTCTCAGCGTCAAAAAGCTCTAGTAACAGCCCAAAAGCGAGATGAAGCGACCTTTCAGCTAGCATTGGTACATCGGGCACAAAATCAGCCAGAATTAGCTGTACCGTTGTTGATTCAAATAATTAAAAGTCAAAATCCGACGCGGGATTTAGGCAAGAAAGCCTATAAGCAGTTGTTTGAATTAGGTTTTGTAGATTCTCCCTATCCCAGAGAAGGTAGTGGTTCATTTTCCCCACCCCCAAAAAAATAAATTAAATTGGCGTTGCCTGTTTTTCCTCATCTCCCCCATCTTTCACATCCTTCTCTCCCTGAACAGCACCTTGGAACGCCCCAGTGCTAGGATAGGATTATCTGCCGTTTGTACCCAGCGTTCTCAAAAATCATACCTCAGAGGCAGTTTATCCCCAGCTGTGCTAAAACCTGAACTTGGCACAGGCATTTGCTCTATATCTGTTAATAATAGAAAAGTAAGTTTTTTCAGGAATAGCGATGATTAGTCCGCAGCAGGTTGAGGCAATGATCAAGGCGGAACTGCCAGACGCCCAGGTTCAGGTGCAAGACTTGACTGGTGGCGGTGACCACTATCAGGTAACAGTAGTTTCATCGCACTTTGCAGGTAAGGCACTCGTGCAGCAGCACCAGTTAGTTTATGGTGCTTTGGGGCAAGCTATGTCAACTGAAGCGATTCATGCCTTGGCAGTAAAAACATATACTCCCGAAGCTTGGCAAGCAACACCAGCTTCGTAAACATAGAGTTAGGAATTAGGAGTTAGGAGTTATGAATTTTTAACTTCTTACTCGTCATCGTTGAATGCAACATAGGAAACACAAATACCATGACGCCAGAACTCAAAGAGAAAATTGATAACTTGCTACAACAGAACAAGATTTTAGTTTTCATGAAGGGAAACAAGTTAATGCCCCAATGTGGTTTCTCCAACAACGTTGTGCAGATTCTCAATACCTTGGGAGTTCCCTTCGAGACAGTTGATGTTCTATCAGACTCTGAAATCCGTCAAGGAATTAAAGAATACTCTAACTGGCCGACAATTCCCCAAGTGTATATCAATGGTGAATTCCTTGGCGGTTCTGACATCTTGATTGAACTGTACCAAAAAGGTGAATTGCAGGAAAAGGTAGAAGTAGCACTAGCCTCGTAATATTTCTTTACGCAAACCTGAGTGTATGCTGCTGAATTTGTGCTTCGCAATCAAGGCAATGTGCCGTTTTTAATGTCCTTGAAAGGGGAGATACTATTTCTCTCCCCTTTCAAGGGTTTTTTAATAGGTTTTTCACAAAAATACTTGATCTATCTTGGAATTTATTTCAGGGCTAATCAAAAATCCCCTCAGTCGAATTGGCAAGACCAAGTTTAGGGCTGAGGGGATGCGTTTTCTGAATACAATATCTCCAAAATCTCACACCACGGCAGCCCATTGACGAATACAGATAATATGCTATAATTATCTGCGATAATTAACGGTTACTTTCAATGGCCAGGTAAATGGTACTTAGTAGTAATCGCGTTGTGGCAGTGGTTGTGGCACTGCAAAATTTGATCCATCGTACAAGTAGCGGCTGGCTTCCTCTTCTAAGCGATGAATCAGAAAAGGTTCAATGATGTTGCCATGTCGCAGTGCGGCTAGATATCCATCCAAATACATCCGCATATCATCCGTGCGATAACCGCGATTCCATAACTCGACGAAGGCGTCGGTGAGTCTTTGGTAATAGCGGATGGTTTGTGTGTCTTGGAGCATAACTGCTGTATTAATCTCTTTGGAATGAGAATTGTAAATGATTCACGCTCAAATGTGAACTGTAATTTCACTTTGGCATCAACTCAAAGTCAACACATCTACTTTGGGCAGTACCCTCATAGCAGCTACAAGCTACTTTAATCCTATTCCAGAAAACATTGATTCTGGTTATCTACTAAGTTATTTTTCTGATTTTCATACTTAACAGCCCGATTATATTGCTGTTATGTTCGTGGATGTGGGCACTAAATTTTTGCAAAAAAATCTTCTTTCACTATCAGGTTAAAAAGCTGTTGTAGTAACGGCTAGCTGGTTGGGTTATAGATATTTGCCACATTCCACCCATCTGAAAGCAGAATATTAAGCTAAAAGAACTTTTAATAAATTTAATAACACTTTCGATAAACTTAATAAAAATTTAATAATATTTCTAATCGCCTTTTGACAAGGCATAAATTAAAGATATTGCCACGCTTTTTATGAGGAAATGTAAAGCTAATAGCAATTGAAGTAACAAAGGCTACAAAACCTTAGAGATGGGCTTGTTACTTTGAAAGGCATCGACGCTAAGGGATCTTGCCACCGTGGGTTCGGTTTGTATAGAAATCATTGAGGGGAATCCCCATCTGAGGTCGTTGTTGGGTTGGCACTTGCAACAACTGGAATACCGTGTGCATCAAGCTGCCAGTATTTATCAAGCAAGGGAAGTATTTTTAAGCCATCAACCAACACTGGTAGTCTTGGATGCAGACCTGCCTGATGGTGACGGCATTGAGTTTTGTCGTTGGTTGCATCGTCAGCAGCAACCTCTTATTTTAATGTTATCTGCCCGTAATAGTGAAGGTGATATCGTCGCAGGTTTAAAGGCGGGTGCAGATGATTATCTGAGCAAACCTTTTGGGATGCAAGAGTTTTTGGCACGGGTAGAGGCACTGATTCGCCGGAAGCGTACACCTACTGCACCAGCTTATTTGGATTATGGCACTTTGCAAATCGATTTAGTTCAGCGCCGCGTCCGCTTCCAGGGGGAGTTCATCGACTTAACGCCCCAAGAATTCAGTTTGCTGTACGTTTTGGCACAAGCTGGGGGAGTGCCTCTGAGTAGGTCAGAATTGCTGCGTCGTGCTTGGCCTGACGCTATCGATAACCCTCGAACCATTGATACTCACGTTTTGTCGCTACGGAAAAAGGTTGAACTTGATCCCCGGCAACCCAACTTGATTCAAACTATCCGCAATGTAGGATACCGTTTTAACATGGAAATTTTGAATATCAATATTTCACAGTCACAAACAACAAAGTTAGTTAGAGAGAGATTTAGTAACCAACGTTCAACACTTAGTAGTAGTCAAGTGTAAATGGGCCAAACAGGGCAAACAGGGCATTGGGGTAAGGGGGAGCAAGAAAACGACTCCTGATTCCTGTTTCCTGACTCATCCAAAATTTAAAATCCAAAATCGTCTTGAGCTTTTGCTTTAATTAAGCTTTCTCGTAATTCAACCCAGTTTATCTCAAAGACTCTTTGATTTGCGAATAAATGACCTTGTTGCAGGTGTAATAACTGAGTGCAAAACATTTGGGCTAGTTCCAGTTGGTGATTTACCATCAGAATCGTGGTTTGATGAGTTTGACTCAACTGGGTTAAGACTTGCACTACATGAGAAGCTGTACCAGCATCTAGGGCAGAGGTTGGCTCATCTAATAATAATATTTTAGGCTGGATGACTAAGGCACGAGCGATCGCTATTAGTTGTCGTTGTCCAGCAGAAAGTTGTACCTCTGTTCGCCCTAACCATTCACTGGGAATGTGCAATTGTTCTATCCAGTGATTGACTCGTTGCTGAATTGTCTGTTTGGGCAAACCACGCAAAACTAAAGGATAAGCCAAAGCTTGCTGAACTGTCATCCCCAACAGCTTGGATTCTTGCAATACAAGTACAAGTATCTGGCGTAGTTGAATGACAGGAATTTGGCGATATTCTTGATTTTCTAGATACAGTTTACCATTCGTGGGTTCAATTAGGCGGTTGAGGAGGTGCAGTAACGAAGTTTTACCAGCGCCAACTGGGCCTACAATAGCAATGCGATCGCCCTGGAAAACTTCTAAGGAAATATCCTGCAATATGGAGTATCCCTGCTGATTACCGGGAAGTTGGGTTTTCAGCTTTGTAAACAGATTAACTTGCTCTAGCCTGAGTGTGGCTTTTGCTGTATTCAAGGGGAGTGGGGATTGGGGAACTCGGGCCCCTCTAAGGATAAGGGGCAATGGGGACTAGGAACTGGGGAAATGGGGGAGAAATTAGCAATACAACTCTTGGAGAGGCTGCACCCTAAGCGTATCTATGCCGCAGGCTCTACGGCTTTTTTCGGCAACTCTTGGAGACGCTGCGCGTAGCAAGATCCCCGTAGGGGTACGCTCAAGGCAAGCCGCTTAGGACAAGCTCAGTACAACTGCCCCATGCCCAATACCCTATTTTAAGTTAATTGTGCAGTAGTTAAGGCTGTAGCGATCGCCCAGCCATCGACCAATAGTAGCAGCAGTGTGAATCCCAGTAAAATCAAGTACATCCACGGCTGTGCTAAAGGGCGAACATCTGTGGTGTCAATGCCTGTCTTTGCTTGGACAATTTGGACGAAACGGGCAAATCCGGCTACACGCATTGGTAGTAAATAAGCTTTCTCATCCTGGCTGAGGAAGTAATAAACTAGCCCTCCTTGACCAGTGGTGCGGGGTTTTAACTCTTTCACCTCTGACCAAGCTAAAAACCAGCCTTTACGAAAAAAGCGAGGCACCCAAGCGGGGTAAATAACCTGAATTCCCTGGTCATCTACCATTACTTGTTCAGTCAATACAGCATACAAGGCAACTAAGCCGATGCTAATCCCTATCCACAACAATTTTGGGGGTACGGGTGCAGCTGTTACCTGTGATAAGAAGGGTAATGGGACTGTGAGTGCTATATATAGACTCAGCAGTGTTATCCGAATCAAAGGAGACAGACGAAAAACAGAGGCTGAGGTATTGGCTGAGTTTGCTGTCACGGCTCAATCACGATTATTGGCTTTAAATTCATACTAACTGGGAACCTGGCAAGCATTCAGGCAGATAAACACGAATACTTGTTGATGCTTTTATTTTCTTCATGCCAGTAGAGCTTCCAGAGAAACACTTTCTTTAAATTGCCCTGATGGTTCAATAGATTGTCATGCAAGCCACTTCCTAATCTAAAATTTAAAATCGGTTTAGGGTAAATACTTTTGCACTACAATCCAACCAGTCAGGGACACCCAAGCAAATCCGACAAACAGGATAATATTTACGCCGATGTGCAAGGGTCTAGCCCAAGGCCGTCTGGCACTAATTTGCGTAGCACTAAAAGCAGACAGTAAAACTAATGCTACCACTATCAATCCAGCGACCAAGTGTGACGAGTGCCCTAAAGAACCAAAGTGTCCCCAAGTGCCAACAATACCAATTAACAGAAGTAGCAGCACTAAACTTACCATGCTGATACCCATTGTATAGTGGAGCGATCGCACCCCTTTATTTCCACCCATAAATGGGGTAATAAAAGGGAATTGCTGCGAAGTTCTCGTCCGAAACATCCAAACGCCGGTGATTGTTAACATCAGATATGCCAGCAGGGACAACCCCATCGACCAGGCGGCTATTTTCCACAACCAAAGAAATGAAGGCAGATTCATAAGATTGATTGTAATTGAGAGTTGGGGAGCAGAGGGGAAGTTGTAGTAAGTATTTTTTCTCTGCCCCAATGCCCAATAAACAATAAATAATAAACAAAAAGGGTTGCTGAATTAGCAACCCTCAAATTAAGTAAAATTCTTTTTTTTAATCAACTGATGCTAAACCAAGGATTTGCAAGGGTTTTGTAGTATCTTCAATTTTTGTATTAATTTGCTGCACCATTAGTTTGGTATTAATAGGGTCTTTTCCATCTGATGAGTCTGTATCAAACTCATAAGCACTAGGTTCTTCGAGCATCAGGCGATCGCACGGAATCTTATCGGATAAAATTGCACTTGCCATCATCCCTGTATGAATCTCCATTTGACCTTTTTGCGGAGCTTCAAATACTAAACGTTGTCCAGGAAAAACAACCCTTTCAAAGTACCAGTTGGGAATATTGGAGATGCGAGCTACCTGTATTTTGCTCGTGGCATTAATGTAGCAGCAGAGAATTTTTCCCGATTGCTCAGGTGGTAGAGGATCTAATATTTGAGCCATAACTGCTGAGGAGCTTTACGCCACAATTTTACATTACACTTTCCAAGCCTAACATTGCCTGATCCCCAGTTGCTGTAGCTCCGACTACCAACTCAACTCTTTATAGATAATTTCTACCTAAAGATATACACAGGTTGTAAAAATTTTGTAGATATTTATGCTTTCATCTGCAATTTTACACTATGTGAACATTTTTAAGTTTTTAATCTCTGGCAAAAAAGTTTTAACTTCTTTAGGGCAGATAATTACAGGGTAGGTATAGCGAAGATCCCCTTAGCTTGAGCCTAGTCCAGGAGTGTTTTTTTGTGTTTTATATATCCCAGGCTTTTCCTGGGATCATCGCTTAATGAATGAACTCGATGTTATCGTAAAGCTATATGAAAAATGTCTTCATAAAGCCTCTCTTGATCCCCTGCATTTGGTATACAAAGCAATTTTATTGATTCCTGCATCTGTGAACAAAAGTTTTAATATCAGTATTTGGCTTCAATGTCAAGCAACTTTTAATAAATTAAGAGTAGCCAAAACAAAAACACGCCTTAAAACTGGAATTTATTTCGCTTTCCCCAAAGATTGGCAAGATGGAAGTCAAAACACCGATGATGGAAAATCGAATTCTTTACGTTCGCCTTCCTTGTAACCCTATCTTTCCCATTGGGGTTGTCTACCTGAGCGATCACGTCCACAAACAGTTTGCTAATATCGAACAGCGCATTTTTGATTTGGGAACAGTGCCACCTTTAGATTACACTTTTGCCTTGGATCGCTGTATCGATGAATTTAAACCGACACTGCTAGTATTTTCTTGGCGGGATATTCAAATTTATGCTCCAGTTGGTGGACGTGGTGGTAACCCACTGCAAAACGCTTTTGAATTTTACTATGCTAAAAATCCTCTTTTGAAACTACGCGGCGGATTGGGCGGTTTAAGAATCTTCATCGCTTATTATGTAGAGTTATGGCGTAATCAAGGTTTAATTAAGCGCGGTTTAAAGCGTGCCCAAAAATATAATTTTAATGCTCGTGTAGTTGTAGGTGGTGGTGCAGTCAGTGTGTTTTATCAACAGTTGGGTAAAAGCTTACCCCAAGGGACAATTATTTCTGTGGGTGAAGGGGAAACCCTGCTGGAAAAACTTTTAAGTGGCAGAGATTTTCGAGATGAACGCTGTTACATTGCAGGAGAAACTCAACCACGCAAACGACTAATTCATGAACAACCCACCCGACTAGAAAAAACAGCCTGTAACTACGACTATATCGAAAGTATTTGGCCGGAATTTAACTATTATCTGCAAGAGCAAGATTTTTATATAGGTGTACAAACTAAGCGTGGTTGTCCTCACAACTGTTGTTATTGCGTCTACACTGTCGTTGAAGGTAAACAAGTACGCATCAACCCAGCAGATCAAGTAGTTGCCGAGATACGCCAATTGTACGATCGCGGCATTCGCAACTTTTGGTTTACCGATGCCCAATTCATCCCAGCGAAAAAATTTATCGACGATGCAATTGAACTCTTGCAAAAAATTGTTGATTCTGGTATGACAGACATCCACTGGGCAGCATATATCAGAGCTGACAATTTGACACCCCAGTTGTGCGACTTGATGGCGAAAACCGGGATGAACTATTTTGAAATTGGAATTACCAGTGGTTCTCAAGAACTCGTGCGGAAAATGCGGATGGGGTATAACCTGCGAAACGTCTTGCAAAACTGCCGTGATTTAAAAGCAGCTGGTTTCAACGACTTAGTTTCCGTCAACTACTCCTTTAACGTCATTGATGAACGTCCTGAAACCATCCGCCAAACCATCGCCTACCACCGCGAACTAGAACGGATTTTTGGTGCTGATAAAGTCGAACCAGCCATCTTCTTTATTGGACTGCAACCCCATACCCATTTAGAAGAATATGCTTTCAAAGAAGGTATCCTCAAACCAGGGTATGATCCAATGAGTTTGATGCCGTGGACAGCCAAAAAACTCCTCTGGAATCCTGAACCCCTCGGTTCATTCTTCGGAGAAGTCTGCTTGCAAGCTTGGCAACAAAACCCCAACGATTTCGGACGTGAAGTGATGAAAATCTTAGAAGAAAAGCTGGGTTGTGCCGACTTAGAAGCAGCACTTACAGCACCATTAGAAACGAAAGAAAAACAGTTAGCGGGTGTATCCTAGAAAATACGAATTCTGAATTTCTCCCCTCTCTTCCTCTGTGTCGCGCCAGTTGCTACCCTGCGGGAACGCTAAAAGCGAACAAGTCGGGAAACCCGACGACACTTGCTTCAACGCGGGGAACCCGCGCAACGCAGTGTCTCCCCAACACACTGGCTTCTCTGTGCCTCTGCGGTTACTTTTACCAAATCCCATGTTAGAAGGTTCAATCTTACAACAGTTAGAAACAGCTCATCGCCATACCACCAGGCCAATTCGATTCGGTGTTTACTACAAAAATACCTTAGTTGCCCTGTGCCATGCTCTAGAAGACCATATCTTAACCGACGACGCTACACCCTTAGTTATCACAGCCTTCCAACAGGGCAAATGGTATCTACAAGAAGCTGAACGATATGCAGACATCGCCCAGCGCAGCCGCCAAATTGCCATCATGGCTGCCGCTGAATCTGGCTTTGCTGAACATCCTACCAGCCAGCTAGCCAATGTAGACTTAGTGGCATTAGATCCAATTGACCCAGTAGCGCAGGAGTGGCACTTAATTATTTTATCACCTAAGTACACAGCAATGGTAATTTGTCAAGAATTATCAGAGGCTGATTATGGTAGTGCTGGAGTACCGACATCAGACTTAGAACGTAAATTCTATGGCTTGTGGACATTTGAGCCAGAGTTAGTGCAAGACACAGCAGAAATAGCGATCGCTCACATCAGAAAATACAACCCAGAACTGGCGGATAAACTCACAGCTGATAAACAACAAATTGTACCGTCAATTGCCAGATCCCAAAATTTAGGTGCAGTTGTCTCCCGTGTAGTAGATTACCTCCAGACTGAGCAAGATAATTTATCCATACCAATAGCACTTCGCCAACAAACGTTAGATCGCAACTTGATTTCTAACGAAATCCAAGCCTTTTTGCGAATGGCGCAACTGATGGATATGGCAGATGTCAATAATCCAATGGCAGCTGCGGAAGTAGTAGTACTTGCTGAAGCGATCGCCCAGCTTTTGGATCTTCCTGCATGGCAAATTAAAAGGTTACGGTTAGCGGCTTTGTTGCATCGCATAGATCCATTACAGAAAGCAGAAAGTGTTCTCACTGGCGGTATATCTACACGTTACCAAGAAGATGCCCCCAGTTCTCCCTTAACTTGTCCCTTAGTACCGGGGGCGCAAGTATTGCGAACCATGCCACGACTACGAGCAGTTGCCCAAATTATCACTCACCAAACTGAGTGGTGGAATGGCACAGGGGAACCAGCAAGTTTAGCTGGAGATGAAATTCCCCTAGAGTCAAGAATTTTGGCATTATTGGCAGACTTTCAGTGGCGAGTCAATCAGCGAAAATTGTCAAATCAAAGCCAGGAACAGATATTTACTCAAGCTTTAGATGAGTGCAGACAGCAACAATCTACCCGCTTTGACCCTAAACTTGTAGATACCCTAGCTTTGTTAGTTATGGGTTTACAACAGGGACTAGACTTACCTGTAATCACACCCAAAGTCAGCGCCGGCATCTGGATACTTGATTCCCAATGGGATAGCCACAGCAAGATAAGTGAGGAGATTGGTAGTTACTTTACATGAATATTGAAGCCATTAAATTAGGAAAACTCAAACAACTTCCAGGGGCAAATTTAGAAGACGAGGAACTCTCCCGACTGGATTTAAGCCGGATTAATCTTGCTGGCGCTACCCTTGTCGGCACTAATTTCGCGGCTTCCAAACTCGAAGGTGGGCATTTGGAGGGGGCAAATTTGATGGGAGCTAACCTTCAAGAAACTGACTTGCGAGCGAGTTTGATGGGAGCAAACCTAATGCAAGCAGATTTAACAGGTGCTGACTTGCGGGGTAGTAACTTGCGCGGCGCTAACTTGATGGGAGCGAGACTCAGTGATGTATCATTGGCGGGTGCTTTCTTGAGTGGTGCCAATTTGATGAACGTGAACTTGCAAGGTGTAGATTTGCGCGGTGCTGACTTGCGCGGTGCAAACCTGACTGGAGCAAATCTCAAGGGTGCAGACTTGAGTCGCACTGATTTGCAAGGGACGTTGTTGAGTGAAGCAAACCTGGAAGAAGCTGACTTGCGGGGGGCGAATTTAGCGGGGGCGAATTTAACGGGGGCGAATTTGTTGTGTGCAGAGTTAGAAGGTGCAAATTTGAGCGGCGTTAATTTGGATAGGGCTTGTTTGGTGGGTACAGTAGTTGAGAGGCTGGCGTAAAGATTGCACCAAAAAGGGCAGTATTCTTGGCTATTGTTAAAATTTTCGCAGATGAAGCAGGTGAAAATTTGTGAGCCTAACTGTACCCAGTAGCAGTCCCTGTTAAGGAATCAAAGCATGACCGATGAAAGTCAATCAAACAACTCAGATGAAGAGGAGTTTGACCCGGTAACATATCCAAGGGATTGGTCAGCAGCAGAAACAGAGTTAGCCTGTTTTGCACTTGCCAGAAGCAAGGGTAAACGGTTGGTTACAGCAGAATTCAAGTATTTGAACCACATCTGTCGTAAGGGCACAGCATTGCTGTGCCCCTACCACGTGGTCTATTTACCTGAAAATAGCTGTAAAATCATCAACACCAAAAAACCACCTATGCCGATTATTTGTATTTTTGAGGACTACCCAGAATGACACCAGTCGCCGCACAAGTCTCAATCACGGCAATCATTCCCATGTTGACCGCTATCAGAAATCGGCACTGGGAACAGTTCAAAGAACTAGAGGCAGATTTTCTATCCCAGTATGGAATAGAGGTTTGGCAAGAGGTTTTTAATTTTCGTCTCAAGCCAGTACTGGATAAAGATTCTGATAGATGGCTACTAATCCAGTGGTGTGGTGAGGGAATTATCTCAGTCAAAAATGTGGCGTAGGTGCGAGCGCAAGGTAAATCATAGCGATCATTTTTATTCCCATCATGCTGATTTAGGAAACGCATCTTCGGCAGAGGAAATCGATGCACTTCGTAGTGAAGAATAGGCGACGATAAATTTGGAAAACGCTGACTGAACAGTTCCGAAGCTACTACAAAAATTTCTCAATATATTCTTGTGGGAAAATTTCCCTTCCTAATACCAACGCTTCTTGCCTTTCCTCATCTGTCATATAATCATCTCCCTTGAGTCCCTTTGGGGTGCGTCGAGGATTTCCTCCTGCATCTAAATATCGCTGACGGGCGATCGCAAATAGTTCTAATATTCTTTGTGCTTGCTGCTGTTTAATGGTGTTAGATTGAATCATCGTTTTTATTCCCATCCAAAGGTCACTACTTCGCCGTTTCGTAGTATCGTTGCCAAGGGTAAAATAGTGCTAGGAGTTTGAATGTGCCAATACCCTGTGTCTTCATCATATAATCTCCAAACAAGTAAATTTAGAGTTTCTAAGGCATTTATTACCAAGTATTGCTCTTCTGTGGGTCCCACAAGTAATGAGTGTGTATATAAGCCAACGCTCATCTTATCAGAGGGGCGATCGCTCAGCTCGCCCTCGTATCCAAAAAGCTAGTACACTCATTAACAACACCCCCATCACTCCCTGTAAGGGATTATTATTCACACCAGTTACCCAATCAGGAACTTGACCAGAATATTTTACTAATTTCCCAACATTAATAATGTAGTAGCCCCAGACTAAACCACCATGTAAACCAATTGGTAAACCCAAGCGTCCCCTCCGCCAACGCTTTCCCCATACTTGCGTTAACCCCAGCAGTACTAAAGCTGGAAATTGCGGCAATGTATGAATAATTGCCTCCAAGGGTTTAATAAAGTGCAATGTCGCAAACGCAGTTGCATCTGTACACAGTGCTACACGCGGACTGTAATCTCGTTGTAATTCGTCTAGCAACCAGCCTCGGAATAACAATTCCTCAGCAAATCCAATACCTAAGCCAACAAGTAAACCTTCTAAAATAACTTTCAGCAAAAAAACTTTCGGTTGTTGCCACACTAACCAACCCAACAAACTTTCTACCCCAAAAAGTATCAGAATATTAATTATCCCTATAGCCAAGCCACGCACTAAATCCACACCGTTTTGTCGCGTGAATTCTAAACCATAATGCCGTAGAATTTGGGGCTGCTGGTAGACATATTTGCCCCATAGTCTTAAAAGAAAAATAAATACTGCATATAACAATACCAATGTCAATATACTTTCTAAGTTTGAATCATGCACTAGTAAGTATATTGGTGCAGCTAAGGGCAACCATAGCAGCAATAAAGTCACAATAAAAGAACCCAGCCTAATGGGGGCAGGGCGTTCAGCTAGACGGACAAGGTTTTTTTTCATACTAAATAGGTCAATAATCAGCAGTCAATACTCCAGATTATGACTCTTGATTATTGACCAATGACTATTCGTCAGGTTCAATCGTGCTACTTAAACCGTGACTTTTCAATGTTTCGCTATAGAACTCAGCGTGTTCCAGAGCGCAAGTAATGACTAAAGCTAGCCCGTTAGTGTGGGCTTCCATCATGATGCTAACAGCCTGGGGTTGGGTAAGGCTTGGCACAGTGGCTATTAGTGACTGCACAACATGCTCCATAGAATTGTAGTCGTCGTTATGGAGCAAAACGCGATACCGAGGCGCAAGCTTGCGGGATGTGGAACGCTTTTCAATGGTTTCAACTGACACGGATCTTTGCTCTTTTCTCGTTAATTCACTACAAAAAAATCTCTGTCTTGCGATCGCTTAACAGTTATTTACCTATTCTATAGTATTTCTGTTCAGATACTATGCTAGGAAAACCCTTTACTGCCAAGGATTGGTCGTATTAGCTTTGCGTAGCCACAAGTGAAGCAGATGTCTTAGACATCGTTGCCGTCACAGTGCTAACCTAATGTTACATAAGCTTCCTTAAACGTAGCGCATTTTCACTTTTAAAATTAAGGAAGTTGCAAAATAATCCTTGCCCCTGCCCAAACTGCGTAATGATGGACATTAGCCTAGATTTTCTTCAACCAGGACAAATTGTGTCTTTAGAGCATGGCGACAGGAATCTGTATGCAGAAGTCATTCAATTTATAGTTTCCCGCCAGTTGTGCTGGGTGCGTCCTTTATTAATGGTTACTTTGATTCAAGAATCGCCGCTAATTACCGATTTGCGAGATGCGTCTGACCTGCTTTGGCCTGCCAATTTATTTCGACCAGCACTAGATACAGAAGTAATTACCTTCTTGAGCCAAGTTTTAGCAAAAGAACCAAAAACTGAACCTGATTTAGGTGCCAAGCAACAACTCAATCAGTTTATTCACCAACTTTGGCAAGCATATCAATAGGCATTGGTCAAACAGGGCATTAGGTCTTCCTTGTCCCCCTTATCTCCATTAGGAGTAACGGATGCCAGTATATTTCATCCGTTCTAATTCCTTTTTGCAACCACTTATCACTAATAGTTAAAGCAATTCGGAAAAAGCTTTCTCCAGATGCACAGTAACCACTACCTTGATACAAAATAATACCAGATTGGTCAAGTAGCAAATTTAGAAATTCTGCTAAGGAATATCCTGGGGAACAGGTGTCCAGACGTAAAGCGTAGTTTTCGGAGGCTAAATCGGCCAACCTAGAGATTGCAGCCCATTAACAATAATATCACGGCGATTTTGGGAAACCAACATTATGGCTTTGAATTTTGCTTCAGTGGTAGGAGAATAAGCTGCGATCGCACATGCTTCAATTACCTTAAATACCCCAGAATCAACGTTAGTTTTTACCTGTGCCAAGCCTTTAATACCAACAACACAACCAACTCGCCAGCCTGGCAAAACTTGTTTCATCTATTTTAAAGTTTTATTGCTTCAGTCTTAATCAAATTCACTTGACAAAGGCAAGAAACCTCTATGCCTAAGCAATTAGGAATATCCGAAGCTAGGAACCAACTGAATTCTCCCAGCATCCATCTCTGCCATTAATAATTCTAGAGCTTCGTAATCAACATCAGAAATATAACCCAGTTCCGTCAATTCTGAGTTGATTTCATTTTCTATCTCAGGAGTTAGTTTTTTAATGTCAAGAGCTTTTTCTACTAATTTACGAATAGCGTACTTAGTTCTCATAAGTAATAATCCATCTGTATATGATACTAATTATTCCAGAGACATCTCAGTATAAAGAGTGATCCAAATACTGCTTTATTATTGATCTAGATCACAATTTAATTAGTTAGATAGATGATAATTCGCTATGACTATGCTGTACACGATCAGCAACGCTAAAGCGGAAGATTTAACTTACCGTTAAAACTTGGCTAAATTAGCTTGAGTTATATATCAATACGATTTGATTTTTGAAAAAATTTAAGTAGATGTAGGGGAGCCAGCCGTCTGAGCGGGTTTTCCGACTTGAGCGGACTGGCGTTGTGTTGTCGCCCTTGAGTACGGCACTAAAACCTTCGGGAAGTGCCTTACACTTTGGTAACGCAACGCCAGTTGCTTTACTTGGGAAACCCCTCTGAGCGCTGGCTCCCTTACGTAAATTTCAAAATCAAATATGAGTCCTATAGACTAAGTAAGTTTTCTCAGCATAGTTACGGATGATTTCTCTGTTCTAAGGCTGTCTATGTTGATTGTTTTTGAACTGGGATAAAAAAAAAGTATATATAAACACATTTCAAACTGGAATTATGACAATCTTTAAACAGAGATACTAAAGCAATAAAGATTCAGCAAAGAGACCTAAGACGTATGGTCGATGCAACAAAAAAAAGTTTATGTTCAAATAATTCTCAGCTTGACGCTTTAATAACTCTCAATAGGATGTAACTATGCAGGCAGTGCTTCACTATCCCAAGATCGCAGTTATTAGTCCCCAAGGCTGTTTGAATGCTGCAAACGCCTTGGAATTTGAACGAGATATGACCACAGCGTTGGCACAAAATGGTATTTCCATCTTGGTGGTAGACCTAGCAGCAGTAGAATCGTTAGACAGTGCGGGGTTGATGGCATTGTTATCTACACACAAGCTGGCTCTTAGTTTAGGACGGAGTTTCCGACTTTGCACTGTTGCTCCGTCAATTAAAATTATTTTTGAACTGACGCAACTCGATAGGGTGTTTGAAATATTGGACGGTGAAGCGGAGTTTGTTGCAAGATAACTTTATGTAAAAGCAGAAAAGTTTGCGTAAAGTCTGGACTTTATGTAAAGGAGTTATAAGTTGCAACGATAAACTATGTTATAAGACCTAATTAAATGCTAAGGTTGGGGTTGAGTAGCTGTAATTAAGGTAGCTAGAAGATAGCACAGTGGCTGTTGCAGTTGAAAAATTAATAACATCGGATATTTTAAAACCTGGGCGTTACCTGGGTAATGAGCGTTTAGCAGTACACAAAGCTTGGGATACGACAGCAATACGCTGGGTTTTAACCTACCCAGAAGTCTATGAAGTCGGTGCATCCAATTTAGGGCACATTATCCTATATAACATCTTGAATGCCCAACCGCGTCAATTGTGCGATCGCGCTTATCTCCCAGGACAAGACCTGGCAGCCAAACTACGCGAAACTAATACGCCATTATTTGCGGTAGAGTCAAAGCGATCGCTCACAGAATTCGACATTTTAGGCTTTAGCCTCAGTTACGAACTGGGTGCAACTAATATCTTAGAAATGTTGGATTTGGCTGGAATTCCCTTGACGTGGCGAGAGAGGCAGGGGAACAGAGGAGAATTTACTAATCTCCAGTCTCCATTTCCGTTGATTTTTGCTGGTGGGCAAACAGCGACATCGAATCCTGAGCCTTACGCTGACTTCTTCGACTTTTTCGCCCTTGGAGACGGAGAAGAACTGCTACCAGAAATTGGTTTGGTGTTGGAGGAAGGCAAACAAGCAGGATTGAGTCGGGAACATCTGTTAATGGATTTGGCACAGATACCAGGCGTATATGTCCCTCAGTTTTATGACATGGCCGAGGATGGCTCGGTTCATCCTCGTCGCCCAGACGTGCCAAAACGAATTTTGCGACGGGTTGCAACTCCTATACCAGCATATTCCATTGGGTTAGTTCCCTACGTAGAAACGGTGCATGACCGCTTGACCATTGAGATTCGGCGTGGTTGCACTCGTGGCTGTCGCTTCTGTCAACCAGGAATGCTGACTCGACCAGCACGGGATGTAGAACCCGATAAGGTGGTAGAAGCGATTGAACAGGGGATGCAGGCAACTGGTTACAATGAGTTTTCCCTACTATCTCTGAGTTGTTCTGATTATTTGTCCCTACCAGCAGTGGGAATGGAAATCAAAAATCGCTTAAAAAATGAAAACATTTCTCTGACTCTACCAAGCCAACGGGTAGACAGATTTGATGAGAATATCGCCAACATCCTTGGAGGTACACGGCAAGGTGGACTGACTTTTGCTCCAGAAGCTGGAACTCAGCGGATGCGAGACATCGTAAATAAGGGTTTGACAAATGAAGAACTGTTGCGGGGGGTGAAAACGGCTTGGGAGCAAGGCTGGGATAAAATCAAGTTGTATTTTATGATTGGCTTACCGGGTGAGACGGATGTTGACGTTTTGGGCATTGCGGAAACAATAAGCTGGCTACAACGAGAATGTCGGGGCTTGGGCAGAAAACCCCTAAACTTTAACCTGACGATTTCTAACTTTACGCCCAAGCCCCATACACCATTCCAGTGGCACTCAGTTTCTACTACTGAATTTAAGCGTAAACAAAACCTGCTGCGACAAGAATTCCGCCGAATAAAGGGAGTAAAGGTAAATTTTACCGACGTCCGCATTTCCGCAATGGAAGATTTTGTGGGACGAGGCGATCGCAGTTTGGGCAAAGTAGTGCGCCGTGCCTGGGAATTGGGTGCAGGGATGGATTCCTGGTATGAAAATTTAGATCAGGCTTTTAGTGCTTGGGGGTCTGCGATCGCCCAAGCAGGTCTAGATTGGAAATACCGCCAAGTAGAAAATGGCGAATGGAATTTGTTTCACGCACAAGATCAGAAGAGATCAAAAGATGTGGAAAATACCCAATTCCTCACTCCTGTACAGACGCGATTAATGAGCCAGCGCGTTGCGGGGGTTCCCACGCCACTTGCTCCACTTGGGGAAACCCCATCGCCCTTGGCGTCTCCCCTTGGGAGAAGACCGCAGTGGCTCCCCGTTGTAGCGACTGGCGTCGCGTCTCTCCCCACTCCCCACTCCCTCGATACTCCCCTGCCTTGGGATCATATTGATACCGGGATTGACAAAAAGTGGCTCAAAGAAGACTTGCAACGCGCCTTAGAAGCTGCAATTGTACCCGACTGCTCTTTTGAAGGTTGTTCTCACTGTGGCGTCTGTGGCACCGACTTTGGGCATAACGTCGTGATTAAACCACCTGCTATCCCAAAATTCACTGGCGAGTTTGTCCCCAACACAACTAAGGCACAACGACTGCGAGTTTGGTTTGGGAAACAGGGTAATATGGCTTTGGTAAGCCACCTGGATTTAATCCGTTTGTTTGACCGAGTTGTGCGGCGAGCAGGCTTGCCAATTGCTTTCACTGGTGGGTTTCATCCAATGCCGCGAATTTCTTTAGCAGCTGCTTTGGCTCTAGGGGCTACTAGTAGTGGTGAAATTGCGGATTTTGAATTAACTGTGCCAGTGGCAGTTGATAGTTTTCGAGAACAGTTAGTTCGGGAAATGCCCACAGACATACCTATATATAATGTGGCGCAGATAGATTTAAAAACTCCGGCAGCTACCCAACTGCTAGAGACCGCAGAATATTTAATTACCGTAGCAGCACTTGAAGAAGTAACACTTATACAATGGCAAGAATGGATTGATACCATCAAAGCAAAAGACGATCTCTGGTACGAGCATACAACAAAGTCAGGCAAGAGCCAGTTAATAAATCTGCGCGATCGCTTATTTGAACTGGAATTAGTAGAAAACTACAAGTGCATTGCAGAATCTATATCTGTTATCCGTTATCTAGGTAGCTATCGCCAAGATGGTTTTCTATTGCGTCCTGAACAAATTCTGTTTATGCTAGGGATAATGGCTAGTAGAGAATTTCAACTCCTGCACATCCACCGCAATCGGCTAATTTTAAGGGTATAATCCCTGTAGGGCAGCTTGCTAGTAGTTGTCCTAACATGGCAGCTCGTCGGAATTGATTTTTAGTAAGGTTGCGTTAGAATGGGGTGAAGAGAAATTTTCTGGCGCTGCATTGAATTAGCTGGTTCACTACCCTGGTGTTCAGGGGGCGAAAGCAAAGATATTAGAGTGCAACTTCTCGGATTTTATCCCAGACAAACTGAGGCAGATTAAAGAATACACACTCTTTCTACAGCTACCTTGTGAATCAGTAACTAACAGCAGGCTCGGTTAGCTTCTCTAAATCCATGCTTTTTAAACAACTACTGAATGTCTAATCTACAGTAGTGCCCAAGAGCCAGTGGTTACTCTTCTAGAGTTGTTTGCCCTTGGCGTTCCCGTAGGGTAAGCAACTGCCTGCTGTCGGTTATGCGGATTTGCAGACGTTCACAGACGCGCGAAGCACGGCTTAAGGTAGGGTAAGCTGGCGTTGCTAAGTATAACCCTAAGGATAAATCCGGGGAATGGAAAAAGAAATAGTTTCTTTTTCTTAACGACTTCAGTAGGTTACTCTCAAATGAAGCTTCCTGAGTTAAAAACTCACTCAGGATTCAGAACTTTCAACTCAGAACTCTCTTTATTGAGGGTATTGCATCACAAATCAACCACGGACAGTTGATTTAATTGCTTAAACATGGAGCCGTTCTGGAATAATCCGCCGTGAAAACGCTCTTAAGAGCGCCAATAGCTATTTAACTTAGAACATCAGGTTTACGATTTTTATTACCAGTAGCGCCTTTTGAGGGTTGCAGGGGCAACAAAGGTATAACAAACCTCCAGACCTATTGGTGCTGCCAATTTTTGAGGAAATTGAATGCCAAAACAAATTATCATCGCGGAGCAGCACCAAATTGCTGCTGTCTTTTCTGAAGATCAAATACAGGAACTTGTTGTTGCTACCGGTCATCACCAAATAGGTGATATCTACTTAGGAGTAGTAGAAAATGTATTGCCTGGGATAGATGCGGCTTTTGTCAATATTGGTGACCCAGAGCGCAACGGTTTTATTCACGTCACCGACTTAGGGCCATTGAAGCTAAAGCGTACCGCCGCAGCAATTACAGAACTACTTACACCACAGCAGAAAGTTTTGGTGCAAGTAATGAAAGAGCCAACAGGGACAAAAGGGCCCAGGCTGACGGGTAATATCACCTTACCTGGACGCTATGTAGTACTAATGCCCTATGGTAGGGGCGTAAATTTATCCCGACGGATAAAAAGTGAAAGTGAACGCAACCGCTTGCGGGCACTGGCAATTTTGGTCAAACCGGCGGGAATGGGTTTGCTCGTGCGTACAGAAGCTGAAGGCAAACCAGAAGAAGCGATAATGGAAGATTTGGAGGTGCTGCAAAAGCAATGGGAGGCTATCCAGCAGGAAGCGCATTCCACCCGGCCTCCAGCACTGCTCAATCGGGACGATGACTTTATCCAGCGCGTATTGCGGGATATGTACGGCGCGGATGTAAATCGGATTGTTGTAGATTCTAGTACTGGTTTAAAGCGTGTGAAGCAGTACTTACAGAACTGGAGTGGAGGTCAAACACCGCAAGGATTGTTGATTGACCATCATCGCGATCGCTCCCCAATTCTAGAGTACTTCCGCATCAGTGCCGCCATTAGAGAAGCCCTGAAACCCAGAGTAGACCTACCTTCTGGAGGTTACGTCGTCATCGAGCCGACGGAGGCATTAACCGTAATCGATGTTAACTCAGGTTCCTTCACGCGATCGGCAACAGCTAGAGAAACAGTTTTGTGGACAAACTGCGAAGCTGCAACAGAAATCGCTCGCCAGTTGCGTCTGCGAAATATCGCTGGGGTAATCGTCGTTGATTTTATTGATATGGAATCGCGACGTGATCAACTGCAAGTTCTCGAACACTTTAATAAAGCACTCAAAGCAGACAAAGCTCGTCCCCAGATTGCCCAACTCACCGAACTGGGTTTGGTAGAACTGACCCGCAAGCGTCAGGGTCAAAATATTTACGAATTGTTTGGTGAAACTTGCCCCACCTGCGGCGGTTTAGGACATACTGTGCGTCTGCCTGGAGAAATCGAAAACCGATTGCCAATACCAGCAGAAACACCAGAGCGTGAGCGTTTTGTATCCTTGCCTCACAGAGAACCACGTCAGCCATCTGCCCGCATTCCAGAACCACGAGAAACCTATGATGGATTTGGGGAAGCATTTGAGGGTGACTCGGAATTAAGTAACCTAAATCTGATCAATCATCCTAGTTATCAAGAACTTAATGATAATAAGCGTCGTACCCGCACTCGCCGCAGTCGAATTGGCATCAATGGGTTAAACGGGAAAGATGAAGCTCGGGTTATTGCCAATCCACTGGCTTTTGTCAACGAGCCAGACTTAGACCTTGATGTGGAACCAGAACTAGGAATTGCACCAGAGATCCCCTTACCCACCCTTGGTAAACCAGGTTGGAGTGAAAGAGTAGAGCGCACTAAAGTTATCAAGGCAGAACCAGTTAAACCAGTGGTAGAACCACCGGAGATTAGAACTGTAGAAATGAGCCTCCAGGAACAGGATATGTTTGCCTTGATGGGAATATCTCCCTTGGTGAAGTTAGAGCAAGAAGTTAAAAATACTAAGTCTGTGATCATTAATGTGATTCAGCCTGGTCAACTGCCAACGACCCCAACTGAATCAACCTCAGAATCAACTATTGCCCAAAAAGCAACACCTGAAGTAACCGCAAGCAAGATACTGACACCAAAAGTTATTGAGCCAGAACAAAAATCTTTGATAGAAGAGACAACTGAACCATCGGAGTTGACTGCGAACCCAACGAATCACTTGTCTGCGAAAGCCTCCGCCGTCAACGAGATCGCAGATGAAAGTGATGCGAACAGTGCCGCCACTGCCAGCCGTCGCCGCCGCCGTCGTTCCTCGGCGATCGAGGATAATTAATTTGCTTTATGGTAGAAACGTCGTCAACGCCCTTGGAACAATCCAGTTGGCTAGAGTTTTCTACCTTGTCAGGGATTCCAGGGTTGGTTGCAGGTGTGGATGAAGTCGGGCGAGGTGCTCTATTTGGCCCTGTGGTGGCGGCAGCAGTGATTCTACCAGATCATGCTTTGCCAATACTAATGGCAGCTAAAATTAAAGACAGTAAAAAGTTGTCTAGTTCTCGGAGAACTCAGCTAGCACAGCAAATTTGTGGGTTGGCTATAGACTGGAAAATTGGGTTTGCTTCTACTGCTGAAATTGACAAGATAAATATTTTGCAAGCGACGCTGTTAGCAATGAAGCGGGCTGTGCTGAAGTTAAAGGTACAGCCTGCACTCTGCCTGATTGATGGCAATCAGTCAATAAAAGACTTGCTATTGCCGCAACGAACAATAGTTAAAGGAGACGAGCGATCGCTCACTATTGCCTCTGCTAGTATTGTTGCTAAGGTTTGGCGTGACGAGCTGGTAATGCGTCTAGCCTTAAAATACCCTATGTACAATCTGGAGTGTAACAAGGGTTATGGTAGCCAGCGGCATTTGCTGGCTTTGCAACAATATGGGTCATCGCCTCTACATCGTCAGTCTTTTCGTCCTTGCCAAATTAAAGTACCGAGTGTTGAGTAGATTAAATCATTACTCAGCATTCAGGATTGGCAATTCAGTAGTGTCATTGTCAAGTCCTCTATCTTTGGTTTGTGATATTACCCAGTAGCGATAATCCGCCAAAAGTTGATTTAATAACCGTTGCTTGACCGACAACAGCACGCTTTTGAGCAAACCATTGCCCGTAGCTTCTAAAATCGGCTTAGGAGTGAAAGAAAATGGCGGTGGCAAATCCACCAGCACTTCTAAATCAGCTCTTCCTTGCAGGCGAGTGCCAGTGCTAAACTCTTTGGGAGATAAATACCCTTTTAAATTGAGAGTAAAGCGCTGGTTAATATACTCGAAACCTAGAATTTCACAGCCTAGCGATCGCAAATAAATTATTCCATTTGATTCTGCCCAGACTCTCATGTCTACAGTAGGTTGAATACTTAATGACATAAAAATTAGCGGACGCATTTTCAAGCGAAATACTTCTTCAGAAAGCTGCTCAATGCGGGTGTTGTCAGCCAAAGCCTTAACTAAACGTTGAGGCTGACGCAAGTAATGCTGAATGGGAATAGGCTGCTCTGGAACAGCGATTTCAACCGATTGGGAGGCAGTAAACCGGGTAACCATGAGCGGATAAAAATATCTGTTTCTTAATTTTAATATTTTTTAATAAATTAGTTCTGATTATTATAAAAATACAAAATTTATTGAGCATAAAAATGATTGTTGCTTATCAGCTATACATTATTAGCAAAAAGTTGCTACCCTCATTACTATCTTTAGTTCAAGAAATATAGATCAGGATTAGCCCTTTAAAGCTGACTCCTAAAATCTATTTTTTCTTTGATATCTCTGTGTCTACGGTTTCAAAGTAATTTATTTAACCACATAGACGCAGAAAACATAAAGTCAAGAAATTAAAGAAGAATTTTTTAACCAAAATTTTTACTCACCTTGAAAGGGCTAATATTAGGATTTAACGATTGACGCAAAATAAATAATATGCATTACTGTTTGGTCAAAAACCAATATAATTGCTTTTAAATCTTCAGAGGAATCTAGCAAAAAACTGCCAGGAAATCTATCTGCTAGAAGGCTGATTTCCATAACTTGTTTTCCTGGATACATATTTAAGTCTATTCGTTCAGTACGTAAATTTTAGAGATAACAGTGTTCACCAAGAGTAAATGTTGGATATATTTGCCAAACCCAAAATATCATAATCTCTGTTTACACATTAAGCTCACAACTCAAGGCTAAAGGCATGACTTTATTGATCGCACATTTAGGGCCTCCTGGCACCTACGCAGAACAAGCTGCTGTTCTTTATGTCAACTGGCTAACTAAAAGTACGGGAGTTGAAGCTACGTTATGTCCCTATCCCACCATCTCGCAGTCACTACACGCTGTTGCTAATGGTCAAGCTCATTTGGCTGTTGTGCCAGTGGAAAATTCTATTGAAGGGAGTGTTACCACAACACTGGATACACTATGGCGGTTGGACAGTTTGCAAATTCAGTTGGCTTTGGTATTACCCATTGCCCATATGTTAATTTCTTGCACATCTAGCTTAGATAGGATTAAAATTGTTTACTCTCACCCACAAGCTTTGGCACAATGCCAGGGATGGTTAGAGCGGTTTCTCCCGACTGTACAGATTATTCCCAGCAATTCCACAACCGAAGCGCTACAGGGATTGGAGCAAGAGACAACAACGGCAGCGATCGCTTCTAGTAGAGCAGCTCAACTCTACAACCTGCCCATACTTGCCAGTAACATCAACGACTATCCAGAAAACTTTACTCGTTTTTGGGTAGTAAGTCAGGGTGAAGCGGAGGGTGGATACCAGGCATCAACAACACCTGCCAGTCACACATCGCTGGCTTTTAGTATGCCTGCCAACACCCCCGGAGCACTGGTCAAACCTTTGCAAATATTTGCTCAGTTAGGAATTAACCTCAGCCGGATTGAATCTCGTCCGACGAAGCGATCGCTAGGCGAATACTTGTTTTTCATAGATCTAGAAGCGGATGCCAAGGAAGCACAAATGCAATCTGCTTTAGCAGAATTAAATATCCACACAGAGATTTTAAAAATTCTTGGCGCTTACAATGTTTTGCCGATCAGCGCTCTTTAATCATTCGTCATTTGCCACAAGTTTTGACTGAGGAATACTGATCACTTTTCATTAAATGTGTCTTTGAGAACAGCACGAGCTGCCAAGTGATTCCGAGTAGAAGTTAAAATTTCTGCTTCCCGCTCTAGACGAGTTGCAGTATCTTGCATTTCTAGCAATAACTGCTGCTCTGGAGCGACACCATAAAGGTTACCGGCTACCCAATAAGATAACTCTGTTGGTAGGTCAGGCAAATCTTCTGGCAATTCGATATTTTGTTCGGTTAATTTGGCTGATAGACGCACAACATCTCGCAGTAGTTGTTCTACTTCAGAAGATAAAGGACGCAAATCTTTAGTTGGTGGTTGGTCTTCAATCCACTCAACTAAGCCAACGCGGTATGGCTTTTCACGAACATACTCTAATACACGAAATCTTTGCTGCCCTAAAGTCAACATCTTAATCCGATCATCTGGCAGCCGTTGATGATGAACGATTTCTGCACAGCAACCAGTGTTTGCAATTGTACCTTTGACTGGATCAACCATTAAAACACCAAACCTGCGATCGCTTTCCAAAATCGTGTTCATCATGATTCGGTAGCGAAATTCAAAAATGTGCAGAGGCAATGGTCTGGTAGGAAACAGAACTACTTCAGGTAACGGGAACAGAGGTAGTTCACGAACTGCAATTTTAGAAGATGATGTCATTGTTACTTTGGTATAAACTTAATCTTTAAAATTTCTTTTTCTCTGCTTTTCCCGTTCTTTGTCTACATTCTATCATTTGTTTCCTAGCTAAATAAAAGCCCTGAAATATATTTCTTCAGGGCTCTGTAAAAATTCATACTAATATTATTAGTCCTTTGTCCTCTCTTACAAAGTTCTGTTCGCCCTTGGCGTTGGCGGAGCCATCGCCGGAAACCAACGCTCAGACTTTGCGCTTTGTCCTTTGCCTAAGTACTAATAACTAATTAAAGTTTGACTTCGATATCTACACCCGATGGTAGATCCAATTTCATCAGGGCATCAATAGTTTTAGAAGAGGGCTGGTAAATGTCAATGATCCGGCGATGAGTACGGGTTTCAAAGTGTTCTCGTGAATCTTTATCTACGTGAGGCGATCGCAGCACACAATAGATCCGACGTTTTGTTGGTAAAGGAATTGGGCCTATGGCTGTAGCATTGGTGCGGTTAGCTGTGTCTACAATCTTCTCGCAAGATGTGTCCAATAAGCGTCGGTCAAAAGCCTGTAAGCGAATTCTAATCTTCTGCTGCTGTAGAGTTGCCATCTTTAATTGTCCAGGTTCTGCGTAATTAGGGGATGTAGTTGCAGGGTAAAGGTTACAGAAAACTATCACCTGTCCCCTGTAACCTATTACCTTATTTATAGAGGGAAGAGAAAGGAGCAGAGAGGCATTATACCATCTCTGCTCCTTTATTATGAGCGAAAAGGTACTACTTTAGAATTTTGGAGACGACACCAGCACCAATGGTGCGCCCACCTTCGCGGATAGCGAAGCGCATTCCTTGTTCAATAGCGATCGCGTTGATCAATTCTACTGTCACCTTGATGCGATCGCCTGGCATCACCATTTCCACCTCAGTGCCATCATCAGCAGTGAAGGCTCTAATCGTGCCGGTTACATCCGTTGTCCGCACGTAGAACTGGGGACGGTAGCCAGCAAAAAATGGAGTCTTGCGACCACCTTCTTTTTCGGTTAGGACGTACACTTCACCTTCAAATTGAAGGTGAGGTTTAATTGAACCTGGTTTGGCGATCACCATACCTCGTTCAATATCAGCCTTTTGGATACCCCGGAGTAGTACGCCGGCGTTATCCCCAGCCATACCTTGGTCAAGACTCTTCTTGAACATTTCAATACCAGTTACGGTAGTGGCACGAGTATCTCTGATACCCACTAGTTCAACGTTATCGCCAACTTTGACTATACCCCGCTCAATCCGACCAGTGGCGACAGTACCACGACCTGTGATGGAGAATACGTCTTCTACAGCCATCAGGAAGGGTTTATCCACATCCCGCTCAGGGGTGGGAATAAAAGAATCTACAGCATCCATCAATTCGTAGATTTTGTCTACCCATTCATTTTCACCCCGTTGGGTCTTGGGATTCTTGGTCATTGCTTCGAGTGCTTGCAGACCAGATCCTTTGATAATAGGGATATCATCGCCAGGGAAATCGTAGCTGGTAAGCAATTCTCTCAGTTCTAGTTCCACTAGTTCTAAGAGTTCTGGGTCATCCATCAAGTCTTCCTTGTTCAAGAAGACAACCAGACTGGGAACGCCCACCTGTTTTGCCAACAGGATGTGTTCGCGGGTTTGAGGCATAGGCCCATCGGTAGCAGCAACTACAAGGATGCCACCATCCATCTGAGCAGCGCCGGTGATCATGTTCTTCACATAGTCAGCGTGTCCAGGGCAGTCTACGTGAGCATAGTGCCGACTAGCAGTTTCATACTCAACGTGAGCGGTATTAATGGTAATACCCCGTGCCTTTTCTTCTGGCGCGTTATCGATTTGATCGTAGCCTTTAGCTATAGCTTGACCCATAGCCGCCAAGGTCATAGTGATGGCTGCTGTTAACGTGGTTTTTCCGTGGTCAACGTGGCCAATAGTACCGATATTGATGTGGGGTTTATTCCTTTCAAACTTTGCGCGTGCCATGAATACTCATTTCCTTATTTTAACTAAGCGTTCCCTTTGCTTTTAGCAATGATAGTTTCAGCTACGCTGCGAGGCACCTCTTCGTAGTGGCTGAACTCCATCGTGAAGATACCCCGACCTTGCGTCTTCGACCGGATATCAGTGGCGTAGCCAAACATGGTCGCCAATGGAACTTTGGATGCGACCTTAGCAAGTCCCTGTTCAGTGCTTTGGCTTTCAATCTGCCCTCGGCGGGAGATCAAGTCGCCAATGACGTTCCCGATATAGTCTTCAGGAACTTCAACCTCAACTTTCATCATAGGCTCTAACAGGACGGGTGAAGCTTTCAGTACAGCCTCTTTCATCGCCATTGAGCCAGCGATTTTGAAAGCCATTTCCGAAGAGTCTACATCGTGGTATGACCCATCAGTTAGCGTCGCTTTGACGTCAATCAACGGATATCCAGCCAGGACACCAGATTCGCAGCTTTCTTTCATTCCTTGTTCTGCGGGGCCAATATACTCTTTAGGTACTGTACCACCAACAATTTTGGAGACGAATTCAAAGCCAGTACCGGGTTCTCCTGGTTCCAAATCGATCACAACGTGACCGTATTGACCTTTACCACCACTTTGACGGATGAACTTGCCTTCCACTTTGGAGACACGTTTCCGAATCGTTTCACGGTAAGCTACTTGTGGCGCACCGACATTCGCTTCCACTTTGAATTCTCGTAACATCCGGTCTACTAGAATTTCTAGGTGGAGTTCTCCCATCCCTGCGATCACGGTTTGGTTCGTTTCCGGATCGACGTGGACACGGAAGGTGGGGTCTTCTTCTGAGAGAGATTGCAGAGCCTTGGACAGTTTGTCCATATCGTTCTTGGTTTTGGGTTCAACCGCCACCGAGATCACAGGCTCAGGAATGAATAGGGATTCCAAAATTACTGGCGATCCGTCATCACAGATTGTGTCACCTGTCAAGGTATCTTTCAATCCAAGAGCTGCTCCCAAATCACCCGCTCGCAGTTCATCGACATCTTGCCGATCATCTGCTTTCATTAAAACTAAGCGGGAAATTCGTTCTTTTTTATTCTTACTAGCGTTGAGGACGTAGCTGCCCTTTTTGAGAACACCAGAATAAACGCGAACAAATGTGAGGCGACCGTAAGGGTCAGCCATAATCTTGAATGCCAGAGCCGCTAGGGGTTCGCTGTCATCAGCCCGCCGCTCAACAGTATCGCCATTCGCCAGTAAGCCTTGAATTGGCGGCACTTCACTTGGTGCCGGCAGGTAATCTACAACAGCATCCAGCATCAACTGCACGCCTTTGTTTTTGAATGCTGAACCGCAAAGTACTGGCACAATTGTCCCCGCAATTGTCCCTTTACGCAGGGCAGTCCGAACTTCCTGTTCTGTAAGTTCTTCGCCATCGAAGTACTTAGTCATTAGAGCATCATCGGTTTCTGCCGCCGCTTCTATTAGTTTGGTGCGGTATTCTTCTACCTGCGCTTGCAATTCTTCGGGGATATCGGTTTCCTGGATATCGGTTCCTTGGTCGTTAGCGTAAATATACGCACGTTGCCGTACCAGATCAACGATACCTTGGAAGTCGTTTTCACTCCCGATTGGTAGTTGAATGGCGATCGCATTCGCCCGCAGGCGATCGCGGATTTGATCGTGAACTTTATAAAAGTTCGCTCCAGTCCGATCCATCTTGTTGATAAAGGCTATCCGAGGAACTTTGTAGCGTTCTGCTTGACGCCACACTGTCTCGGACTGCGGTTGCACGCCACCCACAGAACAAAATACTGCGATTACACCATCCAACACGCGCATGGAACGCTCAACTTCAATTGTGAAGTCTACGTGACCCGGAGTATCGATAATGTTAATTTGATGATCTTTCCAACTGGTACTGATAGCAGCCGCAGTAATGGTAATTCCCCGCTCCCGCTCCTGCTCCATCCAGTCTGTGACGGCAGTTCCTTCATGAACTTCGCCAATTTTATGAATTATCCCAGAGTAAAATAATATTCTCTCTGTTGTTGTTGTTTTGCCCGCATCTATATGCGCCGCAATACCAATGTTGCGTACTTTCTCTAGCGGGATCGTGCGTGCCACAGCTACCTCCTATAGTTTTTGCCTCATGATATCTTGTATATTACTCTTTGTTAAGATTCTATACTTTTAGGGAAAACCGTCTTTTTTTTGTAAATCTCCGATGTAACGCTTCAAGAAGGCGATATATCGTTTTTCTACTTAGTAACGATAATGTGCAAATGCCTTGTTAGCTTCCGCCATCCGGTGCGTTTCTTCCCGTTTCCGAATCGCATTTCCAGTTTCGTTGGCAGCATCCATTAACTCATTTGCCAGTTTGCTTGCCATTGTCCGACCTGGTCTAGACCGGGAATATTGCACTAACCAACGCAGCGCTAGGGTAGTGCCCCGTTCTGAACGCACTTCCATTGGTACTTGGTAGGTTGCTCCGCCAACTCGCCGAGCTTTTACTTCTACTAAAGGCGTGGCATTTCGCACTGCTCTTTCAAAGGTTTCCAAGGCAGCGCTACCAGTGCGTTCCTCAATAGTTTTTAATGCTTCATAAACAATCCGTGCGGCAAGTGATTTCTTGCCATGACGCATGATCCGCCTGATAATCATGCTCACAAGGCGACTGTTATATACGGAGTCAGACGGAACTGGGCGCCTTTGAATAACACCACGACGAGACATACTTCACCTTTAATTCGGAATTGGCAACGAAATTATATGCTATCAGACACCGGAAACTAAAAGCGGTGGAACCCAACCCTCAGACTTCCTCATTTTTTTCGACAGTTGCAGCGAGGCTGACCTATCTACTGCCAATTTTTGATTTTTGATTTTTGATTTTGGATTAAAAGTTTTCGGTATATGTTCCGATCCCAAGGGTCGGAGCAAATCAAAAATCAGGAGTCTGTAAGCCTTATCCCCTTGTGGGTTTGACCAATCCAAAATCGCAAATCGCAAATCTAAAATTGTTTGACTTGCTACCTGCAACTAAATAGTTAAGGCGACAAGATTGTAAACCTTAATGTCCAGATGAGAATTATGCTGTCAGTTACAGCCTTCTCCTTAGAACTTCTACACTTGCTCGCTTAGTGTAGGTGTAGCTTGCTTGATTTTTTGAAACAGACTTTACCAGCCTTCATAACTGCTGTTAGAACACAGACCCTGATAGTTTTTTTGTCCTTCAGCGCTTCTTTACTAGACGATTAATCGTGTTGGATGCGATTAATCGCCTAATTTTATTTTTTCACTTCTTTGGGACGCTTGGTTCCATACTTGGAACGGCCTTGCTTGCGGTCTTTGACTCCGGCTGTATCTAGGGTGCCACGGATTATGTGGTATCTCACGCCTGGTAAGTCCTTAACCCGACCGCCACGAATCATCACAACTGAGTGTTCCTGTAAGTTGTGACCAATGCCTGGAATGTAAGCTGTAACTTCAAATCCAGAGGTAAGTCTTACTCTTGCTACTTTACGTAGAGCTGAGTTAGGCTTTTTTGGTGTAGTCGTGTAGACTCTGGTACAAACTCCCCGACGTTGGGGACATTGCTTCAGAGCCGGGGACTTGGTTTTCTGACGCGCTTGTTCGCGCTCATTACGTATTAGCTGCTGTATTGTTGGCATGAGTTACAGCGCGTAAAGCTGCTTATATATCTAAGTTTTAACAAATCCTGATTATATCGTTTTTTACGGTTTTATGTCAATTGTGATTTTTCCTTTATTATTGGCAAATGATCACTAATTAACGACTATGAACAATTTGTGATTATGTTAGGGATGGAAATTTAGACGCCAACCATAACTTTGTCAACCTTGAATCCAAGTCTCAGACTCTGGCCCGTTTTTTAATTACGTTAGAGTCCGCGAATGCAAGAGGTTTCTTAGAGAGCGTCATTACAAATTACGAATTAGTAATTATTTGTTAACTAGTTATGGAGAAGGAATTGCCACAGCCACAGGTAGCGATCGCCTGGGGGTTATGGAAGCGAAAACCACCACCCATTAAGTCTTCTGAATAATCCACCCTCAAACCGTTGAGGTAATTTAAGCTTGCTTTATCTATAACTACTTGAATCTCATCCAAGTCGAAAACCTGGTCGCCAACTTTTATTGCTTTATCGAAGGACATATCATAAAAAAACCCGGAACAACCACCTGGTTTTACTGCCAATCGAAACAAGACATTTGGCTGCTGCTTGGACTTGATTCGCCCAATCTCACTCACGGCTGCTTGACTCAGATGAATCATGGAACTCGTTTTTTGCAATAGAATATCCCATCTTCATTTTACAGATGGGTTGGCCCTGGCTTTTGTAAAATTCCAAATTACCAAAGGCATGAGCGCGATCGCTATTACTACATTTATAGCACAACATGCTTCAGTCCCTACCTTAACTAGGTAGGGACATCTGGGGTGTAGTAGTTACCAAAGACGGTTTGCCCAAAAATCTATTCAGTTTTGGAATTAGAGCTTTAATAACATTCTTTTGGTTTTAATCCTTAGTACGGGCATAGTCATCTTGGTAGCGAATAATGTCATCCTCTCCCAAATATTCGCCATTTTGCACTTCAATCAACACCAAGGGGATCACGCCAGGATTCTCTAAACGATGAGATGTACATTGGGGTACATAAGTTGACTCATTATTGCTCAGTAGTACTTCTAGCTCACCACAAGTTACCCTAGCTGTACCAGATACGACAATCCAGTGTTCGCTGCGGTGGTGGTGCATTTGTAAACTGAGGCGGTGTCCGGGTTTAACTTCGATGCGCTTGATTTTGTATCCGCGCCCTTCTTCTAAAACTGTAAAAGCACCCCAAGGACGTAACTCAGTTGCAGCAACGCCTCTGGAAGTGATAGTTGAAGGTAGGTGTAGAGTGTCAGTCTGTGTAGTTTCTTGATATCGAGCCATAGTTACCTCATTTGAAGACATAACAAACCGTCGGTACTCTTAACTATTGATAAAAAATCTGGCGCTATCTTGCAACATTGGAAATCAGCAATTTTGTCGCACCTTGATAAACATAGCAAAGTCAGACGTAATGGTGTAAATCATCACTATTAAAACTCTTGTATCTACACCAAGTCTTCATCAAGCAAAATGATAGCTTGTTCTAAACTTTAAAAAAAGATGGGACATTGGTGATTAAGAGACTTCACTTCCCTATTCCTTACTCCCTGATTATCGTGGTTTCAGGAAAATACCAATTCCATTATGAACACGAGCAGCGGTACTAGGCGATCGGTCGAGTAGTTGCCCTCCTAAGTAAAGGCTGGTTGAACTACCACCGTCTAAATTTAGGGCATCGACACAGCCCATCAGTTGCATCAGTTGGGCATGTTCTGCCAAATTAGGGCCATAACCGCCTGTACGATTATGCACGGCAGTAATCATCAGTGTGCCTGTTGCCGTTGTGCAAATACCGCTACGAATAGCTTTTTCGGCAATAAAGGCATTGCTGAATTTTTCGGCTTTGGCATCGAGGACGATTTGACGATTTTGGACTAATAGCGGCCCGGCTCCGATAATCTGGGGATAACGATTAAAATCAGTGGGAGTAGTAGCGCTGGAAATAGTTACTCCGGTTCCAATAGGTAACTGTGAGGCAGCAGTAGCAGCGTTGGCGCGTAAGATTAGTAGGTAGCCATCCTGAGGAATCGGAACCGCCGTCTCACCAACTTTGCCACCTGGTAGCTGTTGAGTAATTTGGTCTTTTTGTACCACGAGGATAATTTCGTTATCCGTCAAGGGTGTGTAAGTTGATCCCCAAGCTGGGGTGTAACGAGCAATGCCACTCTGGACGTAGCCGCTGTTAAGAAACAGAATTGGTAGACGCTGGTCATTTGCCGTGATTAAAGTTTCTTCTAAGGTGAGACGACCGAAGTAAAATTGGCCAGAATCATTCCAAGCGATCGCACCTCGGTTAAGAATGGGGCCTGATAACCACTGACCATCCCGACGAATTGCACCCAATGGCAATCTGTTATTGCGGTTAAAATAACCACCATTAATTCCAGCTACTGCTAAGTAACGTTGTGCTGTTTGAATTAAGGGAGCAGTATCCGCAAGTCCATCAGGACTAGCCCACATAGGTTTCAGTGTTAGCCCAAATTTACGAGGATTAACTTCTAACCAGACCACCGGAAAGCGTTCTGTGCCTAAGTTGACATAATGCTGTCGCCAGCGCAATCCTGGGGCCCAAGTAATATCTCGTTCTTCTAAAGGATCGGGTCGAATATCGATAATCAGGCGATTGGGGCTACCGACAGTACTGACTTGAGGCGATAAACCAAAGGGAACACTCAGAGAAATAATGGTTTGCTTGTTTACCACCTGCACTTGTTGAATCAGTGGTTCAGGGGCCGATGCTGGGGCTGGTAGTATTGGTTGTGTTGGTGTAGCTGGTGATAATTGTTTGAGCAGGTTTGGCAGTAATATTGCTGGTGGTACTGTTGGTGCTGGTGGCTGCGGGGTATAGCGTTCTATCAAAACGGGATCGGCTATTCCATCCAGGGTAACTGTCCACTCTCGATTTGGCGGTACAGTGGATTTGGGGATTAATGTGTCTGGATCAGAAGATGGAGGTTGAATTTTTTTAACAGTTGACCCTTGTGTAACTTGCCAGGGAGTTGGAGAATCTAAATCGACAAGAATGCGAACTTGTTGCAAAGGATTTACACTCGTGTCTAAAGATTGCTGACTCTGAAGAATATTTGTCACTTGCGCCTTTGGAGTAGCAATCACCAAAATGTTGCCATTGGCTTGGATTTGCCATCCAGATGTTTGAGCAAAATTAGTAATATCCAGATAGCGATATGCTCCTAGTAGCCTGGTGGCTAAAATCAGTGGCGTTGTCACCGACGAAAACCACTGTACTGGTTGCCTACCTGAATTACTAGTGTTTAAGAAATTAACTCCAATTAATTGCCTGAATGCCCCGTCACTGAGATGAGTTGTGATCTGACCAGATTTTCCAGGTCGCTGCAACCAAGTTCCTGGTAAAGTACGACCATTGAGGGAAATTTGATTACCAGAGGATGCTACACCTGTTAAAGGGGGTGCAGGTGACTGGGAGATTAACTTGCTGATTAATTTGATGGTTTTCGGGGACTCCTGGGCGTTGGTAGCACAGGTAGTAATTAAGCACAGTATTGTTAAAAGTATTGGTGAGACAGTAACCCGGAAAAATCTGCGTTCGCTAATCCCTGATTGCCAACAATTCGGCATTTTTACCATAATTTACTAGGTACTTTTGAAAACTATCACCCAATGTATAAACTAACTAATTATTTGGAACTATAAAAAACATGACTTTATTTTTTAAAAAACATGGTATTCTCTATATTGGCTAGTTATATCTTTTCTACAACAATCAATTTAGACCCGAAAGCCACTGCAATCAAGTGTTTTAACTAGCACTAATTATAACCACACTACACACGGTAGTCTTGGTTATCAAAACTAGATTAGGATATTTAATCCTTACTGAACGTTGCTAGTTCAGTAAGGTCAAGTTAATAGTAAGACATGTGGCAACTGGTAAGCAGCAAAACTCCAGACAACAACAGAAATATTTGGGAATTGTCAAATGGGTATATATTGTAATACGCTGATTTTATTGCCGGATCAGGATGAGTTTGGCTTTAAAACATAGGACAGCGTTCAGTTTTAGTTTTGTTTCAGGTGGAGCCGAAATAGGCTGTGTGAGTGGCTACCGTGCATCGGGAAAAAGGTAATTGAGAAAATACTTAGTTTCACAATATAAAAAAGAAACTGTCAGGGCAAAAATCATGTCTTGGCAGAGGTAGCTTATTTAACACCGTATAAATACATAAATAATGCGAAAATATTTTAACACGGGTGAACTAATAAAGTAAAACCGAAGTTAAAATTTTTTTTCCCTAAATTTCGGTGCTTATATATTTCTCCATCGCTGAATTTAGAAATTTTTCCCAATAATATAGTGGCAAAATTGGTAACTCAATACTTCAGGAACAGGGTATGAATAATAAACCGATGAATCAAGACCAGAAAATCACAGCGGATATAATCTCAAGAGATACCTATCAGGGGCAAAAGTGGTTAGTAGAGGAACGAGATGCCTGTGGTGTCGGTTTTATTGCTCATCGTCAGAATCATACCAGCCATGAAATTGTAGAAAAAGCCTTAGCTGCTTTAACCTGCTTAGAGCACCGGGGAGGTTGTAGCGCTGATCGAGACTCTGGTGATGGTGCAGGAGTATTGACAGCTATCCCTTGGGAGTTGTTCCAACAAGACTTTGCCCAAATAGGAAAGGAATTTCCATCCACTAATAACATAGCTGTGGGGATGATCTTTCTACCACAAGACCAAGAAGCAGCGCAAAAAGCGAGGACAACAGTTGAGCAAGTAGCTGCTGAAGAAAAATTGATTGTACTGGGTTGGCGAGTAGTGCCAGTGCAACCTGATTTACTCGGTGTACAAGCAAGAGAAAATCAACCCCAGATTGAACAAGTTTTGCTAGCTTCTGTTGACACAAGTGGCGATGAATTGGAACGACAGTTGTATATTACGCGCCGCCGAATTAGTAAAGCAGCAAACAACATCTCAGAAGAATTTTATATCTGCTCCTTGTCAAATCGCACAATTGTCTACAAAGGCATGGTGCGTTCTGCTGTATTGGGAGAATTTTATCAAGATTTACAAAATCCGGTTTACAAAAGCGCCTTTGCTGTCTATCACCGCCGCTTTAGTACCAACACGATGCCCAAGTGGCCCCTAGCTCAACCAATGCGGCTTTTGGGTCACAATGGCGAAATCAATACTTTGTTGGGTAACATCAACTGGATGATGGCACGAGAAGCTAGCTTGAATCACCCTATATGGGGCGATCGCATCAATGAACTCAAGCCATTAGTTCATATTGATAACAGCGACTCAGCTACCCTAGACAACGTACTAGAATTGCTGGTGTGTTCTGGACGCAGCCCCTTGGAAGCTTTAATGATTATGGTTCCAGAGGCTTACCAAAATCAGCCTTCTTTACGTGACTCTCCAGAAATTGTCGATTTCTACGAATATTACAGTGGTCTGCAAGAAGCGTGGGACGGGCCAGCACTTTTAGTATTCAGCGATGGCAAAAAAGTTGGTGCAACACTAGATCGTAATGGCTTAAGACCAGCTCGCTACCTGATTACCAAAGATGACTATATTGTCGTCGCTTCCGAAGCTGGTGTAGTGGACTTTCCAGAAGCCAATATTGTTGAGAAAGGTAGACTCGGCCCAGGGCAAATGATTGCCGTAGATTTAGTAAACCATGAAGTGCTGAAGAATTGGGAAATTAAGCAGCGCATCGCCAAGCAGCACCCATATGGAGAATGGCTGCAACAGCACCGTAAAGAACTCAAAAAAATTGTCAGTAGTCAGTCGTCAGATGTGAATGGAAATGGACATCTGGCTGCTGAAAATGGTAACGGGCATAGTACTACTGACCAAATTGACAAGCAAACCTTGCTTCAGCGTCAAATGGCCTTTGGCTACACCACAGAAGATGTAGAAATGGTGATTCATCCAATGGCGATCGCAGGTTCAGAGCCGACTTTCTGTATGGGGGATGATATTCCTTTAGCAGTGCTGTCACAAAAGCCCCACCTACTTTACGACTATTTCAAACAGCGTTTTGCTCAGGTGACGAACCCAGCGATCGATCCCCTGCGGGAAAAGCTAGTAATGTCTTTGAAAGTCGAATTGGGTGAACGGGGTAACTTATTAGAACCCAAGCCAGAATATGCTCAGAGATTGAAGCTGGAATCACCAGTGTTAACGGATGCTGAATTAGAGGCGATTAAGCTGTCAGGATTTGCCACAGCCGAGTTGTCAACCCTATTTGCGATCGCCACTGGCCCCGAAGGATTGAAAGCCGCAGTCCAGTCTTTACAAGCACAAGCAGCTGAATCAGTGCGGGCCGGTGCAAAGATTTTAATATTAAGCGACCAGATCCCAGCAACTCCTAATAAGGAGGACAATGAAGGGATAAGTACAGAATATACCTACATTCCTCCTCTGTTAGCAGTGGGTGCTGTACATCATCACCTGATTCGTGAAGGGTTGCGAATGAAAACATCCCTGATTGTCAATACTGCCCAATGCTGGAGTACTCATCACTTTGCTTGTCTGATTGGCTACGGTGCTGGTGCAGTTTGCCCGTATATGGCTTTGGACACGGTGCGTGATTGGTGCATTGATCCCAAAACCCAAAAGTTAATGGCTGTGAAGAAAATTCCTACCCTGAGCGTAGAGCAAGCTTTAGGAAACTATCGCAAAGCGATAGAGTCAGGCTTGCTAAAAATTCTCTCCAAAATGGGAATTTCTCTACTGTCCAGCTATCAAGCAGCCCAAATCTTTGAAGCTATTGGCATCGGCGGGGATTTAATAGAACTAGGATTTCAAGGTACGACTTCCCGCATTGGTGGTTTGAGTGTTAGTGAACTCGCTGATGAAGTACTTTCCTTCCACAGCAAGGCTTTTCCAGAACTGACGACCAAGAAGTTAGAAAACCTCGGCTTTGTGCAGTACCGTCCTGGCGGCGAGTATCACATGAATAGTCCAGAAATGGTTAAGGCGCTGCATAAAGCTGTAGATGATAAAAACTATGACCACTACGAAGTTTACAAAAAGCACCTCCAAGGCAGACCAGTAACAGCCTTGCGGGACTTGCTAGACTTCCAAGGCGATCGCACACCGATTCCCATAGAAGAAGTGGAGTCGGTATCTGAAATTGTCAAGCGCTTCTGCACCGGTGGCATGTCTTTAGGCGCTTTGTCAAGAGAAGCCCATGAAACTTTAGCGATCGCCATGAACCGCATTGGCGGTAAATCAAACTCTGGGGAAGGCGGCGAAGACCCAGTGCGCTATACAGTTCTAGATGATGTAAACGATGGTCACTCGCCAACCCTACCTCATTTAAAAGGATTGCAAAATGGTGATAAAGCCTATAGTGCCATTAAGCAAATTGCATCGGGACGCTTTGGTGTCACGCCAGAGTACTTAGTCAACGCCAAACAAATTGAAATCAAAATTGCCCAAGGTGCCAAGCCTGGGGAAGGTGGACAACTACCAGGGCCCAAGGTGAGCGAATACATTGCGATGTTAAGACGCTCCAAGCCAGGTGTGACGCTGATTTCGCCGCCACCGCACCATGATATTTATTCGATTGAAGACCTAGCACAACTGATTTTTGATCTGCACCAAATTAATCCGAAAGCAAAAGTATCGGTGAAGCTAGTTGCAGAAGTTGGCATTGGCACGATCGCTGCTGGTGTAGCCAAGGCAAACGCTGATATCATCCAGATTTCTGGTCATGATGGTGGTACAGGCGCATCGCCACTAAGTTCGATTAAACATGCTGGTTCACCGTGGGAATTGGGCTTAAGTGAAGTGCATCGCGTCTTGATGGAAAATGGCCTGCGCGATCGCGTAATTTTGCGTGTGGATGGCGGTCTCAAGAGTGGCTGGGATGTGGTAATAGGTGCATTGATGGGCGGTGAAGAATTCGGTTTTGGCTCCATCGCTATGATTGCCGAAGGCTGTATAATGGCACGAGTTTGCCACATGAACACCTGCCCTGTGGGTGTTGCTACTCAGAAAGAAGAACTCCGCAAGCGGTTTACGGGAATACCGGAACAGGTTGTTAACTTCTTCTACTTCATCGCCGAAGAAGTGCGTAGTTTGCTAGCACGACTAGGTTACCGTTCTTTATCAGAAATCATTGGACGTGCAGATTTGTTGAAACTGCGCCAAGAGGCAAAACTCACCAAAACGCAATCACTGAATCTCAACTGTTTACTTCAGTTACCAGATAGCAGAGAAAATCGTAGTTGGTTGGTGCATGAAGAAGTCCACAGCAACGGCGTGGTTTTGGATGACGACTTGCTTGCTGAACCTGACATTCAAGCTGCTATTCGCAACCAGTCTACTGTTACCAAGACTTACCCGATTGTCAATACTGACAGAACAGTAGGCACAAGATTAGCGGGAGCGATCGCTTCTCAATACGGTGACAGCGGCTTTGAAGGACAAATTAATCTCAACTTTACAGGTAGTGTTGGGCAAAGCTTTGGTGCTTTCAACCTCCCCGGCATAATTCTCAGCTTAGAAGGAGAAGCAAACGACTACGTAGGTAAAGGGATGCATGGTGGTGAAATCATCATCAAACCTCCAACTGATGCTACCTATAACGCATCACAAAATGTGATAGTTGGCAATACTTGCCTCTATGGTGCTACTGGTGGCATGTTATTTGCCAACGGTCTAGCAGGAGAGCGCTTTGCTGTGAGAAACTCCAAAGGCATAGCAGTGATTGAAGGCGCTGGGGATCACTGCTGCGAATATATGACTGGTGGTGTGATTGTCGTCCTCGGCAAAGTAGGACGTAACGTCGCAGCTGGAATGACTGGTGGACTGGCATACTTCTTGGATGAAGACGACTCATTTCGTGAGTTAGTCAACCCGGAAATTGTCAAAATCCAGCGAGTGATTACAGAAGCAGGTGCAAAACAACTACAAGAGTTAATCCAAACTCATGCAGAACGCACTGGTTCACCAAAGGCGAAGAAAATTCTGCAAAACTGGCAAGAATTCTTGCCGAAATTCTGGCAGTTGGTTCCACCTTCTGAAGCTGATAGTCTAGAAGCTGATCCGGAAAAAACAACTGAGTTCAGTTTAGTAACTAGTCATTAGTCGCTGTAACCATTCTCATCCTCTGCCTTCAGCCATTCTCCCGGAGAAGCTGGATAAACAGGTAATCTGCGAAAAACCCCTTTGGATGCCCAAAGTAGTCGCCTGAATTTATTCTTTAAAAAGAGCGTAGAAAAAAATATTCTCCCTTTTTTAGGGAGAATATTCATTAACTGATTCACAACTGGACTTTGGACGGTCAAGAGTTTTGGTAGAATTTCCTTGACTATGCGCCTATAGTTGGCATTGAGTGCGTTAAGTAGCTGTTAATGCCGCCAAAAATGCCAACAATCCGATGTGCCCAACCGTTAAATAAGTAGAATTACTTGTAAAATAGTCAAGCAGGCGAGAAATTTACCCACCACTAGAACCTTAGCGAGAAGGTAGTTTACAAGTTTCTGCTCTTCACACCATTCATTTGACATCCATACAATATGGAAGATAATTACCCTGAGCGCAAAATGTCTGAAGAAGAACGTTTTCAATCAGACTATTTTTCCTACTTTGAACAGCCAGAAAATGCTACCCGCTATACACTCTTCATTGATTTTTTAGAGGATGTTTTTAAAGAAAGGTCATTCTCTTTGTTGGATCTGGGCTGTGGGAATGGGGCTTTGCTCAAATATCTACCTTCTCAATGCGACTATGTTGGTGTAGATCACAGTGAATATGCTATTAAATACTGTTTAAACCTATACCCTAACAGAACCTTTGTGTGCGAAGACTTATGGGTATTTCTGCGTCAACTTGTTACAGAAAATAAAAAGTTTGATGCAGTGGTGCTATGCGGGATGATATATCATACCGTTGATAAGGAAAGCCAGCAACACAAGGATGAGCAGGAAATTATTCAATTTTGTCTGGATAAGATAATAAGCCACAAAGGATATGTGGTCATAATTGTGGGACTTAATTATGGCAACCATCCAGATCATAATCTGTTTGTTCGAGCGGAATGGCTACAAAAGTTAGTAGAAAAAATGCTGGAAACTGCGAAGGCAAAGATTGTCTACGAAAATCTCTGCCTACAGATTGGCTTGGAAGAAAAAATTGCACAGCAAAAAGTGATTCCTGACTGGTTTGTTCGGGATAGTTCAACTGATTATTCAAGTAAGTTCGCGGGAACATATATGGCAAGTTGGACATTTATTGCCTCTCCCTCATCTGTGACAGGTTAAAAATAGTTGATAAAATTTGACTGCGATCGCAGGAATTATGCTTAACTAGTCAAAAACTCGGTTTCTTTAACCTAGTTTTTTGTATCCGATTTGTTGTCTCGAAATTCATCACCTGAAGGAATGAGCAATTATCCTTTGAATGAAATGAAGAGATGAGAAAAATCTAAAAAATATGGCTCGATTGACTGTTATCCGTTGGCTAATTCTTGGCTTAAGCTGTTTATTTCTGCTTTCAGGTTGTAGTTTCACGAACGGTTCCACTGCTGGTAAAACACTTACGGTAGCAGTAGAACCTACATTTCCACCTTTCGAGTTTCAATCTGCAACTAGTGAGTTACAGGGTTTTGACGTTGACTTGATGAATGCGATCGCGCAATCTGCTGGCTTTCAAGTTAAGTACCAAAATATGCCCTTTGCTGGTATGATTCCCGCATTGCAGACGCAAACTGTAGATGCGGCAGTTGCAGCGATGACGATTACTGCCCAAAGAGCGAAGATAATTTCCTTCTCGCGTCCTTACTTCAAATCTGGTCTAGCGATTGCTACCCGCACAGACAATCAAAATGTTACCAATTTCGACAGTCTTAAAAACAAGATTATTGGTGTGCAAATTGGAACCACCGGCGCACTCAAGGCTAAAAATCTTCCAGGATCTGAAATTCGCACTTTTAATGATTCACCCTTAACTCTTCAGGCATTAATCAACGGCAATGTCGATGCCGTTCTTAACGATCAAGTCGTTATCTTATACGGCATAAAGAGTGGCAACCTGAACCGACTCAAAGTAGTCAGCAGTCTGCTTACAGAAGAATTTTATGGCTTTCCCACACCCAAAGGATCGCCTAACCTAGACCTGATTAATCAAGGTCTGGCAACGGTGCTGAAAAATGGCACTTACGCCCAAATTTACCAAAAGTGGTTTGGTATTCAACCGCCACAACTCCCAGAAAAATCGCTCATTGAAAACCAGACTAGCAAAAAAGGCGTATCTGAGCTATTTACCTCACTAAGTATTATTTTCAAGTCACTACCCGTCCTGCTGGGTGGGGCTTTGGTGACTCTTGAACTCACAACACTTTCAGTATTGCTGGGAATACTCGGTGGTTCACTGATTGGGATTGTTCGCCTTTCTCCTGCTTTGCCTTTGCGTTTTTGTGCCGGAGCATATGTGGATTTCTTCCGAGGAACACCGTTGCTGGTGCAGATTTTTATGATTTACTTTGGGTTGCCTGCTTTAGCCCAAAATTTTGGTTTCACCTTGAATTTAAATCGTCTAGTGGCAGCGGTGATTGCATTAAGTCTCAATAGCGCTGCCTACATTGCAGAAATTGTCCGCGCAGGTATCCAATCAATTGAGCCAGGGCAAGCAGAAGCTTCCCAATCACTGGGCTTGAGTTCAGTGCAAACGATGCGCTATGTGATCTTTCCTCAAGCCCTGCGGCGGATGCTGCCACCCCTTGGCAATCAGTTCATTAGCCTGCTTAAAGACACTAGCTTAGTTGCCGTCATCGGCTTTGAAGAGTTGTTCCGCAAGGGGCAGCTGATTGTAGCAGAAAGCTATCGCTCGTTTGAGATTTACGCCACTGTGGCCTTGGTTTATTTATTTCTGACACTGCTTTTTTCCCAAGCGTTTAGTCGCTGGGAGCGATCGCTCAATCCTATTAAAAAACAGAGTAAGTGAAAAAGGATATACAACAAAGAGGTGTTTTACAACTAATTTATGACTGCTATAGAGAAGCTGACTTTATTATTATTCATGCCTCTCCATCGCTGGGTTAAACCATCATCTAAATTACCAAGATTCTTCATCAAATTTTAAGTTGATTTGTTCTTTAGATTTGCATTGGTAACTAGTCTAAATTCTAATCACAAATAATGTATCTTAACCAAAAAACATAATTTTAGTTTTTAGCCAATTACTATTAAACAATTACCGATAATTAATAATTATTACTTTTTGTTAATAAGCAACTTTTGGTCTGTATCTTCTATTTGTAAAAGTTCTGGAATAGTAACAAAGTGATAGCCTTGCTTTCTAAAATAGCTAATAATTTCTGGTAAAGCTTGTACAGTTCTGGAACGGTTACCACCACCATCATGCATTAGCACAATACCACCAGGTTTGGAATCTTTAATCACGTTATTGATCAACTTTGGTACAGCTGGTAATTTGTAGTCTGTGGAGTCAGCTGACCACATCACTACAGTATATTTCTGCCCTTTAGCATAAGCAGCTAATCCATTGTGCATGATGCCACCAGGCGGTCGGAACAGATTTGTTTTAGCACCTGTAACTTGATAAATTAAGTCTGTTGTGCGATCAATTTCATAAGCTGCTGCTTGTGGATTAAAGAAGTGATACCAGTGATGCCAAGTATGGTTGGCAATGACGTGACCTTGAGCGACAACTTGCTTTCCTATTTCTGGATAATTTTTTAGGTTCTGCCCGACGACAAAAAACGTCCCTTTGATATTATTTGATTTCAGAATATTTAGCACTTGCTCTGTGCTCTGAGGCCAAGGCCCATCATCAAAGGTGAGAGCAATCACTTTTTCACCCTGAGTGAGTTTTGCGGCTGCAATTATTGCCCCTTGAAAACGTGGTGGTATATCGTAGGATAGTCCTTTTGTTTGTGCTTCTTGCTGCCAAATTGTAAGCATCGCTGCCTTTAATTTCTCAATGCGCTGCTGAGTTCCTACGTTTGCAGCTACATCCTTTACATTTATACTTTGTCTACTTTGAGCCTCCGAAGCATTTGGCCTTATAAGCATCATGAAAGCAACGCTAAAAACACCACCTAAGGCAAGCAACGCAATTAATATTCCTTCTGGCCACAGAAACGATTTATTGTTTTCCACCTCATAGCTCCTTCAAAGATCGAACCATCAACCTCGGTTATGACGGTACGTTATAGCATATTTTTTTTAGATATTTAGATACCAGTTACTTTCTGGTAATCCTGAGAATTGGAATTGGGACTAACGGAAATTTAGAATCGAGAAGACAGACTATACGGCTTTAACTGAAATCTAGATGCTCTAGATTTGGACGAACGCTTATACAATACTTGGTACTATCTAATATCAACCCATTCATAAAAGGCAAGGTCTGCACTTCCACATTTTTACCGCTAGCTCTAAGAAGGAGCACAATTAGACAATTAATCACACCCCAAAATCCTCTTAATAGAGTTCTGAATTAGTTACTACCTTTCACTTCATTGGTAAGGCAGCATTATCCTTTCAAGTTTTATAGCTTTACAAATAAGATGAGCTAAACTTTCGCACCTACAATTTTTCTCGTCATACTTCTTACAGGAAAGTTGTATAATTTACAACTTAGTAAATTATTTTATTAACATCCAAAACTACTTACAAGGGGCGAGGTATCTTTCAAAAAAGAGTCTAGTAAACTATTAGTTCTATTCTTGATAAAATGTATTTTACTGCCTGCTATGATTGCTTCCTTTTTAAGAAAAAGTTAAATTTATAACTGACAGAATGTTACCTTGTACTTTCTATAAGATAGACAGACGAAAATTGATTCAACATGGTTTCTCATTAAAAACAATTTTATCGGCAGTTTCGTTCTATTTTTGATGCTCATACTTTAGTCTAAATTGCTAGTGGCTTTTTGTCTGTTAATGTTTTTTTAGATAATTCAGGAAATTTATATCTTAATTATATAGTACAATTTCATATGCACTGTCACCGTGTAATTACGGAAAATAATCGCATATATAATAGGCAAGTTGTTAAAATCGTAATAACCCAAGTTGCTAGTTATCAAAAAACGCCTCCTTTTAAGTATAAAATTAGAGAAACTAGTATTTAAAAATACTAATATTCAAGGTTTTTGTGAGATGTTAATACCATCCGGGGCACTAACTAGCAACTTACGTTAATAGTATGGCATCTATCTATTGAACCATTAAATTCTATATCTAAATGTAATATTTTTTACTAATAACACTTGAACAAGCTAAATTTTTATATTGAAAAGTACATTTAAATTATTAAAGTTAGGTAATATAACTTAATGATACACATCAAAATATATTTTATTTCAATTCAGCCTCCAGGAAGATTGCCTCTGCCTTTTTTCGATAAAGTAAAGCAGATATTGTCAGACATGTGGTATATTATCTTGCTTGTCATGCAACTACCAATTTTCTGCTCCAAGAAAAAACCGACTGGCTGTATCGCTCTACCAATCGGTAACTAACTTTTTTAGCAGGAGAAAGCAAAACTGAAAATTATCTAATAACTTGCCTTATAATTGCAGCAATTAGAATTAGAATTTTTAATTATCTATTTAGCAATCCTAATCATTAGCCTATATTGCCTTAGACAGGTCATAGTTTATTTACAGTGCTTTTGCTTGTTTTTAGTAGATGCGATAACTGTATTATTTAATATCTGTATAGGTTTATGCAGTACTCAGCTTGTTTATCAGTATACCTTTTGAGTCAAAATAATCAAGGTATTTGTCCCACTTCTGAAACTGGCTAGAAACTTTTATGATTCCTCACGAAAGTGATGCAAAACAAGAGCGTGCGTCGTTAAAAGTATGGCGTAGTTGGCAAGAAAATCTGATTTTAATTGCGATCGCATTGTGTTTGGCATTCCTGATCCGGACTTTTATCGCCGAACCCCGCTTTATACCTTCTGATTCGATGTTGCCTACCTTACATACTGGCGATCGCTTGGTAGTTGAAAAAATCTCTTACCATTTTCACCCGCCGATAACTGGGGATATTATTGTTTTTCAGCCACCCGCAGAACTACAACGTCGAGGATATCCCAAAGACCAAGCCTTCATTAAGCGGGTTATTGGCAAGTCTGGTGAGGTAATTAGTGTTGCTTCTGGCAAAGTCTATCTCAACGGTCAACCCTTGGCAGAAGACTACATCGCTGAACCACCAAATCAGCCATATCGACCAGTGAAAGTTCCAGAAGATGAGTTTTTTGTTATGGGCGATAACCGCAACGATAGCAATGACTCTCGCTATTGGGGCTTTTTACCCAGAAAAAATATCATCGGTCGAGCAACATTTCGCTTTTGGCCTCTTGATCGCATTGGGTTCATTTAATCAATTTTGGATTTTAAATTTTAGATTTTTCCTTCAATCCAAAATCCAAAATTGTTCGACTGAGCGAACGCAAGAGCGTCTCGTAGAGAAGCCGAAGTCCAAAATTTAAAATTGGCAGAGTTAGGAGTTATTTTTAAACTTCTAACTTTTAATTTAAAACCTTAAATAATACATCATCTGGGCGATCGCATCACCAGGTAACTCCAACCGCCGCTGGAAATCAGCCAGATTACGGTAAGGCCCAACTGATTGCCGATTTTGAACTACTGCTTGTGCTAAAGACAAATCTATAAATGGAATTTGTGCTAACTTTTCAACTGTTGCTATATTCGGATTGACTAAATGGGTCGGATTTTCTAGAGATTCGTGGTCATAATAAATAAAATTCAACAGAGGCTTTAATGGCTCTAGCCGCAGCGCTGGTATAGCCAAAGCCGCAGCGATGTCTTCAATACAGTAAAATTTAACACCCGAACGCGAAAGTTCTACAAGCGATCGCGCTTGGTGAATTGACAAACCTGGTAAACGTAACCAATCATCTACAGTCGCTTGATTAGCATCAATCCGAATACCTAATTTTGCCGCTATCTGAATTTCTTCCCCAGATTGTAAGCGATAGTAAGGATCGTTGAGGAGCTTGGCCCGGAGTTTTTGCAGTCTTGAGTTTAAAGGTAGCCAGTTATTCATGATTGTCGCTTACCTCAAGAAATCTGGTCTAGCAATTGGCGGCGCTTTTGCTCAAACTCATACTCTGAAATCAGTCCATCCTGGCGCAGAGCATCTAATTCACGCATTGCGTCAGCGATCGCTCCTACCTGATTACTCACCCCCTGTAAGTTCCTTACCGCTGACTTGCCTAGATTAAAATTACGATCAAAAGCTTCTTCGTCTTGGGCTAAATACCAAACTCCCTCAATGGCACTAGCTACCTTGGGGATAGGCGTCCAGGAAAGCAAAACATACAAAATACCCCACAGCGGCTGTCCCAGATAAAATTTATGCAATCCTGAAATTGTCAGCGTGCCAGAAAAAGCTAAAACAGCGGCAACGCTTCGGCTTTTGCGCTTAGTCAACATATTTAAAATAAATCTACCAGTACCACAGTTCCGACAACAAGATAGCCATAAGCCATTCAAAATTCAAAATGTTTGCGTAGCGTTTCGTGAAGCCTGCGGCATAGCAACTCTTAGAGACGCTCTTGCGTTCGCTTAGGGCACAGCCTTTCGTAGAGAAGAGAAGAAATACAACTCTGGTAATCATCCTGGCTATATTGCCAAATTTTTACTTACCAGTGCTCATATAAATTCATTTTAGTCAACTACCGTGCCTTGCCCTTCAGTCCCACGCACAATTTAGTATTTGAATAAATTTGAGTAAGTTTCACATGACTATGCATTGAGCTTTGATGCTAATTTTAAGTTTTTAATGGATCAGATTACTACGATGTCACAGACCTTTCTACCACCAAAATGGCTTGAACAGCTTTGTGATCCTTACGCTGTGCTAGGAATTTCTGTGAGTGCTGATGATCGTCAGATTTGCAAACGCTATCACACTTTAGCGAAGTTCCTACATCCCGATCACTATACCAAAAGCAGCAATCCCGACCAAGAATTAGCAACGGCAATATTTAGCCGTTTAATCAATCCAGCTTATGAACAACTGAAACATCCACAGAAGCGCTTTATTGCTATAGCCATGCTGCGATCAGACGCAAGAGTTTCAAAGCAGCAAGCTTTGTCTTCTCAAAGTGCCATAGCTCAGGAAATTATAGAAATGTCTCCACCCCAAGCAGAATTGTTTTATGAAGAAGCGATCGCCTCCTATGCAGAAGCTCAATACAAATCACTACATGAGTTTTATCAGGTGACGCAACAAATTAGTATACTGAATTTAGTTTACTTACAGTTGCATAAACCAGACCTGTTTTTACCGCAAAAAACTGTTTCCATCATCCCTGAGGTACAAGTCAAGCCAGTTCAATTGACATTAGATGAAAAACATAATGTAAAACCAGTTTTGACAGACTACGCTCAACGTCATTACCAGCGAGCTATTGAGTACGTCAGATTAGCCAACTGGACGTTAGCTGTACAAGAACTGCGTGATGCCATCAAGTTAGAGCCAAATAACAGCGACTTTTATGCCTTATTAGGTTTGGTACATATCCAACAGAAATTTATAGGAATGGCTAGGGTTTACATCCGTCAAGCATTAAAACTGAACCCGCAAAATTCACTAGCTTTGAAATACGCTCCCGGATTGAAAATTCAACCGGGTGAAAGCATCAATCCTAAATCAATGGCTAAAGCTATGAGTATTGCGGCTTTATTAAGTCGGTTTACACAGGGGAAAGCTTCTCAAGTCAAGTGTTGAAATTTCGGTAAAAAACCGTACTAAAACCGAAGCTTCGTTATTAAATTACTCCTCTAGACTAAAATAATAAATAGAAGTAAAACTATTAAGCTACTGGGTCTAGGCGCTCAGTTTAATATAAGCAATATGGGATTCTTCGATTCCGAAATAGTTCAACAAGAAGCAAAACAGCTGTTTGACAATTACCAAGCGCTGATCAAGCTTGGTAACGGCTACGGCAAATTTGACCGCGAGGGCAAAAAGGTGTTTATTGAGCAAATGGAAGCCATGATGGATCGGTATCGCATCTTTATGAAACGCTTCGAGCTATCAGAAGATTTTATGGCACAAATGACAGTAGAGCAGCTGAAAACCCAATTAGGTCAGTTTGGTGTCACTCCGCAACAAATGTTTGACCAAATGAACCTTACTTTAGAACGGATGAAAGCCGAGCTAGAAAAACAGGTTTAGTCAATTTTAGATTTTGGATTAATTGCCAATCCAAAATCTAAGTTACGCTGTCAGCGCACCAAAGGTGCGACCTAAAATCTAAAATTATTGTGACTTGGGGCGAGAAAACTGGGAAGTTGACTTAAAGTTTTCTACTGGTACATTCTTTAGTGCCTTCTGCATAAAATCTTTCCAGATCGGAGCGACCATAACACCGCCTGTTGCATGGTCGGCTAATTGTTTGTTGTCGTCTCTCCCTACCCAGACAGCAGTTGTTAACTGTGGTACAGTACCAACAAACCAAATATCTTTTTCTGATGATGTTGTTCCCGTCTTGCCTGCGGCTGGGCGGCCTATAGCTGCACCTTTACCAGTACCTTCAGTAATTACCGATTGCATCACATCGATAATTGCTGCTGATGCCCAAGGATCGAGAACTAGCTGAGGCTTAGGAGTATTGTCTAGCAAGACGTTACCACTACTATCGGTGACACGGGCAATTACAGTTGGTGGTGACTGCCAGCCATAATTAGCAAAGGTAGCATAGGCACTAGCCATTTCCAAAGGTGTGACACCAATTGCACCAAGAGGCAGGGAGCTAACAGGTTCCATCGGACTCATAATGCCCAAGGTACGGCAAGTTTCGATCACTCTATTCATCCCCACAGCCTTACCAACCTTGATCACAGGAATGTTACGTGACTGAGCTATAGCTGTGCGGATTGGCATCGCTCCTCTAAAACTGCCATCATAATTTCTGGGAAAGTACCAACCGTTACCATCTCGATAGCTGACTGGAGCATCTACCACCGTTGAGTCTGGTGAAAACTTACCAGTAGCGAAAGCAGTATAATATACAAACGGTTTAAAAGAAGATCCGGGCTGGCGTTGAGCTTGAGTTGCACGATTGAATTCACTGGTCTTAGGATCTATACCGCCCACCAGGGCTTTGATAAAATGTGTGCGCGGATCAATTGCCACCAGAGCCATTTGATTCTTAGATAATCCCTGCTCTAAAAGTGTTTTATGCCATTTGGTGATGGTTTCCTCTGCCATCATTTGGAAGTTGGCGTCAACTGTAGTTTGCACCCGCATCCCGCCTTTGAGTAGTGTCTCACGTCCAAACTTTTTAGCTAACTCCTGCGCTACGGTATTGGTTACATAAGGTAGGGCACTACCTTGAAAGGATTTGATTTTACCAAGTTTGATTTCTTGCTTGAGCGCATTGTCGTACTCTGACTGGTTGATCCAGTTTAATTCCAGCATCCGTCCTAGCACTTCTTTTTCTTTCTGTTTTGCCAGCTTCATGCTCACAAACGGGCTGAATTCTTCTGGTGCTTGGATCAAACCCGCCATCATTGCTGACTCACCCAAGGTTAAATATTCTGCTGACTTATTAAAGTAACTGCGGGCTGCCGTTTGTACACCATAATTGTTATGACCCCAATAAACTTGATTGAGATACATTTCTAAAATTTGGTCTTTGGTGAGAATTTGCTCTAACCGGATTGCCAGCACGCCCTCTGCTAACTTTCGGGTAAAGGCACGCTTGTGAGACAAAAACAGGTTTTTTACCAATTGCATAGTAACAGTAGAGCCACCTTCTCGGACTCCACCCGCTACAGCGTTAACTACTACAGCCCGGCCAACACCAGTGGGGTTAATACCGTGGTGATCGTAGAAGTGGCTATCTTCACTTGCTAATACCGCCCGTTTTAAATTCGGGGAAATTCTATCCAGCGGTACGACTTCTCGGTTGGCTTCCCCGTGGATACTCGTTAAAAGTTTACCCTTAATATCATAAATGTAAGTTGTTTCTGAGGGAAAGAAGTTACGTAGCTGTCTCACATCTGGCAAATTACGGAAACTAATGGCTAAACCAACCAGTCCTCCGGCTACAATGGAACTTGCCAGCATGGTGATTGAGAGGAGAGTACCGCCAGTTACCTGACCGACTCCTTTCAAAAACTCAAAACCTGATGAAGCCCTACGTTGTGGCTGTTTATCTTCAAAAGTCCTAGAAGACGACACGGCGATTTCACTTCCTCACTTGTAAAGTTAACTGTAATTGATTGGACGAAGCAAGGCGGTTAATTTTTTGCAATTATAGTAGTTTGGCAGATGAGAAAGCGGATAAATTGCAAGTGTTTATAACCAACTTAACTTCTAATGTGCAAAACATAGCTAATAGTGAATTTTCTAGTATGACGCAAGATTTGGCTTGGCTGCGTCGTGGTGTAGTAGAAGTTTTCCCACAACCAGTTGATGCTAACAGTGAAAGTCTAGAAAAGCGCTTGGTAACTACAAACCAACCTTTGAGGATCAAATTGGGGATTGACCCTACGGGTACTGATATTCATCTCGGTCATAGCATACCAGTACGGAAACTGCGAGCGTTTCAAGATGCAGGCCATATAGCAGTTCTGATTATTGGCGATTTTACCGCACGCATTGGTGATCCGACTGGGAAATCTGAAGTCCGCCGTCAGCTTACAGAAGCAGATGTAGCGCACAATGCTCAGACTTATCTTGACCAAGTACGTCCTATCTTGGATTTTGACACACCAGGAAGGTTAGAGGTGCGTTATAACTCCGAATGGCTCTCTGGGCTAAACTTAGAGAAAATTTTGGAGTTACTCTCCACGATGACGGTGGGGCAGATGTTGGCTAAAGAAGGATTTGCCGATCGCTATAAAAAAGAGAATCCGATTTTTATCCATGAGTTCCTATACCCGTTAATGCAAGGTTTTGATTCCGTTGCCGTTGAGGCAGATGTGGAATTGGGAGGGACTGATCAGAAATTTAACATTGCTGTGGGCAGAGATTTGCAGCGCCATTTTGGTCAAAAGCCCCAGTTTGGGATGTTGCTGCCAATTTTGATTGGCACGGATGGGGTGCAAAAAATGTCCAAGTCTTTAGGTAATTATATCGGGTTGTCGGAACATCTGGCACAAAAGTATCAAAAGTTACAAGGAGTTCCAGATCATCTGCTGGAGCAGTATTTTGAACTGTTGACGGATTTACCTTTGGATAATCTGCCAGAAAATCCCCGCGATCGCCAAACACTTTTAGCATGGGAAGTTGTCAAACAGTACCACGGCGAAACAGCAGCCCAAGAGGCAAAAGAAGCAGCCCAAAGCGGCGGAAAGCAAGGTGTCGTTCCAGAATTTTCTCTAGCTGACGTGCAGCAGTTTCCTACTAAGTTAGCGTATATTCTCAATGTCACTGGCTTATGCAAAAGTACAGGTGAAGGAAAGCGAAAAATTCAAGAAGGTGGCGTGCGCTTAGATGGCGATCGCATTACTGATGTTGATACTACTTTTGCTGATCCCGCCCAGTTACAAGGTAAGGTTTTACAAGTTGGGAAAAATAAGTTTGTGCGTTTAGTGCCTTAAATGGGGAGTGGGGAGTAGGGAATGGAGAATGGTGAACAGGCAGAACGAAGAATTATTGTGCCTTTGGATGTGCCAGATGAAGAAAGTGCGATCGCTCTTGTGGATCAACTCCCGCAAGTGGTTTGGTGGAAGGTAGGCTTAGAGTTGTTTACCAGCACTGGCCCGAAAATTCTAAAAGTGCTAAAGTCTCGGCAAAAACGCATCTTCCTGGATTTAAAGTTTCACGATATCCCTAATACAGTTGCTGGTGCAAGTCGTAGTGCAGCTAGTTATGGAGTGGATTTGTTGACAATTCATGCTACATGTGGTATTAATGCTCTCAAAGCTGCAAGAGAAGCGGCACAAGAAGGGGCAGCCCAAGCAGGGGTAAAACCGCCTAAATTAATCGCTATTACTTTGTTAACGAGCATTTCTGCAAGACAGCTGGCGTTTGATTTAAAGATTCCTTTAGAATTACCAGAATACGCCCTAGAAATGGCATTGCTGGCTCAAGAGGCAGGATTGGATGGGGCAGTTTGTTCGCCCCAAGAAGTAGCACAACTACGGCAAACTTGTGGAGATGACTTTTTGCTAGTTTGTCCGGGGGTTAGACCAACATGGGCAGATAAAGGTGATCAAAAGCGATCGCTCACCCCAGCACAGGCAATCATTGCCGGTGCAGATTATCTAGTGATTGGGCGTCCCATTACTACTGCTACTGAGCCAGAGTTAGCCTGGAAGAGGATTTCTGAGGAGTTAACCACGGTGGCATGAAGCTAAAAGCCAGTGAGAAACCGGGGGATAGGGTGCAGGGTGTAGGCGGGAACAATCTTACCTCTTCGCTCAGGAAGAAAAATTATAGTTGGCTTTTAGCTTGTGGTTTCTGGGTTTTAGGATCAAATAGCCTTGCTTACCCAGCGTTATCGATAAACCTCACCCCTAAATCCTTTATGCTAGCAGAAAGAGAAAATGTTAACGGTGGGGCGAGGTCTTTGTGTTCTGAGCAAAATTTAGAAACATTTACTATAGAGCTACTGGAAGATTTACCTAGTTATACCAATCGCGTTAGTCAACGTGCCCGCCGCCTCAGTAGAAGCAGTGATGTTTACAGTTATATGCTAGTGGCAGGAAGACCTGAGTTTACTCCTCTGCCCCTTAACCTTGAAGAATATAGTGCATCCGCGCCTAAAAGCTCTGCATTAGGAGTTGAGCAAGTTTTCTTTACTACCTTGGAGCGGCAGTACATAGGAAAGAAAGCGGTAGAATTAGAGCAATTCCACTGGCTGTTATTGACTAAAACTAAAACTGGTTGGCGTCTAGTAATGATGTTTTCTCAAATTGGTTCCCATTCAGCACAGCAGCCACTATCTCCGCCACGCGATAGTAGTAACGGCACCATTGCCCAAGCGGTTAATACTTGGTTACGCGATTGTCAAGCTGGAAGTGTACGACGGATGCATACTGTGAATATGGGAGACAAAATTGAACTTCCTCGAACTCACGTTAATATAAAACCAAAATAGCTGTGACTAGAACTAAAATGCTTCGCCTTGAAGATATTTGCTACATAACCTTTCAATAACGTAGGGTACAACAATTAAATGTTGTATTGGTGTCATCAACTGCTACAGAGGTAATGAAAGTGCCACTGAGGTTTTGCAAGGGGTATGGGACGACAAAATCAGTATCTTGATGCAAAGCAGTCAGCCACATGAGTTCCGATTCAATGACGGCATGTTGTTACCAGATGCGATCGCCAAACTGAGCGATCGCATGATGAATACGGAGTACTTTAAAAGTAGCAGAATTTTCACCATCCCTAGTGTCAACCCGAAACGTCACATTTTCGCTATGACCCAAGAAAATCAATTCATCTGTACCGACATTGTACTGAGCCAGCGCGGTTAGAGTGAGGCGATTCCAATCGATTTTACCCTCCATCTATTTCTGAGTCAGATACTTATTTAAAACAAAATAATTTTACATCACCCAATTAGCTTATATCAGTGGAATTACACCTATATCTTTGGGAATATTTTCAGGAAATATAGCTAATAAACAGCGAAAAGAAGCAGACATTATTTAAAAACGAAGACTGGCTTTAATTTAAGCGTTGTGACTCCCGTTTTTTGGCGATAACATGGGAATAAGTTTATTTCATGCTTCTCACACCACGTTTGGCCTCAGTTTTTTATGGAGATTCAGTTAATCAACATCGGCTTTGGTAACATCGTGTCTGCCAACCGAGTAGTTGCCATTGTCAGTCCAGAGTCTGCTCCAATTAAGCGGATTATTACCGATGCACGGGACAGAGGTCAACTGATTGATGCAACTTACGGTCGTCGAACTAGAGCTGTAATTATCACCGATTCCAGCCACATAATTCTGTCAGCAATTCAGCCGGAAACGGTAGCGAATCGCTTTGTGATTTCCCGCGATCATCAGACTGTAGATAATTAATTAGCAGTGGGTTATTCCCACTCTCCTTTGCATCATATCGGCAGTACCATGTGAATTATATAAGTTTTCTCTCACTCATGCTAGAAATTCTTTAGTCAATAGTGGACTTGGCCAGGAACACAAGACTAATGAATAATATCTATTGATTGATTCACAGGTTAAAGGGATGATGCCAGTTTTACCCATCCAAAGTAATGCTACTACTGAAGAATGCTTACATCTAGGCAGGTTGATTGTTTTAACTGGCCCCAGTGGGGTCGGTAAAGGTACTTTAATGCGATCGCTCTTACAACGTCATCCAGAATTGTATTATTCTGTATCGGTGACGACTCGTTCTCCCCGTCCAGGGGAAATCGATGGCAAAAATTATTACTTTATCAGCCGTAATCAGTTTGAACAATTGGTGGCTGAAGGGGAATTTTTGGAATGGGCAGAATTTGCTGATAACTATTACGGTACTTTGCGCGAAGCTGTGCTTAACCAAATTCATTCCGGCAAATTGGTGGTACTGGAAATTGAGTTAGAAGGGGCAAGACAAATTCGTGCTTCCTTCCCCAGTGCTTTCAGCATTTTTATTTTACCGCCTTCCTTTGATGAATTGGAGAAACGAATACGCGATCGCGCCCAAGATTCTGAAGAAGCGATCGCCCGTCGTCTACTCCGCGCCCAAGTAGAAATTAAAGCCGTGGACGAATTTGATATTCAAATCGTTAATGACGATTTTGAAACTGCTTTAAATGATATTGAAGCGGTTTTGTTTAAATAAGTTTAGGAGTTAAAAGTTAGGAATTTCAACTCCTAACTTCTAACCCCTAACTTCTGATTTCTAAATTAACCAAACAAACTTTGAATTGATGCTAGATTGCTAGTCAAAAAGTAAGCAACTACTGCACCACCAATACCACCAATCAAGAAAGAAAAGGCGAAGTCGTTCCAGCTTTCTTTAGAGTTAAAAGCATCTGCCGGAGGTCTAGGTACGGTAACGCTAGGAAGTGCTTTGGGCGGATTGCTATTCGCATATAGAGATAGAGCGCCGGTGAGGACAACAACCAAGCCTATAGCTGCTAATAATCCAGATAAGTTAGCATCAGCTGTGTCCCGCAGTGGGCCCAATTTGGCAAAGGGGCCAAATATCCAGTAACCATGAGCCATGCCAACTTCTACTGCACGTCTACCAGGGCTAATACCTTGACGATAGGCAGGTAAGTTATTAATGAACCACTTGCTCAAGGGAGAAGCATTAATTGGGGTTTCTAGGTTGCCTAGCTGTGGATCGCCGAATGCGGGAAAAACAACTTCCCGATTTCTAGGATCGCTGGGAAGATTCTTTGATGCATCTACTGCTTGTGCCATATTTTTATGTTCGCCTCTAAATTAAAATGGTGGCATTTTTATATTAATAATAATTGAGGCTAAATATGCTTTTTGATAGGGAAGTTTAGAAAAATTAATTTAGCTGCTTTCAAAAGTATGAAACTCGTGATGCTGGGATCAGCTTACGAGTTTCATAGAACTATTTTGTTAATAGTTAGTAGTTACTAATTATTAGTTAATTGTCAACTAACAGCTAACAAAATTTTTTAATCCTGTCTTCAACTTATGGTAGTGGGTGGAAAAGTAGGTCAGGAAACCAGTTGTTAAATAAAATCAACAAAACGGCTGTAAAAATCAAATTGACAAAAAGTAAAACTGGTCCCAAGGATAGATATTTCACGAAATAATTCTGTTGCATGAATCATTCTCCTAAATAAATCAAAAGTGGCAGCAAGGGTTAGCGTGGCGAAATGGGGATTTCTGTATCTTTAGCTACTAATTCGCCAGACAGAAATTCTTTTATCGCTGCTACGGGCCAAGTAAAGCCTGAGAGCATAATTGGCAGTGCCAAAGGTACTTCAATGATTACTTCTTTCAATTCCACGTTGTTGCCTTCTTTCTTGATCGCTTGTAGGTAGGCACGACCTACCCAACCAATCCAACCAGCAATATATAGAAAGAGAATGCTGGGGATCAGGAAGTCACCAGCATGATCTAAACGACCATCAACAATCAAGTGGGGGTAACCCTCAGGACCACACAGTTCTTGAGAATAACGCTCAAATCGCTTTATCCCTGATTCCGGGTCACCTGTGGTATTACGAGCATTAGCTGCTAGCTGTTGAAAAGCGGGATTGTCCTTGCACGGTGTCAAATTAGCCCCTAAAGCTTTTGCTGGGGAGGCAAAGTTGAACCAAAGACAAATCGCTAAAATCAAAGCAAACAATCGTCGCATGGAGTTGTTTCCTTTTACTACAAAACAAAAAGTTTTATGTACAAAACGAAGCGGCTTGTACAGTTGTTTATTTGCATAACTAGCAAATCATCATACTCTTGGGTGGTAACCGAGTAAAGTTTAAGTAAATAAAAGTTAAAGCTTCTCAACCAAAATGGAGTGCTGAGTGCTTAGTCACGAGTGCCAAGGATAAGAATTGTTGTTGTAGGGTAGTAAAGAAGCAAGATTTTGTCTCTACTACTCAAGACTCAGGACTCAACACTTTCAATGGCAACCGTTTTAGCAATAGAAACCAGCTGTGATGAAACTGCCGTCGCAATTGTTAACAATCGTAAAGTTTGCAGTAGTATTGTAGCCTCGCAAATTTTAGTCCATCAGCAGTATGGCGGGGTAGTACCGGAAGTAGCATCTCGCCAGCACTTGGAAACAATTAATGAAGTGATCGCACAAGCCCTAGAGCAAGCCCAACTAGACTGGGAGAAAATTGACGCAATTGCTGCCACTTGTGCCCCAGGACTGGTAGGAGCGCTGTTGGTGGGGTTAACTGCTGCTAAAACCCTGGCGATGGTACACAACAAACAATTTTTGGGAGTTCATCACCTCGAAGGTCACATTTACGCAACTTATTTGAGCGAATCAACTTTAAATCCCCCTTTCTTGAGTTTATTAGTTTCTGGCGGACATACAAGCTTGATTTATGTCAAAGGTTGTGGTATATACGAAACACTGGGACAAACCCGTGATGATGCAGCGGGTGAAGCCTTTGATAAGGTGGCACGATTGTTAAAGCTGGGTTATCCGGGTGGTCCAGTGATTGACAAGTTAGCACAACAGGGGAATTCCCAAAGCTTTAGCCTACCAGAAGGAAAAGTTTCTTTACCTGGTGGGGGATTTCATCGTTACGATACGAGTTTTAGTGGGTTAAAAACGGCTGTATTGCGTTTAGTACAGCAGTTAGAGAAAGACGGTGGACAAGTACCAGTGGCAGATGTAGCGGCTAGTTTTCAGGAAACCGTAGCGCGATCACTAACCAAAAGAGCGATCGCCTGTGCCTTGGACTATGGTCTAGACACAATTGCTGTTGGTGGCGGTGTAGCAGCTAATAGCGGGTTGAGAAAAAATCTCCAAGCCGCCGCCATTGAACATAATTTACGCGTCCTATTCCCACCTTTGAAATTCTGTACTGATAACGCCGCCATGATCGGCTGTGCCGCCGCTGACCATCTATCCTGTGGTCATACATCTCCCTTCACACTAAGCGTTGAGTCTAGGTTAGCGCTTACCCAAGTGATGAAGTTGTATCACCCGAAGTCATAAGGGGCAGGGGGAGCAGGGGGAGCAAGAATTTTAGATTTTAGATTTTGGATTTTAGATTAAAATTTAATCCAAAAGACGTTCGCAAACTCGCTCTAAGCGTTCGCGCAGCGTCTCATAGAGAAGCCATGCCGCAGGCTTTACGCTGCGCTATCGTCAATTCCATTATCCAAAATTGAATTGCCCAATGCCCAATACCTATTAACTATTAACAATCGACCGGATGTGATCAGCCACTGCATCCGGCTGTTCCAACATAGCCAGGTGTCCGCAATCAGGAATTTCCCAAACATTGTCACCACAATATTGGAACAGTCTGTGAAAGCTAGCTAAATGGCGCACATACTTGGGTTCCATAACCTTGTCTTCGGCACCAGCCAAAAAATAAACTGGCTGCTTCAATTGGGATACTAGCTCAGGTAAACGATTGATTTCTTCCTCAGTTGTGGAGTCTAACAGACTTCCCAGAGATGCTTCTGGGTCAGCCACGACGAAATCAATCAGCCGCTGACGTGCCCAATAGCGCTCCAAAGGACGAGCCACAGTGGCTCTGGTAAAGAGTAAATCAATCAAAGGCACTTGGGACAACCAGCGCGGACGGACTTGCAAAAATTTCTGACCCGCCGAGCGAAACTGCTCAAAGGCTTCTTTGAGATAAATACCACCACCAGCGTTAATACAGATGACTCCCTTAACACATTCAGGTATTTGATCTGCTCCCCAGAGAGCGATCGTGCCTCCCAAGGAGTGACCAATTAGCCAAGCACTGGTAATATTCAGCTGTTTCAAGAGAATTGCTAAATCCTGAGCATAGGCAACAGGAGTGTAAAGAGAATCGATTGGTGAGCCAACCGCACTACTGAAGATGGGCATCAGGCTCAGAGACGTCTGTGCCCGACTAAAATCGGTTTTTACCTGGGACTGGGATTCACCGAAACCCCGCAAATCATAGGACAGGCACTGCAAATCATCTGATAGGCGGGAAATCACAGGTTGCCAATACCCACGGCTATTGAGCCAACCGTGGATAAATACTAAAGCATGGGGGCAGGAAGTGGGAGCCGTTAGCTCGTATGCGTGTGGAACGCCCAAGATTTCGATAGTTGCCATACTTATATCGTACCCCTAAGGGCGGGTGCGACTAAATACGGAATGCGAAGAGTTAGGAGTTAAGAGTTAAGAGTGAGGAGTTGTTAATTTTTAACTCATAACTCATAATTCATAACTTTTTTCATTTACCCAGTAACCTCTGTCGCACCCCTTCAGCAATTTTGTGACCGAGATATTCAGGAATGAGGCTTTCATTCGGCCCCAACAAGTAAAGAATTAGGCGTGTACGTCCACGCCAAACCAGTAAATTGGCATTGACTACCAGCAGGTCTTCCTGCCAGATGGCGTACATCACTTTGTAGAATAATCCTGGTTGATTATCGGCTTCAATCACTAAGGCAGGGAGATGAAAGACCGGATCGACATAGAACTCAGTTTGTACCTGCTCTAAGCCTGTGTCAAGATTGAATTCCACTGCCAGCATCTCTTCTACCTCAAACCGACCTCCTAAAGCCTCGCGAATGGCGCGACAGACATTTTCTGCGGTTTTCTCGGTCAAGGCTTTACTACCACGAGACACCAACAGTTTGATAAAAACTAACATCGGCGGACGGATCTGACCGTATAGACTCAGACCGTGGATAGTCAACCCATAAGCTGCTAGCACACCAAAAATATCGCTGAGGAGAAAAGACTGGTTGCGGTAAGCAAAATGCAGGGCACTTTTGCTACCTTCCGGTTTCAGCTCAATAACAGCGCGTCTAGTTTTATAGAGACGGTAGGCTAGGCGCAAATTTTGCAGTTGAATCTCACTGCTGACGAATTGCTCATAAAACTGGGGAAACGCTCGGTTAAAGCGCTTTAGGAGTTCCAGTGTCGAAGATTTTAAACCAGAAGCCATTGTTAAGGGTAAGACTCGCTTGCTTTCGTCACCTGGGGACTAGGGGCTGGATGTTGGGGGCTGGGGACTGGGGATTAAGGAATAATTTTCCTAAATACTCAATCTCTTGTATACAATTCACTCCTAAGCTAACGTGCATTTAAGCTCTATACGAGCAATTGCTAGGATTAGGTTTTTAGTTTTTGAATGAGTGAATTTTTGATTACTTATATCCTTACCTTTTGGTGAATTTCTCCTAGCCTCTACAACAAAATGCTAAAGTTGAAAATGATTGGTGTGAAACACGCTCTAACTGGCTGTTACCATTGCAAATCCCGAAAACAACCGAAAAACTTTGAGTGTAAGGGGTAGTAAATGGGGGTAGCCATGTTAAACGTGAATCAACACTCCTGAGAGTGGAAACCAATTCAGTTATACTACCCGAACCACGTTGGCATGGGTTTTTGGAAAACTTGGTTTAGTACTCCTGAATCTGTAGCGACAAGTAGGACAAACCCCTTTGAAGAACATACAGTGGATGCTGCGGGCAACTCCAACCCCAGCAGCATTAGCGAAGCTTCTTTAAAGGAGGCTCGCATCGTCTTCAGCACGGAGCGAGATATTGACTTGTATGAGCTAGAAGAACTCTGTGATGCAGTTGGTTGGTCGCGTCGTCCTCTAAGAAAAGTGAAAAAAGCTATTGAGCATAGTTTTCTTGTCGCCTCAATGTGGCAGGTGAGAGGAAACCAAAAGCGGCTCATTGGTTTTGCCCGCGCTACCTCAGATCACGCGTTTAATGCCACTATTTGGGATGTGGTGGTTCACCCAGACTTTCAAAGTCAAGGACTGGGCAAGGCATTGATGAAATATGTTCTCAAAAAACTTAGGAGTGAAGAAATTAGTAATGTCACTCTCTTCGCCGACCCCCATGTTGTAGATTTCTACCGAACTATGGGGTTTATGGCTGATCCGGAAGGTATTAAAGGCATGTTCTGGTATCCTCACTAGCACTCAATCAAAATAAAACCAGATTTGCCCAAGAAAATCAGGTATAATAGTGAAACTCTATTATTTTGATGTGGCTTTGCTTTTTTTGAGCCGACGAACGCGCAAGTATATATCTTGTAAAACTAAGTCGGCAAAAACATCCATCAGTGTAAGGATGTAATCTTGATCGTCTTTACAGAATATAAAAGATATTAGGCATGAGGCGTGTTATCTGATATAATTAACTTAATACTTTTGGTAAAGTGTGATCGCTTTGGTGGGAAATTAAAACTAAACCCCAACCCAAAGAGTAGATAAGTCTAACCGGGATGTAGCGCAGCTTGGTAGCGCGCCTGCTTTGGGAGCAGGATGCCGCAGGTTCAAATCCTGTCATCCCGATTTAATTAATATAGTTAACAGTTAAGGTGGATTAACTAAAGTTTTCTTGCTAAGATGTGCAATTAAATTGTACCTTTTTAGGCATAATATCAATCAGGCTGTTAGGATGTTGGGTTGGCTATTAAAGCCTAACAGGCAAATTTCCTTTTTAAGCTGTAAGATGTTCCAGACACTGAGCTTTGTATAGATTTGAGAAAATATTAAAGCAAGCGCAGATGGAACGATTGATTAACTAATAGCGTCACCCGATATTATAAAAAGCTGATAAAGTGGCATTTATCATCTCCAAGGTAGATAGACAGAAAGACTTTTCACTATTTGAAAAGACATACATATAATATGCATCTACAGCATTTCGTGATCAATAGCAAAGCGAAATCGAGAAAAACACAACTTTAGCAGAGTCAATTTTGGAAAACAATACTATACTATAGCAACCCTAAATAGTTGTGGAATATTGGATTTAAACCGTTGATGGTTAACACTTAACCTCAACACGCACAATGAATTTTTCACAACTGAAATAGATTGCTATATAACTAAAGCTAGTTGGTGCTGTGCAAATCCAACCATTTGTTTCATTTAATTAATTGGATTATTGATGCGAGGAGTAGTCATGAAATCATTTATTCGCTTGGGCGCAACATTGGGTATAGCTGGCAGTGTATTCTTAGCAGGACTTTCAGGAATAGGCAATCTACCAGGAATAGGCAATCTAGAGGCGACGGCGTTGCCACAAGATCAGGTAGTGAAAACGCTCCAAGAAGTACCAATATTCACGCTCACCAATCCTAAAGGCGAATTCGTAGTTCTTTCGAGAAACAACGCATCCAAGCCTGTCTCTCAAGTGGGATTTTTTATTAGCAAGCAAGATGCTCAAAAATTCCTTGACAATCGGCTCAAAAAAGAAAACCCCCAGTTGGCAAGCACGCTACAGGTGAGACCTTTGTCTTTGGCAGACTACTATAAAATACTCCAAGAAAGCAAAAAGAAATCAGACTCTATAATTTATACTTTAGTACCGACGCAAGAACAAATAGCATCAGCAACTAGTATGCTGAATCAAAATGGTAAAAAAGGGCAGCAATTCAATGGTATTCCCTTATTTGTACCCAAATTTAAGAAAGATAATAGCTATTTGACCATTCCCGTCCCCAAAGGCAACGAGCGATTAATTCCATTCTTTTTTGAGAAAGAGCAAGCAGTAGCTCTGTTAGACCAATTCAAAAAAGCCGTGCCAAAGGAAGCAGACAATACTGAGATTCAGGTGGTGGATTTGTACGGTGTTATGGAGGCTCTTAATAGCAGCAACGATCCTGGTATAAATAAAATTCTTCTGTATCCATCAAGAGAGTCGATCAATTTTATTCGATCGCTTTCCCCGAATCAATCACCAGCTGCTAGGCCTGCTGCTGCGCCCGCTCCGAAAAAATAACGGATATGCACTCCAAGGTTGAGGCATGGGGGAGAAACATCTGATAGTTTCTGGTTTACAACTTTGGCAGTGGCGCAATACTGCTCACCAAGCAGCGATCGCCACTGATGTGCCACCAATGGAGGTAGATTGGCTGCTCCAAGAGGTAGCTGGGTTAGACCGCTTGGCACTGCGTTTGGAGTCTTTTAAAAACTGGCCGCAAATTCAGATGCAGTTGCCTTTAAAAGAGCTAGACCAGTTATGGCAAAGGCGATTAAATGACCGCTTGCCAGTGCAGTATATTGCTGGAGTTACACCTTGGCGTCACTTTAAAATCGCGGTGTCGAGTGCGGTATTAATTCCCAGACCAGAAACAGAGGGCTTAATTGATTTAGTAGCAGCTGCTAGCGGTGTGTCAGGACATTGGGCGGATTTGGGGACTGGGAGTGGAGCGATCGCTGTCGGATTAGCAGATGTCTTGCCAAAAGCAACAATTCATGCAGTTGATTACAGTTTAGAAGCTCTGGCGATCGCTCAAGCCAACGCCTATAATTTAGGTTTTGCTGACCGGATTAAATTTTATCAAGGTTCCTGGTGGGAGCCACTGGCATTTCTCAAAGGTCAGTTCAGTGGTATGGTATCTAATCCCCCTTACATACCTACCAGTACCTTACCGACTTTGCAACCAGAAGTAGTTAACCATGAACCACATCTAGCTTTGGATGGTGGCACTGATGGCTTAGATTGCATTCGCCATTTGATAGAAATTTCTCCCAGCTATTTGCAACCTGGTGGCGTGTGGTTAATTGAAATGATGGCAGGACAGGCGGATGCAGTCCGAGAACTTTTGCAAAATCAAGGTAGCTACTGTAAAATCCAAATTCACGCTGATTTAGCTGGAATTGAACGCTTTGCCCTTGCTTATAAAGTTAGGAGTGATGAGTGATGAATTATGAGATTCCTCACTCTTAACTTCTAACTCCTAACTTTGTAAACATGACACAAGTTTCTCTAACAAATTTAATAGCTGGCGCACGCGCTGGTCTTTTGGTGAGCTTTCCTACGGATACTGTTCCTGCACTTGCAGCGATACCAGAAAAAGCAGGATTAATTTTTGTGGCGAAGCAACGCAGTCAAGACAAACCTTTGATTTTGATGGCTGCTAGTGCTGAAGATTTGTGGCTGTATGTTAAAGGTAATGAAAACGAGTATAAAGTTTGGCAAGAAATAGCACGCAAATATTGGCCAGGAGGGCTGACATTAGTCTTACCAGCAAGTGATCGCCTGCCAAAAGTTATGAACCTCATCGACCCGACAACAATTGGCATCCGAGTCCCAAACAGTGCGATCGCCCAAACTATTTTGGCGCAAACAGGCCCTCTTGCCACCACTAGTGCCAATTTTTCCGGTCAACCGCCTTTGCAAACGATGGCAGAAATTGAGGTTCAGTTTCCCAAGGTTTTGACTCTAGCAACGACAGAATACCAGGGTGAAATACTAGGGGTGGGTGTACCTTCCACCGTTGCTAAATGGACAGGGATAAATTGGCAAATTTTGCGGCAAGGTGCGATCAAGTTAGAGATTTCAACTGATAACCAGATATAGGTAGCTATAATATTGTTTTCCTGATTTGAACAACAGAGAAATCTGGAACTTTAGTTTGCGCTGTTGTGGTTAATTAACAAGTTAATAATTACCAAATTATGAATTGGAGCAACTGGATATATCTAGGAGCAGGATTAGCACTAGGTATAAGTTTTCATAGGTTATTTGCGCGATGGCTACGCCCAGAGCAGGCATCGTCAAACGTTTCATTTAGCTCATCCCCACCAGCACCATTAGATCAAGAGGATATGCCACCAGTATCGCAACAGCTACAGCAAACGCAGCTGGCATACCAAATGGCAAGGGAAATGGGCCAGTTTAAAGCTGGTTTTTTGGCGCGGACTACCCATGAATTGCGATCGCCCCTTAATGGTCTGATTGGCTTACATCAGTTAATTTTGTCGGATCTGTGTGAAGACGCCGCTGAAGAGCGAGAATTTATCGCCCAAGCTCACGAGCGAACGCTGAAGTTACTCAAGCTGATGGATGAAATTCTCAACGTTGCTAGAACTGAACATGGTAGCAATAAATTAGATATTTACCCCAGACCATTAGCCCAAATTTTGGAAGAGGTTCATAACTTAACTTATATGCTGGCGGCAAATCGCAATTTTCCCTTGCAATTGTTACCCGCCAACCCAGAAACTTATGTTTTGACAGATTACCTCTGGCTCCGTCAAATATTGATAAGTTTAATAGACATTGCCATTACTCAGATGCAGGAAGGCAGCATTTGTATTTCCAGCAGCACTGTGCCTACAACTAATTTTGTTAATATTTGGCTGGATATACCAACCCATGCCATACCCTGGAGCGAGCCGATTGATTTGATCAAATCTCAAGAGCAGCCAAGCCAGATTAACCAAAATAACGCTGCTCTTTCGCCCGGTATGAGGCTATTAATCAATCAGACTTTAGTGGAAGTTATGGGAGGAAAGTTAGAAATTCTGCCCTCGACCATTGTGAAGGAACCATCTAGGCAGGTTACCAGACTACAAATCTCTATCCCCCTAGTGATTCCTGAAACTGATCTTCTGTAGCAGGAAGGAAAGCAAGGTGAGCTAGGTTGTATAGCACCATCGCAGTAGTTGTGTTGGGCTGGAAACCAATCTTTTCGTAAAATCCCTGCTGGTGAGTAGTCATCAGGTAAACACGCTCAACCCACCTGATGCGGGGATGACTCAAAACTGTTTTTACTAAATTGCTTCCCAACCCATTACTTTGATACTCTGGATGAATCACAACATCCCAAATCGTGGCACGATATATGCCATCAGATGTTGCTCTAGCAAAGCCAATTAGTTGATCGCCAAGGCAGACGGAAATCACTGGCTCACTATTAGCAATAGCTATACCTAAATCCTCAATACTGCGGCCCTTTGCCCAGAAAGCTGAAACGTTTAACAGTTCTTGAAGTTGGTGAAGGTCAATTTCAGACTTGCGATCACTAAATTGAATCTGAGACTCGTTCATGTATGGCATCCACTTTTGGCAGTATCTTTGTATAGTTAAGTCATATTTTGCTAGAAATTGCTGTACGTGTATATGTATATGCAACGATAAAGAAAAATTAATCACAAACCCACTTCCACAGAGGATGAGTAGGCCCCTGCTGACGTATCCGATAAACTTGTTTTTCTAAACGTTGTTTTTCCTGCTGTGGTAGTCCGAGTAAGATATTTCGACTTTGCCAAACTAAAACAGCAGCAGTCATCCCAATACAAAAGGCTAAACCGAACGTAGATAGTGGATGGTAGAAAAGTCCATATCGCACCGCTACCCAGGTAAAATATTGTTCCCACAAAGAAATTTCTGCACGTAGATCCCAGAAGCTAACAGGCGCAATGGTAAGCCACAAACAACCGACAAATAGCCATCTTCCATATACTGTCAGTTTGTGTAGCCTTTGTACTTGTTGAATAAAGGATGCGTCAGAGTTCTCAAATTCTGGGTCAGTAGTTAATGGTTCTTCAGGTTGATCCATAGGGGAATAAAATTGCAAAGCATAGATGAGCAATTCAAAATGCTTTAACCCAATTGTGAAATGCACACAAGTTTAACTATCCTGAGAACTGGCAGATGTATCAATTGGCTCTGCGTTCTCCACCAGCTGGTATTCACTCCTGCGCTCTCGCCACCAAGCCAGGAGAGAACCGGCAATGAAAATACTTGAATATGCACCCATTGTGAATCCAATAATTAAGGTAAGGGCGAAGTTTCTCAGGGTTTCGCCGCCAAATAGGAATAGGGAAAACAATGTTAGCAAAACGGTGAACGTGGTATTAATTGATCGCGTTAAAGTTTGATTGATTGCATCATCAACAACTTTGTCAATGTGATCGTTAGGATGTAGATTTAGTATTTCCCGAATGCGATCGTAGATGACCACGGTATCTGTCACCGAGAAACCAGTAATAGTCAAAATAGCAACGACGAAAAGGCTATCAACTTCAATACCTGATACTAATCCCAAGATGGAGAAAGCACCCAGCGTAATCAAAACATCATGGAACAAGGCAATAATTGCGATTACGGCATAGTCCACCTGGAACCGCACACTCAAATAAATAACGATCCCAGCAAAGGAGACAGCCAGAGCTAATAACCCTTGGGTAAATAACTGACGACCAAGTGTCGGGCCAACAGTATCAATTTGAGTGGCTTTGGGGTTAAAGGCTCCAAGTTTTTCACTCAAAGCTGTTTGCAACTGGGTGCGTTGCTCGACATCTAATGTCTTTGTGCGAATGGATATTCCCTGTTGGTTTTTACCAACAACTTGGATGCTACTATTATTTAGCTTCTCGGCGTCAACTACTTCTCTGACATCAGAGATATTAATCGGTTGAGTACATTTGTCTGGTTGTGTACAATCGCGTTCAAATTGTAGTCGTGTACCACCAACAAAATCTAAACTGGGACGTAGCGGTGCGCCTAGTTGTTGCCAAGAAATCAGCATCGCCACGATGCTAATGATCATCAGGGTGGCAGAAATTGTCCACCAAAGTCTCCGCTGTTTGACGACACTAAATTTCATGAATGCACCTCCGCACCAGACTTAATTGACGTTGAGAGATTGGGACAAAACAACTCTGGCTTACGCAATTTGGGAAACCCCAATGTTAGGAACAGCAGTGTGCGACTACAAGTAATTGCAGTAAACAAATTCACCCCTAACCCTAGCGCCAATGTCAAAGCAAAGCCTTTAACTAAACCTGCTCCTAACCAAAACAGTGCTGCACAAGAAATTAATGATGTGACATGACTATCTAAAATGCTAGACCAAGCTCGGTAGAATCCTGACTCTACAGAACGATATAAAGTTTTACCAGCACGTAATTCTTCACGGGTGCGCTCAAAAATCAATACGTTAGCATCAACTGCCATGCCGATACTGAGGATAAACCCAGCAATACCGGGGAGAGTTAATGTAATGCCTAACAAAGCGAAGGTGGCATAGGTCAATAGCGCATAGATAATCAAAGAAAAGTCGGCAATTAACCCTGGTAGTCGGTAGTAAACTAACATGAAAATCAATACTAACAGCAATCCGCCAATACCAGCGTAAATACTGCGTTGAATACTATCTTTACCTAAGGTTGCTCCGACGGTACGGTTTTCAACTATTTCTACTGGTACGGGTAATGCACCACCGCGTAGTTGCACGCCTAAGTCATTAGCTTGTTGTGCGGTAAAACGTCCTGTAATTACAGCAGAGCCACCACTAATACCTGCGGCGGCAAATTCTATACCTACGGTAGGAGCGCTGATCAGTTCATTGTCCAGAAAAACACCAATGCTACGCCCAGTACCGGCAAGATTTTTTGTCAAATTGGCAAACAGTTCACCACCCTTTTGATCGAAGCGAATGCCAACATGCCAGTTGTTACCTTGAGTGGGTTCACCATAGGCATCCTTGAGGTATTTGCCAATTAGCGGTGGATTGGTGCTTTCAAACAATTGGGCGATCGCTTGATTATTTTTTTGTAAATCTTCTTGATTCTTATCAATTGCTGCTTTGTCAGTACTCTTTCTCAATTCTTCTTGCTTGACTTTTAATTCTGATCTAGATGCTTGGAAGGCAAACAGTTGGGTTTCTGTATTCGGCTTTTGGCTACGAAATTCTAACTGCGCCGTCCCCCCTAGCACCCGTTCGGCTTGCTCTGGATCGTTGACCCCTGGCAATTGTACCAATATTTTATCTGAACTGACTGTTTGGATGACTGGCTCAGAAACACCCAGACCATTAATCCGACCTTCGACAACTTTCTTCACACCTTCCAGTTCTCGTTCGGTGATTTTGGGAATTTCCGGTGATGGTTTCACTTGAATTGTTAGCTGTGAGCCTCCGCGCAAGTCCAGTCCAAGGGGTATCGGAATTGTGGCAATCACCGTAATCGCGGCGATTATCAGGACTAAAATTAAAATTAATAGCGATCGCTGTCTTTGCATACCATAACTCGCATCTGACAAACGCTATAATAGCGCTCTTTTGAGGAGTTATGAGTAAGTATTGGGTACTAGGGATCGGGCATTGGGAATTGGGCATGAGTTATTCTCCTAATCCCCATTACCCCTTATCCTCAGAGGGGGCCCCACCTTCCCCAGTCCCCAGTTTCCAATCCTTATACTCGCAACGCCACCATTTTTTCCACAGCTTCTACTATTTGCTCTGGTTGAATGATTGTTAGTCGTTCCAGATTGCCGTTGTAAGGTGTGGGGATATCTTGGGAAGAAAGCCGCAGTACTGGCGCATCCAATTCATCGAATAAGCGATCGTTTATTGAGGCGATGACTTCTGCTCCAATACCCGCAGTTCGCATCGATTCTTCCACAACAATGACTTTATGGGTTTTACGTATTGATGCACCAATGGTATCAAAATCTAATGGTTTGAGGGATATTAAATCGATAACTTCTGGATCGTATCCTTGTTTTTCAAGAGTTTTTACGGCTTGCACTACATGATGGCGCATCCGCGAGTAAGTAATAATTGTTACGTCTTTCCCTTGACGCACAATTTCTGCTTTATCTAAGGGGAGTAAATATTCTTCTTCTGGTAAATCTTCTTTCAAGTTGTAAAGCAGAACGTGTTCAAAGAACAACACAGGGTTATCATCGCGGATAGCAGATTTTAGTAGTCCTTTGGCGTTTCTTGGTGTGGAGCAGGCAACAATCTTCAACCCTGGCACAGCTTGGAAGTAAGTTTCTAGTCGCTGAGAATGTTCTGCTCCTAGCTGTCTTCCCACACCTCCAGGGCCGCGAATTACCATCGGAATTTTAAAGTTACCGCCAGAAGTATAGCGCAGCATCCCAGCATTATTGGATATTTGGTTGAAGGCGAGCAGTAAAAAGCCCATATTCATACCTTCGATTATGGGACGTAACCCAGTCATCGCTGCTCCTACTGCCATACCAGTAAAGCTGTTTTCAGCAATAGGCGTGTCTAGAATGCGGAGTTCGCCATATTTTTGGTACAGGTCTTTGGTAACTTTATAGGAACCGCCGTAATGTCCAACATCTTCACCAAGAACGAATACGCTAGAGTCACGCGCCATTTCTTCATCAATGGCTTCCCGTAAGGCGTTGAAGAATAGTGTTTCTGCCATTTAGACCTTTTAGCATGATTATGGTTTTAAAATTTTATCGTGCTGCTGTCGCAAATACGGTGAGCGATCGCACTAGTTAGAGATTGGTTTTTTAAACGAGCCGCCCCAAGCATAGAGCGAGTAATTGCCATAACTATATCAAAGCTATTTTATTTAGATTTTAGAGGTTTTATGAGCGATCGCCTTATCCTCTGGCAAATGAGGCAACATTCTATTTGTGTACTATCATGCAAAAAAATATAAATGTGTAGGTTGGGTTGAGGAACGAAACCCAAAATTTTGTGGGATTTGTTGGGAAACGCTTAAGCTCAACCTAACCTACCAATCTAAACCTATCTAATTTCTTTGCGAAGCCTCCTCGATGTTATAAATTTTCACCGCAAAGGTCAGCAAAACCGTGAGTTGCAAAGAGGATGAATCGATATTGCTTGAGTTTTGCACTAGTTGCTAGATTGTAATTAGCATCAAAATCAAAAGCGTGTAAACTTTCCGAGGCTGGTACAAGTTTTAATATTCGTTCGGCTTCTGTGCGCGTACCTGGCAGCTGTCCCCATCCCGCACGGTTAAGATTTCTCGCGGATTGTTGAAGGCTAGACTGTTCGAGGTTGAGTTCGGGGCCTAGAGAAGGGGGTTTACCTGTGAATCTGTCGTCATCAACCGCAAATATAGGGTCAGCAAGAACAGCTAGGGTTTTGGGTGCAGCTTGGCGTTTGTTCAAATCTTGCCTGTGGGTGGCGATCGCAGTGACAGAGGGTAGATTTACAATCTCGTGGTTCACTAAAAGGGGTTGATAATTAGATTTCCCTGCCTGTGGCGACTTTTCAAGCTGAGGGATTTGATTTGGTTCTGATAATGCTGTAAAAGGAATTTCTTGCAATGCACCATCTGCAACAATTACCAAACGTTTTTTCCCCAACTTTCCTGAAACGCGTGCAAGGATAAGCTGGCTAAGTTCAGTCGCAGCTTGAGTAATTTCTTGAAAATCTTTGGCTTTTTGCTCTGCGGGTAACTTCTGGCAGTCAGTACCTGGTTTTTGACATTTTGTCAATAGTTCCTTGAACTTTCCTGCTGATGTTTCTATCGCTTCGCGTCCAGGGAGTTTGTAGCTATTGATGGAATTAGGAGTGACAGCCCAAAGATAGCTGCGTTCTTTACCCAAGGAATATTGCAGTAACAGAGTATCTTTATCTAGTTGTTGCTGAATCTGGGGTAACTTTAGGATGTCCCGTTCTGGGTCTGGATCTTGTAATCCAGCAAATTTAGGGTTACTAATGCGGATTTTGGTTTGTAGTTCTTTTTGTTGACTCAGGAGGTTATCAATTTCCTTTTGGGCTGCTGCTTGCGCTTCTTTGTTACTAGATAGCTTTTGGAGCAGTTTCACTTGAGCATCAAGTTTCCACCGCAAACGCTTTTCCTCTACCAAAAGTTTTGGGTCAGCACCTTTGCGGATATCTACTCTAGCTTTAGTTAAGAGTTCTACCAAACTCCTAGCACGCGATCACTCACTAATGTGCAGTGCTAATGCGTCGTATCCTTTTGATGGGTCTTTTTCGTGCAACTGCATCAGCAAGTCGATGTAAAACTTGTAATAATCTTGCACTGTGGCGAAGTAGGAAGTACGCAAGTCCTCGTCACTAACTTTAGTGCGTATACCTTCTACGATCGCAATTGTGGCTTGAATTTGAGTGAGGGCATCTTGAAGATTACCTCTATCACGCTCCGTCACAGCAAGATTGTATAGTGTGTCAGGTTGGCCTGCCTTATCCGCTAATTTCTGCCGCAGCGCTAGTACTTGATTGTAGGTATCAATTGCCTGCTGCGGTTGCTTCAAAGCATTGTAAATCTTGCCTAAGTAGTCAAGTGAGTTTGCTTCTCCCAAGCGAAACCCCATATTGTGCCACGCTGATAGCCCTTCTTTGGATGATTCGAGGGCTTTTTGATATTCACCCGATGCCAGATATACTCTGCTCAAAAAGAATGAGGCTACACCTTTGTAAAAGTTGTCATTTTGTTGGCTAGTTAATACCTCAAGCTTCTTGGCATTATCTAACGCCTGAGGATAATTCTTCGATAACTCGTAAACCTTAACTAACCCAACCAGTGCGTTCTGTTCCGACGAGAAATACTTTTGTTCATGGCTCAAATTCAGTGCGGAGTTACAAGATTCCAATGCTTGCTTATAATCTTGAGCTTTGCGGGAGACATTACACATATCATTAAGAGTTATGGCTTCCGTATTGCGATCGCCTAGCCGCTCAAATATTTTTAACGCCTGCTCACTTGTTTCAAGACTTTGCTTATAGTCGCCTAATGAACTGTAAACTAGAGCCATATCTTTGAGGGTTTTCGCTTCTTCAGGGAGAAGTTTTAGCCGTCTTTGAATATCTAGTGCTTTGTGGTGATAGTCCAGTGCTTGCTGCGGTTCACCCATTGAAAGATGAGTTCCGGCAATGCTATTGAGCGTTTGAGCCTCCATTGCTGAATTTTCAATGGCACGGGTTAGTGCTAAAGCTTCGTTAAAAGAGTCTAGCTCTTTTTGTTTCTCACCTAATAAACTATAGACATTTGCGATTGAGTAAAGTGCGCTGGCTTCCGAATTGCGGTTCTCTATTTTTTGTGCGACCGTTCGCGCTTGGTTTAAGTAGTTCAGTGCCTCCTGAAAATCATATAAAGAAGCGTAGGTGGTACCAATAATAGAAAGAACGCTGGCTTTTGTGAGCAAGTCAGTTTCAGGCAGTCTTGCTAGTGCTGTTTTTTGTAGCTGTAGTGCTTCTTTTAAGGATGCTAATGCGTTTTGCTTGTCGCCTGAGAAGTTGTAGACTAAGGCCATCAAACTGAGAATTTGAGCTTGCTTAAGTAAATCCTTCCTTTGACGCTGGATCTCTAGTGCCTGATTAAAAAACTTAAGTGCATTCTGGTAATCACCTAATGAATCATAGTATGTTACACCAATAAGCTGAAGTATACTCGCCTGCCTTTCTGGCTTTTTGTTCCTCCGATGAATCTCCAACGCCTTATTGTAGAAGTCAATTGCCTCTTGTGCCTGACCCAAATCCTTATAGTCTTGGGCAATTGAACTAAGTGTATCAGCAGCTGAAGAGTCTTGTTTTTCAGCCTGAAACACTGATAGTGCTTGGTTGTAATAGTCTATTGCTTTTTGCTTGTCGCCAAAACCAGAGTAAATACTAGCGATACCCAAGAGTATATTACCTTTTATAATGCGGTGTTTGGGTTCAAGTTGAATAACTAACCCTTGGTTAAAATATTCCAGTGCTTTTTGGTTTTCACCCAGAAGACTGTAATCTGTGCCTATATAGTGCAGTATTGCAGCTTCTGCAAAGCCAGCATACTTTGGGATAGTAACTCTTATATCTTTTTGCCGCCAGATTTCCAGTAATTCTTCCCATTTAGCAATTCCTTGTCGCCGAGATTTTCCTGTTTCTTGATTAAACAGTTTCATAGCTTCATCAGACAGTTGCTGAGTTCGAGCAAAGGCTGTATTCACCTTAGCCTTTACATAGGGTGTTGCTTGCTCTAGTTTTTGTTGCTCTTCTGACGACAATCCTAGTCCTTGATCCTTTGGGGAGTTAGGTTTAGTAGGGGCTTGTGGCTGTTGTGCTATCAACAAACTTCTACTCAAAGGTCTTGCGGCGATATCTTTTTTTGTTTGTGTAACCGCATTCTTGCTGGTCATAGATGTTGACCTATAAGTGCTTGCTGTTACCCCCATCGACTCAGACAACAAAACCGTACTCAGCAACAAAGTTAAACTGTAGCGGGTAAATTTTGGTAGCAAGCACCAGAAAACCCACTGAGATTTTGCACTCCCCATCATTTTTAACCTCAATCAGTGATTATTGACAGCCCTATTCCTGCCGGAACCAATCCCGCTTATTAGTAAATTATTTAATTGTCCTCAGGGATCTTGCTGAAACTTTATGTTGATTTTATGGGTGTGGTCAGAGTTTACGGTCGTGGTTTCTATTTTTGCAACGAACTTCTTCATTAAACCTTGATTTACTCGTTCTCACGCTTCTTAACGGGAGGCTACGCTGTACACACAAGTTATCGAATTATCCTCGCTATCCCCATAACACCCACTCGAAAAACCGCAAGCATCGCAGTTACTATCAAGATTGATAGACTTACTGTACTAAAGACAATGAAGCAAACAACACAATTCACTGCCATCATTGAGCGCGAAAGGGATGGCTATGTATCCCTCTGTCCCGAACTCGATATCGCTAGCCAAGGTGACACAATTGAAGAAGCACGGAATAACCTAATCGAGGCATTAGAATTATTCTTTGAGACAGCAGATCCTTCTGAAATTCAGCAAAGGCTGCACACAGAAGTTTTTGTTACACGCTTAGAGATAAATATTGGGTAAACTGCGTGTTCTTTCTACTAGAGAAGTCTGCCGCATTCTAGAGGAGAACGGCTTTGTACAAGTGCGCCAGCGTGGTAGTCATATTATTATGCAGATGCAAACCGAAGACTCAACAATTACTGTTCCTGTCCCTAATTACGAAGAGTTACGCATCGGTACTTTGCGATCTATTATTCGTCAGTCAGGATTACCTCGTGTTTTATTTGAAGTTACTTAAACCGAAAAAGTCTTTTTAGCCTTATATTGAACTTGGTAGGCGAGCAAAAACCGCAAACATAGCAATAGCTATAAACAAAGAATCTCACACCCAGACACCAAAACACAACTTTGTATCTTTACGCCTCTGTGTGAGATTTCCCACTAAATTATTATTTAATAAGCCTAGCCTACTTTAACCATCGCGCCGCATCTTTGGCATGATAAGTCAAAATTAAGTCTGCGCCAGCCCGTTTAAACCCAGTTAAAGTTTCCATAACCACCCGCTCCTCATCAATCCAACCATTGAGAGCCGCAGCTTTCACCATTGCATACTCACCAGAAACATTGTAAGCTGCTACTGGTAAGTTACTAGCTTCCTTCACCCGCCAGATAATGTCCATGTATGCCAAGGCTGGCTTAACCATGAGCATATCAGCACCTTCAGCGATATCCAATTCAATCTCTTTAATTGCTTCCCTGGCGTTACCTGGGTCCATTTGGTAAGTTCTTCTGTCCCCAAATTGCGGTGTCGAGTCTGCTGCATCCCGAAATGGGCCATAATAACCCGAAGCATACTTAGCAGCGTAAGACAAAATCGGCGTATCTTGAAATCCGGCTTCATCCAAACCCACACGAATTGCCTGGACGAAGCCATCCATCATTCCCGAAGGTGCGATGATATCGGCACCGGCTTTCGCTTGAGAAACTGCTGTTTTCTTCAACAATTCCAGAGTTGGGTCATTTAAAACTCGTCCTGTTAAATCACCAACTTGCAGATAACCACAATGACCGTGACTGGTGTACTCACACAAACAAGTATCAGCAATTATAATCATACCTGGCACTGCTGCTTTCACCGCCGTCGCTGCTTTTTGGACGATACCACAATCATGCCAAGCACCAGTGGCATCCACATCTTTATCAGCTGGAATACCAAATAGAATAATCGAAGGAATTCCTAAGTCGTAAACTTCTTTTGCTTCTTCGACAATTTTATCTACCGAAAGTTGGTAGACTCCGGGCATCGATTTCACCTCATTAGCGATTCCCTCACCTGGTACAGCAAATAGTGGGTAAATTAAATCGCTTGTTGTCAAAACAGTTTCACGAACCATCCGGCGCAGTTGGGGATGGGTACGCAGACGACGGGGGCGATGTATAGGAAACATAAAATTTTATGATGAAAAACAACGCAAATGGACACAAAACAAAGCGTCACAAAAGCAGGCTAAAACTTTCCTGCCGTCAGACAGACTACAAACAGTGCTTAACTGTCTTTTGCCCTACTCTTAATCAAACTGTGGGGCAATTTTGTATTTTACAGCTTGCTTGCATTTATCCGACGGACTAGAAAAAAAACAACATAGTAAGCAATTCACGCATTCACGCATTCAAAATGGTAAGACCTTCTGTTGGTTAAAATCCTGGCGATCACGTTTGTGCAAACTCAAGCCACAATAGCTTAATAGAAAATAACTCACAATTACCAATGCCCCATGCCCTGTTTGGCCAATGCCCAATGTTAATTTCTGCTAAATAAATCGGAAAATGTAGGGATAACGGAAGGGTATATCAGGATTGTTGAAAACTCCGACGAGCGCCCAGGTTGTTAATCCCCAGTGCAATAGATATCCCAGACCGGCTAGTGGCCCCAGCAATAATAGAGGTAACACCAACCAACCGAATAGAAAAAACAGCACTGCCAGAATTGCTCCATAAAACCAGACATTAAAATGGAAATTGATGGATTCTTTGGCGTTTTCTTTAACAACAGGATCATCAGATACCAGCAATATGGCAATAGGTATACCTACAGATACCAACGTTGTGCTGAAAAAAATCGCTCCATGAGACAAGGCAGATAGAAGCTTTCGCTTGTCTGTGTCGTACATTCCTTTCTCCTATTTAGTTAGCTTGTTGATTATATTACGACCCTATCACGAGCATCGTTGTCTTAAGATTAAAAGACTTGCCAGAGTCGAAAAAAATTAAGTTAAGTTACAAACAAATACAGTTATGTCAATTGAACTTCAGTCTGAACTTCTTCAAGCGGTTGAACTTCGCCGCAACTTTGCGATTATATCTCACCCGGATGCAGGTAAAACTACACTAACAGAAAAGCTACTCCTGTACGGAGGTGCAATTCACGAAGCTGGGGCGGTCAAAGCGCGACGTGCACAGCGCAAAGCGACCTCTGACTGGATGGCGATGGAACAACAACGGGGTATTTCCATTACCTCCACAGTGTTGCAATTTGAATACCGGGAGTGTCAAATAAATTTATTAGATACTCCTGGACACCAAGACTTCAGTGAAGATACTTATCGTACCCTCGCCGCCGCCGATAATGCAGTGATGCTGATTGATGCTGCAAAAGGTTTGGAACCCCAAACCCGTAAATTGTTTGAAGTATGTAAGTTGCGGGGTATCCCAATTTTTACATTTATCAACAAGCTCGACCGTCCAGGAAGGGAACCTCTGGAACTGTTGGATGAAATTGAACAAGAACTGGGATTGGAAACCTATGCGGTAAACTGGCCAATTGGTATGGGCGATCGCTTTAAAGGTGTTTTTGACCGACACAAGCAACAAATTCATCTGTTTGAACGCAGTGCCCACGGCAGCCGAGAAGCCCGTAATACGATCATAGAATTAGGTGATCCGAGAATAGAAGAGCAGCTAGAACAAGACCTCTACTACCAACTGAAAAATGATTTAGAACTATTAGAAGGTGTTGGACCAGAGCTAGATTTGGAGTTGGTACACCAAGGCAAAATGACGCCAGTATTCTTTGGGAGCGCCATGACTAACTTTGGGGTAGAGTTATTCCTCAAGTACTTCCTCGACTATGCCCTGAAACCCGGTTCTCACTACAGCAGTGTTGGCGAAGTTCCCCCTACATACCCTGAGTTTTCGGGGTTTGTCTTCAAACTGCAAGCGAATATGGACCCGAAGCACCGTGATCGCGTCGCATTTATCCGGGTATGCACTGGTAAGTTTGAAAAAGATATGATGGTGAATCACGCCCGCATTGGTAAACTCATCCGTCTGTCTCGCCCGCAAAAACTCTTTGCCCAAGAGCGGGAATCGATTGATGTGGCTTATCCTGGCGATGTGATCGGTTTGAACAATCCCGGTGTTTTTGCGATCGGGGATACAATTTACACGGGACAAAAGCTGGAATATGAGGGGATTCCGTATTTCTCGCCGGAACTGTTTGCGACTCTCAGGAATCCCAACCCCTCGAAGTCTAAACAATTCCAAAAAGGCATTGCGGAATTGCGAGAAGAAGGTGCTGTGCAGATTATGTATTCAACTGATGAAGCCAAGCGCGATCCAATTTTGGCGGCGGTGGGTCAGTTGCAATTCGAGGTGGTACAGTTTCGCTTACAAAACGAGTATGGTGTAGAAACCTTACTAGAGTTATTGCCCTACAGTGTCGCCCGTTGGGTTGAGGGTGGTTGGGAAGCATTAGAACAGGTGGGACGGATATTCAATACCACTACAGTTAAAGACAGCATGGGACGCCCAGTGTTGCTATTCCGGAATGAATGGAATTGTCAACAGTTACTTGGCGACCATCCAGAGTTAAAATTAAGCGCGTTGGCAAAGCCCGCCGTAGGCATCGCTCCAGTATTTTCTAGTCAACAACCAGTGGAGGAATAATTCACTTGACAAGTAAAACTTGGCGCGGTTGAGTTCCACGGCATCCGAGGTTCGCGCTTTTGCACAAACGTGGATCACTTAGAAGACATTGGAGTGCCAGAATTTGTATGCCTTCACATGCCAAATCGTCTTTGGAGGCTGGTTTAGTTGCCCTCAAGCAGGGAAATTATCAAACAGCGATCGCTCAACTAGAACCTATTGCTAGCAGCCAAAATCATGCGACTGCTAGCTTACAAGCCCAGGTTGGTTTAGTGATGGCTTATGCTCGCTGTGGCGAAGTTCCCAAAGCGATCGCTATTTCCCAGAATCTCATTGAGAGTAACAATCCGCAAGTTCAAGAGTGGGCAACACGCGCTCTCGAACACCTGACAAAACGTAAAAAACCTGATCAAGAATCAAAAAATGTCGAAACTGGATTTGTTGCCTTTGAGAATTCTCCCCCAGATTCTCCTCCAGTTACTCCCCCGATAACTTCTACATTAGAGGAAAAGCCAGAAGATCAAGTAATAGAAGCCAAGAGCGACGAAACTCCGCCAATGGTGCCACTAGGTAGACTCAAAGCTACAGTAGCGACACCACTACCTCCACCAACTGCACCCCTAAACGGTTTCATGGGTTCCGTTACCCGCACCCAAGCCAAATTATTCGGTGTTATTTATTGGCGGCAAGCCCAACGCGCCAGAGCATGGCAACCCCTACGTAAACCAAAATTAATTCCCTTGCGGTTGCTGGCAGCAGGAACATTTATCGCCCTGTTTTGGGTAATGCGAGAAATCCTCAAGTTAGCACTGGGATTCATCAACCTGACTTTGGTCAAACTACCCTATGTGGAGCCGTTTCAGCTTTTACACCGCGACCCTACTCAATTGTTGCTAATAGTATTGGTGATTTTGATCGGAGTATCACCTTGGTTGCTGGATCTGCTACTGGCGAACTTGTATGGTCAACGAGAATTTCCCAAGGATGTATTGAATGCCCATAGCCGCGAAGCCGTCCGGGTGCTACAACGTTGTTGCCAACAGCGGCACTGGCCGTTACCCAAACTGCGGATTTTACCAATGGCTGCACCGATTATCCTGACCTATGGTAGTTTACCACGTAATGCCAGGATTGTTGTCAGTCAAGGGCTATTACAGCAACTGGCAGATGATGAAATTGCCACTATCTACGCCACGCAGCTAGCGCATATTGCTCACTGGGATTTTGCTGTGATGTCTTTGTTGCTGCTGGTGACACTACCAACTCATAAGCTATATCAGCAAGTGTCGGCGTTGGGAGACAAAATATCAGGGATTTGGCGCTGGCCGGTGACAATTCTGGCTAGTCTAATTTATGAAGTTTGGTGTTTGCTGACTGGAACTGCATTGTGGTTGTCGCGGTTGCGGCTTTATTATAGCGATCGCGTCTCCGCTGAAATTACTGGTAATCCCAATGCCCTGATTCGCGCCTTACTCAAAATTGCCATTGGAATTGCAGCTGATATTGAAAAACAAGAACACACTAGTTGGCAACTGGAAAGCTTAAATCTCTTGACACCAGTGAGTCACCAACAAAGCCTGTCTTTGGGCACTATTGCTAGCAATCTATCTTTTGAATCCTTTTTGAAGTGGGATACTGCCAATCCCTATCGCCAATGGTTTACAATTAACAATAGCCATCCGCTAATGGGCGATCGCATCGAACGCCTCTGCCAAATAGCCCGTCACTGGCATCTAGACACCGAACTACATTTTCCTAGTGAACCATCAAAGGTTAAGCGTCAGTCTTTCTTATTACAAATCGCTCCCTGGTTAGGAATTCCTCTAGGGGTTGTGTTTGCAGCTTTGGTCTGGCTAACGTGGCAACTAGCATTCGCACTCAAGTTTTTAAATCTAAAGTGGATATATGAAGATTGGTCTTTCATTACAGGCTGCCTTCTAATTGGCTTTAGCATCGGTACAGTGATGCGGATTAATTCTTTTTTCCCCGATATTAAACCTGCCACGGTGCAAACTGACTGCCTGCCCAACCTGTTAGCTGACCCTTGTGCCTTACCGATTGACAGTATCAGTGTGCGGATTGCGGGTAAACTATTAGGTCGTCAAGGCACTAGCAACTCTCTAGCACAAGATTTAATCCTCCAGTCCAGTGCAGGTTTAGTGAAATTACATCACGTTTCTTGGCTAGGACAGTCAGTCAATCACCAGGATCTGATTGGTCGGCAAATTATCGTCACAGGTTGGTTCCGACGAGGAGCAACACCTTGGATCGATATCCAAACCCTGGAAACTCAAAGTGGTAAAACCATTCATAGCCCTCATCCCATTTGGTCTATTTTTTTGGCAGTTGCAGCACAGGCTTGGGGCGCATACGTTTTTCTCAGTGGTTAGTCATTGGTCAGAAGAAAATAAACAACTGACAAAGGACAAACCGAAATGTAAACAAAAATTGCAGGTTTTCTGGAAAAGTGTTACATTTATTTACACAAACAATAGCAACGGACATAACTCAGCATTACAGCTTAGTTATGAACTCGGATGCTTTTCCCCACTCCATACCTTTTTATCCTCCCAACACAGCAGGAAATTAACCAGCCACTGGCTGGTTTTTGTTTCAAAATATTCTCCCTTGAATAAAAAAATGGGTTTTATGTTATGTTACGATGCAATAATACTAACGTCGCAAAAGTATGCGCTAAACTAGCTACCTAGAAAATACCGTGGTAATGTAAGGAATGGTATTTGATTCTGCAAAAAAGGCATGGAAGAAAGCGTGTACTTTAGCAGGCACTAGGCTATTAAATTTACAATTCTTAGAATTAAGGTGTTATTAGCTCACAATAGTGTGAGCCTTTGGATTAAACAAGCTTGATCCCGACGAAAAACTGTATTGTATAAGTTGACAGTTTCGAGCAAAAAAATTGGTTGATGGCAGTCTTTGTCAATAGCATCTATTTAAAAGCCAAAGCCAAGTGATTGTTTTCTCCCCTTGCCATGTTCATTTAACTCTGGAGGTATAGTTCATGCCCGTTCGCCTATATATAGGTAATTTGCCTAAAGAAGAAATAGATCGTCAAGATCTGCAAGCAGTTTTTGCAGCAGAAGGTGATGCTGTAACTACTAAATTAATTAAAGACCGCAAAACTGGCAAATGCCGTGGTTTCGGTTTTCTTACCGTCAACAACGACGAGCAAGCTGACGAAATCATTGAAAAGTACAATGGTCAGATGTTTAAAGACACTCCTATTAAGCTAGAAAAGGCATTACCTCGGACAAAGGGTGAGGAGAGCGAGGAGCAAGCTCCTAAAGCAGCTACTGTTGCTACTACGAGTACCCCCATTCCTAGCGTTAATAGAGAAGGTAGAGAAGGTAGCCGTCGTGAGAAAGGTTCTAAGAAGCCTCGTCGTGGCGGGGGTGGCGGAGCTTCTCGTGAAAGTACCACTACGACTACAGATTCAGACGCTATTCGTCCAGATCCTCGTTGGGCTTCAGAATTAGAAAAGCTGAAGCAGATGTTAGCTGCACAAACTACAAATTAATCCCTAAGGGAGAGAAATTAAAAATTAAAAATCAGAATTTTTTTTGATTTTTAATTTTTAATTATAGATTATTACCTAGCTGCTTAGTTAAAAACTACTTGCAGCTAATTTTGTAAGTATGATCGCATAGTTAAATCAAACGACACATAAATTTCACTTATTTCCCAGACTTACGTAATAGCAATAAGTCTATACTGATACAACAGTAACTTCTATAGAGTTACTGTCAAAACTTGCTTATAAAAAAATTAAGTTTTTGTGATTAGGCGCATTCAAAAACCTGACCGAAGTGAATGCGATGCCTACGGCGGGCTGCGCCTACGCAGTAATTATCTGGATTTGACAAGTTATAGTCAGTAATAGCTAGCTTCATACTGCCAAGTGAACGGTCGGCGCAATCGCTCTAAAGATAATTTACACTCAAAGTGATACCGATCATTTGCAGCTTCTGTTATGTCCTCAACTCTAGATTCTTTGCCACCTGCGCTCGCTAAAATTGTCCAGCGCTTTCAACGCGCTTCCGAACCGAAGCGACGCTATGAACAGCTAATCTGGTATGCTCAGAAGCTCAATGAGTTTCCAGAAGCTGAAAAATTACCCGAAAATAAAGTTCCTGGTTGCGTGTCTCAAGTTTATATCACAGCAGCCTTGAATGATGGGAAAGTTGTGTTTCAGGGCGATTCCGATTCCCAGTTAACCAAAGGATTAGTAGGGCTTCTGGTTGAAGGATTGGATGGACTAACGCCAACTGAGATTGTCCAACTTACTCCAGATTTTATTCAAGCAACAGGTTTAAACGTTAGTCTGACACCTTCCCGTGCTAATGGGTTTTACAACATTTTTAAAACCATGCAAAAAAAAGCATTGGAATGTAAGTTAGATTTGCCCAACTAAACAGATAAGTGCAAATAAATCTCAAAAGTGAAGAGTTATAAGTTAAGAGTGATAAGTTTTGAATTCCTAACTCTTATACAGACGCGATTAATCACGTCTTTACTCCTAACTCCTCACTCCTAACTCTGTATAATAAATTTAATCAAATGTCAACAAATTTATTATCTACCTCTGCTGCTATTGGCTTTGGTGGAGTAGTTCAAGAATATCTCTGGAATTGGGAAAATCAGCAATTGCGCGTTGTTTATGAAACCCTCGGAAAAGGTTCACCGCTATTGCTACTACCAGCTTTCAGCACTGTTTCGACGCGTTTGGAAATGGGCGAACTCGCCAGGCTACTAGCTCCCCATTTTCAAGTTGTAGCCATAGATTGGCCTGGATTTGGACAATCTTCTCGCCCTAGTTTGAATTACCGACCGGAAATATATCAGCAATTTCTGGAAGATTTTGTCAAAGCTATTTTTAATACCCCAATTACTGTGGTAGCGGCTGGTCATGCTGCTAGTTACGTTTTACAATTAGCTGTGAAGCAGGCTGCTTTCTCACGGATTGTGTTGTTAGCTCCTACTTGGCGTGGGCCTTTGCCGACCATGGGAGCAAGTCAACAGATAGCTGGTATGGTGAGAGAATTGGTGCGATCGCCTATACTTGGTCAAACTCTCTACAAACTCAACACTACCCAATCTTTCTTAAGTTTTATGTATCGCCGCCATGTGTTTACTGACGTGGCGAAAATTACACCCAGTTTCATTGAGAAGAAGTGGCACACGACTCAACAACCAGGAGCGCGATTTGCATCTGCTGCTTTTGTAACTGGTAATCTTGATGCTGTACACGAACAATCTGATTTTTTGGAACTTGTGCAGTCTTTAACCGTACCGCTCATGGTAGTAATTGGAGAATCCAGCCCCCCGAAATCACGAGAAGAAATGAACGCTTTGGTAGCCTTACCAAGAGTGAGAAGCGTTGTCATTCCTGGTTCTTTGGGACTACATGAAGAATATCCAGCAGTTGTTTTAGAAGCAGTTCAAGATTTTTTGTTCTCCCCAGAAAATTAAATTTTCACACCAAGACGCAAAGAATCATTTTGCACCTTGGTGCGAAATTAAGATTTAAGATTAGTTCAAGCTACTGCAAGTAAGTTTTTGCAAGCAAGAAAAAACGCTAAACCTGCTATAAAAAGAGTATTAATTAAATCCGGTAAGAAGATAATGAAACAGTGGTATGAAGAATTATTTGATAATTATGCAGATAACTATGATCAGGAGGGGTATACCTCTGGAACCTTGGGTGAAGTTGATTTTATTGAAAAAGAACTTGATTATGATAAAAATAAGTTAATCCTTGATGTTGGCTGTGGAACCGGAAGACATTCACTAGAGTTGGCCAGGCGTGGTTACAGTGTTACGGGGATCGATTTATCAGAATCTATGCTCGAAAAAGCCATAAAAACTGCTGCTGAAGAAAAACTAAAAATTGATTTTATCAAAAAAGATGCCCGTAATTTTTATTTTGAAACACAATTTTATCTTTCAATTATGCTTTGTGAGGGAGCTTTTCCTTTAATGGAAACAGATGAAATGAATTTTTGTATTTTAAAAAATATTTATGCCTCCTTAAAATCTCCAGGTAAGCTGATATTGACTACCTGCAATGGTTTATATCCTCTGTTTAATTCTATTAAGGATTTTCTTAACTCCAATCCTGGTGAAGCAAAAAGCCTGGAAGGTTATTTTGATTTGATGACTTTCCGCGATAATTCCGTTTATGAAATAACTGATGATTCAGGTAATAAAAAACTTCTTAAATGTAATGAAAGATATTATACTCCCCCGGAAATTAACTGGCTGCTGAAATCGATTGGTTTTACCAAAACAGAAATTGTTGGCTGCCATTTAGGGGCTTTCAGCCGTAATAATAAACTAACTACTGAAGATTACGAAATGCTTGTTATTGCAGAAAAGTAGCTAGAATAAAATAATGAAAATCGCTAATAGATAGACTATATCAAAGCCAAGAACAGTTGAGGTTTCAGCGGCTTGGATGCAATATTTATACTAGGCTACGCCAATTTGCGAATATTTATTACTTATTAAAGATGCATAAAAATAAAATATTTCTTAATGAAATTATGTGATGATTTTGCTGAAACCCAAAATAACAGCAAGTTCGCACAAAAATATAAAAAGATTTATCATAGGCGATAATGATTATCTACAAAGTGAGACAAGGGGAATTTAAAGTATGGTGGACGTAATCAACAATTCAGTTCCCGTTACTGTTCTTACAGGCTATTTGGGAGCAGGTAAAACGACTCTACTCAATCACATCCTCACCTATGAACACGGCAAAAAAGTTGCTGTGATTGTCAATGAATTTGGAGAAGTGGGTATTGATAATCAATTGATTATCGATGCAGATGAAGAAATTTTTGAAATGAACAATGGCTGTATCTGTTGTACAGTCCGCGGCGATTTAATTCGGATTATCGGCAATTTGATGAAGCGGCGCGATAAATTTGACCATTTAGTAATTGAAACGACTGGATTAGCCGATCCAGCACCAGTGATTCAGACATTTTTTGTTGATGAAGATTTGCAAAGTCAACTGTCTCTAGATGCAGTGGTGACAGTCGTAGATGCCAAGCATATCTCGCAGCATTGGGATGCAGACGAAGCACAAGAACAGATTGCTTTTGCCGATGTAATTTTACTTAATAAAACAGATTTGGTAGCACCAGAAGAATTAGATAAATTAGAAAAACGGATTCGGGCGATGAATGCGATCGCAAAAATCTACCGTACCCAAAATTCTGAACTAGGAATGGATGCTTTATTAGGTGTAAAAGCCTTTGATTTAAACCGAGCATTAGAAATTGATCCAGATTTCTTAGGCGAAGATGCTCATGTACACGATGAAACTGTCTTTTCTGTGGCTTTAGTAGAAGCAGGCGCAGTCGATGGAGAAAAATTAAACGCTTGGATTTCCGAGTTACTACGTACCCAAGGCCCAGATATCTTTCGGATGAAAGGCATTTTAAATATTGCTGGAGAAGATAATCGATTTGTGTTTCAAGGAGTGCATATGATATTTGATGGCAAACCTGATCGCCCCTGGAAACCAAGTGAAACTCCCAAAAACGAACTGGTCTTTATCGGTCGCAATCTGGATGCAGGCCAACTCAAGCAAGATTTTCTCGCGTGTCTTGTATAAAAGCGAGTTAGGAGTTATCAGTTAAAAATTCAAAACTCCTAACTTCTAACTTCTAACTTCTGTAGAAAATATGAACTCCACAACCAGCAAATCCAAGGAATTTGAACAACATTATTCGGGGACACTTTCAGACTATGTAACTGCGATCGCTTGGTCGCCACAAGGTAAGACTTTAGCAGCAACTTCCGCCGCTGGAGAAGTCGTTCTGTGGAATGATGGCGAACTCACAACCTTACAAACTGGTAACAGTAAATCAGTAGACTGTCTTGCCTTTTCGCCAGATGGAAAATTTTTAGCTGTTGGTGGACAGAATGGACAAGTAAAAATTTGGCAGAATAGTGAATTAATCGCCACTTTAGAAAATGCCCCCGCATGGGTTGACAAGCTAGCTTGGAATTACACTAGTAACCAACTGGCTTTTAGTTTAGGGCGTTACGTCCAAGTCTGGGATGCAGATACTGATGAAATTGTCGTGACGCTGAATTTCGACAACTCTTCAGTATTGGGTATAGATTGGCGCATTGACGGACAATACTTAGCTATTAGTGGTTATAAAGGAGTCAAGATTTGGCATAGTCAAAACTGGGATGAAGAACCATACAGCCTGGATACGACTACTGTTAGTCTAGCGATGGCTTGGTCGCCCGATGGCAAATTCCTGGCTTCTGGCAACATGGATCGTAGTGTCACCGTTTTGGAATGGAACAACCCTGACCCTTGGGTAATGCGTGGCTTCCCTGGTAAAATTCGCCAATTGGCATGGTCAGAAGCTACAACCAAAGTGGGTGCCCCGATACTGGCATCTTCTAGTGTTGAAGGTATTGTGGTGTGGGAAAAGCTAGAGGATGATTCCTTAGGTTGGGAAGCGCGAGTCTTAACTAATCATGTAGATGTGATCAATGCGATCGCCTTTGCACCCAAAAGCTTCCTTCTCGCTTCTGCTGCTGCTGACGGCTGGTTGTGCTTGTGGAACCAAGCCAAGGAAGTATCCCAAATTATCACAGGTGTCTCAGGAGGCTTTTCTAGCCTAGCTTGGCATCCCCAAGGTAAGTTATTAGCCGCAGGTGGTGAGAAGGGCGAATTAGTTGTTTGGTCGAAGGTTTTGCGGGGTCAAGGATTCGGGCGTAGTTAAGCAATACTCACTACTTGTTGAAGTTGAACCCCGGTAATTTATTAGCTATCCTGTATCAGCAAAGGTATCTTTGTGAGAATTATGAACATAGTCAAACTGATTTTACTTGCCTGTCCTGCCCTTCTGGCATTTATGCTGCTGGTAGTCAATCCAGCACATGCATCCAGCCTGAAATCTGCATATGCTACACAAATTATTACGGTAGCATCTACACAACAAATTCCTGATTTAGTAACACCAAAATTGACTCAAATATCTAATCCGATTATTGATCAACTTGGTTGCAATTGTGCAAACTGTGTTCAAGCTAAATTTCAGTCGCTACAAGGCAAACTGCCATCTGTCGATTTTTAGTTAGGAGTTATGAATACTGTAGGGGCACAGCATTGCTGTGCCCTGATTAATTTTAATGAGCTTTTTGTCCGTGGCGATTGCGCTGGCTGTGGCATGATTATTTATGTAATCAAGATATTCACTGAAGGTCACACCTTAAAAAGAAGTAGGGAAGCTGTTCAGTGAATTCCTAGATACTGAGAAAGGCACTGAAGTTGGTGCAATCGCGTATCTCTACCCAAGCTGTTAAGCTCTTGAATAAAAGAGCTAGTCCCGGAATTGGAAAACTTGCTAGAGTGAACAGAGTTAGCCTTAATGTCTAATCGCCAAAACCTATACATCTCATGGATTTTGCTAATATTGCATCCCAGTTAAATGCTGGAACGATTTTGCCAGAGGGGATTGTTATTCTCACCCTCTTGGGGGTTTTGATTGTTGATTTGATTTTGGGGCGTACATCCGCACGCTGGATTGGATATCTAGCGATCGCAGGTTTGCTGACTTCGATCATCGCCCTATACTTCCAATGGGATGCGCCAAATCCCATCTCTTTTACTGGTGCTTTCATTGGTGATGACCTCAGTATCGTCTTCCGCGGCATCATTGCTTTGTCTGCCGCTACCACTATACTGATGTCAATCAGCTACATTGAACAGAGTGGCGCTGCTTTAGCAGAATTCATTGCTATTTTGTTGAGCGCTACTCTAGGAGGAATGTTTTTATCCGGGGCTAGTGAGTTGGTAATGATTTTCATCTCCCTAGAAACCCTGAGTATCTCCTCTTATTTATTGACAGGTTATACCAAGCGTGACCCTCGCTCCAATGAAGCGGCGCTGAAATACTTGTTAATAGGAGCTTCCAGTACGGCAATATTTTTGTATGGCGTATCACTGCTGTATGGACTATCTGGAGGACAAACGGAACTGAGTGCGATCGCTAATGGTATTGCCACAGCTAAAGTCGGTCAATCTTTAGCTTTAGTGATTGCCCTGGTTTTTGCGATCGCAGGTATTGGCTTCAAAATCTCTGCTGCACCCTTCCACCAGTGGACACCAGACGTTTACGAAGGCGCTCCCACCCCAGTAATTGCCTTTTTATCAGTTGGTTCCAAAGCAGCTGGGTTTGCCCTAGCCATCCGCTTACTGACAACAGCCTTCCCCCTTGTTGCTGACGAGTGGAGGTTTGTCTTTACTGCTCTAGCCGTTCTCAGCATGATCTTGGGTAACGTAGTCGCCTTAGCCCAAACCAGCATGAAACGGATGCTAGCTTATTCATCCATTGCCCAAGCCGGGTTTGTGATGATTGGTTTGATTGCTAGTACACAGGCAGGGTATGCCAGTATGATATTTTACCTACTGGTTTACCTGTTCATGAACCTATGCGGCTTTACCTGCATCATTCTGTTCTCACTACGGACAGGAACCGACCAGATTGCCGAATATTCTGGTTTATACCAAAAAGACCCACTCTTAACATTGGGGTTGAGTATCGCCCTGCTTTCCTTGGGTGGTATTCCACCATTGGCTGGGTTTTTCGGCAAGATTTACTTATTTTGGGCTGGTTGGCAAGCAGGACTTTATTGGTTAGTCTTACTGGGCTTAGTTACCAGCGTCGTCTCCATCTACTACTATATTCGCGTAGTCAAGATGATGGTAGTCAAAGAACCCCATGAAATGTCCGACGCGGTGAAGAATTATCCACAAGTGCGTTGGGACTTGCCTGGGCTGAAACCTTTGCAAGTTGGGTTGGTGGTAACATTAATTGCTACTTCCATAGCAGGAATTTTGTCAAATCCACTGTTTACATTGGCTAACAATTCCATCTCCCATACCCCAATTTTGCAAGCAACAATCAACAGTAATCTAAAAGCACAAAATCTGCTGCTTTTACCAAAGTTAGATTCGGTTAGTCAGTCTCAACCCTCAGTTGATTCTACTACCAAGATTTAACCGAGTCTCACTCAATAGAACTTTGTGCTACAGGACACGCCTGTTCGCTAATTAGCAGACAGGCGTTTGTTATATCTTTTAACTTAATATTGAGAAAAGCTTGAAACGACCAATTTTCGTTAATTCATATTCCTGGAGTAGAAAAACACCTAAGTTGTTTTTTTGGCTAAAATAGAGCGAACTTGCTGCCGTAACTGCTGAGGGAATAGCCACATAGTTAAGTACAAGTATATGTCAATCGGTCGGAGCTTGCCCCATCGTATAGCTTCCCCCAACAAAGGAAAGAAGGCTTTCCAATCACCTACAAAGGAGGCAGAAGGAGCGATAATTGTTGCAATGAAGCCTGAATAAGCCTTTGGTGTTACTAAATTGCGGTTGTAACGAATCCAATCCAAAGAATATTGCCAGTCCTTGATGTTGCTTAAGCGCTTGATTCCCATTTCTGAATGCCAGATTGACATAGGCTCAGGCACAAACTCTATTCCTACACCTTCGATAGCACTAACCCGAAGCAACCACTCCCAATCCTCATGTCTGTAAAATTTTTCTTCTAGAGGCATTTTTTGCATTAACTCTTTTTTCACGAAAAGAGTTGAGGTTTGTATGCAGCCCTCTCCTTTAAAAAAGGAGTTACGCGCAAAAAGATATTCACTTAAATGTTCCGAGAGGTTAGGTAGCCTTCTCGGACAAACAAACTTACCTTTATGAGTATGGGAAATGAAACGACTGGCGACAACTGGAAAATCATAATTGGAATTATTTGCTACTTCAAGTTGACGCTCCAATTTTTCTGGAAGCCATTCATCATCGTCATCTAAAAAGGCTATCCAAGTGCCTTTAGCCTCTCTCACGCCAGTATTTCTAGCCCCTGATGGCCCAACATTTTTTGGTAGTTCTATTACTCTCAATCTTGGATCAGCTATCTGAGATAGTCCATTGACTGTTTCCTGATCGGGACCGTCTATGATCACAATCACTTCAATTGATTCCAGCGTTTGAGTTAGTGCAGTCATGACACTCTTTGCAACAATTTGTGGTCTATTGCGTGTAGGAATCACGACACTGACTATTATTTGGTTAGTTTCATTTACCATTGCTAATTTTTTGGGTAGTGATTAAGATGTAATGATAGATAGAGTAGAAGTGATTGCTATTACTCTTTACCCATGCCTGTCTGCCCAAACTGTGCTTCTTGTAAAACAGTTAAGAATGGTCGCATCCACAACGGGAAACAACGATTCAAGTGTCATGAATGCGGACGGCAATTCCTTGAGCATTCGCCAAAGAAAGTCATTGATTTGGGGACACGAGAATTGATTGACCAACTGCTGCTCTCACGCATCTCACTTGCAGGAATTGCTCGTGCCACACAGCTTTACGAGCCAGGGCTGGAAACTACGTGAATGAGAAATATGCGTTAATCCCCCGAAGCGTACAAGTGGCATCCAAAAAAAAGGGGAGTTTAACGATTCAATGCGATGAATTGCGGTCATTTGTGGACAATTTGAGTAACAAGCAATGGGTTTAGTTAGCGCTCGATGCAGACACGCGCGAAATTGTTGGTATTTATATTGGCGCGGAACCAAGCCTCTGCCCGTCAGTTATGAAATACCTTACTATACGGTCTATCGCCAGTGTGCGATATTACATCGATTTTTGTTTTGTGTATGCGGCAGTGTTACCGAGCAAGCGGCATTGAACAGTGAGAAAAAAGACGGGAAAAACGAGCTACATTGAGCGATTTAACAATGCAACATTGAGACAATGTGTGTTCCAATTAGTCCGAAAAACCCTGTCCAATTCTTACGTCGTTAGAGAATCACATTGGTGCCATTTAGTATTTCATTTATTACTACAATACATCATTACTTGTTTAGTAATTTCACAGTCCTAATCCTGATGTGATTCGGATTGTTAGAGGTTGTTTGAAAAGTGTTTTACTGTAACTTTAGGCACTTTTATATCCCCTATACCTCCTAAAAAAGAGGTTACCGGAATCAAAATTCCCCTTTTTAAGGGGGATTTAGAGATAACTAGAACTTTTGATACCGACAAGAGGACTTTTCAAACATCCTCTTATACGGTCGTCTTTTTTACTTATAAAATAAACTTAGCATATTGTCAGACATTCACTAACATCTTGATAAATTAAATATTAATTGACTGAAATGGGTGATTCACACCCGAAAATTCCCGAATCGGGAAAGAGCAAGTCACGCCAGGGGATACCTGCTCGGTAACAATATAAAACTGCTTCGATAAACAATCGATTGTCCTTTATCGGTAACTCCCACATCGCTCTCTCGCCCAGGTAGCAGGTCTTTGATTCTCTCCCACAGGTCATCTCGTAATGCGTATCGGCGTGTTATCGTTTTTTTGTTGTCTATTCTTCTTTAGCAGTTCTAATTTCAGTTTAAGTAATTGATGACACGCCCTAGCGCTGTTTTATTACTCTCGTTAGAGAATATTATAAGCCTTATTTTTTCATGCTTGGTTACAAGCAAAGATTTTTTTTGGTTGATAAAACAAGGCTTTGAACAAGATTCTAGGTCAGCATCTTCTTTCTCTTGGCAGAGACATAAAAGAGCGCTAGTTACGATATTTACCGTCTGTCGATGTTGTTTGAGTAATTTTTCAATAAAACTTAACGCGACTCAAAATTGCTTGGCTAGCAGTCTTTGAGAACTCTTCCCTTCAGCGTATGTCTCAACAATTTTCTGGCGTCAACTGTCGCGTCTTTAATTTTCAAGAGTGTTCTCATTGCAATAAGGGTTCCAGACCATAAAAGGTGCAAGTTATACTTTATACACGCGACAGCTTAGGTCAAGCGAGTATGCTTTTATTTCTACTGAAGGAAATACGATTGAGATATTCTCTATCTGTAACTCACTGGATCGGGAAACTCCATATGTAAATTTTTGTAACGATAATTAAACTTTTGATGCATTTTCTTATATTATATATTTGCAAGTTTTGTTAATCAGTAATTATGCGTAAATAAACAAAGAACTTTTAAGCAAGACTGAATTAGTCTAGCTAAACATGCTAAAGTTGGAATTCAATTAGGAATTACTAGCTGTCCAAGGTATTTATCGAGAAAGTCAAAAACGCTATGACTATTTCAATATTATCAAATCACTAACTTTTGCTCATGGATTAATACTTCTTACTTGTTTATTGTATAAACCAGTTGTTGATATTACATATCCCAGATTAATATTATCTTGGATGCTAAGTATATTATTTATACTGGAATATATGCTGCAAATATTACTCTTGAATATCTGCACAAGCAGAAAAAATAGTTTGTTCTTCTGTATTCATTATTTGTGAACTTTAAGATCATGAGCAGATTGCTTACTTTATAAAAAAAGAAAAGTATTATATTGTATTTGGAACGGCGAATGCTAATTCATTAGACAGATATCAACTTCAGCAAACCTTGAGTCAACTTAATCAATTAACTGTAACAAAAGTTTTTATACCTTGGAATGCTCTAAAAAATAGAATACTTTTCTGCTTGATAGTTTTGGGAGAAATAGTACTCGAGAAAACAGACCCTGGTTGAGGTGAGTAGCTCCACTATTAGTCGTGTACTGAAACGTTTGGGATTAACTCGAAAAAAACATTCCATGCCACTCAAAGGCAGATAAAGCGAGCTTAAAACTTACGAAGAAATTACAGGAAACAAATAACCACCCTGCTAATAGAGGATTTGGTATTTGTGGATGAAGTTGTAGTCAATTTAGGAATGACTCGTCAATTTAGACGGGCATTATCAGGACAAAGAGCTTATGGGACACGTCCTCAACAACGAGGTAAGAATGTGAGTCTTATAGCGATTATCGATTGCATGAGAACACCAGAATCCTTGCTGTCAAATCATTTAAGCAAAATTTTTGTATATCACTCAACTGCACATCCCTATATAAGTGCAATCGCATTGCGAGATGTTATTGCTTCGACAGCTATTCTGGGAGCAACAGTACCTTACTGAATATTTCGAGCCAGTAAGCAAGTATTATATAACTCTTAATTTCAGCAAATTAACTTCATAGTACACACGTTCGTATTTGAGCCAAATGTTTACTGCTATAAGTAATTCGCTCTCAATGATGGTCAATCGGTTAGCGCAAAGCATTACAGCCTTTGTATTAACCGCTGCTATCGCTAAGACTCTAGGAGTTGAGGCTTTAGGGCAGTATCTACTAGCGTATAGCTTCTACTATATGTTTATGGGCATTGCTTCACAAGGGCTAAAAGTATTGTTTACCAGAGAACTAGCCCGTGAACCAGAAAAAACACCTGTTTGTTTAATAAGTGGTAGCTGGTTGCAATTAATATTTAGTTTTTTCAGTTATGGGGCTTTGGTGATTGTAGTGTTTTTACTTCCCTATAGCTCTAAAACCTCGACTATTTGCTACATCATGGGCTTCACGATCATTCCTTTTGCACTTTCCAATATCACTGAGGCAATTTTTCAAGCTCAAGAAAAGATGCATCTGATTGCTATCGCTACAGTGCCAGTGTACATTGGACGCGTAATCATAATGATTTGGGCGATGCAACTGAAATATGGAATTGAATCTGTGGGGGCAATCCTATTTTTTTCAGAAACACTAATTCTGATAATTGAATGGATTTTTATCACACAGTCAGTCAAAATCCAATGGCAGATTGATAGAATTTTTGTATGGGATACAATTAAAAATGTACGGACATTTGTTGCTATTGAAGCAATGGCTGTAGTCAGTAGTAGAATGCAAATCTTAATTCTTTCATTGTTAGGAAATGAATTTTTAGTTGGTCTTTTTGGTGGAATAGGACAAGTGCTACAACCCTTTTTGATTATTGCCAACAGTATCAGTGTAGGAATGTTCCCGACACTCTCAAAAGCAGCAAATCAAGGACAGGAAAAGCAGCAGCAGATCGCTGAAAACTTTATTGAAATTATACTAACTATGGGATTACCCTTATTCCTTGGATTGTTATTTTTTGGTAAAGATTTACTGGTTTTTATCTATACCCCTAGTTTTGCTCAAGGAAGTTTAGCTCTGAGTATAACTGCTGTATCACTACTTTTATTGCCCTTCATACGCACACTGTGCAATCTACTTGTAGCCAATCATTTTGAGATAGTGAACCTGCGTGAAGTGTTTATTACAACTATATTAGCAAGCTTGGTAGGTGTGGCATTAGTTCCGCAATATCATTTACTAGGTGCAGCTATAATGACATTAGTAATGACTGTTCTTGGCTTTAGCCAGTATGTTTACTTTACTTATACTCTCTTATTTCCATTAAATTTTTGGCGAATTATTCGCCGTCCAGTTATAATCGGCACTTTGATGCTAGTTATATTTCTAATTTTAAAAAATATTAATTTAGACTTTTTCTTAACTTTGATTATTGCGACTTCCTTTTATATTTTATTTGTTGTTTTGATGAGTATTCATGTTTTAGGTGGAATTAATATTATCTGGGAAAAGTTTGTAAAAAAGGTAAAAAAGGGATGAAGTTTCAATGCTTGACCCTGCTTATAAAATAGCAATTTTGCAAAATATTAAAATAACTAAACTAATGAATATTGAATATCTTCAACCAGAAAAAAAAGCACCAAAAAATTAGTAACGGTAAATGAAACTAACCAAACTATTTAGGGTAAACGCATCTAAAGTATAAAAATCATTTTTCTGCATGAGTTCCAATCTTGAGCATCAAAGACTATTTTTTAATCAAGATTTTTATCCACCAGTAAGCATTTCAGAAATCACGTGCGTTTATCCTGACGGATAAATCCGCTGCTCACAATAAGGATAAAAAATCCCTGTTTTCCCTAAATAAACTTAGCAACTCTGAAACCGTAATTAATTACAAATTGCTAACTATTCGGTCACTATGACCTTATAAGCTAATGAGCATTTAAGTTGTATAAAAGCAGGGCTGAAGCCGCTTACTACAAGCAAATCATTATAGAGACACCACTAGTTGTAAGACTCTCTGGATGAGTTAAGCATAGCTTTGGGGTTGCGGTACTTTTTGCTTTAGCTTGCTCCACAGCTTGTTTAGTTACAGTAACTGAATCACCTGAAACTTTGCGTCCTACTCCTGCATGAATTTAAACTTCGTCTGAGCAAAATAACATTAAGGTGATTGAGTCCTGCTGAAACTCTAAGACGGAAGAAATTTCCCCATCTGTTGTTCCACCAATCAACTCAATCCCCGGAAAAGGCTGATGAATTTGCTGCAAAATGAGGGAATGTTCAAAGTCAATTGCAGCAAAAATAATCCCAGCTTTTGGTATATCTCCTGCAAGAGAATTGGTATATTGCTGAAGAACTTCTTCAACTGCTGATAGAGAATCTGGATCGTTACTGTGACCTACTACTGCTTTGAACATAAATTTACCTATTATATTGATGAACGTGATTTGCTATGATTTTTTAATGGGAAGCTTGATAATAAACTCTGAACCTTGTCCTATTGCTGAATTTACCTCTAGAGTTCCTCCATGTTTTTCGGCAATAATTTGACGGGCAATTGATAATCCTAATCCTGTACCTTTACCCACAGGCTTAGTGGTGAATAAATGGTCAAAGATTTTTTGTTGGACATCAGCAGACATTCCTATGCCATTATCTTTAATGCGAATCAAAATATGATTTTTGTTTTCATTGAGGGTAGTCTGAATCAAAACTTGGTTGGGATTTGCTTCAATTTCAATATAGGTGCGTCCTACATTAGACTCCTCTAAAGCATCAATAGCATTAGCTAACAAATTCATAAATACCTGATTTAATTGTCCGAGAAAGCATTCTAATTCTGGCAAATTATCGTAATCTCTAATTACTTGAATATCGGGTCGATCCTTAGATGCTTTTAAGCGGTATTTGAGGATCATGATTGTGCTGTCTATGCCATCATGAATGTTGCAAGAAACTTTGCGATCGCTATCTGCTCGAGAAAAGGTTCTCAGACTAGTACTAATGTTGCGAATACGCTGAACACCCTCTTTCATTGAGGAAATTAAATTAGGTAGATCAGAAAGCATATAATTCAAATCTATAGCTGCAATTTCCTCTTGAATTTCTGGAACCGGATTAGGATAGTGCTGCTGATAGAGATCAATGAGGTTAATCATGTCTTGGAAATATACTGAAGCGTGTCTGAGATTGCCATGAATGAAACCAACGGGATTATTAATTTCATGAGCAACTCCTGCTACTAATTGACCAAGAGCAGACATTTTTTCCGTCTGTACAAGCTGAAGTTGAGACTCTTGTAGGTCTTTTAATGCCCTAGACAACGCTGTTGTCCTTTCTGTAACTCGTTTTTCTAAAGTTTTTGTGAGATTTCGTAATTGAAGATGGGTTTTGATTCTAGCTAATAACTCTTCTTCATGAAAGGGTTTTGTAATGTAATCAACTGCCCCGATACTTAGACCCGTTACCTTACTATCTGTATCAGAATTGGCTGTCATAAAAATTACTGGAATATCACAAGTTGCTGAATTTTGTTTCAACTTTTTACAGGTTTCAAATCCATCTATTCCTGGCATGATTACATCTAATAAAATCAAATCAGGCAGTATAGATTCAGCCTGTTGAAGTGCTCTTTTACCATCCATCTCTGTAGCAACTTCAAAACCTACATTAGTCAATATCTCAAAGACAATTTCTAAATTTGTAGTAGTATCATCTACCACTAAAATTAAACTATCTTCTAGGACATTCGGCATTTTTATAACTTTCTTATAATTCATGTATTGAAATTAATTTAACTCCTTGTTACTTGTTCACTATTCACCCTGCGATCGCAGCTAAGTCACCTGTATTTTATTGGCAGACTGATTGATAAATTTCTAGTCTGACAATCCTATAGTTCCCAAAAACTCTGATAACAGCAACATTCTCACACTAAATTGCCCTATGCAACCACGGAGGCGATCGCTACAGTGACCCACGTTTAAAAACGTGGGATTAAAATGAACTATTACTATTAAATTTATCTGGTAAATCTTTGTTCTTGCTACTTTTGACCTGTGGACTAGCTATCAAGTTTTGATGCAAATTTTGGATGTAAAAGACTAAACAATAAAAAACCCTGCCGTTATCCTTAGCTTAAGAGCAAACTGCGGCAGGTTTAGTGGGTTTAGAACTGCTTTGCTAAACTGTCAACCTCTTCTCCTGCGAAGACGCTGCATAATCGGTAAATTCTAAATTCAAAAATAATTATAGAGGTGCAGATAATTGCTAGTACAGCATGGCGTCAATCCACTTACTATCTCAATTAACAATACTTGGAGCTTAATAAGTGGTAAAATCCCTTGTTAAAGGTAATCAAACTTCCGCCACAATGTACTAGTTATTTTTCCCTATTTTTGAATTTTGTTGTCAACCATGATTTGTCAAGATAAGTGTTTTTGAACTAACCATTTTTACCCGCTTTTAATGGGACACCCATTACTAGAGACGAGGTATTTTGGCTGTGATAATAATAACGAACACAAATGCTACTTGATTTTTTGTTTAATAAAAGTCACAACCTGAGTCAGCTGTTTCTTCAAACCATCAATTTCTGCTTGCATTTTGACAATTTTCTCGTTCAACGCATTAATTTCTGTGTCAGAGACTCCTCGATCGCTAGGAGTTGCGATCGCAGTATTTGCAGCAGTAGGAGTTGCGATCGCAGTATTTGCAGCAGTAGGAGTTGTGATCGTAGTATTTGCAGCAGTAGGAGTTGCGATCGCACTATTTACGACGCTAGGGGCTGCTACCATACCATTGGTGACACCAGAAGTTGTATTTGTGCCATTTTTGACAGCAATTCCTGCTGCTACTGGGACTAATTCGGGGCGTGGCTGTTTCGCCTTTGTCATAGCTAACTTAATCGCACTAATTAGTTGCTTCTGATCAAAAGGCTTGCCTAGAAATTCAAAATATTCAAAAGGTTCTGTGATTTTCTCGGTCACCTCTTCTTTGCGACCAGACATGATCACCAAAGGAATTTTTCTTAACTCCGGGTGGGCTTGAACTTGCTGGAAAACCTCCCAGCCACTCATTTTAGGCAACAGGAAATCTAGCATAATCAGGCTAAGTTTTTCCTGAAGGATGAAATTTAGTCCTTCCACACCGTCTTTTGCTTCCAGTACCTCAAAATTGCCCGGAGGCAACATTTCTCGTACTTTTACCCTGACAACTGTAGTGTCATCGATAACTAAAATCTTGTTGCTTGCCACGACTGTTTGCTCTAACAGAAACTTTAAGTGTAAATAGCGGTTTTGCTGATTGTCCTTGAGAATTCTCCCACTATATACAAAATTTCTATGAATTGGGGGATAGTATATTTCGGTATAAATGACATTGCTAGAGGTGTTTTGCAAAACTTTTGCTTGCGCTCTTTTCAATTTGTGTCATGGTGATGTTTAAGGCTTTAGCTTTGATCTAGGGCATAAGAGACATGAGGACATGAGCACACAAAGACATGGTGACTTCATTAAGAGCGTCCCCGCGTCTGGCGCTTCCTGCGTCTATTCTTATTTATCATTTGTTAATTGACATACCACTACTCTATATCCGCATCTTGCTTAGATGTCTATGATTTCGTCACAACAAGCCAAACTAAAGTCTGAAATTATGGCAATGCCTAGCTGGTTACGTCGCCCTATTGGCAAAGCCAGTGAAATCTCTACCGTACAACGCATTATTAAGCAGCGCCAAATTCACACGATTTGTGAAGAAGGACGCTGTCCCAACCGGGGAGAGTGCTATGCCCAAAAAACTGCAACTTTCTTACTAATGGGGCCTACTTGCACACGCTCTTGTGCTTTCTGTCAAGTAGATAAAGGTCATGCACCAATGCCTGTTGATTTAGAGGAACCCCAAAAGGTAGCACAGGCGGTGCAGCTTTTGGGATTGCGCTATGTGGTGCTGACTTCTGTAGCCCGTGATGACTTGCCCGATCAGGGCGCAGTCCACTTTGTGAAGACGATCGCGACTATCCGCCAGTTGAACCCAGAGACTCAAATTGAAGTGCTGACCCCAGATTTTTGGGGTGGTGCTGGTGTTGGGGAGTCAGGTCAACGCCAGCGGATAGCCATGATTGTAAAAGCCAAACCAGCTTGTTTCAATCACAATATCGAGACAGTGCGACGGTTAACTGGGCCAGTGCGCCGGGGAGCCAAGTATGATCGATCGCTTTTGGTATTGGCTGTGGTCAAAGAAATTGATCCGACAATTCCCACTAAATCAGGTTTGATGCTGGGACACGGAGAAACTACCGATGAAGTCGTCGAAGCAATGGCTGATCTAAGGGCTGTGGGGTGCGATCGCTTAACTATCGGACAGTATATGCGTCCTTCTCTAGAACATCTGCCAGTTCAAAAATATTGGACTCCAGAGGAATTCGAGCAACTCGGCAGATTAGCATGGGAAATGGGATTCAACCACGTTCGTTCTGGACCTCTGGTTCGCAGTTCCTATCATCCTGGAGAGGAGGGAGTAGGGAGTGGGGAGTAGGGAAAGAAGAGGCGGGGAGCAGGGAGCAGAGGGAAAAGAGGTAATTTTAATTCTCCCCTTGCCCCTAGCAAGAACTGCCCCTGTGCCTCTTCCCATGCCCAATTCCCAACTTCACACAAATATTCTTAAAGAATTTGGATATTTGGTACACCAGTTTGGTATTTCTTAAAAAGTCCTGACATTAGGAGAACCGCATTATGACTGCTAAAGCTAAGAATTCCCCAGTTGCCGACAGTGGAGCTAAACCTCCTTACGCCTTTCGCACAGGCTGGGCACTGTTATTGTTAGTTATCAATTTCTTGGTAGCAGCCTACTACTTCCACATTATTCAATAGTTAGAAGTGGAGTGGTGCTGCTCAAATCGTTCCTTTGAATAAACCTTTGGGACGAATGAGCAGCACCAAAATCATGATCAACAGTGCTACACCTTGTTTGTACTGTGAACCCAGCCAAGGGGTGCTGACTTCTTGGACGATACCAATGATAAAAGCTGCTGCGATCGCACCGTAAGGGTTGCCAATGCCACCAAGAATCACTGAGGCAAATAAAGGTAAAATTAAAAACCATCCCATATTCGGGCGCACGGCTGTAATTAACCCATACATACTGCCACCTAATGACGTAAGAGTGCCGGCAATTAGCCAGGTCCAGAAAATTACTCGGTCAACATTGATACCTGAAACCCTGGCTAAATCCAGATCGTCAGCAACTGCTCGCATCGCCTTACCAATTTTGGTATTTTGCAGCAGGTAATGCAGCGCCAAAATTGCTAGCACCGCCAACCCCAATACCAATAATTGATTTTGCGCTATCTTTAAACCCAAAATATCTAAAGCTGGGGTAACAGGTAAATCATAATTTTGGTTCTTGCCACCCCAAATAAAAATAATGCCATTGCGAAGAAATAAGGCAAGCCCGATAGAAATAATAATCAGCGTAGTGGAAGTAGCACGGATAGAGCGCATCTTTGACCAGAGTAACTTTTCCGATAACAGCATTGCTGCTACAGTTCCCGCCGCGGCCAGGATCATCGATAGCCAAATATTGACTCCAATAGTGTTTATCAGCCAGGTTAGATAGGCTCCCAAAGTTAGAAAGTCACCATGAGCAAAGTTAGATAGCCGTAAAATTCCATAGGTAAGAGTGAGTCCAACTGCGGCTAGAGCAATAATGCTCCCTACCGCAATCCCATTGACGATTAGTTGGGCGAATTGTGTATCCATAAGCCTTAAGTTGCTTTAAAAAATTTTAGGTCAGTGATTCATATAATAATTTTTTGGTCTAGCTGCTAAATTCGACATCGTTCGACATCATAAGTTATGGTTGATAACAACATAAGTTATGGTTTATAAATAAAAAAGAATTGTCCGCTAATATACAAAGAATCCTATTCGGATTTTTATGCGAAGCTAAACTTGTTCAGCGGTCTAGTTGACCATGCAGCAGTATTCAAGCTTACCAGACCAGAACTCACAGATAGATGCAAGGCCAAAACTTTTGACAATAATTCAGCAACTTTGCGCAAAGTTGTGGCTGGAGAGCAGCCTGAACCAGTTGCAAAGTTGCCTTAACAATTGCCTGCTTTCTACTTGTAACACTGTCCGATCGGCAGGAGCAGCAGAAGCAGAAATTTTTCAAACTGTGGTTCAAGAGATTAACATTGCTCTGGACAGCAGTAATGTGGCTTTCACACATTGTGCCGTAGGCATTGCTCTATTTCAAGGACAAGAAACTGTTGCCACAGTTTGCTATATTTCTTGTTCTCCATCACCAAACTCACAACCTCCATTTCTAGAAGTGCTAACAGCAGAGAGAAAGCTGCCGTTGAGGTTGCAAGAGGTTATAGAACTCGAAGATTTGCAGCAGCTTGAGAATCAACAACCACCGAGCGCTTGGCGGTTAGCTGATGATTCTGACAACCTCATGGGCTGGCTAATTATCGCCGCAGCGCCCCTAAGCTCTGATCGTGAGTCGCTTATAGAATTACAAGCGAAACTCAGATCACAATTGATGGCAAGGTCTGCCAAGCATTGTACTACAGCCTTGGTACAACTTAGACACATTTTATCTTGGCAGCAACGGTATCAACAGTTCAGTAACTCTAATCAAGAATTGGAGCGCACCAATCAACTCAAAAATCAGTTTCTGGCAAACACCAGCCACGAAATTCGCACACCGCTTGGTTCTATTATTGGGTTTACCCACCTGCTTTTAGCCCAAGGGTACCAACCAACCAAAGAACGTCAGCAAGAGTATTTAAATATCATTCAGTCTAGCGGCAAGCACTTGCTAGCTCTGATTAATGATATTTTGGATCTGTCTAAAATTGAAGCAAATCAGATGGAAGTGGTATGGGAAACGGTAGATGTACCACTGTTGTGTATCAATGTTTTGGCACTGGTAAAAGAGAAAGCCGCTAATAAGGGTTTGAGACTGTGCCTAGAACTTGAACCTGATATTACAACCCTAGTAGCCGACTCCTTACGACTCAAGCAAATGCTGTTGAATTTACTCTTTAACGCCCTAAAGTTTACTAGTAAAGGAAGTGTTGGCTTACAAGTTGCTCCCAAAGGTGTATTTGTGCATTTTACAGTTTGGGATACTGGCACTGGCATTTCCCAACAAGACCAGGCTCAACTGTTTGAACCCTATTTCCAAATTGCCAAGGCTGTTGCTGGTGGTGTTGAAGGTACAGGTTTGGGTTTAGCAGTGACTCGCAAACTTGCCGAAATTCATGGTGGTTCCGTAAAAGTGGAATCTGAAGTAGATCGCGGCTCCCGTTTTACCCTCATACTTCCCCTTAACCAAGAGGCGGGAGTGGGAGATGAGGGAGATGAGGGAGCAGAAGGAGCAGAGGGAGCAGGGGGAGCAGAAGGAGCAAAATACTCCTCATCTCCTTTGTTTTTCACCCCTAGTTCCTCTGTATACATTTTGCTGGTAGAAAATGACTTACCTAACGCTGATTTAATCCAAATTTATCTACATCAATTGGGATATCAGGTGACTTGGGTTAAGAATGCTGCCCAGATGTGGGAAGCTCTAACACAGTTAGACCCAGCAGTGATTTTAATGGATGTTTATCTGGCAGATGCAAATGGTCTTAACTTGGTACAGCAACTGCGAGAAAATCTGCAATATCGGACGATTCCGATAATTGTTCAAACAGCAATGGCGATGAAAGGCGATCGCGAAACTTGTCTAGCAGCTGGAGTAAATGACTATATTTCTAAACCGATTGATTTACCACTTTTAGCCAGTCTGGTGGCCAAGTACAGTAAACCGCCAATAGCAACTGAAGGGGAGATGGAGTAGAGAACATCTCAGTAAATATATTTATAAATTAGAAAGCACGGCTATACAAACGTAGGCGTTCGCGTAGCGTCTCGTAGTTTGCTTACCGTACTCCTACGGGGAAGCAAGCTACGCATAGCGTGGGTAATCCGTTTCCTAGACTCCAGGAATTTGAAACCCGCCTACGCGGGTTTTGTCTGTATAGCCGCGAATCTCATGACTCTGTTGGTGAATTCATGGAACCCACATTTTAGCCAGTGAGTTAGTACGAAATTTCAAGACTTTCTAAAGATTAAGCAAATTTACGTATAATAATGTAAGTTAGCACCAGATAGCAAGTCATGAATAATGCTGATCTTCAAGCAAGAGCAAAAGAAATTGAAAACCTAGTCGCCTCAAATGAACTGAATCAAGCAACAAAGCGATTAATGGATCTTGTAACAGACTTTTCCGATAGCAAAAGCCGTAAGCGAGACGTTATTAATATTCGAGCTTCATACACTGACTTAAATGACGAACAACGTCGTTTCGGAAAAACAGATGATATGAAGATTGAAATGAGGAAACTTAGAGAACAAATTTTGGAGTTTGCTGAATTAATTGTAGAGGAATATCAACTAATAAAGGAAGACATTCCTAACCGAGAAGATAGCGATTACTGTCAGCCAGAGCCTTTTACAGTTCCAACTGATATTGATGTTCTAGAAAAGGTGGATAAGATAGACGAAACTAAAACTGAATATGAATTGGATAAAGATAGGTTTATAAACGAGCGAAAATCAGTTATAAATTCTACTTATTCAACCGTATTTTAAGGTTATGGAATTTATAAGAGCTATAAAAGCAGTACTGTCAAATTTAAGCTGTCTAACATTGATATCAATTTAAAATTAGGTCAAATAACGGCTATTGTTGGTGAAAACGGAAATGGAAAAACAACTATTTTGAAAATAATAGCGGCAGAAGTGGCAACAAATGCAGGAAAAATAAGTTATCCATGTTTGTATTTAAATAGTAAACCAGATTTATATTATATTAAACAAAAAATCGCCTATATTCCTCAAGAATTACCAAAATGGTATGGTTGGCTGATAATCTACATTTTGCAGCATCGATTCATGGCATTACAGGACAAGATAATCAAGATATAGTGGATTTTACTATTAGTCGGTTGGGATTAGAGCAGTATAAAAAAGCGTCATGGAATGAAATATCTGGTGGTTTTAAAATGCGATTTGTACTAGCAAAGGCAATAATCTGTAATCCTAAACTAATTATTTTAGATGAACCTTTGGCAAATCTTGATATTAATACTCAAGCTCTTTTATTGAAAGATTTAATAGATTTTGCTCAGTCTAAAAAGAATCCTATATCAATTATTATTAGTTCACAAAATATATATGAAGTGGAGAACATTGCTGATAATATTATTTTTATTAAAAATGGACAAGCTAAATATAATGGCTTAGTTAAAAACTTGGGAGAAAATAGAAATAATAACTCTTATGAAATAAATTGCAATCTTTCAAAAAAAGAAATCACAGATTTTCTGAAAGAAGTGAATTTAAATTATGAAAGAGTTGAGCAAGCAGGAAATAACTTTATTATTCACACATATAAAAATGTAACTAATAATGACTTGCTAAGAGTTTTTATAGAAAACAATATTTCGTTGAAATACTTTAGAGATATTAGCCAATCTACTCGCAAATTATTTGAAAAGCAATTATGAGAAGAAAAATAATTGATAGAATTAAAAAATCGTTTGGCAAGATATTATTCCCTGATTTTCTGGATAGAATAGACAATTTCTGTTTGCTTCACCAACCAAGACTATGGACACTCAAACTACATTATGTCTTTTATTATGCACTGCTAATAAATATTTTTTTGTTTGGTTTTATTTTTACAATTCAAGTATATAATTTACCTACTTTTTTCAACGTAGTAATCCTTATTATTACTATTAGTGAAGTCATAGCGCTTGTTTATTGGTTATACAAGCAATCTATTTATAATATTGAAAAAGAATATGGTAATACTTATAAGAGTAATGGGTTTTTAGAGTTCCTTGGTTATATTGCTTGTGTAATGCTGATTCTATCAGCAACATCAATATTCTATTTATCAGTAGCCTTGAAAAGTCCCATAATTATTCCTCAAGCTAAGTTAAGCATTGATTTATTAATACTAAATTCAATTAATATTTATATAGATTCAAAAAATTCAAAGGATACATATTTGTCTTCTGCAAAAACTTTCAAATTAAATGAATATTTAAAAAATTTCATAGTTTATAATAATCAAGTTATACAAAAGCATATAAATGAGAGCATTTTTTCTAAAAAATATGATAATGAGCAAGAGAGAATAAAATGGATTTCAAATTTTAAAGAGCTAAAAGAAAAACAAGGTATTTCATCGAATCAATATTTGCAATATTTTTTGTTAAAAAATAAATTGCGAGATTCTTTAAAGGATACAATCAAGAACGAAAAAGATTTGATATTTCTAGAATATAATAATGACAATAATAGTATATATACATATTCTAGTTCTAATCCTTATCCTCTCCCTTACCCTTATGATGACAAAAGAATAAAAATATTTAAATATTTACTAAATAAAAATAAAGAGGATATTAAAAATAGTATTCTTCCAAATTTCTTAGAATTAATAGAAAAAGGCAATCCACAAAAAATTTTTGAGATAATAAAATATTACACGGGACAAAATATATCTAATCAGCAATCAGATACAGACATATATACTATAGGAAAAGCTCAAAAGAACGCCAATGATATTTATGAAATTTTTGACAATAATAATTTAATTATACGAATTTTATCAATTAACTATTATACTTTAGATTTAATTGTTCTCCTTTTGTTTTTATTTAAAAATACCTATTGGCTTGACTTTATATTCGCTTTGATTTATCTTTTTGTTATTGTAGTAATATTTACGTCTATTGCATCATGCTTCGACGATCTACCAACAGACATAAAAGTTATTTTTTCGTCTTTTTGCCAACTCTATTTTCTTCTTTTAAAACACTAAACTTTATAAAGCCAAATAAAGATTCACGGTTTAAGACACTTAATATTATAATTTTTCCCTTGGCATTAATTATTTGTGCTAATTTTACTCTATTAATTTTATACAATAAAAAAATACTTGTAAGTCAAGAAAGTAATTATATATTCAACTTAATGAAAAATGCAATTGTAAGTTTAATATATCTTCCGTTTATCCCTAGTATAAAAGGTCAGTTAACTAGACAATTATTTTTACCTAAAAATTAAACTATGAATAGTAAGTTTATTAGCATTAGAAACCTAATTCAATCAGGTGATTTACAAAATGCTATTTCACATATAACTGAAATCACTAATGCATATTCATCTCGCTATCGTAATGAAGTGATTTTACATACAGCTAATTTAAAGGAATTACTAGAAAATGAACGTAAAGGTATCCTCAGCATAGAAGAAATTAGACGTGAGAAGAATCGAATCGTGTATGCACTACTAAATTTAATTAACGAAATTGAGCAAGAAATTGCTACAAAAAAAGATAATCAAAATAAGATAGCTAATACTATAAATCAAGATAAAATTATTAAGATTATTTTTCTAGCTGCCAATCCTTTAAAGACTACTCATCTAAAATTAGATCAAGAGAGTCGCTCAATAGATCAAGCATTGCGTCAATCAGAATTCCGCGATAAATTTGAAGTTACCCAACATTGGGCTGTTCGTGTCAGTGAGTTACAGGAAATTTTATTACGTCATAAGCCTGATATCGTACATTTTAGTGGTCATGGAAGTCAATCGAGTGAAATTATTTTACAAGATAACTCTGATAACAGCCATCCTGTTTCAGTTAGAGCATTAAGTCAACTATTTTCTATATTAAAAGATAATATTCGGTGTGTTGTTATGAATGCCTGTTATTCTGAAGCACAAGCAAAAGCGATCGCACAACATATTGATAGCGTGGTTGGGATGTCTAAAGCAATTAAAGACGATTCAGCTATTAGTTTTGCAACCTCATTTTATCAAGCCTTGGGCTACGGGCGCGATGTAAAAACAGCCTTTGACTTAGGTTGTGTGCAAATCGATATGGAAAACTTAGACGAGCAACACACGCCACAACTACTCGCTTTAAAATGCAGCCCGACTACCATTTTTTTTAAAAACGATATTTGAATACTACAATCTATATTTTGATATCTTGCACCATTCTCAATAACTGTAGGATGGCACTGCCCACAATGTAAAAACAAGAGTTTGAGCGAACGGTAAGTAGTACCCACGCTACAAAAATTGTTTAGCCGCCTACAATAGTATTTGTTGGGTGCTATAGGGTTTCGGCAGGATTGGGAAATGATGCTGACAGAAAAATTTGAGCAATTAAGAGCCTTATTTATAGAAATGGAGCAGGCGTTGATTGCTTACTCAGGGGGCGTTGATAGCACTTTGGTTGCCAAAATTGCTTATGATGCGCTGGGCGATCGCGCTTTGGCTGTCACGGCTGTTTCTCCTTCGCTATTGCCAGAGGAGTTGGAAGATGCCAAAATTCAAGCTGCAACTATTGGGATTCCTCATAAAATTGTCCAGACTCACGAGATGGAAAATCCCAATTACACTTCTAACCCGGTCAACCGCTGTTATTTTTGCAAAAGTGAGTTGCACGACACTCTCAAACCTTTAGCTTTAGAGTTGGGTTATCCCTATGTGGTGGATGGGGTAAATGCCGATGATTTGCATGATTATCGCCCAGGAATTCAGGCAGCGAAAGAAAGAGGGGCGCGATCGCCTTTAGCAGAAGTGGGTGTTACCAAAGTTGAAATTCGGCAACTTTCGCAACAACTCGGTTTACCTTGGTGGGATAAACCTGCTCAACCTTGCCTCAGTTCTCGCTTTCCTTATGGTGAAGAGATTACTGTAGCTAAGTTACAACGAGTTGGTAGAGCAGAAATTTTCCTGCGAAAGCTAGGTTGGCAGAATTTGCGCGTGCGATCACAAGGGGATACAGCACGGATTGAATTACCAGCAGAACAAATTAAAGAGTTTGTGTTGACTAACGATTTACAGAAAGTAGTTTCGGCATTTCAGGATTTTGGATTTATCTACGTAACCCTGGATTTAGAAGGTTATCGCAGTGGTAAGTTGAATCAGGTTTTGAATCGGGAAGCCTTGAGCGTTAAATTATAAGATTTTGGTTCTATAGAGATAGAGTTTATTTTATTTACCTTCTAGAGACACTATAAAGCAACCGTTAATTCTCCAGGTATTATCTGGCTGTTTTTCCATTAAATATAAAGCTCTCAAGGGAACTCCATCAGGAGCAAGTAGCAACACTGGTTGAGTTATGTTTCCCTGGATGGTTGTTATCTTCTCAAAAAAGACAGAACGAGGACGGTATACTGCTGGGTAGCTTATCTTCACCATCTGCATAAAATTTTCTGGGGTTCCAAATTGCGCCTGAATTGCCGGACTGGCGAAGGCAAAAGCGCCTTGTGCATCATCCTTTTTAAAGGCTGCCAATTGGTGTTCAATTAGAGAACGGATGGTGATGGCATCGTTGTCGGTAACTTCCATAAAAATCTAAAATTGCGTAGGCGCAGCCCGTCGTAGACATCGCTCAATTTTCGCGCTGAGTAAGCTTGTATTCTATCTGCTGTAGTGCCGAGCGCCACACATCATAACCCTCTTGAGACAGGTGCAACCCATCTGTAGTCAACTCTGGGCGCAAATTGCCTTCTATATCCGTAAACCAGCTATAAATATTTAGATAATTAGCGCCTTCTTGTTTGGCAATCTGGGTTAGTTGTATATTAATGTGACGAATGCGGCTATTGGAAAGTTTTGCTAGGCGAGTAGGCAAAATTGATTGGACAATAATTTGAGCTTTTGGGTGAGTCTGCCGTAAACGACGAATAATCCGGCGATAATTACGCAAAATTGTGTCATCACTAGCGCCTTTTCGTAAGTCGTTAATCCCAGCCATGACGTAAATCATATCTGGCCGCGTTGCCGAAAATGCCCCCAATCTTTTTAAAACGCCACTGGAAGTATCTCCAGATATGCCTTGATTCAGCCACAATTTCCCAGCAGGTAGTTTTTCTCTAGGAAACCACATGCTCAAAGAATCACCCACTAAGATACTTAGATGATTTGCACCTTGACCTTGAGCGAGCGCTCTAGCTTCTAAAGCTAGTAAACTTTTCCAGTCATCATAAGTTAGTTGACGCTTCTTGATCGACTCCCACAATGATTGCAAATTATCACTATCCACGCGTGTATAAATCTGACCTGTTTTCAGAGCCGCCAATCTTTGGTAGTAAAGTTGATTACCAGATGTCAGTGAGATACCCGTTGCTTGGGCGCTGGGGTTAACTAATGATTCTGTTGGGACTGGTAATCCCTGACTACTCAGTTCTGGTAAGGAGAGATCAAAGCTCTTGATATTTTTCTCACCTGGTGTTGGCTGCGAACTTTTTAGGGGTTGGAACGTTTGGCCACTGAGTTCTGGTAAGGGTAGATCAACACTGGGGATGATTTGTCTACTTACTATTGTCTGCGAGCCTTGTTTTAAATCCCACAGGAATCCAGAATTTTCTGGCAGGACAATCGACAAATGTGGAAGAGCCGATGCTGGTATTGCTAATCCTGTTAACAAGCCTATTGCCAACAGATAAGGGTCCCTCATCGCTTTGTCTCTCCTCTACTCACTGCTTTTCCCTATGACAGCATTAGTTGCCTGTATTCAGGAAAATTTTACTTCGGTTAAGTATTATTCTTATTTACACTGTATAGTTCTGTAAAGCCTATTAACGAGATTATATTAGACAATTCACGATCTCTTTAAAGTATGGTTTTTTCGGTGGTATACAAATCTTATTTTTGAGGATACTTTTCCTGAAAGCACTATTTTCACAAGCCGACCATTTTTTATAACTAGTGGTCACAAATATTGCAAGTGGATGTAAACTCTGTCATTAGTGGATAATTTTTGATTATCTCAGGACAGAGTCTTTTGCTTTTTATGTTGCTACTATAGGAAATAACCATTTGATTTCAGGTTTCCATATCTCCGGAAATTGTGGCGATCGCATGATAGTTTGCTAAACTGCTAGGCGATGTCTGATCACAAAGCGCTTCTCGTCTACGCTTTTTAATTTCTCATATTAAATTGAGCGGTGCAAATGCATCAGTTATCAAATATTAAATTATTAAAGATTCCAGAATTAGCAGAAGAGAAAGCATGGAGACTAAAACAAGTTTATGACCGTTCTGGGGTAATTTACAGCACAGTTAGAAGTTATGCCCGTTGTTCAGGAATGACAACAGTTGACTTTACTGCTATCCCCAAATTAGCTCACACCTTTGATGTGACGATTGAAGACTTAGTGGAAATTCTAGAGGAATAGGCAAAAGTTTAACTGTTGAGGATGTTCATAAGCTAATGGGCATTTAAGTAGCATAAAACCCAGGCTGTAGCCGCTTACTACAAGCGAATCAGTCTGGAAAAATGAATGACGATTAGCTTATCATACGATGATCTGCCCTTAATGAGCAAGCAAAAGGTTAGTCCTACTGAGAGTTCGAGAACTTGCTCAAAAAAAGGTTAGACTCTCAAATTTGTTTGGGAGAATTCTGGAGTAATCTACAGCGCTGTTAAACACTATACACGTTACGCTGAGATGAAAAAAGTTAAATTTATTTTCATCCGAAAGTTGCCTCTTACCTTTGATGCGATGATTAAGGGTTTGATGCAGATTGTCCAGTAGTAGAAAAATTCACTGTATTTCTGTTGTAGTTATATATTTACATAATTAAAAATTTATGTTTACTCATTGAAGTATGAGTTTAAACACATTTAAATTAAGTTTTAACTATAGAAAATAACTTCATTGGAAGTGCTAAGATTTAGGCTGAATCATTAGTGTTTTCCTTTTCTTCCGTGGCTAGAGCTAGTACAGCGATTGGTGTCAGTCCCATTATTAAAGAGATTGTGCAAAAACAGGCACATTCAACACGTTTGACCCTGAAAGAAGTTATTCTCATGGGGATGTTAGCAATTGACAAACTAGATGATCAAGGTCGTCAAGAGCTTGCGGATCAAGTTCATCAAATGCAGGTGAATGGAGAAATTTGAGTAAGTAGTTATGATTTAAGAGTTATAAATTATATATTTTAACTCCTCAGTCCTAACTCTTTACTTAATTTACTTATTGGCTAAATCGATAACGACTTCCCGTTACATAATCTTCATTAATTTCAAAAGATATCCATCGGCATTGCAGAGTTTCAGCAACAAATCCGGTTGTGTTAGAACCTGCAAATGGATCTAAAACCATATCATCTTCATCAGTTAAGAATTTGATGAAGAACTCGGCGAACCCTTGAGGAAAATGTGCTGGATGGGGTCTAATTTCTGCTGCTTTGCAGCGTTGTAAATAAGCGCTATTAGATTCAGTATTAGCAATTTCTAGCGAATTTGGTGGAATTGCACCTTGGTTATCCTTGGAAAGCGCAAAGTTACGCAGAGGAATATATTAACTTTCGGCACGCTTTGCGATCGCGTAGCGTCTCCGACACATAACATATATTTGGGTTTTGAGTAATGCGTTCTTGCCAGTTTGTCATGGTTAGGCGATCGCTCTTTAGATTAGCCTGGTAATTAGATTGTGCTAAATATTTTCTCCACTGTAATTGTTTTTTCAAAATACAGGCAACCTCACCATAACCAGGATTTCCAGTTAGCCCTTGTAAATTATTATGCTCTATATCTTCAAGTGATCCAAGCTTACTTGTCCATTTACCAGTCGGTAATTGTCTCGCAACGCGGGTTGGTACTTTATTGTAATTAGTATATATAGCTATTTTTTGAAATCCCTCTTCTAAAACATCACCTTGACAGACTTCATAGCCAAGCATTTTATATACTTCTTGAAAGGCTTCAAGCGTTTCTTCTTTAGGAATACCTGGTGGCCAGTAGTATTGATGTTGAATATCTGGCCACCACCATGTTTCATCATCTTCTGCTGCCCAAGCAATACAGTTGTAATCAATTGTATCTGGACTGATAAGTTTGTATCCATAGACAGTGAGGTTAGGATAATCACGCTCAATTTTTTCTGTGACAAACTTAACCCAAGCGTTATTACCTACCACCTGTAACCTCTTTGCTTACCCCACTCTAGCCAAGCTTTAGTCATCTCCTTTACCTTTCCCCTATATTCTAGAGGAACAGGATCTTCTCTGCTGATGGATTTTAATGCCCAAAACCAGTGTCCAGATTTCTTTTCCAGTTCCCTAAGTAAAAGTGGGATTACAGGTTTTACCATACCAATAATTTGCTGGTATGCAGGGTGCATCGACATTTGGTTAGTAGATGATATCCCAAAAGTTTCTTCACGCCATTGCTTAACAAGCGCTGTAAAAGTAGTTTCTATTTCTGAGATTTGCAGTTCTTCCATATTGCTGCTGATCACTAAGTTAATTTTAGGCGAACGCTTTCTTTTTAACAGGACTTACGCAACTGTCACAAGTAATGGCGCGGCTACACCGCGCCGCGCACCAAACAACTAGGCGATAAACATGGGAACATCGGGACGTTTTAGTTGCTGAACTAAATAATTTGATAGCAATCCATACTTAAACAGTTTTTCTTCCAATAGCGATCACTCCTCATCAGAGAGAGATAGGATAACTTGCAACAATGATTCAACAAGTTTAGTGTTCATTTCGTATTTCGGTTTGTTTTACATACATTTTTTCTATTAATTCCCTTTCGTTTTTTCCTTTTGGTATCTGTATGAGACACAACGGCATATCGAGTTCTTGTTCATCTTCTTCATCAAGTGATTCAAATTGTGTGTATTCATCCTCCATTAAGGAGTAACGTGCTTCTTCTTCATTAGAAAATGTGTATTTAGAACCATCACAATCTAATATTTCAGCGGATAAATCATCGTAAGTTCTTAACCTTGCCCAATTTAAGTTAGGAAAAGTACACCACATCAGCCACCAATTTTCTTTGAGAATAGATTTTTGTTGGAATTGCATTTTATTTCCATTTATTTTTATAGTATCTTTAACTTTTATTACTGTAATTTTAAACTTAACTAATTGCACAAAAAATCCCCTACCTTTTGGCAGGGGATTTTTATTACTTATCTACAAAACTAGCAGCCGAATTAACCGAACTTACCAGCAGTAGAAGCAATCAAGAACGCTGCGTAAGTCACGATGTAGCCAACAGTGAAGTGAGCTAGACCAACTACACGAGCTTGAACAATTGACAGAGCCACGGGCTTATCTTTCCAGCGAACTAGGTTAGCCAGAGGAGTACGTTCGTGTGCCCAGACAAGGGTTTCAATCAACTCTTGCCAGTAACCTCTCCAGGAGATTAAGAACATGAAGCCAGTAGCCCAAACTAGGTGTCCAAACAGGAACATCCAAGCCCAGACAGACAGGTTATTCACGCCGTAGGGGTTGTAACCGTTAATCAATTGAGCAGAGTTAGCCCAGAGGTAATCGCGGAACCAGCCCATGAGGTATGTAGAGTTCTCATTGAACTGAGCCACGTTGCCTTGCCAAATACCTAGATGCTTCCAATGCCAGTAGAATGTCAACCAACCAATGGTGTTGAGCATCCAGAATGTAGCGAGGTAGAAGGAATCCCAAGCTGAGATGTCGCAAGTACCGCCACGACCGGGGCCATCGCAAGGGAAGGCATAGCCGAAGTCCTTTTTATCAGGCATCAGCTTAGAACCACGGGCATCCAAAGCACCTTTGACCAAGATCAAGGTGGTGGTGTGCAGACCTAAGGCGATCGCATGGTGTACCAAGAAGTCGCCAGGGCCAATTGTTAAGAACAGGGAGTTTGTACCAGCATTGATCGCATCTAGCCAGCCTGGTAACCAGACGTTAGCGTAGTTGGGCCATGCTGTGTAAGCAATACTATCTGGGTTAGATAGCAAGGTGTCTAAACCGTACAGTACTTTACCGTTAGCAGCTTGGACAAATTGAGCAAATACTGGCTCAATCAAGATTTGCTTTTCCGGAGTACCGAAAGCAACTACTACATCGTTGTGTACGTACAGACCAAGAGTATGGAAGCCCAAGAAAAGGGATACCCAGCTAAGGTGGGAAATAATCGCTTCTTTGTGCTTCAACACGCGCTCAAGGACGTTGCCCTTATTTTGCTCTGGGTCGTAATCACGTACCCAGAATATTGCTCCGTGAGCAAAAGCACCAAGGATCAAGAAACCAGCAATGTATTGATGGTGCGTGTATAGCGCTGCCTGAGTCGTGTAGTCCTTCGCAATAAATGCGTAGGAAGGCATGGCGTACATGTGCTGCGCTACCAAAGAGGTGACAGTTCCCAAAGCAGCTAGGTGAATACCCAACTGGAAGTGCAGCGAATTGTTATAAGTGTCGTACAACCCTTGGTGAGGCAGGTTGAACTGACCTTCACTATTGGTACCAGGTACTAAACCGGATTTGGAGTTCAGCATTTCTTTCATGCTGTGACCAATTCCGAAGTTAGTGCGGTACATATGACCGGCAACGATGAACAAGACTGCGATCGCCAGGTGGTGGTGAGCTATGTCAGTCAGCCACAAAGCTTCTGTCTGGGGATGGAAACCGCCCAAGAAACTCAGAATCGCAGTCCCTGCACCTTGCGATGTCCCAAATATATGTCCAGGAGTGTCAGGGTTTTGAGAGTAAACACCCCAGTTGCCTGTAAAGAATGGTGTCAAACCTGCTGGGTGGGGTGGGGTAGATAGGAAGTTATCCCAACCTACGTGCTGACCGCGAGATTCGGGGACAGCAACGTGAATTAAGTGACCAGCCCACGCCAAAGAACTAACACCAAACAAACCTGCTAAGTGGTGGTTTAGGCGATGTTCAGCGCTCTTAAACCATGCCAAGCTTGGACGGTATTTGGGTTGCAAGTGCAGCCAACCAGCGAACAAGAGTACAGCCGCGAATAACAGCAAGAACACTGAACCATTGTACAGTTCGCCGTTCGTCCGCATTCCGATGGTATACCACCAATGGTAGAGACCAGAGTAGGTAATGTTTACCGGATTGCTAGCGCCAGCTTGGGTAAAAGCTTCGATCGCTGGTTTACCAAAGTGGGGGTCCCAAATCGCGTGGGCGATAGGACGGATGTGAAGGGGATCTTTAATCCACTGTTCAAAGTTACCTTGCCAGGCTACGTGGAACAGGAGGCTGGATGCCCACAGGAAGATGATTGCCAAGTGACCGAAGTGAGTTGCGAAAATCTTTTGGTAAAGATTTTCTTCCGTCATGCCATCATGGGTTTCAAAGTCGTTGCCTGTAGCGATCGCATACCATATCCGACGAGTCGTCGGGTCCTGTGCGAGATCCTGGCTAAATTTGGGAAATTTTGTCGCCATAGGTTTAATAAATCCTCTGACCTTTAGCCATCAAGTATCAGTTCAATTTCGGATTTTGGATTAAATCTAAAATCCCTTTGGGTTTGGCAGTCGCTCATGGGGAGCCACTCCGTTGCGGGGTTCCCCCCGTTGAAGTGGCGTGGAAACCCCCAAGACCGCGCTGCCTCACCAGAACCCAAAATTTTGCTGATTGCTACCCTACTGAAAGGATGTGTGCATGGAAGAATGCCCAAGTTGTGGCAATCCCTCCTAAAAGGTAGTGAGCTACCCCTACAGCCCGACCCTGAATAATACTCAGAGCGCGAGGCTGAATTGCTGGTGCTACCTTCAGTTTATTATGCGCCCAAACTATGGACTCAATTAGTTCTTGCCAGTAGCCGCGACCACTGAACAGGAACATCAAGCTGAATGCCCAGACAAAGTGAGCGCCTAAGAAGAGTAGACCATAGGCAGACAGCGCACTGCCATAGGAATTGATGACTTGTGTAGCTTGTGCCCACAGGAAGTCCCGTAACCAACCGTTGATGGTGATGGCGCTTTGGGCAAAGTTACCACCAGTAATGTGAGTCACAGTTCCATCTGCATCTACGGTTCCCCACACATCTGATTGCATCTTCCAGCTGAAGTGGAAGATTACAATAGACAGGGAGTTGTACATCCAGAAAAGTCCGAGGAATACGTGATCCCAACCAGACACTTGACAGGTACCACCACGACCAGGACCGTCGCAGGGGAAGCGGAAGCCCAGGTTTGCCTTGTCTGGAATCAGACGAGAACTACGGGCATATAGCACACCTTTGAGCAGAATTAGGACGGTGACGTGAATGGTGAAGGCGTGAATGTGGTGAATTAGGAAGTCCGCTGTACCCAAAATAATCGGTGCAGCTGCCACTTTACCGCCAACAGCCAAGATACCGCCGCCAAAGACATAGCTAACTGGTTCTAGGGCATTGGGTGCAGTTGTACCAGGAGCCAAGGCGTGGATATTTTGTATCCACTGGGCAAATACTGGCTGCAACTGAATTCCTGTATCAGAGAACATGTCTTGAGGACGACCCAATGCACGCATTGTGTCGTTGTGGATGTAAAGTCCAAAGCTATGGAAGCCGAGGAAAATGCACACCCAGTTCAGGTGAGAAATAATCGCGTCACGGTGACGAATCACCCGATCCAGCAAGTTGTTTTGGTTCACAACTGGATCGTAATCTCGCACCATGAAGATAGCAGCGTGAGCCGCTCCACCAACGATCAAGAAGCCACCGATCCAAATATGGTGAGTGAATATGCACAACTGCGTGGCGTAGTCAGTTGCCAAATATGGATAAGGGGGCATCGCGTACATGTGATGCGCGATGATAATGGTCAACGAACCCAAGAAGGCCAGGTTAGTAGCCAACTGAGCGTGCCAGGATGTGGTCAGATTTTCGTAGAGACCTTTGTGACCTTCACCGGTGAAAGGACCTTTGTGATTTTCTAGGATCTCTTTAATGCTGTGACCAATACCCCAGTTGGTACGGTATTGATGACCAGCAACGATAAAGACAACTGCGATCGCTAAGTGGTGATGGGAAATATCAGTCATCCACAAGCCGCCTGTTACCGGGTTCAGACCGCCCTTGAAGGTAAGGAAGTCAGCATATTGACCCCAGTTCAAGGTGAAGAAAGGTGCTAAACCAGCAGCAAAGCTAGGGTACAGCTCGGTCAACAAGTCTTTGTTCAAGATGAACTCGTGGGGCAAGGGTATGTCTTTGAGAGCAACGCCTGCATCCAAAAGCTTGTTGGTCGGTGCGGACACGTGGATTAAGTGACCTGCCCATCCTAAGGAACCACAACCTAGCAATACTTGCAAGTGGTGATTCAGCATCGACTCCACATTCTGGAACCATTCCAGTTTGGGAGCGCGTTTGTGGTAATGGAACCAGCCTGCAAATAGGAATAAGCCTGCTAATACCAAGCCACCAATCGCAGTTACGTAAAGCTGGAAGGAGTTTGTAATCCCCCAACCACGCCATACTTGGAACAAACCGGAGGTGATTTGAATACCGTGGAAACCACCGCCAACATCACCGTTTAATATGTCTTGTCCCACAATGGGCCAAACGACCTGGGCACTAGGCTTAACATTTAACGGGTCGGTTAACCAAGCTTCGTAGTTAGAAAACTTCGCACCGTGGAAAATCATCCCGCTTAACCAAACCATCACTACGGCTAAATGGCCGAAGTGGGCTGAGAATATCTTGCGGGATATGTCTTCTAAATCGCTTGTATGTGTATCAAAATCATGGGCGAGTGCGTGCAGGTTCCAAATCCAGGTGGTGGTTTTGGGACCTCTGGCTAAGGATTTGTCGAAGTGTCCAGGTTGTGCCCATCTCTCGAATGAGGTACGAACCGGATCGTTATCGACGATTACTCTTGCCTTTTTTTCCTCTCGCTCCGGAGGACTTATTGTCATTCGACCTCCTCTCTTGATAAGGAATGAGGATTTATGGATACCACAAAATGAACCATTACCACATACTCCAGAATTTTACTGAAGCCGCGATGAAGACCCGATGTGGATAGTTGTTTCTGGTTGAATTATAGAGTCTTCACTTGTACATTGTTAGAGATATTTTAACAATAATTCAAACTTGTGGAAATATTGCTGGAATTCCTACCTGATCTGGCTTTTAACTGCAAACTAGTTGTACAAAAGTCAATAGCTTATCTATTTAATTTACAAAGAATAACAATTCGTAAAATTTATAGTTCGGCTGTATATAGAGAATGTTCCAGCTTTTACTGCTGTTACTCGTGAATATTTGTGTCATGTTTCAATGATTACAAGTAAAAAGCTGTAAAGAATATGACTTGTTTTAAAATTTCCTGAGATACGTAGGAAAACTTCTGGGAGGTGAGGCAGATTTCACCTTTTGGGCTATAGTTCCCTATGGACAGTTTGAGCCAAAATAATCTGTCAATCAATTTTGGATTTTGGATTTTGGATTGACACTTCGGCTTCTCTACGAGACGCTGCGCGAACGCTCAGTGCTGACCCCGACCAGTGTCTTCTCTAGAAGACGCTTTGCCAACGTAGCGGGACGAAGTACGGGTACGGGGCTCGAGCATTTTGGATTTCCAATCTTGGTAAGCGTTAGCTAGTCATACGCTCCTACGGACGCTCGTTCCTCGCTAACGCTAAAGCTATGCTATCGAGCGAATAAGTGGATTTGTTCCGCCCACTAGGGATAGGGCATGAACCAAAATAATCTAAAATCTAAAATCTAAAATTGATATGGTCAATTGTCAAAGACTATCACTGGGTGCAACGCATGAACTCGTGGCAGAAAAGGGTGTTAGAAAAGCTCCTCCCTAAGAGGTTCCCGATTTTCAGGTGGGTAATTACATTAGTGCTGGTATTAAGCTTGACCAGTTGTGGCGAAAAAGTCAAAAGCCAGGAAGTATCTACTGGCTATAAAGAAAACCCTGCACAGATTTCTCAAATTTCAAAGCAATTTTCGGAAGTTTCCCCACCAGCTGTTATCCAAGAACTGCGGACAATTTTGGAAGTTTATCAGCCACAAGTGACAATTGTTACTCCAAAACCTGATGAAGTTTTTCAAGACAATAAAATCACAGCCAGTTTCCAGGTTAAGGATCTACCAATATTTAAAGACCCAGAATTACAACTAGGTTCCCATCTACACGTAATTCTGGATAACCAACCTTATATACCTATTTACGACCTGAATCAGCCCTTGCTTTTGCCAGACTTGTCTCCAGGGACTCATACCCTGCGCGTCTTTGCCTCCCGTCCTTGGCATGAAAGCTTTAAGAATGAAGGCGCTTATGCCCAGACAAGATTTCACGTCTTCACCAAAACCGACGACAACAACTCAGATCCTAAATTACCGCTGCTAACTTACAGCCGTCCTCAAAGCAGCTACGGAGCAGAACCAATCTTACTGGACTTTTACCTAACTAACGCTCCTTTGCACCTTGTCGGCAAGGAAAACGCCAATGATGAATTCAGTGATTGGCGCATCCGCTCCACAATTAATGGTGAAAGCTTTATTTTTGATCGCTGGCAAGCAGTTTATCTTAAAGGCTTCCGTCCAGGAAAAAACTGGGTAAAACTGGAATTTCTCGATAACCAGGGAAATCCTGTCAAAAACGCTTTCAATACCACAGTTAGATTGATTGATTACCAGCCAAAAGGTAAAGATACTCTGTCGAGAATTGTTAGAGGAGAACTCACAGCAGATGAGGTGCGCGGTATTGTAGACCCGAATTATAGACTTGCACCTAAACCTACACCCTCCATTGAAAAAACACCCCAAATACAACCGGAGGTAGAAAAACAGCCCATTCCTGAAACTGAAATTCCAAAAGAATCTAAAACACAGCCAGAACAACCAAAATTAGAAGTTCCAACGGCTGCACCATCTCCCAGCTTCTCCCCAACACCACCAGAAATAATTACGCCAACACCAGAACCACAGCCAGAGGTGATACCAACTCCTGAATCAACGCCGTTACCTGAAAAAGTTATACCTCAGCCAACAAAACCGAGATTTGGCGGATTTTTTAACCGTCAGACGCGCAAGACGCCCATTCCACAAGTAATAATTGCACCATCTCCTAATTTGCCACCCATGCTGCCAGAGATTATCGAGTCTCCTGCACCAGAAACAATTACGCCAAAACCAGAAGCACAGCCAGAGGTAACACCAACTCCTGAATCAACGCCGTTACCCGAAAAGGTTATACCTCAGCCAACAAAACCGAGATTTGGCGGATTTTTTAACCGTCGGACGGGCAAGACGCCTATTCCACAAGAAACAGTTGCACCATCTCCTAGTGTGCCACCCACGCTGCCAGAGATTATAGAGTCTCCTGCACCAGAAACAATTACGCCGTCACTAGAAGCACAGCCAGAGGTAACACCAACACCTGAATCAACCCTGTTACCCAAAAAAATCGCTCCTGATTCAGAAAAACCAGAATTAAAAAGATATTTCAACCCGCATCAGTTCCCAAATGCAACACCATCTCCGGGTTTACCAGCTACACCTACCCCAGCAGTTCCCGAAACTACACCAGAAGAGAAGTAAAAAAATAATGACTAGCTTAACTAAAGACACTCAACTGTAACTCTTGCGCTAAACCCTCAACAAATGCGATCGCTGCTACAGGATTACCGATATTATCCAACCCAGGACTATAGCAAGCGATCGCACCCTCACCTGGTACTATTGCTATAAGTCCACCACCAATCCCTGATTTCATCGGTAGACCAATCTTGACTGCAAACTGAGCAGAAGCTTCGTACAGTCCACAAGTTAACATCACAGCATTCACAATTCGGCGGTTTTGTACTGAGAAACAGCTATTTTCATCAGCTAGGAGTTTTCCCAAAAGGGCTAAATCTTCAACTTGCCCAGATATACAGCATATTTGCTCGTAAGTGTCAAGTGCTGTTTCCAGATTTTCTAGATAACCTGTTTCGGCGAGATAGTTTGCGATCGCTTGATTGGCTTTTGAGCGAGTTGATCGCACTGAAGCCAGCATTACCTCATCTAACCTGAGTTGACAACCTGCTAATTGATTGAGCCATTGACAAAATAAAAGAGTGCGATCGCTTGCGTCCTTTCCTGGTAATTTATCAGCGAGGGTAATTGCCCCACTATTAATCATCGGGTTGCGGGGGCGGCCGCGATCGGCAATGAGTTGTTCTAAAGAATTGAAGGGTGTATCCGATGGTTCAACCCCAACCCATCCAAAAACTGTTTTTGCTCCTAGATGTTCTAGTAGATAAAGTAGAGAAAATGTCTTAATAACGCTCATTAGCGGGAAGATACAAGCTGTATCACCAAAGCTGATAGCTTGTCCTGATTCGCAGCAGATGTGAACTGCAAACCAACCAGGATCAGCCAAAGCTAACTGCGGAATGCGATCGGCAACTTGTCCTGGTTCAGCTTGGGTTTTGGCTAGTTGCACCCACGCTGATAACTTCGTATTAGTTAGTTTGTCAAGTCCTTTCAAATTGTAAATTTTCTAAAAGTTTATTTATCAAATAGCAATTATCTTAGCTTTAACCGGGCAGGTAAAAATAAGAGTTGGAGAGGTATTTTGCGTAAGTCCTGTATCTAACTCTCCTGCAATTAAACTTAGATGGTTTTGTCTAAGTCTCTAGTAGCAACACACGGTAATATATGATTATTTTTCATTGGCCTATTTCAGAAAATTACTATAAACATCCTCTAAGAGCAAAGTAGACTTTATGATTCCCCGTGTCAGAGCGCCAGAATTAACGCAAAATTACTCTTGGCTCAACACCGATAAACCCTTGTCTCTCAAACAACTTAAGGGTAGAGTCATAATTTTAGACTTTTGGACATATTGTTGCATTAATTGTCTGCATATTCTGCCAAACCTAAAATATTTAGAACAAAAATATAAAGATAGCCTTACCATTATCGGCGTTCACTCCGCCAAATTTGATAACGAAAAGGAAACAGAAAATATTCGCCAAGCTATCCTGCGCTACGACATTGAACATGCAGTTATAGTTGACAGAGGTTTTCAGATTTGGCAAGAGTATGCTGTGCGTGCTTGGCCTACGTTAATAATTATTGATCCAGAAGGTTATGTGATTGGCCAGATTTCTGGTGAGGGAAATCGTGACACTTTAGACGAGTTGATTCAAAAGTTAATTCAGCAACACCACGAGAAAGGCACAATTAATTTCCAAGAAATTAGCTTGACTTTAGAAAAACAGCGCCAACCATTAATCACACCCCTAGCCTTTCCTGGTAAAGTTCTGGCTACCCAAGCGGGTTTATTCATTGCTGACTCTGGACATCACCGCCTGATTATAAGTAGCTTTGACGGAGAAATTTTGCACTTGATTGGTACTGGAAAATCTGGCTTAACCGATGGTTCGTTCAGCGAAGCGCAGTTTTTTGCACCACAGGGAATGGCATTTGATGCAGAAAATCAGATTCTTTATGTTGCTGATACAGAAAATCATGCCCTGCGGCGAGTTGACTTGAAGCGCCAAGTAGTCGAAACTATAGCCGGAACTGGTGAACAAAGCCGCAATATCCGTCCTCATGGCGGTGCTGGTTTAGAAACTGCGCTGAATTCCCCTTGGGATTTAGTGAAAGTGGGACATACCCTGTTTATTGCAATGGCTGGACCCCATCAGATTTGGGAAATGGATTTAGAAACTAGCATCATTAAAACTTATGCTGGTACTGGTGCAGAAGCTTGCATCGATGGTTCACTTGCTGAATCTGCCTTTGCTCAACCCAGTGGGATCAGCACAGATGGGCAAGAATTATATATTGCTGACAGTGAAGTTAGTTCAATTCGTAGTATTGGAATTGTAGAACCGTACCAAGTCCGAACCGTTTGTGGTAACGGAAGTTTATTTGGTTTTGGCGATGTTGATGGACAAGGTGAAGATGTCCGTTTACAACACTGTCTAGGGGTAGAATACGTCCAGAATTACCTGTGGGTAGCAGATACCTACAATCACAAAATTAAATTAGTGAGTCCTAGTGGGAATTGTCAAACAGTTTTAGGAGATGGTACTAGTGGCTTACAAGATGGCAAGGGTAAGAATAGCCGCTTTTTTGAACCTTCGGGATTGAGTGCGATCGCTTCTTTTTTATATATTGCCGATACCAATAATCATGCCATCCGCCGTGTAGATTTGAATACTCTTGAGGTGACGACGTTACAATTTCCTGGTTTATGTGCGCCAGATGTTTGTATTCCGCCTAATTTATAGAATGATAATATCACGCAAAGACCCAAACTTTTCATTGCGCCTTTACGTTATATTTTAAAGAGAATAAATTAAATAGTGCTACTGTCAATTAAAGTTTGAAAGGGATAGATTTAAATTTTTCATCCTCAATTATAAAATTATCTGCCTTGATCCCTTTGGGTGTATCAAACAGGAAATCTATAGAACGAGCTTCATCTTGAGAGAAGGGTTTACTTAACAATTCAGTATCATATTTGTACTCTCTCTCTTTAACATCGTATTTGTTGCCTTTTGAGTCAACTAATTTTGAGAATGCAAGACTGAACCATGCATTATCCTCTCGTTGTCTTTTGCCACTTGTATTTTTAACAGTTACAGAAACCACTGTCCAAACTTCAGCTGCTTCATATGTACTGTACTTCCCTTGAATTTTCTGTCCTGCATATTTAACGCCTGTGACGCTAACTTCCCAACCTTTGCGATTAATTTTGCCGTTAACTGCTTTTGAAACTGGTTCAATCTTAGTAGTATCGGCGGCATTTGCTTGAGATGATGAAGGCTCTAATTTGGCTTGTTGCGGAGGTGTACAGGCAGAAATGATAAGTAACAATACTGCAATAGATAGATATCTTAATTTATTCATGGTTGCACTCTAGTTATATATCGAAACCTCTTTAACCCTTTTGAGAGGTTTGTTATTATAATTCCCAAAAATTGATCAACGTTAACAAATGATAAAATTTCAGAAGCAGAACCACCTCTAATTTTTGAGAATAAGCCAAGGCAGTCAGAGGTTACAGCCGAACTATAACAATCTTATTTGATTTGCTTTTCACCGAGAGGTTCAGATCCCCGACTTATTGAAGAAGTCGGGGATCTTTTTGTTCGTAACTTATTTATGACTGCTATACAAACTATCTTTAATAGCTTGAATATCAATATTTTCACTAAATTGATGTTGAGAACTTGATTCTAAAAACAAAAATCCTCTGGTTTAAGCCAGAGGATTGTCAATTGCACCACTAATAACTTTAGTCTCATCACATCTAAGTTTTAACTTTTATTCAGGGCAGCCCTTAATTGCTTAAGCAGCTTACCAACTTCTAAAAATTGTGGATCTTTTGCAAGTTTTTGAATAACTTTAGGACTGCTTTCCATCACAATCTTGTTGTAAGCAGTAATAGCATCATTTAGCTTTTTTATATCCACATTTGGTGTTTCTCCATTCTGGGCTATTACTAAATCTGCCATTAATCCTTTATTGCTGGCAACTTGCTGCACTGGTTGTAATTGTCCTACAGGAACGCCTAATACAGATGCTGATTTATTTCTGGCTAGAGCCAATAAAGCATTTACCAGTGATGCTACAGATGGTGATGATACTCCTAAACTAACTATAGAAACCTGTAGCTGATTAGCTGCTGCTTCCGCATTCACCCCACCCAGTAAGATAACTAAAATGATAGCAGCCGGGCTATTTGCATCCGGATTTTGATTGAGTATATTAATGACAGTTTCATTCAAATTATTCTGAACTTCTGTTGCTACGTTAATACTACCATCACTACTAAATTCAACTTCAACCCCAGGTGCAGGTTCAACAAATGGCTCTGAAGATCCTGGGTTAAAATTATCCCCTGATGAGGAAGTAGAATCTTCACTAGTTCCCGTGACGCCAGCACTACCAGCATTTACTTTAGTAGACCCACCTACTAGATAAGTAAATAAGATTAACGTGAAAGTAAGAATGAGAGAGAATTTTTGTTTCTTCATTGTTTTTATTGTTAATGAAACTCCAAAATAACTCAGTAGTTAAAACTGAAAACTGTACCCTGCACTCAGGGAGAAACCTAGACCAGTATTAAGATTGCTACTAACATCCGTGAAAATAGTATTGATAATTATAGGTGTCTTCTTGAAAGGAGCAAAAGATGCACCCATATTGAGACGATTTCCAGTCCAGCTACTTACTAAAGATATTTCAGGTATAACTCTCAAACCTAAACCAGCAAAAAGATTCGCAGGATTTTCATCTGCTGCTATTGCACCTTTAGAACGAAAAGCGCCACTGCCAAGTCCTACAGAAACAGTCAAAGGTAATTTGTTATTAGGGTTATTTGATTGCAGTGTAAATGACTTGCTAACTACTCCATAAATGGTATCTTTAGCTTTGTTAACATCTCCCCATTTAATAGGATTTGACCAACCAATAGCTACAGCTGTACCATCACCCAAATATTTGTGTAGCTTAAAACCTACACCGCCACTATCACCAAAATCAAAACTCTCACCACCACCTACACTAGTAATATTGACATTAACTTCCAATCCTACAGATTTAACTGCATCTCCCAAACCAAAACCAACAGACAAAGAACCATCTACCCTATCTTTATCCTCATCTAAAGGGAAAAATAAACCACCGCCAATATAGGCTTGGCCAAAACTTGCACCATAGGCAGAAGGAGTACCAGCTGTTGAACCAGGGGCAGCTTTTGGCGATTTACCTAGCCTCACGATGGGATCAATTAAAAGTTCTTGGCGTAATTTATTAGTCTCACCAAAAGTATCACCCGAAAATTCTGAAGAGTCTATTTGTACGAAAAGTTGAGGTTGTTTCTGCTTTAATACATTAGTCTGTTTTAAATACAAATCAGTATTACTAATTGGATAAGCAGATAACTGTTTTGCTAAACTATCATTAATCTTTATCTTTGTTTGAGATTTAAGCCAAAAGTTTTTTCTAGAAAAAGAATTGCTGAATGTTTCAGACTTAAGGTTACCAATAAAACTATTACTAATTCTTACAGTCTCTAATTTAGTCACACGATTACTTTTTTTAAATGCCAACAACCTTTGCCGCAATCTGATCTTTTTTTGCTGTGAATTAGGTTCCGATACTATGGAAGATGCTTTAATATTTTGATACACACTCAATTTAGCCTCTTGATTTTCAGAAATAATATTATCTGCTGCAACTGCCGAGTTTGTAAAAATAGCTGTCAACAGTAGAATAAAAGTTATCAAGATTGTCCTTATGTTCCAATAAGTATAGTTAATACTAATAATTTGATAAGAATTACTACCATTGATAATTTTTTGTATTTTATCCATCAAAATATTCCTTCTATAAAAGTATTTACGGTAATACAAAAGAAATTTATACGCAAAGCATCCTAATTGAAACTAGTAATATTACTGAAATGTAACCAATTAACCCGGATTTCTTACAAGAGAAATCCGGGCGTAGCTGTTCTGATTTCATACATCCCAGGCGTAAAGCTCTCCAGTAGTTCACATAAAGTTAAATCTGGCTGCTGCTGCGGCTTGCTCATCGTCAGAGCGTAGTTTACCGCACTTCTCTACGAGACACTGCGCGTAGCTTGCTTTCCCGTAGGGGTACGACAGGCTCAGTGACCACCGTAGGTAGGCATCGTCTGTCATTCAACTTTTTGTCAAATCAATGTCAAAATCTTTATTTGACAAGCATTACAGCCTTGATTCATTCTCACGGCTCATTTAAAACTGCTATATAAGTATCAATGCTGCAAATGTTAGAATTTTATCTTGATAATCCTAATCAACCCGAATCACTTTTAGATGATATTTGTAAAATGATACAAACAACATGAGGACTATTTTCCACATCACCAAATACCAACAATGGGAACAAGCAAAAAATATCGGTAGCTATCACGCTGATTCGCTAGAGAGTGAAGGCTTTATCCACTGTTCAAAATCAACGCAAATACTCAAAGTTACAAAGAGATTTTTTAATAATCAACAAGAATTAGTGCTACTTTTTATTGATTCTGAAAAAGTGGAAGCTGAAATTCGTTATGAACCTGCTGAAATAGGGGAATTATTTCCTCATGTTTATGGTGAGTTAAATATTGATGCTGTGTATCAGGTGATTGATTTTGAAGCTGGGGAAGATGGTTTATTTGAGTTGCCGCAAGAAGTGATAAATTTAGAATAATGAACCGCAGAGCCGCAGAGGACGCAAAGGAGGCGAGATAAGAAGTCAGGGGTTTTATATGGGTGTGTATATTGATAAAATGGCCTTATTGTTGGATTTGCAGCAGCCAGGGCGAATAGAATTTGCAGCTATACCAAACAAAGTTCGCCTCCGCGGAATAAGGGCAAATTAAGATTTTGAAACCTACGTTCGCGCAGCTCCGTAGGGAAGGTGAGTAAAGTCTCGTGTAGACGCAGTTTCTAATCGCCCAACTATAAGCATTCCGCGCTTTACTTAAAGAATGGGAATTAATCTAGACCAATTGTGACTGAATTTCATTTACAAATCCAAGAAAATAGCGATCGCTTGCCAACTCCAGTGGAGAATGATGCACCTAGCTTACTTCCCTCCAGAAATACCATACACTGCATCAACGCCAAAGGTGATCGCCTTGACCGTTACCTTTGTCAAGAATTACCAGATTTATCCCGTTCCCGCATCCAACAGTTAATCGAACAGGGTAATGTCCAACTTAACGACAAAGTTTGCACATCAAAGAAGATCAATGTCAAGGTAGGCGATCGCATCGCTCTCGAAATACCACAAGCCCAACCCTTAGAACTGCTTGCAGAAAATATCCCTCTAGATATCCTCTACGAAGACGACCAGTTACTTATTCTCAACAAACCCGCAGGCTTAGTTGTCCATCCTGCGCCCGGTCATCCAGATGGCACCTTAGTAAATGCCCTGTTGGCACATTGTCCCAATTTACCAGGAATTGGTGGAGTCCAACGTCCAGGAATCGTCCATCGATTGGATAAGGATACAACGGGGGCGATCGCGATCGCAAAAACAGAAATTGCCCATCATCACCTACAAGCGCAACTCAAAGCAAAAACAGCACGGCGAGAATACTTGGGCGTAGTTTACGGTGCGCCAAAAGCTGAAAGTGGCACAATTGACTTACCCATTGGTCGCCATCCCCAAGACCGAAAGAAAATGGCTATCATGTCTGTTGAACAAGGTGGACGATCTGCCGTCACTCATTGGCAAATACTAGAACGCCTCGGTAACTATACATTAATTCACTTCCAACTAGAAACCGGACGCACCCATCAAATTCGTGTCCATAGCGCCAAAATGGGTCATCCCATTGTCGGCGACCCAGTTTATAGTTCTGGTCATTCAGTAGGTGTAAATTTGCCCGGTCAAGCACTGCACGCTTGGCGACTAAAATTACAGCATCCCCTATCTGGCGAGATGATTGAGGTGACAGCTACCCCTCCCACCCAATTTACAAAACTTTTGGAGATGCTAAAAAGACGAATTGCATCTTAACCTTTTTTATTCAAAAGCGATTTTCTATATGCTCCTTAGCTATTTTCCCCATCCAGCCCCAGCATGAGAATCTTTTGGTGCTATTTGATTCTACTCAAATCTTGACTTTATCTAGTTTTAAATCTACTAAGCGACGACCGGGCAAGGTAGTTAGGCAAAGTGCCTAAAGTCACAGCAAAACACTTTTCAAACAACCTCTAAGACGTGCATCTAAAAAACGACTAGCGTGCATCAGACATGGGATAGAGTCTGTTTCACTAGTAATACCTAAATGAAACTCCCACGTAACCCAAGGCTTATGCACGCTATAAAATTATCAAATGGATGTATTAGCCAGCCACCGACCAAAAATCGTTATTTAATTCCTGACAGTTGCCGATAAGGTACAGACTTTTCGATATCGATGTTGTATGGCGAGATCCGTTGTGGAGCATTGCCAGTTGCATTGATACTTTGTGCCATATTTAAGAAGAGAGATGGATCTCCAGCCTTGGGTTTTTGCTCTTGTGGGAGGAATCTGCGTACTTCTACCTGCCAAATGATTTGGGGGAAGCCCAGTTTAGCACGGTGGTAATCTTCGTATCGCGGAGACTTGATGTTGAATGGCAACTCACCCTCAGATTGGGATGGCAGTATCCGACGCCGCTGATAGGGCACTGTGGAGTATCCAAAATTGCTTAGGTACTCTTCAGTATTCAAAACTTCATCAATGAAGCCTACAATCCCCTTGGTAGCAACTACAATTGACCAAGCGATTTTTTCGCGCTCGTTGTATGGGTCGCGTCCTAGAACCCGCTGGATCACTTGCTCAACAAAGCGATAATTATTGTTGAGGTCGTAGAAGCTTTTCTTAAAGGTATTGGAAAGCACTAACCCACGAATAAAGTCCCGCACTGTAATTTGTCCATTACGGAGTTGGGATTCTAGGAATGTTTCGCGATCGGCAGAAAAGGCATAAAAGAAAAGTTGACGATACGCTGCTTCGATCAGATCACCTAAATCTGACGGGGACAGTATATTGTCTGTAGTAAAAATCCTGGGCTGTTCATCACCCGGTACTTCATATGCAGCTACACGCTGATTTTGACTTGAAGGGTCATATGTTAACAGAGGAATTGCCACTCTAAAGCCTCCATGTTCTTAATTAAAGTTAACAACTTTAAATCATATATTAAGGGAGTAGTTAGATCAGAACCTGAGATTCTGATAAAATTTCACGAAACTTAACTAAGGGTAATTTAAGTATTCGTAGGAAAAACAATTAGCCTGTTGGATTCAAGCCATAGCTAATTAATAAAGGGAGTGAGGCTTGCGGCTTAATGACTATGTAAATGACTAAAAATTTTCTGCACATATTTCAGATTAGGAGATTCAGTTTCACCTTTTTGAACTCAAGCAATAATTTTTAACATTTAGCAAAAGAAATTAATCGGGTATGGAGTATTGCATTAGTTATTCTCCCTGATCTATATCCCCTACCTGCTTCGGTGACCTATCCAAAATTCTAAGGGATCTATAGTTGACTTACAGTAAGGCCAGCTACGCAAAGTTGCTTCCATCCCTACCTCCCAGTAGGGTGGTTCCAATCCCAGTCCTAAACATAGATGAGATAGGATGCTAGCAAACTGCTGATTATGACCAAAGTCTCCTAGATGGGCATGGGCGTATTCATGGACGACTACACCAAACCAGTCTCTAGGTGCAACTCGACCGACATCTACCAGAATAGTGATTGGGTTTGTGAAAATGTTGCACAGCCCGTCTATGCCGAAGGATTGAGCTATGGGGACTGCAAAAACTTGGATGTGGCGACGCTCTTGGGGATGAAAGCACTCATGACAAACTTCTAAGTAAGTGTTGATCTGAGCGTTAACGCTGTTAATATTTTCACCGATCCAAGTGCAAATGGGGATGCGATCGCGCAAGTTATCAAAGACATCCACCATACCCGGTTCTAGAGCAAGTCCCTGTACCCGATGCAGATAATCTCGCCCACGAGTAAAAGCATCAGTTCCTTTAAGAATCATTCACCAGCCCAAAACTGAATAAAACTCTCTTTTTTCCAGAACATCCTCCCCAAGTCTTTCTATTACCTGTTCTGTGTTGGAAACCTCAACAGAAGTTTCAATGCGGGTTTCAGTACAAAACGATGCAGTGCTGAAGCCGCCAAACCGTTTTACTGTACTGGTTCGCATCCGCATATTTGGGCTGGCGAACCAGAATCTCTCAATGGAACTCATTGTTTCGTATTCGGTTGTCAACACTAGTCCATCTTCATCATCCATGTGAAAAAGACCGACTACAGGCATAATTTCGGCGTAGCCTCTTTCGCGAAGTAATTTGCCAATCCTTGGGTTATCGCCATCAGGCACGATCGCAAATATGGTTTTTCCCTGATGGTTCTCCTCATCCTCTCTATCCCAAGCCATTGTGCCTAGCCAACGCACCCGTGACCCCCCTACTGATAGGCTGGGGTCAATCTGATGATACTGGCACAGTTCAATGATTTCTGGATGATTGGCATCCAGAGTTTCTACCTGTATATCCGATTCTCCCGTCTCTGAACGCTTGAAGGCCAGGTGATGAGTTGCCCGTTGCGATCGCCACTTACCAGCACTTAGCTGAAAAAATTCCATTGCGTCTATCAATCTTCTGACTCCTACTTATTACTCCTGCGGATGATATTTTACAGGTTTTTTCTTTTTAAAGTTGTTGCTATATAAACATTCTAAACTTTACAGCGATTAGTGGTCAGCTTGAATAAACTCCCTATAAAAGGAGAGGTAGACATCTTGTTATCTAATTGTAAATTTTTATGAGCTTCATTTGTTATGGCTTGACAATATGGAAATTTTAATATCTCAGTGCTAAAATAGTGGAAAGCGATGTTTACGACGGCCTACGCGTTCACACTAGCAGTAACAACAAATACCCTTCGATTCAGTAAATCAGAGGAATGGCTCATGGACTTCCCAGTCGAATTAACCTTAGAGCAACAGTTTCGCTTACAAAATTTGAAAGACCAGGTAAAGAATTTGAATCAAGAAGAGGCTCAGGAATTTTTGTTAGAAGTTTTACGGCAGATGATGGTGAAAGATAATTTGGTCAAACATCTGTTAAAACAAGCTTGATCAAGTAAAAAACAAGATTTTTTCCTCAAGACTTACGCAATGGTAGAGTTCCATTAAAATGCGTAAGTCTTATTTTATTGCCCAATGACGCTTAATGACTCGCTCTAAGCGTTCACGTAGCGTCTCGTAGAGAAGCCATGCCGCATTTACGCTGCGCTATCGCTACCACGACGCTAAAACCACGGCGCTGGCTCCCCAATACTTCTCTACCAGAGGCTGCGCCAACGACGCCGCTGGTTACTGAGCGTAGCCGAAGTATCAGTACAAGTGCCCAATGCCCATTTGGCTAAATTTGATTTTTTTGTCAGACTAGCCGAATTACAGGTAAATATTACAGATTATTACTTTGTCTCTCATAGTAAAGACTAGGGTACTATTGATCCCCTATGTTTTTCATTGGCTACTCGCAGTTAATCTGATCGAGAACAGGCCAGAAATAATATCCGCCATTTGTGAATATTAAGGAGAACTCATGGTTCTTGATGCTTTTTCTAAAGCTGTAATTACAGCAGACGCCAAAACTGCTCCTATCGGTGGTGCTGATTTAGCAGCCCTCAAGTCTTTCATTGCTGATGGCAACAAGCGCCTTGATGCTGTAAATGCGATCGCCAGCAACTCTAGCTGTGCTGTTTCTGATGCCATTGCTGGGATTGCCTGTGAAAACCAAGGTTTAATTCAAGCTGGTGGTAACCTGTACCCAACTCGTCGTCATGCTGCTTGCCTACGTGATGCCGAAATCATGCTGCGCTACGTGACCTATGCGCTATTAGCTGGTGATTCTTCTGTTTTGGATGATCGTGCTTTGAATGGGCTGAAAGAAACCTACGCAGCTTTGGGCGTCCCCACCGGCTCTTCTGTTCGTGCTGTACAGCTTCTGAAGGCTATTAGCGTTGCCCACATCACCAATACCAACACTGAAGCTAACGCTGGTAAAAGGTTCCGCAAGCAAGAAGTAATTCAAGGCGACTGCTCTGCTCTAGCTGCTGAAGCTGCTAGCTACTTTGATCGCATTATTTCTGCTCTGAGCTAATAGCTCATGGCTAACGGCTATTAGCCAAACGAACTGAAATTCAAACCCGATCAAATCCAATTTGGAGTATAAAAAATAATGAAATCAGTTATCACCACAGTTATTACATCTGCTGATGCAGCAGGTCGTTTCCCATCTACCTCTGACCTAGAATCCGTCCAAGGTAGTATTCAACGTGCTAATGCTCGTCTAGAAGCTGCTGAAAAGCTGGCTTCTGGGATCGATGCTGTAGCTAAAGAAGGTTATGATGCAGCCTTCAAGAAGTATCCTTACTTGAACCAAGACGGTGAAGCTGGCGACACCCAAGGTAAGAAAGATAAGTGCCTCCGCGACATCAAGCACTACCTGCGCCTAATCAACTACAGCTTAGTTGTGGGTGGTACTGGGCCTTTGGATGAGTGGGGTATTGCAGGCGCTCGTGAAGTCTATCGCTCTTTGAATCTGCCTACTGCTCCCTATGTTACCGCAATGACTTATACCCGCGATCGCGCTTGCGCTCCTCGTGATTTGTCTCCTCAAGCGTTGGTTGAGTTCCGCAATCTCCTCGATTACGTAATCAACTCCCTGTCATAGTGACACGGATTGACTAGACTTAGACGAGCGATTGTCATACTCTAGAACTAGGGACTCTCAGTCTGTTGCTTTGCCTAAATTAGGTTGAGTAATCTACTTGGAGTCCCTCAATTGTGATTAACAGGGAACAGTTATCAGTTAACATTTATTTCAGCTAATTCCCATGTATTGAACTCATTGTCATTAGCTACATCTTTTAAGTCTCTGGCTTCATTCCTATCCCCCTTGAAAATAAATTCCAAAGCTAATAGCTCAAGTCAGTTTCAACGGACTAATTAGAGTAAGTTTGAACTGACGTTGACTATGCATTCCCAGATTTTAATTGTAGATAAACTACGGGTTTTGTGACTATTTTACTATTATCAAATGTGAGTAATGACAGGGATTGAACTTGGGGAATTTAAACAGGAAAATTTTATTTTATGACAATAGATTCTCTATTTGAACAGTTAAAACACCCCAACCCCAATCTGCGGGAACGAGCCATGTGGGAACTGGCTGATGTCCGTGATGAAAATACTATTCCTCGGCTGATGAGTATTTTGGATGAAGAAGATGTAACCTACCGTCGAGCTGCGGTAAAGGCGCTAGGTGCGATTGGGATAGATGCTGTACCATCACTAGTAGAGTCATTAGTGAATAGCGATAATGCGACCATTCGGGGCAGTTGTGCTAAGTCCCTGGCACAGGTCGCCGCCAACCATCCAGACGTACCCTTCCCAACTGAGGGCTTACAGGGATTAAAAACAGCGCTTAATGACCCAAATGGTGTTGTTTATATTGCATCTGTGATGGCTCTGGGTGAAATTGGTTCCCCTGCCTTTGAAATTTTAACTGAGGCTCTAAAAACAACGGATAATGTTGCGGTGGCTGTGGCGATCGTCAATGCACTCGGTTCGATGGGTGATATCCGGGGAGTGGAAGTGCTGACGGCATTGACTAATGATGAATCTGCCGATCCATATGTTCGAGAGTCAGCAGTGAGTGCCTTGCCCAGATTAGATCAGGTGATTAATTATAAGAGAGGGTAGCGATCGCTTTTAAATATAATTACTTTAATCAATCCCAGTAGGGTAAATACATAAAATGGACAGACTGAATGTCACCTTGAAGTAATGGTAGTACTAAACAAGTAATGATGCATTGGAGTAATGTACAAAATACGAAATAGCACCAATGTGATTCTCCAAATTGACGACTAGCTCTCACCAAAACAGGACTTACGCAAAAATTACTAAAAAGCTTAATTTATCAGAACCGCCATCTCTGCAAGAGGCTTCCACCAACGCGCAGCGTCTCCAAGAGTTGACGTAAAGAGCGCCTTTGTGTTGCCAAAGTGATCGCTCAATTTCACCAAATCAAATCGATGTACTGTAAAGTACAGCGGCAAGAGTTTATTACAAGTAGATGCTCCTGGGGAGCTTGCACCCTTTGGTTGAAGTTAGGGGAGGAAAAATCGAAGGCACAACCAAACAAATCTTTAGTATTTGCTTTAATAATTAGTGATAGTAAATGTGCATAGCTCTATTCCCAAGCATCTTCCTCTAACTGTCTCTCAATTTGAGAAATCGCCAACTTGAACACTGCCTGAACTCCCGCTTCCCCTTCCTTGGTCAATGCGGCTTGCAGGGGTTCTAAGGAAGTGCGATCGCCAATCTTCATCAATGCCAGGGCTGCCGCTTTTCGAGTTTCCCAATCGGCATGATCCAGTAACTCAATCAGGTTAGGAATCGCTGGTCGATAGGTTAGGCTACCCAAAGCAGCAGCTGCTTCACACCGGACAATTGCAGATTGATCAGTGAGGGCATTAACTAAAATATTAAATGCTCCTTCTTGGGTACCTTCTTCAGCTATTTTAGCGATCGCACCCACCACCGCAGCGCGAACCTCAGCCGAGTCAGAGTTAATCTCTTGATATAAATATTCCTTCGCCTCTGCTCCAATAAATCCCAACGCCCATACTGCATATCCTTTGGCACTTTCTGGATACTCGCTTGACGCTAAGATTTTTAGTAATGCTGGCACAGCGGCCTTACCTATCTTGGCCAGCGCTCCCACCGACGAGGCTTTAACCACCATATCTTCATCATTTAACAGAGCCTTCACCAAGGTTGGAATTGCGATCGGGTCAGCGATCAGTGTCAAGGTTTTGGTGCTAGCTCTGCGTACAACTGGGTTTGGGTGATTTGCTACAGCTTCCATCAATAAAGGGGCCGCTGGTTTACCGATTTTACCCAATGCCTCTGCAAAACTCAACCTAACCATCCCCCGTGAGTCTCCCATACTCTCAATCATCTGCTTGAGTAGGTCTTGGTTATCAGGGTTGAAGGTGTTTAAGCCTAATTGCTCACTCACCGCTGCAAATAAAGCATCAGTTTCTGCCTGAGACAGATTTAACGAATCCTCTCCGGATTGAGTTTTGGAGTTGAGCATATGACTTATAACTAAATTATCAAAATGGATTATTAGTTGCTGAGGTTTAGGGCAGCTTGCTGATTACGGAGTTCCTGGAGGGCAGAATCAATCTTGGCAAGCTCAGGCTCCAGTTTTGCCATCACATTTACTCTCATCAACTTAGCCCGTTTTGCTGTTTCCGTAGTTTCTTGAACTAGACGTTCCCGATACTGCTCAAGTTCTGCAATAACTTCTGCTACATCTTGAGCGTTTACGTTATAGGTTGTTGTGAGTTCTGAGGTTTCATCCATAACTTTTGTTTCCTAAATGCGTGTTTATATGAATGATGTGTAATCAGTGTTCGACTATCGTTTGTGTTTGGTTACTCACTAAAGACCAGCACTTAGCTGTTACATAGAACCGAACAATTGGCAAGAGGCAACTAACTAATAACTGACGAATGCATATATTCCGATCTTCTCAGATCGCGTTACCACTGGTAAAGCTTTTTAACGTAAATCTTTAAAAATCTAAGCAGACCACAGCCTTCTATGCAAGTTCGGATAAGTCTTTTAAGCTTTTTTGATTAAAAGTGCCGCAGCTACGCCCATCGTAGACATCGCACTAGCATGGTCTAGCACAGGGCAAAAACCCTTCAAGAGGTTTCCTCTAGTGGAAAAATATCTCCCCGCAAGTAAGACTCAAAGTTTTTCTTAAAGTATTGAATGCTCGTGACATTCGGTTCATCGCTTTCCGTTGGGGTGAATTCATAAATTGGTACTTTTTCTCTCACCAGCTTGACCAACCTAGGATGAAGCTGCTCAAAAGAATCTACTCTAAATATTGTGGTTTCAAATCTTAATTTAGCTGGATGAGCATATCCTAACTTCATCCAGGGTAACCAAGGACAGTCCCTCGCCCACTTAGCAGGAGGGACTTCAGTTGCATCGGGTCGGCAAGTATTTGATATAAAGTACTCAACTCCCTTAAACTTTTCTCCAGGGCAATAGTCTGAATATTTACTATCTCCTGCTAAGGGATGGGGGTATTCTAAAGGAATTTCCATGACAGAGGTAATATATCCGCTGCCTTTGGGTATGACAAATTTTTTTGGTTTAACTGAGCCTTGGACAATGCGGTTAGCAATGTGGACTACTGGTACTGCTTGACTTGCTGTTGGTGATTTCCAAAAGTGGAGAATCTCTTGCGTATCCGAGTTACAAAATAAACCTAACTCTCTATTGATACGATACCCAACTTCACCGTGTTCAGGATCAGGTTTGAGAAATACTTTGGTAGCATTCATCCCAATAATAGAGAACAATTTTTCCTTTGGTAAATCTGGTGTTTGTTGCCACAAAATTTCCCCAGACCAGTTGTAATAAAGCTGTAACCCATGATTTTTTCTGTAAAAATCGAGGTTATTAAATTCGTAGTCATATAAATAATCATTCATATAAAACTTTTATCATCCTCAAATGGCTTATTTATTTATTAAATTACACCCCATTAAGGCGGTGATAAGGTAATTGTTGGACTAGGCGAATTGTCTTTATCAGGATTACTTGTAAATGCTGAAAATAAGATAACAATGAAACCTAAAACAAAGTACAGCCCAACAAAAGTACCGATTACTTTCATAATACCTCCAGCTACACCTCCCGCTATGTCACTACTTGTAATCTGTTGTTTATTCTTAATTTCTTCGTAACTGCCCAGGTAGGAATGTCAGGAATATTCCCATGAGGGAAGAAAGATGGTAGTGTTCAAGCATGAATCCAGAAGAAAAAGATCAAAAA